>JAZKHC010000001.1:0-109747 GCA_040385605.1 Pseudomonadota bacterium
CTGGGCTTGATGAACTTGGCGTAGTCGTGGGTGCCGCGCGGCACCAGGTTGAGCAGGTATTCCGCGCCGACCACCGCGAGCGCGAAGGCCTTGGGATTGCGGTTGATGGTGCTGAACACCACCGTCGCACCCGGCTTGGCAAGCTTGGCCACCGCGCTGATGACGCTGGCAGGGTCGGGGACGTGCTCCAGCATCTCAAGACAGCAGACGAGGTCGAAGCTGGCGGGCGACTTGGTGGCGAGGTCTTCTGCGCTGGTCTTCTGGTAGTCGGCTTTGATCTTCGATTCGAGGCCGTGCAGCTTGGCGACTTCGATGACCTCGTCGGCCAGGTCGATGCCGGTTGCGTCCGCGCCCTTGGCGGCGAGCGCCTCGGTCAGTAAGCCACCACCGCAGCCCACATCCAGCACGCGCTTGCCCTTCAAGCCGCTCGCACACTGCTCGATGTAACGCACGCGCGGGCCGTTGATGTGGTGCAGCGCGCGCATCGGGCCTTTGACGTCCCACCAGGTCGCGGCCTGCTTGTCGAAGTTGGCGAGTTCGGCGGTGTCTGAGTTGCTCATGGTTTTCACAGGGTGATGCGTGCCATGCGCAGCACATCGGCATATCGACCGTTCTGAAAGGCATAGCCATGGGCGGTACCCTCGGCGACGAAACCGTGCTGCTCGTAGAGCGCAATCGCAGGCGCATTGTCGACAAAAACTTCCAGTTCGATACGGCGGATCGCAAGCCACTTTTCGGCGAGGTCGATGGTTGCGGTCAGCATGAGACTGCCAACACCCTGGCGTCGGCAGTGCTCGCTGACCACCATGCCAATACCGGCCACATGGGAACGTCGTGCATTCGATGTCAGGCTCAGGCTGATCTCGCCGAGTAGCTCGGTGCCTCGGCAGGCGACCAAGCGGTGAAGGTTTGGAGAGGCGCCGGGCGCGAGCTTTTGCTGCCAGCTCTCCAGCGAGGCATATGGAAACTGTAGTGTGTTGGCATAGGCGCTCTGCTGGGACAGCAACTGTTGCAAGGCGGCCGCATCATCGGCAGTGCAGGCACGTATGGTGATGGTCGTCGTCATGGCTTGCCATAGGCGCGTTCGACTTTCGCCACGCGCAGTTCGTAGTGCTCGTACCAGCGCGTGCGGCCGTAGTCGCGCGCGGCCTTGTGGTCCATGTTGGCCTTCCAGTTCGCAATCGCGGCTTCGTCCTGCCAGTAGCTGACGGTAATGCCAAAGCCATCGGCACCGCGCGCGCTCTCGCGGCCGAGATAGCCGGGCATGGTGCTGGCGAGCTCGGCCATCTGGTCGGCCATCTCGCCATAACCATCACTGCTGCCATCGTCCACGTTGGGGCGCTGCGAGCAGAAGATCACCGCGTAGTAGGGCGGCGTGGGCAGTTTCGAGAAACTCATGGCTTGATCTTTAGCGCCCACTCGTTGGCCTTGCTGAGCACTTCGTCGATGCTCAGGGTGGTCAGCACACCGCTCTTCAGCAGCGGTTTGCCGGCCACGAACACATCGGTGACCTGCCGACTGTTGACGGCATAGGCGAGATGCGACAGCACGTTGTAGACGGGCTGGGTGTTGAGCGCGCCCAGGTCCACGGCGATGAAGTCGGCCTGCTTGCCGGGCACCAGCGAGCCGATCTGCTCGTCGAGCATCAGTGCCTTGGCACCGGCGAGGGTGGCCATGTGCAGGGCGGCGTGGGCGGGCAGGGCCTGGGCGTCGCCGGTGACGGCCTTGGCGAGCAGGGCGGCGGTTTTCAATTCCCCGAACAGATCGAGGTCGTTGTTGCTGGCGGCGCCATCGGTGCCGATGCAGACGTTGACACCCGCCTTGAGCAGCTTGTCGACCGGGCAGAAGCCGCTGGCCAGCTTCAAGTTGCTCTCCGGGCAGTGGACGACATGCACGCCCAACTCGGCCGCCTCTGCGATTTCCTGATCGGTGAGCTGGGTCATGTGGACGGCGACGAAGTCGGGGCCGAGCAGTTCCAGTTCCTTCAGGCGCTGCCAGGGGCGCATGCCGGTCTGGCCCTCGGCCATCGCCACTTCGCCGGCGGTTTCGTGGACGTGCATGTGGATGCCGATGCCAAGTTCGTTCGCCAGCGTGCGGATCTTGCGCAGCGGCGCATCGCTGACGGTGTAGGGCGCGTGCGGGCCGAAGATCGTCGTCACCAAAGGATTGCCCTTGAGCGCGTCGCGCACGGCCAGGCCCTTGTGCAGATACTCGTCGGCGTTGGCGGCCCAGGCGGTGGGGAAGTCCAGCGTGATGAGGTTGACGACGCTGCGCATGCCCGCCGCCGTGAAGCCTTCCGCCGAGGCATCGGGAAAGAAATACATGTCGTTGGCGGTGGTCACACCCCCGCGAATCAGCTCGGCGGCGGCGAGCTTGACGCCATCCACACAGAACTGGCGGGAGACATGCGCGCCCTCGGCGGGCCAGATGTGGTTCTGCAACCAGTCCATCAGCGGCAGGTCGTCGGCGATGCCGCGCAAGAGCGTCATCGCCGCATGCGTGTGGGCATTGACGAGGCCGGGCATGACCACCTGCGAGGCGAGGGTGAGCGTCTCGCGGGGCGCGTATTTCGCCGCTGCCTCGGTGACAGGCAGCAGGGCAACGATGCGGCCCTTGTCCACCACCAGCGCATGGTCTTGCAGCACGACGCCAGCGGGTTCGATGGGCACGATCCAGCGCGGGAGCACGATCAGGTCAATGGCTTGCATGGGCGCAATACAATTCAGGGATTGTTGTGCTTCGCATTTTACGGGACTTAAACATGTCGGCTGCTGTGCAACCCATCGTCTGGGACAAAGACCACCTGAGCCTGCTCGACCAGCGCGTGCTGCCGCACGAGCTGACCTACCTGCAATGCCGCTCGGCGGCGGGCGTGGCGCATGCCATCCATGCGATGGCGGTGCGCGGTGCACCGGCGATTGGCATTGCGGCGGCCTATGGGCTGGTAATCGATGCGCTGCAGGGCCGTGACTACGAGGCGGCGGAGAAAGTGCTGGCAGATTCGCGCCCGACGGCCGTGAATCTGCGCTGGGCCCTGTTGCGGATGGCTGCGGTCACGCCGCGCACCGCCGAGGCCCTGCTGAATGAGGCCAAGGCCATCCACGCCGAAGACCTGGCGCAGAACCTCAAGATGGGCGCGCTCGGTGCCGCACTCATCGCCCCCGGTTCGCGCGTGCTCACCCACTGCAACACTGGCGCGCTCGCCACCGGCGGACATGGCACCGCACTCGGTGTGATTCGCAGCGCACACGCCGAGGGCAAGCTGGCGGGCGTCTACAACACCGAGACCCGTCCCTGGCTGCAGGGCGCACGCCTCACGGCCTGGGAGCTGATGCAGGAGGGTATCCCCGCCCAGCTCATCGCCGATGGTGCGGCGGCGTATTTGATGAAGGTGCAAAAGATCGACTGGGTCATCGTCGGTGCGGATCGCATCGCCGCCAATGGCGACACCGCCAACAAGATCGGCACCTATGCGCTGGCCCTGGCGGCCAAGGCGCATGGCGCAAAGTTCATGGTGGTCGCACCTTCCGGCACCTTCGATTTGCAGTGCCCGAACGGCGAGGCCATCCCCATCGAATCCCGCACCGCCACGGAGCTGACCGAGTTCAAGGGCCAGCCCATCGCGCCAACCGGCATGGATGCCTTCAACCCAGTGTTCGACGTCACGCCGGCCTCTCTGATCGATGCCATCGTCTGTGAGCGCGGGGTGATCCTGCAGCCGGACGTCACGAAGGTGCGCGCGATGCTCGGCTAGCGCACCGTCGTGACTCGAGCGGGTGGCAGCAGCAAAGCACCGAACAGCGCCGAGAGAAGCCAAGCCACTACGATGCCGCCTAAGGCATACGCGCCGGCTTCGAGCGTCAGTGGCACACCGGGCGTGAAGCGCACCGCCCCGGCCAGCTGGCGGTCGAAGTGCTTGGCGAGTGCCAGCGGTTTCTCGAACACGGTGGCCGTGCTCAGCGCCTGCCAGGCGGCATCCAGCTTGTTGAAGCGCGCCAGCGTCGTCCGGTGAATGCGCCCGGAGGCCTGGAACACCGGGTCGCTGTTCTCCTCGTGGCGGATGATGAAATCCTCTGCGCCCAAGTTCAGTACTTTCGCTTCACGCATCAGCTCCTCATAGCGCAGAGAGGCCTCTTGCCGCGCGCCGGTGAGTGTCTGTACGTACTGGGCGTAATAGACGGGAAACTGGGCGGCGCTGACCGCCAGCACGACGGCGAGGATGCGACCGGCGAGGCCGCCGAATAGTCGGGCAAGAAAGCTCATCTAAAAGACTCCGAAGATGCTTACGGCTAGATTAAGCGCCCCAATCTGAACGCCAACCACCATGCTCTACGCCCTCGAAGAAAAACAGCCCCAGCTGCTCGGCCGCAACTGGGTGGCTGACAATGCCGCCGTCATCGGCAACGTGGTGCTGCACCAGGGTGCCAACATCTGGTTCGGCTGCACAGTGCGGGGTGATAACGAACCGATCACGATTGGCGAGGGCAGCAACATTCAGGATAACTCGGTGCTGCATACGGACGTCGGCGTGCCGCTCGTCATCGGCCGTGACGTGACCGTGGGCCATCAGGTGATGCTGCATGGCTGCACCATTGGCGACAACACGCTGATCGGCATTCAGAGCGTCATTCTCAACCGCGCGACCATCGGCAAGAACAGCATCGTCGGTGCCGGTTCGCTGGTGCCGGAGGGCAAGAGCTTTCCCGATGGCGTGCTGCTGATGGGCTCGCCAGCGGTGGTCAAGCGCGAGCTTAAGCCGCAGGAGATCGCCTTCATCAAGCTCTCGGCCCAGCACTATGTGCAGAATGCGCAGCGGTTTGCCGCCCAGCTCAGGCCGATCAGCGTGGGCGCTTGAAGTTGAAGTAGATCGGGTTGCTTAAGCCAACCATGTTGGCACTCAGCGCCGCCGCACCAGGGATCTCGGGGTAGACAGCCTGCTGGCCTTCGACCTGTACGCGGTAGTAGCTGCGGCCCTCGGCGGCGGGCGTGTCGGTGAAGCTCAGCGAAGGCGCGGTGGGCAGCACATTGAAGCTGCCGAATTCGCCGCCGTTCTTGATCACCGTGACCGTGTACGGCGCAACCGCCGCGCCGACGTTGACCAGGTCTACCCGGAAGTTCACCGGCGTGCCGGGCGGCCGCGTGTTGTCGCCCATCATCATATCCATCTGCCCGTCTCGGTTGAGATCGGCATACAGCTCGATACGCGGCGCATTGGGGTTGCTGCTGATGCTGACGCGGCCGTTATTGAGCGCGGCAATCACCGCCTCGCCGGTGCGGGCGGTGGCAAACACCCAGGTGGTCGGCGTGCCGACGTTGTTGCCGCCGGCCTGCACCGAGTTCTGTCCCGGCGTATCGCCCACGCCGGGGTAGCCGTGGTGCGAGTCGCTGCCGCCGCGCGCGGTGATGTTGCGGCCGGAGTTGAGCATGTCCTGCCAGATCAGCATCGAACCCTCGTTGGTGGCCCAGATCGCCGAGTTCCACACCTCGATGGCATCGACCATGTCGTAGCTGAAGCCGAAATGGTCGGCACCGTTCGGGTGGTTGGCGGAGAAGTGCAGACCCTCCTCCTTGATGATCCTGGCGATATCGACGTCCAGCGCCTCGCGTGCGTCGTAGAGCCGCTGGTGGTTGTAGGGCTTTGCTGAAAAGGGATTGGCGTGGCCGCGACTGGTGGTCAACTCCGCACCGTAGAGCAGCACCATCGAGCTGGACTTGAACTCCGGGTCGGCCCAGGTGTTGCCGGCGATGTCACCGTTGACGTGGTTGTCGTGGTCGCTGATGCCGAGATAGTCCATGCCCACGCTCTCGCCGAGCGCGATGATCTTGGCCATTGGATTGTTGCTGGAGTCGGTGCTGTGACGACTGTGGATGTGCAGGTCGCCCTTCATCCACAGGCCGTCGGTGAGGCTGGCGATGGGCGGCGGCGTTTCAACGGGTGCTGGCGTCGTGGGTATTGGTGTCGGCGCGGCGCGCGGCGGCGGCGCGGCGGCTCGCGGCGCTGGGGAGACGCTATTGCTGCAGGCACTCAGGGCGAGTGCGGCGAGGCTGACCAGCAGGGTCAGGCGCTGGGTGCTCACTCGAAGCCATCCTTTGGGAACAGGTATTTCACCAGTGTGGCCGTACCCGGACCGGCTTCTTTCCAAGCCTTGGCATCGAGTTTGAAATGCGCGACTGCGCAAGTTGGCATCTCATCGAAGGGACAGTGGCCCAGCGTGTGGGCCAGCTCGCTGAAACCCGGGTTGTGGCCAAACAGCATGACGTGGTCCGGGTTGTTCTCGATGCGGCTCACCACCTCCAGCAGGGTCTTGCGCGTAGCCTCGTAGAGCCGGGGTTCGATGTGGATGGCGTCGAAGTCGATGCCCAGATGGTCTGCAAACACCCGCGCCGTGGTGAGGGCACGGTTGGCAGGGCTGGAAATGATGCGAGACACCTTGGGCAGGCCCTGCGCACGAAGAGCCATGTGCGGCGCATCGCGTCGACCACGCTCGTTGAGCGGGCGCTCGAAGTCGGTGAGTTCGGGGTAGTCCCAGGCGGACTTGGCGTGGCGGACGAGAGTCAGTAATGGCATGGAACGACATTAACAAACCCGCGTAACGGTTTGATTGCGGTTGTGGCATCGTCTGCCCAAACACGATGGATTCACGCTGGATGCGTCTAGACCTACGCCGGAAAATCACCGCAGGACTGCTGCTGCCAACGGCATTTTTGCTGATGCTGTTTGCTGCACTTGCCGGTTTGGTGGTGCATCAGGTGCGCCAGGCCAGCGAGCACCAGGAAGCCTTGGTCGATGCACGCGGCCTGGCCACTGAAATCGCCGCATTGCTGGGAGCCATCGAAGACCACGCGCGGAACGTCGCCACTCTCGCTGGTCTCAGGCCCGATCTGCCGATGGCTGATTACATGGCGCTGCTGCAGGCCCAGATGGCCCAGACGCCCGGCCAGGCGGGCGCGGGTCTGGCGTTCTTGCGGGACACTGCTTCGGAAGCGCGCAAGCAGGTTTATCTGTACCGCGATGCCACGGTGGTGCGCGAGCGCCTCAACTGGCCGGACGCCACCGATGGCAGCCAGGAGTGGTTTACGGCGGTCCAGCAGGGTGGCCAGCCGCTCTGGCTGCCACCGGATATCGATGAGGCGGCCGATGCGGCGTGGAAGTTGCAATACGCCGTACCGTTTTTCAGCCAGGGCCGGTTCAGGGGTGCCGCGCTGGCCGAGTTGCGCGCAGGTCAGCTCGCCGCGACGCTGCGGCAGCTATCGGTCGTGGCTGACTGGCTGTTGCTGGATGCCGAAGGCCGCATCGTGCTGGCACCGCAGCCCCGCTACCTGGGCCGCGCCTATACCGACTGGGCACCCGCCAACACCGGGCGGGCACGCTTTATCGCCAACGCCCTGTCGGCCAGGGCCACACAGGTTGAGCAGCTGCAATGGCCGGATGGAGAGCACCGCACCACGGCCACGGCACCGATGGCGGTGCTGGGCTGGACCCTGGTGCTCGGACACGCACCGATCGAGCCCCTGGGGGGCCATCTGCCGTCGCTGTCTATCTTGCTGGCAACCCTTCTGCTCGCCGCATTCAGTTTGCTGCTGCTACACCACGTGCTGCGGCGCAACCTGAATCCCCTGCGCGAACTGGTGCAGACGGTCGAACTGCTCACGGCCGGCAGCCCGGCAGAAAAAGCCGGGGCTGTGGCGGGCGATGAGATCAGCGTGCTGTCGCATGGCATCTCCTCGCTCACCGCACAGCTCAAAGCGCGCGAGCAGCACCTGGTCAGCCGCCAGCGAGAGCTGGCCGACCGGGTGCGTGAGCAGCAGGTGCTTTATCGCGTGGCCGATACCCTGGGTTGGGTCGATTTCAGCTTCACCGAGATGCTGAACCGTGTCACCGCCCTGCTGCCCGAGGCCTGGCCGCAGCCCGATTGCCTGAGCTGCCGCATCAACCTCGCCGAGTTCCAGAGTGCCTCGCTGGGCTTTACCGAGAGTTCGCGTGGCCTGTTCGCTCCCATCGAGGCCGAGGCTGGCGGCGGCGGGGTCTGGGTATTCGCCAGCGACGAGGCAAGCATTATGGAGGCGGGCCAGCAGGAACTCCTCGAAGGGGTTGCCCAGCAACTCGGTCTCGCCTACCGCCGCGAGCGTGTGCAGCAGCAGCTGGAAAAGCTCAACCGCGAGCTGGAGCAGAGGGTGGAGCTGCGCACCGACGCTCTGCGCAGTGCAGAGCGCCTGTTGCGCGACATCACCAACTCCATGCCGGGCGCGGTCTACCAGGTGGTGCAGCACCCGTCCAAGTCACCGGAACTCCGCTTTGTCTCGGCCGGTGTCGAGGCCGTGTTCGGGGTGCCGCGCGATCGTGCGCTGGCAAGCTACGACGCCCTGATGAACCTGGTCTTCCCTGAAGACCTCTCGGCACTCAACGCCGTGGTCGCCAATGCCATCGGCCGCCGCCAGGCGTACAGCCACGTGCATCGCATCAACCACGGCGAGACCGGCGAGTTGCGCTGGATCCGTGCTGCCGCCAACACGGTGCTGGAGCCCGACGGCGGCGTGTTGCTCAACGGCTACTGGATCGACGTCACCGATCAGAAGGAGCTGGAGCTGGAGCTGGAGAACGCCCGCCGCGAGGCCGATGCCGCCAACGAGGCCAAAAGCCGCTTCCTCGCCAACATGAGCCACGAGATCCGCACGCCGATGAACGCCATCATCGGGCTTACGCATCTTGCCGTGGCACAGACCAGCGAGCCCAGGCTGCATGGCCAGCTCAGCCGCGTGGAAGACTCCGCCAAGGCCCTGCTCGGCCTGCTCAACGATATCCTCGACTTCAGCAAGATCGAGGCCGGCCGCATGACGGTGGAGCGCATCCCTTTCGATCTCTGGGATGTGCTCGACCGCGTGCAGGGCCTGATGGCCGACCGCGCCAGCGAAAAGGGCCTGATGTTCAGTGTCTGGCGCGTGCCGCAGCTGCCGCGCGACCTCATGGGCGACCCCCTGCGCCTGCATCAGGTGCTGCTCAACCTGGTCAGCAACGCGGTCAAGTTCACCAGCGAAGGCTCGGTGACGCTCAACTGCACGGTGATCGACGCCACCGAAACCCGGGCCGAGCTGCGCTTCGAGGTGCAGGACACCGGCGTCGGCATCGACCCGATCCAGATGATGCGCCTGTTCTCGGCCTTCACCCAGGCTGACAACTCCACCACCCGGCGCTTCGGCGGCACTGGCCTGGGGCTGACTATCTGCAAGCAGCTGGTGACGCTGATGGGCGGCAAGATCACGGTCGATTCCACACCCGGTTCAGGTTCGGTGTTCACGGCCACCCTGGGTTTCGACCGTGCCGATCCGAGCTGGCGGCTCGAACATCTGGCCGACGATTCCGCCCCCCGCATCGACCCGCTCATCGGCGCGCGGGTGCTGCTGGTGGACGACAACTTCATCAACCTCGAAGTAGCCGGCGAGCTGCTGAAGATGGCGCAGGTCGAGGTGGTTACCGCCACCAATGGCCGCGAGGCGCTGGAGAAGATCGCGCAGTCCGAATATGACGCGGTGCTGATGGACTTGCAGATGCCGGAGATGGACGGCATTACTGCCACCCGCCAGCTCCGCCTTGACCCGCGCTTTGCCAATCTGCCCATCATTGCGATGACCGCCAATGCCATGGCGGGCGACCGCGACCGCTGCCTGGCCGCTGGCATGAACGACCATATCCCCAAGCCCATTGACCCGGTGGAGATGCGCCACACCCTCGCGCGCTGGCTGCGCCGCCGCTCGACGGGCGATCTCGAATCCACTCTGCCGCCGGTTGTTTAACCGAGGTAGATGTCGAAGCGCGCCTGGGTGCCTTCCAGGCTCAGGTGCGGCTTGCTGCCAGCCAGCCAGGGGGCCTTGCTGGGGCGCTTCACCGCCACCCGCGCGACGCCGCTGGCGCGTGCGGCTGCGAGCAGGGCATCGGCATCGGCATCGCCGCCGGTGAGGTCGCGCAGGATCTGCATTTCCTTCGAGGGCAGGGCGCGCTTGCCATCGTCGGGGTACATCGGGTCGAGATAGATCGCATCCGCGCCCTGCGCTGCCAGCAGGGGGCCCGTGCTGTCGTGCTCGATGATGCGGATGCGCGTGGCCGCGTCGCGCAAGCTGGAGTGCAACAGTGCGCGCCGGTGTGCGTCACGCAGCAGTGCGAGCAAAACGGGATTGCGCTCGGCCAGTGTCACCTCGGCCCCAAGTGCCGCCAGGGTGAAGGCATCACGCCCGAGACCGCCGGTGCCGTCGAAGACTTTCGCCGAAGGCTTTTTATGTAAGCCCACCGCCTTGGCGAGCAGCTGCTTCTTGCCGCCGGTGATGCGCCGCTGCACTTCGGGGCTGGCCCAGTCCACCGCAAAAGCGCCATAGCCTTCGAGATGCGGTGCAGCGAGCGTGAGGCGGCCTTCGGCATCGCGCCGCAGGCAAAACAAAAAGCCCCGGACCGTGAGGTCCAGGGCTTCGGTCGTATCGTCGATCGACGGCAGAACCGCCATCGTTCGATCAACCCAGCTTGGCGGGATCGAAGTAGCTGCTCAGCTTCTGGGCCAGCATGAGGTCGCCTTCGAGTTGCAGCTTGCCGGTCATGAACGCGGTCATGCCGTTCAGCTCGCCTTTCATGAGGGCCACGAAGTCCTCGTCTTCCATGGTGATGCCGAGGTCGGCATTCGGCGCAGTGCCTGCGGTTGCATCGGCAGCGCCACCCTTGATGGTGACGTAATGCGGCTGGCTGATGTTGAACTGGATCACGCAGTCAGCGCCTTCGGAATAGGCCTGTGGGAGTTTCTTGATGAGGTCAACGGCTGCGGACATGGGTGCTCTCCAGAAAGATAAACGCGGGGCGCAGATGGTAACGAGCGACATCACGCTGCGGCAAGCACTATCCGCATTTCCCTTGCGTGAACGACAAGAGGAATTACTGCGTATTGGCGAAGCCTTCACGCCGCCAGCCGCGGGCATCCACGCAGAGCCATTCGATGCGCTCCGCTCGCCAGTCTGCCAGCACGATGCGCTGCCCTAGACCGCCATGCATCGCGTGTTGGTGTTCTGCGGGGCGGTGGGTATGGCCATGAATGAGGCGCTTCACCCGATGACGGCGAAAGGCCGACACGATGGCCGCGTCGTTCACATCCATGATCGACTCGGCCTTGCGACGCTTGGCTTCTGCGCTGCCATCGCGCAGGCCGCCGGCGATACGCCGCCGCCGCGCGGCAGGCAGCTTGAGAAACAGCCATTGCGCCAGACGGTTGTGCGAGAACGCGCGCCAGCGTTGATAGCCCACATCATCGGTGCAGTACTGGTCGCCATGAGCGAGCAGGGTCGCTGTACCGCCCAGGGCTTCGAGATGCTCATCCGGCAGGCGGACGGCACCCGTGGCCAGCTCGAAGCGGCGGCCGAGCAGGAAGTCGCGGTTGCCGGTCTGGTAGCGCAGCTCCACGCCGCTGTCGCTCAGGGCCTTGAGCGCGGCGATCTCGCGCGGATAGTCCGCGAGGCCCAGGTCGTCGCCGACCCAGGACTCGAATACATCACCCAGCAGAAACACGCTTCGTGCGGCGCGCGCGGGACCCGCGCAGAAACGCAAAAAAGCCTCGTTCAAGAACGAGGCTTCGGGTGCTGCGCCGCTTGCTACGACCGGCAGGTGCAGGTCGGCCAGCAGCAGGTCTTTTTGCTCAGCCGACAATCGTCGCCTTGATGATGGTGATGGGCGTCTTCGGCACGTCCTGCGCGCCTGTGGGCGTGATGGCAATCTGGTCCACCACGTCCATGCCCTCGATCACCTTGCCGAACACGGCGTAGCCCCATTCGCCGCGCGCACCTGCGTTGAGGAAGTCGTTGTCGGCATGGTTGATGAAGAACTGGGCGGTCGCCGAGTGAGGGTCGTTGGTGCGCGCCATGGCCACTGTGCCGCGCAGGTTCTTGAGGCCATTGCCGCCTTCGTTCTGGATCGGCGTGCTGGTGGATTTCTGGCCGTCCTTGTTAAAGCCGCCACCCTGCACCATGAAACCCTTGATGACACGGTGGAACACAGTGCCGTCGTAGTGGCCTGATTTCACGTAGGCCACGAAGTTGGCGACGCTCTTGGGGGCCTTTACTGCGTCGAGTTCGAGGGTGATGTTGCCTGCGCTGGTTTCGAGCAGGATCTTGGGGGCGGTTTCGCTCATTTTGACGGTTTCGGTGGTGGGGGTTTTGGTGGATTTCTTTTGCTGCTTCTTCGGCGCATCGTCGGCAAAGGCAGTGCCGGCGAAGACGGTGCAGAGCAGACCGCAGAGAGGGACAACGAGCAGATTGGAAAAGCGCATGGTCAGGGTCTCTGAGCTGGTGAAGGTGCGAGATTCTACGCGGCCAGCTGGGTTTCGCGCGTCACTTCCAGCAAGGCTTTTTCCAGCAGGCTCCAGCTAGCACCCGGCTTGTGTACGCCTTCTGAGAGCACCCGTCGAAATGCCCGCCCTCCTGGCTGGCCGCGATACAGCCCCAGCATGTGGCGGGTGATGGCACTCATCGGCACGCCGCGCCGGAGCGCAGCCTCGATGTAGGGCTGCATGCGCCGCAACGCGGCTTCGCGGCTGACGAGGGGATTCACATCGCCGAACAGCGCGGCATCGACACCGGCCAGGAACCAGGGGTTCTCGTAGGGCTCGCGGCCCAGCATCACGCCATCCACCTGCTGCAAGTGCTGTGCGCATTCTGCGAGCGTCTTGATGCCGCCGTTGATGACGATGGTGAGCCGCGGCATTTCCTGCTTGAGACGGTAGACGTGCTCGTAGGTGAGTGGCGGCACCTCGCGGTTTTCCTTCGGGCTCAAGCCCTTGAGCCATGCTTTGCGGGCATGGACGATGAAGGTGGTGCAGCCTGCCGCCGCCACGGTTTCGACGAAGTGCTTGAGGTAGGGATAATCGTCGCTGTCATCCACGCCGATGCGGTGCTTCACCGTGACCGGCAGGCGTGTGGCGTGTTGCATGGCAGCGACGGCTGCGGCGACGGTGGCGGGCTCGTTCATCAGGCAGGCACCGAAGCGGCCCACCTGCACGCGGTCGCTGGGGCAGCCGCAATTCAGATTCACCTCGTCGTAGCCGTACTGCTCGGCCATCTCGGCACAGCGGGCCAAGGCATCCGGATCGCAACCACCCAATTGCAGGGCGACCGGATGTTCTGCCATGTCATAAGCCAGATGCCGCTCAGAGTCGCCATGAATCAGCGCGCCTGTGGTGATCATCTCGCTGTAGAGCCGCGCATGGCGGGTCAGCCCACGCCAGAAGAACCGGCAATGGCGGTCAGACCAATCCATGCAGGGGGCGGTGGAGAAGCGCCAGGGCGAGACAGTGGGAACGGCTGAAGTCGGCAAGTGCGGGTGCTACAGATCATCTAGAAGACGCGATTGTCCCGCGTTGCGGCCACCACGTCATTTCCGTCCGGCAGGTGCAGCGTCTCCCAGGTCTGGCCTTCGAGCGAGGGGATGGCCGCCGAGTTGACCTCGTCGGTCCACACCTGGAACTTCTTGAGGTTGGCAACGCCATAGCTCGTGGTGATGGCGCAGTCCGCGGCATCCCGGCCACGGCCAAGCAGGATCCAGCCGATGCGTGGCGTGTTGTGGCGCGCATCCCAGAGGTGCCAACGGCCGCCCAGGTACACCTCGAAGCAGGCGGAAAAATCCATCGGTGCCGGATTGATGGGGATGCCGATGTCCCCCAAGTAGCCGGTGGCATAGCGCGTGGGGATGTTGAGCGCGCGCAGGAAGGAGATCGCCAGATGGTTGAGATCGCGGCAGACGCCAACGCGCTCATTGAGAGTTTCCATCGCCGTGCGGGTGTTGCGGGCAAAGTGATAACCAAACGCGACATTGCCCTTGACCCACTCGCTCACAGCCTTGACCCGGGCCCAGCCGAGCGGGGTGTGGCCAAACATGTTCCAGGCGATTTGCGAAATGCTGTCCACTTCGCAGTAGCGGCTGGGCAGCAAAAACTCCAGACACTCGCCCGGCAGCTCGTCGAGTGCATGCTGGTGCGCGCTCCAGGGTTCTGGCAGCGCCTCGCCGTTGTCGGCGATGACAAAGTCGTTGTAGAGCCTCAGCTCACCTGCGGGCGCCTTCACGCGCGAGCGGACGTTCTCCATTCGATCGCGGAAGTAGCCGACATCGACGATGCGCTTGCCGTTGGCATACGCGCGCAGCAGGTCGGGGCGCAGCAAGGCTTCGCGGCGCTCCGTCACCACATTGAGAAGGGTGGTGACGACGGTGGGATTGGGCAGATCGAAAACGATCTCGAAGCCGGCGCGGATGAGCATGTCGGGTCTGGACGAAAGTGTGATTTATGCACACAGCCTGCTGGCCCGCGCTTGCCATGCCCTGAATATCTAGCCTCTGCCGAATTCCGCCAGCCAGTCGGCTCCATGGCGCTCGAAGTACGCCATCGGCCCGAATGCCGCATAGGCTGGATGCGAAAAGGCGCGCTCACCCTGGCGATGCAAACCCGACTTCAGCAGGGCGTGCTGCGAGGCCTTGTTTTCAAGCGCGGCATTCGCCATCAGCATCGGCAGTCCGAGCCTGGTGAAGCCATAGCGCAACAGCGCGACGCTCATCTCGGTCGCATAGCCTTTGCCCCAGTCGGCTTCGAACAGCCGGTAGCCGACCTGGATCAGCGACTCGCCCTGCACATGGTTGAGCAGGTGAAAGCCCACGCAGCGACCCGTGTCGCGCAGGCAGGTGGCCCACACGCCGAGGCCGGGGTGCTCCTCGTAATAGCGCAGGATGCGGCCTTCAAGCATGGCGCGATTTGCCTCCGCACCCATCGGCCCGCCAAGGTGGCGCATCACGTTCGCATCGCTGTTCAAGGCGAACATCAGCGGCTCATCTTCGAGCGTGAAACGGCGCAGTGTCAGCCGCGCCGTTTCGAGGTGATCAAGCCCCGCATCCATTGCTAGAGGCCGCCTGCTCCGATCAGACCGCCATCCACCGTCAGCGTGGTGGCAGTGACGTAGCTCGCTGCATCGCTCACCAAGTACAGGATTGCTGGTGCGATCTCGCTCGGTTGTGCGACGCGCGCGAGCGGGATGCTTTGCAGGGCGACTTTCAAAATCTGCTCGTTCTTGGTGAGCGCGGAGGCGAACTTGGTTTCGGTGAGGCCGGGCAGCACGGCGTTGACGCGAATCTTCCAGGGCGCGCATTCCTTGGCGAAAGCCTGCGTCATGTTGATCACCGCTGCCTTGCTGATGGAGTAGATGCCCTGGAACATGCCGGGCTTAAGGCCGTTGATCGAGGCGATGTTGACGATGGCCCCGCCACCACCCTTCTTCATCAGCTTGGCCGCCAGCGAAGCCAGCTCGAAATAGCCCTTGATGTTGACCTGCAAGGTTTTGTCGATCATGCCGACATCGGTGTCGGTGATATGGCCGAAGTAGGGATTGGTGGCGGCGTTGTTCACCAGGATGTCGAGCTTGCCGAAGCGTTGCTCGATCTCGGTCATCAGGTGCTTGAGCGCCGCTGACTCGCCCTGGTGCGCGGCGATGGCGGTGCACTTGCCGCCGCTGGCTTCGATGCTGGCGGCCACACGGTCGAGGTCTTCCTGCTTGCGGCTGGAGATCACCACATGCGCACCCTGCTCGGCGAGCAGGCGGGCGGTGGCCTCGCCGATGCCCCGTGAGGCACCGGTGATGAGGGCGACTTTTCCGGTGAGGTCAAAGAGTTTGGTCGGCATGGCGGGGCTCCAATCGAGTGGCTTGTTGTTATGGGCCGACGATTATGGCGGGCTTGTCCGGCATTGAGTAATCCTTACCTGCTCCCGATCACGGCGGACGCTGAACCGCAATGCAGCCCTTGTGTGAAAATGCGCGCCCTTCATTTACTCGTTACCAAGGCCCGCATGGACTTTGCCACCGACGCCGTCTTTGCCGCCAAGCGCAAGAAGCCCTTCTACATCAAGCTGGGCCGCAAGCTCCTGAAGAAGGTCGATGCCGTCATAGAGCGCAATTCCTTGGTGCCGAACAGCGAGTTCTTCGCTGCCGAAACCTTTGATTGGGTGCCCGCACTTGAAGCCCAGTGGCCAGTGATCCGCGCCGAGCTGGACGTGATCATGCGCGGCCACCAGCAACTGCCGAACCTGCAAGACATCTCCGAAGACCAGAAGCACATCACCCAGGATTCGCTCTGGAAGATTTTCTACCTCTATGGTTACGGCTGCCGCTCGGACGAAAACTGCGCCCGCTGCCCCGAGACCACCAAGCTGATCGAGGCGGTGCCCGGCATGCGCACGGCGTTTTTCTCGATCCTCTCGCCGGGCAAGCACATCAATGCCCATCGCGGCCCCTACAAGGGCGTGATCCGCTATCACTTGGGCCTGATGGTGCCGGAGCCGCGCGAGCAGTGCCGCATCCGCGTCGGCGAGAGTTTCGGCGTCTGGGAAGAGGGCAAGAGCCTGATGTTCGACGACACCAACTCGCATGAGGTGTGGAACGACACCGATGGCATCCGTGTGGTGCTGTTCATGGATATCGACCGCCCGATGCGGCTGCCGGGCCGGGTGATGAACCGCATCGCCTTCAACCTCATCAAGCTCTCGCCGCTGGTGCAGCGGGCGCATCGCAACGTCAAGAGGTCTCAAGCGGCGATCACAGCCTGAGAGGGCATCAGCCGCGGCGGGCGATGACCTTTTCCGCCACCTGCGAGAGCACGGTGACGAACATGCCAAACATCTGCACGCGCGGGTTCTTGGTCTGGCCCATCTTCCAGCGGTAATAGATCTGCTGGGCGATGACGCCGAGACGGAAGAGGCCGAACACGTAGTAGTAGTCGGCGTTCTTCACCTCGATGCCGGTCTGCTTCGAGTAGTACTCGACGATCTCGGCGCGCGTCATCATTCCTGCGAGCTGGCTGGGCTGCATGCGCAGGCTCTGCATTCGGGGTTCGTCACCAGGCTCGACCCAGTAGGCGAGCGATGAGCCTAAGTCCATCAGCGGGTCGCCGAGGGTCGCCATTTCCCAGTCCAGCACGCCGATGATGCTCATGTTGTCTTCGGGCGAGAGCACCACGTTGTCGAAGCGGTAGTCGTTGTGGATGAGGGCGGAGCGCGGGCAGTCGGCGGGTTCATTGGCCTTGAGCCAGGCGATCACCGCCTCGCAGCGCGGCACGTCGTCGGTCCAGGCTTTCTCGAATCGCTCGCACCAGCCCTTGATCTGGCGGGCGACATAGCCTTCGGGCTTGCCGAGATCATCGAGGCCAGCGGCCTTGTAATCGAGCAGATGCAGCTTGATCTGGGTGTCGAACAGATTTTGGCAGAGCTGGCGCGCCTGCTCGGGTGAGTAGCTCAGGCCCTTGGGCGGGTCGCGGCGCACGATCACGCCGGTGAGTTTTTCCATCACGTAGAACGGGCTGCCGATCAGCGACTCGTCCTCGGTGTAGGCGAGCGGAGTCGGGCAGGGGAAGTGCGGCTCGAGCCGCTGCATGATGCGGAACTCGCGGCCCATGTCGTGCGCCGACTTCGCCTTGGTGCCGGGCGGCGGCCGGCGCAGGATCATCTCGCGGCCGCCGACGGTGAGCAGGTAGGTGAGGTTGGAGGCACCGCCCGAAAACTGCTTGAGCTGGACCGGGCCGTCTGGCAGATCCGTGATCTGCGATTTGAGGAAGGGCAGGATCACCGTCGGGTCGAAGCTGTTCTCTTCGCGGACGGCGCCGGGCGCGTCCAGCAGTGCAGCGGTCATGCCATCTCCTCATCTGTGTTTTTGTGTCCGACGATTGTAGAGCGCGTTGACCTATGAATGATCGCAGCGTTGCGAGTCAAAAAGCCGCCCGGCGAGGCGCGGACCGCAGGCTGTGGTTGTTCCACAGCCAAGGTTCGCAACGAAGCCCGGCGGCTTTTTGGCCGCAACCCTTTGGGGCCGGACTGTATTGGGGCATTGCTTCCTCACGAGGCTTGCCAATGGAACAACCATTGGCTGCACCTCGTTCGTCGCACTGCCCCAATACAGCCTTCGGCCGCTGCGACCATTCATAGGTCAACGCGCTCTAGGACGCGAGCCAAAAAAAGGCCGCCGGGCTGATTTTCAGCGCGGCGGCCAATACGGGTTGATCTTGTGGCTCCCTTTAGCGCCAAGATCGCGGTTCAGCACCAGCAGCAGAGATTTGCTGGTTGTTCCGCCCTCCCCACGGGGATGAAAACGTCTCCCCTAGGTTGTTGCTGGGCAAGCCCTTCGACTTGCCCGAAATCGGTGGTCTTGCCTCAGGCGGCGAGTGCAACGGCATGGGCCGGTATCTGCGCCATTGCGGCATCAGTGGCACCGGTGCTGGAAACCGACACCGAATCGAAGCCGGCTGCCAGCAGGGCCGAAGCGGCCTGCACACGGGCCGAGACCGGAGCCGGCCGCAGCATCAGCGCGGCGAGGGTGTCGAGCCAGGCATCGGCGGACTGGCGCAGGTCGATGCGGCCGCGTGAGTCGAGCACCGGTGAGCGGCTGATCCAGGTGGCGGTGACGGCGCTGCCGACCACACAAACCCGCATCTCGATAGCCGGCAGGCGGTAATCACGCGAGCCGCTGGCGTGGATCAGCACCGTGCCGTGCAGGCGCTGGATGGCGGCGTCGAGCTCTGCCCAGAACACGGCGGTGCGCAGGTTGTTGACGATCAGGGCCGTCTGGGCGAGGGTGATGGTGTTCATCTTGCTTCTCCAAGGTTTCGCCTTCCGCTGGCGGTTGCTGCCCGTCGTGTGTTCGGGGTGAGCGCATCTTGGGTTTGCAGACCTTGAAAAGCCTGACAGAAGCCAGAAACATTCCTGAAGTTTTCCTGAATTAAGATATTGCAATAAAAACAAGTAATTAAAGCGCATGAGCCAACAATGGGAAAACTGTTTCCAGGGTGCGGTCAGGCTGTTGCAGGCAGTCTTCCGGTCGATTTCAGGTTTTCGCCACCATTGCGTCTGCCGTGTTGAGCAAGCGGGTGTGAATGGATAATCCGACCCCTGCCTTCCGCTGGCTGTTTGGCGGCTGCGTGCTGGATGAATCGCGGCTTGAATTGCGTGTGGGCAGTGATCTGGTGGAGCTGGAGCGCAAGCCCTTGGAGGTGCTGCGGTATCTGTTGCGGCATGCCGGTGAGGTGGTGACCAAAGACGAGCTGCAAAACGCGGTGTGGGCCGGGCGCATCCTCTCCGAGACGGTGTTGACCAAGGCAGTGAGCCGCATCCGCGAAGTGCTGGGGGATGAGGGCACTGGCCTGATCAAGACCGTGCACGGCTATGGCTACCGCTTGGTGGCCGAGGTCAGGGTCGAGGCGGCGGTGACGGTCGCCGTGCCGGTGCTGGGCCTCAAGGCCGGAGACAGTCCGCCCAGCCGCCCGCAATGGGCGCTGGAGAGCCACCTTGGCAGTGGCGGCCACGGTGAGGTCTGGCGGGTGCTGCACCGCAAGACGGCCGACGCCCGTGTCTTCAAGTTTGCCTTGCAGCCGGAGGCGCTTGACGGCCTCAAGCGCGAGATCACCCTGTTCCGCCTGCTGCGTCAGCAGCTAGGCGATGCCGCGCCGGTCGCGGAAATCCTCGACTGGAATCTGGAGGAAGCGCCGTATTTCCTGGAGATGCGGCATTACCCGCAGGGCAACCTGCTGGACTGGGCCAATGCTGGCGGTGGCCTGCCGCACCAGCCCTTGCAGCTGCGGTTGAAAATGTTTTTGCAGCTGGCCGATGCGGTTGCGGCCGTGCACGGTGTTGGCGTGCTGCACAAGGACCTCAAACCCGCCAACGTGCTGGTGACGCCCGATGCCCAGGGCGAGCCAGGCCTTCTTCTCGCCGACTTCGGCGGCGGCGGGGTACTGGCCGATGAACTGATCGACAATGCCGGCATCACCCGCCTGGGCTTCACCCGCAGGCTCGACAGCGCCGAGCAGGGCACGGTTCTGTATCTCGCCCCCGAAGTGCTGGAAGGCCAGCCGCTGACGCTGAAAAGCGATGCCTATGCCTTGGGGGTGATGCTCTACCAGCTCTGCATCGGCGACTTCAAGAAGCCCATCGCGCCCGGCTGGGAGCAGGGCATCGACGACGCCCTTCTGCGCGAGGACATCGCCGCGGCGGCCGAGGGCAACCCGGCTCGGCGTATTGCCTCGGCGGCGGTACTGGCCGAGCGGGTCCGCACGCTGGATGCGCGTCGCAGACAGCAAGAGGAGGCTACCCGCAAAGCAGAACTGGCCGAGCAGGCGGAGGCGCAGATCAAGGCCACCCAGCTGCGGCTCGACCGCCTGAAAGTGCGCCGCAAGTGGACGCTGGTGACGATGGCGGTGTTTTTGGCGGGCACGGTGGTGGCCGCGCTGTTCGCCTGGCGCGCGGAGCAGGCCAATGCCCGTACTCAGGCCGCCATGCAGTTCCTGCTCGACGATGTGTTCGGCGGTTTCTCGCTCAAGCAGGGGCCGGCCAAGCAGATGACGGTCAACAGTCTCATCGAGCGTGCCGCAAGGCGCGTGGATGAGCGGTTCCCGGCCAGTGATGTGGCGGGCCGCGCGCAGGCCTATTCCGCGCTCTGGGGGCTATACGGCATCAGCGACTACAGCACGCTCGATGCCGGGTTCAACGACTGGCTGCAAGCGCGGATGATGCAGGCCACCGCCGCCTGGTTCGCACAGGACCCGGCGCGGGCCTACAGCAGCGCCTACCGCGTCGTCGTCGATATCGACTTCTGGAACGACGACCCCGCTGCGGCAGCACTCACCGAAGCCGTGGCCCGCTATGCCGAACTGAAGCCCAGGCTGCCGGCCGCGCAAAAGCTGCATCTCTCGGCGCGCCAGGCGGAAGAACACCTCAAGCGTGGCGACTGGCGCACCGCAAGCAGCGAGATGCAGGCCATTGCCGAGCCGCTCAGGCGTTCGGCTCTATCCCTGCTGCGGCAGGAGCCTTTCACCTTGTTCACTGCCATCAACAACAGCAGCAAGCTTGGCCTCAATGCCCTGGGCGAGAGCCTGTGCGCCAGCATGGCGGGCGAGGCGATGAAACCGCCACTAGCGGATGACACCACCCTGAAGCTCGAATATTTCTCCGCCTGTGCGGTATCGGCGACCCTGCGTGGCGACAGCGCCACAGCCCTGGTGCTGGGCCGGGAAGGCCTTGCGCTTGCCCGCGCCAACTATGACGACATGGTGGGCTTCGTGCCGACTTTCCTGCGCTTCATCGGCAGTGCCGAGCTGGCACAAGGACAAGCCAAAGCCGGCTTTGCTGCACTCGATGAGGCAGCGGCACTCCGCCGCAAGCTCGATGACGGCCTGCTGCCCTATGTGCTGGTCGGGCGTGGCACGGCGCTGGAGCGGCTGGGTGGCATCTCGGAGGCACTGGCGGATTACCGCGAAGCCTCCGATGCCTTGACCACGAGCAGCTATCCACTACTGGCCGTCGAGGCCCACGCCCGTCTTGCCCGGCTCCTGGCCATGAGGGGTGCGACGGCTGATGCAGAGGCTGCCCTGGCGCGCATTCCGGCGCAATCGCTCGAACAGCTGCCGACTGCGCACCGCAGTCGCGCGGCCTGGTTGCAGGCGCAGGCGGCGCTGGCGGCTGCCCAAGGCGATCAACATCTCGCCGACCGCGAGCTGGCTGCCGCAGACCAGCTGCTCGCTGATATCGGCTACGGCAGCGATCACGACGCGCGACTCGAGATTGCTGCCCAGCGCAGCACGCATTGATCGCGGCCACAAAAAAACCGGCATGCAGCCGGTCTTTTTGTGGCCGCGACTAGGGTTTGATCAGATCACATAGACCGGGCCGTGCTGGCCCTTGCTCAAGGCCTTGCCGCTGGCATTGGCCAGTGCCGGCTCGACCACCACCGTGTAGCGACCGGGTTGCAGACCGCGCAGCACGGCCAGACGCGGATTGGCTGCGGTCTCCCAGGTGCCGCCCACCAGGGTGCCCTTGGCGTCGTAGACCTTCACGCTCTGGCTGAGCGCGCTGTCGGCCGGCTGTTCGGAGAACAGCAGTGCAATGGCTGCTTCGTCCTTGGGCTGGCCCGCATACACCAGGCCGAAGTCGCCGCTCGCCGGCGGCGTCCACCAGGCGCGCAGGGCATCTGAGCCAGTCCCAGCACGTTGCGCACTGGCGGTCGGTGCAGAGGTCGTAGTGCTTGCAGTGTTCTCGCTGCCGCCCGTGGCTGCGGGCTCGGCTGCGCTGGTGTCCGACTTGGCAACCACGCTGCCGCCAAACTCGTTGCGCACCACCTCGCGGGCGGTGCTCGCGGCCACCTGCTGCGCAGCGCGACGGCCAGCCGCAAGGCCAATCTGCTCGGCCTCTTCGGCGCTCAGGCCACCTCCACCCCCGCCACCGCTGGCGGCGAGCGCCTGCTGGATGGTGGCGGCAGCGACTTCCTGGGCCACGCGACGGCCTTCTTCCTCGCCGATGCGGCGCGCATCGGCCTCGCTCAAACCACCACCACTGCCACCGGCAATCGTCTGATCGACGATCGAACGGGCGACCTCGGTCGCCACCTGGCGCGCCACTTCCTCACCGATACGCTTGGCTTCCTCGGCGCTCAGGCCTGTGCCACTCCCCGAATTGCTGAGGGCAGACTCGGTGGCTGCATTGATCGCTGCGGAGTAATCGCTGCTCGTCGCAGTGGCTTCGACCGGTGCTGCCGGTGCTGCCGTGGCCTTCTTGCCGCTGAAGTAGTCGAGCCCGAAGTAGCCCGCGATCACCGCTGCCGTGATGGCACCGATGCCCATCAGCATGTTGCTCTGTGCTTGCTGTTTCATGATTTCTGCTCGTCAGTTCAGGGCGGTGTGATCAGCCGCCAGCCGCGTCGCGGGCGGCCTGTTCGGCAATCGACTTGGCGGTTTCGGCTGCCGCCTTGGCAGCAGCTTCAGCCACGATGCGCGCCAGCTGCTCGCGGCTCAAGCCGGAGCCACCGCTGGCGGACGCTGGCTCGGAGGCAGGTGCCGCAACGGGCTCCGAGGCCGGGGCCTCTTCGGCGACGGGTTCCGCCTGAACTTCAGCCGCTGCGGCCTCTACCGGCGCTTCCGCCACCGGCTCGGTGCTCACGGCCGTTTCGGTTTCCGCTACCGGAACCTCAAGGGCGGTTGCATCCGCCGAGGCGGCTTCGACCGGTGCCGCCTCACCGTCTGCGGGCGCAGCGGCTGGGCTGCCGAGATCGGACTGCTCGGCGGTGCTGGCGGTGGCCTGGGCCTCGGCCTCGTTCAACTGCGCACTGAACACGGTGTCGGCC
Source organism: Pseudomonadota bacterium (assembly GCA_040385605.1). Classification (GTDB taxonomy): domain Bacteria; phylum Pseudomonadota; class Gammaproteobacteria; order Nevskiales; family Nevskiaceae; genus Stagnimonas. The sequence goes on from JAZKHC010000001.1 coordinate 23,161, forward strand.
TTGACGCTGGTATCAATCACCTCGGCCTGCTTGTGAGGGAACAGGAACGAAAGCAACAGATAGCTGATCACAGCCAGAACCACTGCGATGCCGGCCAGCGGCAAGAACTTTTTGCTCATGAATGCCCTCTCCTGGAACTAAAGCTTTTAATTTGATTCGCACATTGTTAGGCATCACTGCGACCGCCGCCAGTGCCATCGGCATAATAGTCCCCCTTTCTCCAACGCCGCTGTCGCAAGCCGCCCATGCTCGACCGTTACCTAGAGTTCACCAACTCCGCCTTTGGCAAGCAGCTTGCCGCTTCGCTAGGCCTGCCCACACCGCCCCGTCTCGACCGCGCCGAAACCGGCTACGCGCCTCAGCCGCTGGCGGGCAAGACCGCGCTGCTGGCAGCCGACAGCAAGGCCAGCGCCTCAGCCGCCCTGCTCGCCGCACTCAAGCTTCTGGGGGCGAAGGTGCAGGTTGCCCCCAGCCACTCCGGCTTTTCCGTGGTGAAGGCAGCCGCACAGCAGAGCAGCGTGGAGTTGCACAGCGAAGGCGCTGACACCGAGCCGGTGGCACCGGTCATCGTCTTCGATGGCACCGGCCTGACCGGGGCCAAGGGCCTGAAGGAAATCTACGAGCTGTTCCAGCCGCGCATGCGCCGCCTCAAGCCCAACACCCGCGTGGTGGTGCTGGCGCGCGCGGCAGCCGACACCGATTCGGTCGAGGCCGCCACCGCCGCCATCGGCCTCACGGGCTTTGTGCGCTCGCTGGCGAAGGAAATCGGCAAGAACGGCTCCACCGCCAACCTGCTGCAAGTGAGCAAGTCAGGCGATGCCTGGCTGGCCGGGCCGCTGGCGTTTTTCACCGGCCCCAATTCGGCCTATGTCACCGGTCAGGTGCTGGCCGTGGCCGATGCACCCAAGGGTGCGTCTGCACTGGCGCATTGCAACCAGTCGCTGACCGGCAAGGTGGCGGTGGTGACGGGTGCCGCGCGCGGCATCGGTGCGGCCATCGCGCAGGTGCTGGCACGCGAGGGCGCGACCGTGGTCGGCATGGATCGCCCGGCTGAAGAAGGCGCGCTGGGTGCCACCATGGCGCCGCTCAATGGCGTCGGCCTCGCACTCGACGTGACCGCTCCCGACGCCGGCGAGCGTCTTGCCAGCGAGCTGAAAGCGCGCTTCGGCGGTGCCGACATCGTCGTCCATAACGCGGGCGTCACCCGCGACAAGATGCTGCGTAACATGACGCCCCAGCTCTGGGACATGGTGCTCGACATCAACCTCGGTGCCATTCTCAACATCAACGAAAAGCTGATGCAGTCTGGCTTGAAGCCTGGTGCGCGCTTCGTCTGCATCAGCTCCATCGGCGGCATCGGCGGCAACGCCGGGCAGACCAACTATGCGGCGACCAAGTCCGGCGTGATCGGCTATGCCGAGGCACTGGCCCCGGTTTTGGCCAAGAAAGGCATGGCGATCAACGCCGTTGCTCCCGGTTTCATCGAGACGCAGATGACGGCGGCGATGCCTTTTGCCAACCGCGAGGTGGGCCGCCGCGTGAACTCGCTGGGGCAGGGTGGTGTGCCGCAGGACATCGCCGAGGCCGTGAGCTTCTTTGCCAGCCCGCTTGCAAACGGTGTGAACGGTCGCACTTTGCGGGTGTGCGGCCAGAACTGGCTGGGGGCATGATGAAACTCGAAAGCGGGAATAGGGGGCAGGGAATCGGGTACGGGGAAGCCTCCCCCTACCCCGTACCCCATCCCCTATCCCCGCTTCTCGAAAAGATTGCCTCCGCCCAGCTGCCGACGGCGGAGGCTACCTTCACCATGACCGTGTTCCGCGCCGCCGACGGCAAGGAGCACATGGTGATCGCGCTGGGCGATCTCGCGCCCGAACCGGCACCACTGGTGCGTCTGCACAGTGAATGCCTGACTGGCGATGCGCTCGGCTCGCTGCGCTGCGACTGCGGCCCGCAGCTGAAGGAGGCCATGCGGCGCATTGCGGAGGAGGGCCGCGGCGCGATTCTTTATCTGCGGCAAGAGGGTCGCGGCATTGGCCTGGGCAACAAGATCCGCGCCTACGCCTTGCAGGACGAAGGCGCTGATACCGTCGAGGCCAACCACCAGCTCGGGTTCCCCGACGATGCGCGCGATTACTCGCTGGCGGTTGCACTGCTGCACGAGATCGGCATCTGCCGCCTGCGGCTGTTGACCAACAATCCACGCAAGGTCGCTTCGCTGGAAAAGGACGGGATCGTCGTGGTCGATCGGGTGCCGCTGCGGGTGGGTGAGAACAGCCACAACGCAGGCTATCTTGAAACCAAGCGCCAGCGGCTCGGGCACCTGCTGCCTCCGTGAGCGAATCCGAAACACCGGGCACTCCCTCGCGTGGCCTGCTGCGCGACCATTCCAGTGACTCCCGCAGCTTGCTGCGGGAGTTGGGTTCGATCACGGTTTCCACCTACCAGGTCAGCAAGGGCTTCGTGCCGCTCGGCCGGCTTTTGGCATCGAGCGACGATGTCAGCCAGCCACAACTGGCAGCCGCCATCGATCGCCTGTTCGAGAAGCTCTACGAGCATCCCATCGTCCAGCAATCGGGCCGCATCACCGAGCGCCTGCGCGCCCGGGGCGTGATCCCCAACGAGCAATCGACGGAGAAGATGATCCGCTTCGTGGTGGATCAATCGCTGCAACGCTCGCCGGTGCCCGTGCCGGACGCACTGGTGCAGGAGTTCTGGAACTTCTTCGACGAGTTGTTCACTGCGCCGGAGCTCAAGGGTCTGGGCGAGCTTTCGCTCGACATGGTGCGGCTGGTCATCAAGACCTACGAGCCGATGCTGACCGAAGTGGTGAACCTTTTGAAGGCGGGTCGGCGCTTCAACGAGTGGCAGCTGCGCGAGGTGCTGCGCCGCGCGGCGATGGTGCGCAATGACATCACCATCGTGCGCCGCCAGATCCGCGCCATCCGTCACATCAAGCCCTTTTTTGCGGCCGACCCGAAAGACTTCAAGGCGCAGGCCGAGATCGTGGCGCAGATGGTGCGCGAGTTCGGCCCGTTCTTCATCAAGATGGCGCAGGTTGCAGCAGCCAATTCCGACTTTCTGCCAGACGAGATTGCGAAGGAGCTGACGGTCTTCCACGAAGACGTGCCGGCGATGAGCGAGGAGGAAGTGCGACAGGCTTTCATCGAGAGCTTTGGCAAGCCGCCTGAAAAACTCTATCTGGAGTTCGATGCCGCAAGGCCAGTGAAGAGTGGCTCTATCGGCAGCGTCTACTTCGCCAAGAAGCCCTTCACGGAGAACGGCATCGAAGTGCTCAAGCCGGTGGTCATCAAGGTGGGCCGCCACAACATCGACCGCGAGTTCGCCATCGGCAAGCTCTCCATCGGGCTCGCCATCATGAGCACGCAATACTGGGCGCCGCACTCCAAGCTCGCGCCCTTTCTGCGGGCCATGCAAGAGCAGGTGGACGAGTTCGTCGCGGGCTTCATGGAAGAGCTGGATTTCGAGAGTGAAGCGCGCCATCACCTGCGCTTTTACGAGCGCAGCAAAAAGACCCAGCTGTTCCGCGTGCCGCAGCTCTACGGCCATTCGCGGCGCATCCTGGAGATGGAATATCTCTCCGACGCCACCAGTCTCACCCGCGCACTCGCACGCATGCCAAGGCACGAGCGCAGGCGTTTCCAGACGCAGGTGATGGAGCGCCTGCTGTTCACCGTGCTGCATCATGTCTTCGTCTACAAGGAGATGCACGGCGACCTGCATCCCGGCAACGTGATGATCGGCCACGACGGAATGTTGCACCTCATCGACTGGGGCAATGTGGTGCCGCTCGACGGCAAGTGGAGCCTGGTCTGGGACTACCTCGCCGGTGCCCTGCTGGCCGATACCGATGTGCTTGCCGATGCCCTCATCAAGGTCAGCACCCAGCCCGTGGAAAATGCCAGACGCCGCGCCGAGATCAAGGGCGCACTCGATGACACCCTGCGCAAGAAGGGTGTGGTGCCGCTCACCCGCAGCAACTTCATCGGCACCCTGCGGCGCGGCGGTATGGCAGGCCTGCATGCGCGCGGGCAGGCGGTGCTGCAACTGATGAGCAACACCCAGCAGGCAGGGCTGGTGATTCAGCGCGATTACCTGCACCTGTCGCGGGCGCTGTTCGCAGCGGGCGGCAGCTTCGGCTCGCTGTACGAGGGCGACAGCAAAAGCCTGTTGCTGCGCGATCTCGGCTTGACGCTGTTGAGGCTGCCGCTGACGGCCACCAACGATCTGTTCCACCGCGAGATCACTGCCGTGCGGCGCAAGCTTGCCAGTGTGCTGCCACTGCCGCGCTTCCTGCGGCTCAAGCTCTCGCCGCCAGTGCGCGCGGAGGCCATTCCGCAACCCCTGCCGGCCCTCCTTGAAGTTAATCCACACTGACCATGCTTTATTCGATTGCCCGCAGCGCCCTGTTCCAGCTCGATGCCGAGCGTGCCCATGAAGTGACGCTGGAAATGCTCGCGCATTTCCCGAAACTGGCTGGTGCGCTCATGGGGCAGGCGAGGGTGATCGCACCCGCCACCGTCATCGGCCTGCAATTCCCCAATAGGGTTGGCCTGGCAGCCGGCCTCGACAAGAACGGCGAATGCCTCGCGGCTTGGGAGCGTTTCGGATTCGGCTTTGTCGAGGTGGGCACCGTCACGCCGCGCGCGCAGCCGGGCAATGCAAGGCCGCGCATGTTCCGCCTCACAGAGCACCAGGCCCTCATCAACCGCCTCGGCTTCAACAACTTTGGGATGGAGCCGCTCGCCACGCGGCTGGAAAATACCCGCCACCAGTTCACCGGTGTGCTGGGCGTCAACATCGGCAAGAACGCCGATACACCCATCGAGCGCGCGGCAGATGACTACGTGCTCTGCCTCAAGCGCCTGCACCGGCACGCCGACTACATCACCGTCAACATCAGCAGTCCCAACACCAAGAATCTGCGCGATTTGCAGTCCGATGCCGCACTCGACGCCTTGCTGGCTGCCATCGCCAGCGCGCGCGAGGCAGTGGCGCAGTACGAAGGACGCCGTGCGCCGGTGCTGGTAAAAATCGCTCCCGACCTGCCCGACGCCGCCTTGCCGGGCCTGGTTGACCTGGCGCAGAAGCACGGCATGGATGGCCTTATCGCCACCAATACCACGCTGGCGCGCGAGGTCGTGGCAGGCCATGCGCACGGGGCTGAGGCCGGCGGCCTATCCGGCGCGCCGCTGACCGCAAGGGCCACATCGGTGTTGCGGCAGCTGCGTAGCGCAGCCGCTGCGGGCTTCCCCTTGATCGGCGTTGGCGGCATCGGCAGCGCGGCCGATGCCATGGAGCGCAGGGCGGCTGGAGCTGATCTGGTGCAGATCTACACGGGCTTCATCTACCAGGGGCCGACACTGGTGCGCGACTGCGCGCGGGCCTTGCCAACATAAGCGCCTGAGCCTGTTGCACAATACCGGGCGATTACCATGCCCGGCACGTCTTTGGATATTCATCGAATTGCGCTTTAATCTGGCGCAGCTGGCAGCGACTACAAACACAAACGAAAAGGAAGGACTTGGAGCTATGAACAAGAAGACGATCTGGAGCGCACTCGCGCTCGCCGCTTTTGCAGCGCCTGTGCTGGCCGTGAATAACGAGGGCACCAGCGGCAATTACGTCGTCGGCTCCGGCGTCTACGAGATCAGCGACAGCAAGCGCGATGCCGACAACGGCCTCGGCGGCCAGCTCACCTTCGGCGTGCCGCTCCAGCTGGAGCACGGTGCCATTGAAATCAGCTACTACGACGTCGGACGCGAACGCTCGCTTGATGGCCGCGACGACTACCAGACCGCACTGCTGATCAACTACGTGCATGACTTCGGTGCCTTCGGCTTGTTCAAGCCCTTCGTCAGCGGCGGCCTGGGCGGCGTGCAGGAAGACGTGCTTGGCGAGAAACACACCCACTTCGGCTTCAACGCCGGCTTCGGCACCCTGATCAGCCTGCCTTGGTATGGAATGGCAGTCCGCGCCGAGGCCAATGCTCTCGGGCATGACAACAGAAAGCGTTCGGAGCCCGCCAACAAGGATCTGCTGGTTGACTACCGCGTGATGCTCGGCCTGCAAGTGCCGCTGATGTGGGCCGGTGCCGCCATTGCCAGTGACACCCCGGCTCCGGTCGAGGCTTGCGAGCTTTCCATCGTTGACCCCGTCACCGGCCGCCGCGACTGCGCTGCCGACTCCGACCGCGATGGCGTTTCCGACGGTGTTGACCAGTGCCCCGGCACCGAGCCGGGTGCGGCTGTCAACGAAGTGGGCTGTCCGGTGGTGGTGGCCGCACCGGTGCCGCCGCCCGCGGCACTCGCCGAGCCGCAGCCGGTGTACTTCGCCACCGACGTGGCCGTGATCGATGAGCCCTCCAAGACCAAGCTCGACGAGGCGGCTGCCTACCTCGCGGCCACGCCGGGTTCGCGTATCGAGATCACCGGCCATGCCGACAATCGCGGCAGCGAGGCCTACAACATCGTGCTCGCATCGCAGCGTGCCGAGGCGGTGCGACAGTACCTGCTGGGCAAGGGTGTGGAGGCGGGCCGTCTCTCGACGCTGTCGATGGGTGAGTTTAAGCCGCTCTCCAGCAACAGCACCGAAGAAGGCCGCGCGTTGAACCGTACGGCGCAGTTCCGCATCTACAACGCCGCCGCCGCGCAGCCCGAAGCCATTCCGGCTCCGGAGCCTGCCGCTGCGCCTGCTGCCGAAGCCGCCCCTGCCGTCGCCGAGCCGGCATCAGCCGAAGCCGCCGCTTCTGAAGCTGCTCCTGCTGAAGCCGCTCCTGCTGAAGCCGCTCCTGCTGAAGCTGCGCCCGCCGCGGCAAGCGACGAGCCGGTGCCGGTCGTCGCGCAGTAAGTTTCAGAGCCGCGATGCGAAAAGGCCGCAGCATCGAGCTGCGGCCTTTTTTGTGGGTGCGGCTTCCCGCAGCGACCGCGCGATGGGTGCTAACGCTTGATGCCATCCAGCCAGCGGCCCGAAAGGGTGCTGGAGCGGCTTTCGGCGTTGAAGAGCGCCTCGCGGTCCACGATCAGATAGGCGTTGATGCTCTTGTCCACGGCCTGGTAGTCGACGTTGCCGAGTTTCACGCTGCCGGCGCGGCCATCCCAGTCCGGTGCGTAGAGGTAATAGCGGTCGTCGTCGCGGCGGTCATCCCAGTAAGGTGAATTGACCTGCGCCTGTTGCGAGACGAAGTAGAGATAGCTGCCAGGCTCGAAACTCACTGCCAGCCAGTTGGGGCCTGAACCCACCACCACACCAGGCGCGCCAGCGAGCACATCCACGCCCCGCACACTGGTATTGCCGCGTTCGATCAGCTTGCCGTCGGCAATGCCGCGCAGGCTGCTGGAGGCCGCGCGCGCCAGCGTGATGTGCTCCGAGGTGTAGTACTGCAAGCGGCGCTTGTGCGCCTCGCTCAGGTTGTAGTCGCGGATCACCGAGTTGCCAAACGCCAGCCGCTCACCCTGCGGATCCGCCGCGCAGGCCGCCAGTGCCATGGCCGTGATGGCGATCAGGCTTTTCCCTAGTGCCGATTTCATCGCTGCCATGTGCCTTTCCTTTCACTCGGATGATTGCGCTAATCTTATCCAAACGATTCAGCCCTGCGGTGCCATGCCCTCTTTATTCTCCCATCCGCCATCGCCCTGCCAGGGCATCTGCCAGCTCGAAGCCGACACCTGCGCTGGCTGTGGCAGGCTGATTGGCGAGATCGTCGAGTGGCCTGGGGCCTCGGCTGAGAGAAAAGCTCTCATCAATGCCGAGGCCGCAAGGCGGCTGGCTATAATCCGGTCCCTTTCCACCATTCCGGATGGCCTGACATGAACCGTGTGCTTGGCCTCTTTTTCGTACTGGCCTATCTGGTGCTCTGCTTCGCCACGCTGGCCTACTGGCTGCCGAACTTCTTCGTCGCCAATTTCCAGCATGCGCCCGAGCTGAGCTACCGCTATGTGGCCGCTACCGGCCTGCCATTCGGTGTGCTGCTGGTGACGGTGATTGCGCGCCAGTCCTTCAAGCAGTTCTTCTCGATCATCATGTTCTTCCAGGTGTTCGCTGCCGGTGCGCTGCTGTACGCGGCGTTGTATGCCTTCTACTTCCCCAAGCAGGCCAATTTTTTCTGCGCGATGCACCTCTTGATGTGCTTCAGCGGCATCGTCTGGAACATTCATCAGCACCGCAAGGAACTCTCGCGCTTCGAGCGCGCCGCCGCTGCCGCCGCGGCATGAGCAAGCCTCAACAGCCCGCGCGCAGCGATTTCAGCCACTTCACCCGCATGGTCGTCCGCTGGGGCGACATGGACACGCTGGGCCACGTCAACAACGCCAAGTTCTTCACCTACGACGAGCAGGCGCGGCTAGAGTATTTCCAGCTGTTCGATGGCGTAGTGCCTGGCATGTGGACGCAGCAAGGGCTGATCCTCGCCAAGCTCGGCTGTGACTTCCTGCAACAGCTGCACTATCCGGCCACGCTGGATGTCGGCCTGCGCATCAGCCGCTTCGGCCGCAGCAGCATGGAGACGGTCGGCGCGATGTTCGAGGGCGAGCGCCTAGTGGCCGTCACGGCCGGGGTGGTGGTGTGGTTCGACTATCAGGCGCAGAAGACCTCGCCGATCCCCGATGCCGTGAAAGCCCTCATCCGCCAGCGCGAAACCCTGGCACCTGCCGAGAGCTGACCGGGTTTTAGATCCGCAGCTGCCGCAAGTCGGCAGATGGCACGGCGTGATCCCAGAGATTGTCGAAGCGACGCTGCCGCTCGCGCGTGCTCATCGGGTCGTCGAGGATCAGTCGGGCTTCGAGCGCATCGGGGCTGTTGCGCTCCAGCAATAGGCGGCCATCGGCCAGCAGCATTTCCTCTGAGGGCAGCGGCTTGCCGGGGGCGAACTCGCGGAACTCCACCCGGCTCGACAGCAGGCGGCCGAGATCAACCAGGGCATGGGGTGCCCGTGTGGCCATTTGCGGATGGGCCACCAGCACCCGCAGGTGCGCATTGCGGCGCAGCAGCAGGAACTGCTTCACCGCATCGGCAAACGAGGGGTCGCCAAAGATGCGCGCATCCAACCCCACTGACAGTAGGCTGGCGTTGTAGCGGGTTTCGGCGATTAGCCGCCGTGCCGCCGAGAGAAACTCCAGACGGCCGCGCAAGGTCGTGATCGCCGGTTTCAAGGCCGTGGGCAGGGCCTCGCTCATGCAGCGTTCTTGGCCTGCTCGACGGCATTGCCGATGTAGCTCGCCGGCGTCATCGCCAAGAGGCTGGCCTTGGCCTCGTCCGGCAACGCCAGCCCCTGCACGAAGTCACGGATCGCCTCGCGGCCGATCTTCTGCCCGCGCGTCAGGCGCTTGAGCTGCTCATAGGGCTCCGGCAGGCCGTAGCGGCGCATCACGGTCTGGATCGCCTCGCCCAGCACTTCCCAGTTCTGGTCGAGGTCCTGGCCGATCTTCCAGGCATCGGCTTCGAGCTTGCCGATGCCTTTCCACAGCGATTGCCAGGCGATCAGCGAATGCGCGGCACCGACGCCGAGATTGCGCAGCACGGTCGAGTCGGTGAGGTCGCGCTGCCAGCGCGACACCGGCAGCTTTTCGGCCAGGTGTTGCAGGATCGCGTTGGCGAGGCCGAGATTGCCCTCGGCATTCTCGAAGTCGATGGGGTTGACCTTGTGCGGCATGGTCGAGCTGCCGACCTCGCCCGCCACCGCGCGCTGCTTGAAGGCGCCGATGGAAATGTAGCTCCAGATATCGCGCGCAAAGCCGGTCAGCACGGTGTTGAAGCGCGACAGCGCGTGGAAATACTCGGCGATGTAGTCGTGCGGCTCGATCTGCGTGGTGGCAGGGCTCACTTCCAGCCCCAGGCCGGTGATGAAGGTGGCCGCGAACGTCGGCCAATCCACCTGCGGATAGGCGGCGATGTGGGCGTTGTAGTTGCCCACCGCGCCATTGGCCTTGCCCAGGCAGGTGACGGCTACAAACTGCTCGCGCTGTCGCGCCAGTCGCACCGCGAATACCGCCATCTCCTTGCCGAGCGTGGTCGGCGAAGCCGGCTGGCCGTGGGTGCGCGAGAGCATGGGCTGCTCGGCGTACTGGCGAGCGAGGGTGCCGATGGCGGCGATGGTCTTGTCGATGGCAGGCAGCAGCACCTTGTCGCGCGCATCCTTGAGCATCAGCGCATGGGCGAGGTTGTTCATGTCTTCGCTGGTGCAGGCGAAGTGGATGAACTCGGTGATGCTGGCCAGCTCCGCGTGGCCCGCTACCTTGTCCTTCAGGTAGTACTCGACCGCCTTCACGTCATGGTTGGTGGTCTGCTCCTTTGTCTTGATCCACTGCGCTTCCTCTAGATTGAAGCCGCTGATGATGGCTTCGAGCCGTGCATTGGCCGCAGCCGAGAGCGCAGGCACTTCCGGGATGCCAGCGTGCGCAGCGAGGGCTTGCAGCCAGCGGATTTCGGCGATGACGCGGTACCGCATCAGGCCATATTCGGAAAAGATGGCCCGCAGCTCGACGGTTTTTTCGGCGTAGCGGCCGTCGATGGGGGAGATGGCAGACAGCGAGGTGAGGTGCATGCGTCGCTTCGGGCTTGGGGCAGGGCGGTAAGACGCACAGTGTAGCGGCGCAGATCACGACAACCCAGCAGGGCGGCCCTCGACAGGGGGCTCGTGTCGACTTAAGAGCCAATTCACGGATGCCTGAAATCAGCCAACACGAGGCACTTTTTTATCGCCTCCGCAGGTATACCATCGAGCAAAGATTTACCCTGATCGGGAGAGGTAAATCATGACGGACTCAGACGGGCTGCTCGTCTTGCCAGACGAAGCAGAAGTGCAGAACCAGAAGCGCGAGCGTGAGCGCGAGCAGCGGCAGCAGACTGAAGAAAAGCTCCAGAGCATGGGGCTCGACCTGCTGAACCGCTGGGACGAGCTCCACGTCGAAGCCGTCGGCGCAGAGGGCATCGCCGGCGCACTGGGTGCCAGTGCCGGGGGCGGGGGTGCCAGCCACTCCGCGCACCTGCGCGCGGCCACCCGGGCAGTGCCCGATGCCATCATCACCTTCACTGCCGATGGCCGGATCCGCAGCTTCAACGCCGGGGCCGAGCGCATGTTCGGCTGCGAGGCCGATGAGGTCTTGCAGCGTGACATCGCCAGCCTGCTGCCCTCGGTCAGTGCCCTGATCGAGCAACTCCAAGCAGCGGATCACGGTGACGCCCCCGAGATCGCCGAGGGCATCGGCTTGACTCGGCAAGGCGGTGAGATCGAGGTGGAGATTTCGGTGGGCGTCACTGAGATCGAGGACGTGCGCTACCACGCTGCCGTGGTGCGCGATGTCAGCGAGCGCAACCGCGCCAAGCGCGAGCTGGAGCGTCTCAACGTTTCACTGCGCGAGCAGGTGCAGGAGACCGAGGCGGCCCTGGCCCGACTGCACCAGGCCCAGCAGCAGCTGGTGCAGGCCGAAAAAATGGCCTCACTGGGCCTGCTGGTCGCCGGTGTCGCGCACGAGATCAATACCCCGGTCGGCATTGCGGTCACTGCCGCCTCGTATCTGGGCGAACAGGCTGATCTCATCGCCAGGGCGCTGAAAGATGGCGTGCTGAAAAAATCCCAGCTCGAAACTGCCGTACATGCTTTTGCCGAGTCGGCCGAGATCATCCTCGCCAATCTGCGACGGGCCGCCACACTGGTGCAGAGCTTCAAGCAGGTTGCCGTCGATCAAGGCAGCGAGGAGTGGCGAGAGATCGAACTCGGCGAGTATCTGGACGAGGTGCTGCTGAGTCTCCAGCCACGCATCAAGCCCACCCCACACGAGGTGGAGGTAGACTGCCCGCCCGGACTGCTGCTGCGTACCGCCCCCGGTGCCCTGGCGCAGATCATTAGCAATCTGGTCATGAACTCGCTGATCCACGCCTGGGACGAGGGCCAGAAAGGCCTGATGCAGATTGCCGTCGCAGTGGAAGACGGAGAACTCAGGCTCAGCTACCGCGATGACGGCCGGGGCATTGCCGCCGAGGTGCTGCCGCTGATCTTCGACCCGTTCTACACCACCAAACGTGGCGATGGCGGCAGCGGCCTGGGGCTGCACGTGGTGTTCAACGTCGTGCATCAGACCCTGCGCGGCGAGATTCGCGCCAGCAGCACCCCGGGCGAGGGCCTTCGCTTCGAGATCCAGTTTCCGGTTCAACTCTTGAGTAGCACGATGCTAGCCAAGGACAACATCGCATGACTTGATCCAGCCAATTCACGGCAACATCGACCCGATGCCATCCTCAACAAGCCAGGCCGCCTCAGCGAGGAGGAGTTGGTGACCATGCGCACCCACGCCATGATGGGCGGCCAGATGTTTGCGGGGCAGGGCCTGCCGATCCTGCGCGCGGCCTCGATACTCGCAGCACAGCATCACGAGCGATGGGACGGCCTGGGCTATCCGCTGCGCATCGCGGGCGAGGCCATCCACCTCTTTCTGGCGATCCGCGACCGCTATGCCGATGTCTTCAGCGTGGCGGGTGCAGACTGACTGGCAAGACTGCCGCAGTGACGGATAATGCGCTCCACTCTCGCCACAGCCGCATCCGCACGCCATGAGCCACATCAAAGAAGCCGACTTCGTCCAATCCATCGCCGATGCGTTTCAGTACATCAGCTACTTCCACCCGCTCGACTACATCCAGGCACTTGGTGCGGCCTACGAGCGCGAAGAGTCGGCGGCAGCCAAGGATGCCATTGCGCAGATCCTCACCAATTCACGGATGTGCGCCGAGGGCAAGCGCCCCATCTGCCAGGACACCGGTATCTGCGTGGTGTTTCTGAAGATCGGCATGAAGGTGGTGTGGGACAGCGAGCTGACCGTGCAGGAGATGGTCGACGAGGGCGTGCGCCGCGCATACCTCAACCCCGACAACAAGCTGCGCGCCTCGATCATGAGTGACCCGGCCGGCAAGCGCACCAACACCAAGGACAACACGCCCGCGGTGGTTCACATCGAGATGGTGCCCGGCGATCACGTCGAAGTGGTGTGCGGTGCCAAGGGTGGCGGCAGCGAGAACAAGGCCAAGATGGTGATGCTTAATCCCAGCGATTCCATCGTCGATTGGGTGCTCAAGACCCTGCCGACAATGGGCGCCGGCTGGTGCCCGCCCGGCATCCTCGGCTTGGGCATCGGCGGCACGCCGGAAAAGGCGATGGTGATGGCGAAGGAGGCGATGATGTCGCCGATCGACATTCATCTGGTCAAGGAAAAGAAGGCGCGCGGGGATGCGCTTTCGCGCATCGAAGAACTGAGATTGGAGCTCTTGGAAAAAGTGAACCAGCTCGGCATCGGCGCGCAGGGGCTCGGCGGTCTCACGACGGTGCTCGATGTGAAGATCATCGAGTCGCCCACCCATGCCGCCAGCCTGCCCGTCGGCATGATCCCGAACTGCGCTGCCACCCGACACATTCATTTTCATCTCGACGGATCGGGCCCTGCCGTGCTGACGCCGCCGCGCCTTGAAGACTGGCCGAACGTGGCCTGGAAGCCGGATGTGCAGCACTCGAAGCGCGTCGATCTCAACACTCTGACCGCCGCCGAAGTGGCGAGCTGGAAACCCGGTCAAACCCTGCTGCTCAACGGCAAGATGCTCACTGGCCGCGATGCCGCGCACCAGCGCATCAAAGACATGCTCAGCAAGGGCCAGAAGCTGCCGGTCGATTTCACCAATCGCGTGATCTATTACGTCGGCCCGGTAGACCCGGTGCGCGACGAGGCCGTCGGCCCCGCTGGCCCGACCACCGCGACGCGCATGGACAAGTTCACCGAAATGATGCTGAGCGAGACCGGCCTCATCGCCATGATCGGCAAGGCCGAGCGCGGGCCCATCGGTATTGAGGCGATCAAGAAGCACAAGGCGGCGTACCTCATGGCCGTGGGCGGTGCTGCCTACCTCGTCAGCAAGGCGATCCGCGAAGCCAGGGTGCTGGCCTTCAACGACATGGGCATGGAGGCGATCTACGAGTTTGATGTGGTGGACATGCCCGTCACCGTCGCCGTCGACAGCCTCGGAACTTCGGTGCATGAAACCGGGCCCAAGGAGTGGAAAAGCAAGATCGCGGGCATCCCCGTGGTCATGGGCTAAGGGCCTCTATGAACACTCTGCTCAACTATCGTCTACTGGCCCTGCTGGGTGCAGCGGGCTGCGCCACTGGCCTGCTGACTGCGATCCTCTACTTCCAGAAGCATCTCGGCCTCGAACCCTGCCCGATGTGCATCTTCCAGCGGGTGGCCATGCTGGCGACCGGTGCAGTGTTTCTGCTAGCAGCCCTACACGGCCCGAAAGCTGGCGGCCGCTGGCTGTATTCGGGGCTGGCTACTCTGGCTTCATCCATCGGCGCTTTCATCGCCGCGCGGCACGTCTGGCTGCAAGGCCTGCCGGAAGACCAGCGCCCGGCTTGCGGGCCAACGCTCGATTTCCTGATGCAGATGATGCCCCTGCAAGAGGTCATCACGCTCATCCTGAAAGGCGATGGCAACTGCGCCAAGATCGACTGGACGCTGCTCGGCCAGAGCATTCCGTTCTGGACGATGGCCGCCTTCGTCGGCTTCATCGCCTGGGCGCTCGCCATGCCGCTGCTCGCACGCAAACCCTGATCCCATTCCCCGACCGCCATCCCAGCTTCTAAAAACATGAGCACGACCGATCTCTGCGACGCCCACCCCGAAGTGCAAGTGACCGAGCCGATCTTCAACGACTTCGGCGGCGAGCTGGCCTTTTTCGGCCAGATGAAAACCCTCAAGGTGTTCGAGGACAACGCCCAGGTGCGTGCGACGCTGGAGACCCCGGGGCAGGGTCGCGTGCTGGTGGTGGATGGCGGCGGCTCGACGCGCTGTGCTTTGGTGGGCGGCCTGCTCGGCGAGCTGGCGGTGAAGAATGACTGGGCTGGGATCGTGGTCTACGGCTATGTGCGCGACAGCGAGGAGCTGGCAGCCCATGCCGTCGGCATAAAGGCCTTGGGTGTGCACCCGCGCAAATCCGAGAAGGGCCTGCACTCGGCAGCGGCCGACAAGGTGCTGAACTTTGCAGGCGTCACCTTCAAGCCGGGAGCCTGGCTGTATGCCGATGCCGATGGCATCGTGGTCTCCGAGAAAGCAATTCACGCTTGAGGGGGATGCAGACGCAAAAAAGGCCGCTCGGAGCGGCCTTTTTTGTCAGCAGTGCTCAGCCGTTGCGCGCGTGCATCATCTTGGCGAACAGGCCGGCGGTGATGAACATGAACACGCCATACACCGCCGCCGGCACCACCAGCGCCGGGGCCACCATCGCGCCGACGGCCATCGCCAGCGTGGTGTTGTGCACGCCGAGTTCGATCGCAATCGCGGTGGACTGCTTGCTGTCCAGCTTCGCGGCCTTGGCGATCTGGTAGCTGATCGTCATCGCCAGCACGTTGAGTGCGAGCACCGCAGGCCCGACGACGGCGATGTTCCGGCCGATTTCGTCGTGCTCGCTGACCAGCACGGCGATCACCACCAGCACGAAGAAGCCGGTGGCGATCTTCTTCGCCATGGGCTCGATGCGCAGGGCGAACGCCGGCGCAAAGGCTCGCACGGCCATGCCGAGCGAGAGCGGCACCAGGGTGATGAGCAGAATCTTCACCACGATCGGCCCCATGTCGAGCGTGAGTGCGGCATCGCCCGCTGCGAAGTGCGCGCTGGCGAGGCCCAGGAACAGCGGCGTGGTGATGACGGCGGCGAGACTGGAGAGCGCAGTCATCGTCACTGACAGCGCGGTATCACCACGCGCGAGGTGGGTCATCATGTTGGCGGTGGTGCCGCCCGGTGAGGCCCCCAGCAACACCATGCCGACCGCAAGTGCGGCGGTGAGGCCAAAGAGTTTGGCGAGCAGAAAGCCCAAGAGCGGCGAGAGCAGGATGAGGTTGACCAGACCGATCGCCGCACCCTTGGGGTAGATCGCGACACGCTTGAAGTCGGCCAGCGTCAGCGCCAGGCCCAGGCTCGACATGATGATGAACAACGACAGCGGCAGCAGCACCGTGATGGCCTGACTCGGTTCCATTTCTCTCTCCATTAGTTGTTGTGCCTGCATCGTCGTCGCTGGCGCGCGCGACGGCAAGCAGAAGAATGGCCTAGCTATAATCCGCCGCCGCCCGCAGCCGCAGTCGGTTTTCTCTTCCACGCACGCAGTAGGAGTTTGCAAGCAATGAGCGCAGTCAAAGGCGTTGAGATCGTCGGGGCCACCACGGCCGCCACCAAGAAAATCCTCACTCCGGAGGCACTCAAGTTCGTCGCCACGCTCGTCCGCAAGCACGCGCCGACGCGCGAGAAACTGCTGGCCCTGCGCGTTGAACGCCAGAAGCTGATCGACGCCGGCAAGAAGCCGGGCTTTTTGAAAGAGACCAAGAAAATCCGCGACGGCAAGTGGAAGATCGCGGGCATCCCGGCCGACCTGCTCGACCGCCGCGTCGAGATCACTGGCCCGGTCGAGCGCAAGATGGTCATCAATGCGCTCAACAGCGGTGCGAAGTGCTTCATGGCCGACTTCGAGGACTCGGCCAGCCCGGTCTGGAGCCTGATGATGGAAGGCCAGGTCAGCATGTATGACGCGGTGCGCAAGAAGATCAGCTTCAAGTCGCCGGAAGGCAAGGAATACAAGCTCAATCCCAAGGTCGCCACGCTCATCGTGCGTCCGCGCGGCTGGCATCTGGAGGAGAAGCACATCCTCATCGACGGCAAGCCGGCACCCGGTGGCATCGTCGATTTCGCGCTGTATTTCTTCCACAACGCGAAAGAGCTGATCAAGCGCGGCACCGGCCCTTACTTCTATTTGCCGAAGATGCAATCGCATCTCGAAGCGCGCCTGTGGAATGCGATCTTCGTC
Organism: Pseudomonadota bacterium; assembly: GCA_040385605.1. Lineage (GTDB taxonomy): Bacteria > Pseudomonadota > Gammaproteobacteria > Nevskiales > Nevskiaceae > Stagnimonas. Next base: position 40,018 of record JAZKHC010000001.1, read on the forward strand.
GATGCCCAGAACTTGCTGAAGGTGCCGCAAAAGACCATCAAGGCCACCGTTCTGATCGAAACGCTGTGGGCCGCCTTCGAGATGGACGAGATTCTGTATGAGCTGCGCAACCACATCGTCGCGCTGAACTGCGGCCGCTGGGACTACATCTTCAGCTGCATCAAGACCCTCAACGCCCACGGCGACTGGGTGGTGCCGGACCGCATGCAGGTCGGCATGGACAAGCACTTCCTCGACAGCTACTCGAAACTCTTGTGCGAGACCACGCACAAGCGCGGTGCCTTTGCGATGGGCGGCATGGCTGCGTTCATTCCGACCAAGGATGCAGCGAAGAACGAAGAGGTGTTCGCCAAGGTGCGCGCCGACAAGCTGCGCGAAGTGAAGAACGGCCACGACGGCACCTGGGTTGCCCACCCAGGCTTGGTGCCGATTGCGATGGAAGTGTTCAACGAACACATGCCGACGCCGAACCAGCTGGCAAAGCAATTCAACTACAAGATCAAGGCGGCTGATCTCTTGAAGGTGCCGGAAGGCCAGATCACCGAAGTCGGCCTGCGCAACAACATCAACGTCGGCATCGGCTACATGGAAGCCTGGATTCGCGGCATCGGCTGCGTGCCCCTGCACAACCTGATGGAAGATGCGGCGACCGCCGAAATTAGCCGCACCCAGGTCTGGCAGTGGCTCAAGTACGGCGCAGCACTCGCCGATGGCCGCAAGGTCACGCGCGAGCTGGTGCTGCGCATCGTCGATGAGGAGCAGGCGGTCTACAAGAAGCAGCTCGGCGACGAGAAGTTCTACGCCGGCCGTTTTGTCGAGGCCGCCGGAATCGTCGCGCGCATGTCCACCGCGCCGAAGTGCGAGGAGTTCCTGACGCTGCCGGGCTATCGCTACCTCGATTGAGGCTAGTCGTCGTTGGTCGGGTGCTGGCGCAGATCGAGTGCCAGCACCGCCAGACGTATTGGAACGGTGCTTTCCCTCTCAAGGGAATGTGCCGTTTCTTTTAGGTGAGCCAGTACCTGCTCGAAGTTGAGTCGTTCGCCGGTTGAAGGGTGTTGCCAGTATTCACGCTTGCCAGCAAAGGTCAGAAGCAAGCATCCGGCCCGGCAATGCTCGTGCCGCAGGTACTGGCCCAGGAGTTGATTGCGGAGCGCGTCCTCCACGCCGCAATAGGGCCTCCCGGTGTGATGGCTGCCAATCGCTCAGCACAACTGCCGGGTTCAATGCAGTCGCGTCGGTAGTCGAATTTTGCAGTGCGCCTGGCGCGTGCAGACTTCGAGTTCTGGTTAGTGTCAGCGCAAGCGCCAGCCGCTCTGCGCCTTCCCGCAAATGCTCATCACCTGGTGCGCCGTGGTCAGGGTAGCCAGGACGTTCATGGAGCTTTCGACAAACATTGGTTTCATGCTGCTCGGCGTAACTGCCCAAACGTCCGCTCTGCAACCAAGCTCCGATGAGGTTGAGCAAGTCCACAGGTCGATTGGCCAGACCCCAAGCATTCTGAAGCTCGATCTCTGCGATGAAGGAGGCGCTGTTGACCAATCCACACTGTTCCGCAAAACGCTGAATCTGGTCGGCGTCAAGCGGTGACAGCACCGCAATCGTTGGTTCTGCGTTGGACTTGCTTCCTGCCGCTTGGAGTGGCTTGTCTTGACGCGAATTGCTTTTCTCGCTTCGCAGGCGGACAAGAAAGTGCTCTTCGGCAGGGATTGGCAAGAGTGTCGGTAACGACACCGGCAAGGACAAGCAGCGAACCAAGCTATGCGCGTCAGAGGCCAGCCAATCTCCTGGTCGGCAGGAGATAAAAATGTGGGCGCGGTGTTGCTGATCTGCAAGCGCACGGGCCATGCCGCGAAACGCTCTCTCCAAGCTGCCTTGCCGCAGCTTGAGTTCATCCACTGAATCGAGAAAAAACCACCCCGGACACTGGCCTTCGGCCAGCCACGACCGAAAGGCTGCCGCCTCCTGCATCAAAAGGGCATCGCCGAATGAGTCTCGATCAAGAACTTCCAAAGGCAGAAAGAAGGCCGACTTGCCCCGCTCATTGAGCCGTTTCGCCTGTTGCCGCATTTCCTCAGTCTTGCCAGAGCCCGCTTCAGCAAGTACGAGCACTCTCTGGTGATCCAGCAATTCGGGCCAACCCAAATGGCCGCCACCGCTCCAAAGTTCAGGGCGGTTTGCCCAATCTGCCTGCTTGCGCTCTTCCTCCGCGATGACTCGAAAACGACGATGAACATCGAAGTAGTCGGCCATAGTGATTCAGGTCATGAAAACGAGCGTCATCCCCAACTGCAAAGCACTGGCATTCATCACGCTGTCTAGCCCTGCAAGGCGTGAAATACCTGCCTCTCTGGCGACAGCCAAATGCAAGGCATCGCCTGCACGTAGCCGCCCCTGAGGTTGCAGGCAGAGGCTAGCAGCCTGATGGTGCGCCTCGCGGCTGACCGTTAGCAGGCGCAAGCCACCCGCCGTCAATGCTTCAAAAGCCTGTTGCGCCTTGCGCAGCTGCGCCGCCCGCAACTGCCCGGCCCGCTGCTTTGCCGCCAAAGCGCTAGCGAACTCTGGGATGCACCAGTCGGCGCTTGCCAGCGGCTGGAGCTCTTGGGCATACCACTGCAAAACCTTGGGGCTGGCGGGCTCAACCGTCAGCAGTGCGACGAGGGCGCTGGTATCGACGTAGATCATGGGCCCGCTCAGTAGCGAGCAGCATCGCGCAAGGTCTGCATCACAGGCTGAGTGATAGGGGCCTTTTGAAGCTGTGTGAGCTGCTTCAAGAATGCGGCCTTGTCGAATGCCTGCGCTGGCACCAAGCGCAAGGCACCATCGGCCGTAACCGACACATCTACGGCCGCACCCTCACTCAGCCCCAGTGCACGGGCGTATTCCGCAGGCAAGCGCACGGCCAGGCTGTTGCCCCATTTGGATACTGAAGTTTCCATGCGACGCTCCAAGAATGTAGATACATGGATATTCTACTGAAAGCCCGCGTGCAATGATTCGAGTCTGGGTTATGGTTTGTTGTGTGAATCGATGAGGAGAGACCATGAGCGAGCCGCAAAACCAGCCAGCCGAACGAATCCACTTTGGTGCCTGCAACCTCTGCGAGGCCATCTGCGGCCTGGAGTTCAAGGTGCGCGGCCAGGAGATTTTGCAGATCAAGGGCGATGCGGCCGACCCGCTTTCGCGCGGCCACATCTGCCCCAAGGCCGTGGCGCTCAAAGACATCTACGAAGACCCTGACCGCCTGAAAAAGCCCATGCAACGCATCGGCGATCAGTGGCAGGTAATCGAGTGGGATGCCGCCTTCGATCTCGTCGCCACGGAACTCGCCGAGGCGCATCGGCGCGACCCCGATAGTGTTGCCGCCTACCTCGGCAATCCGAGCGTCCACAACTACGGCGTGCTGACCACCTCAGGGCAGATGCTCTCACCGATCCGCACCAAGAACCGCTACTCCGCCACCTCGGTCGACCAGTTGCCGCACCAGCTGATGGCCTTCTGGATGTACGGCCATCAGCTGATGGTGCCGATCTCGGACATCGACCGCACCCAGTATTTCCTGGTGCTGGGCGCGAACCCCATGGCCAGCAACGGCAGCCTCATGACGGTGCCGGACTTTCGCCATCGCCTGAAGGCGCTACACGCGCGCGGCGGCCGGATGGTGGTGATCGACCCCCGCCGGAGCGAGACGGCGGAGGTGGCCGATGCGCATCACTTCATCCGCCCCGGCACCGACGCGGCCTTCCTGCTCGGCTTGCTGAAGGTGATGCTTGATGAAGACCTGCTCAAGCCCGGCCGTCTGGCCGAGTTCACCGATGGCTTGAGCGATGCGCTCGATGCCATCCGTCCCTTCGATCTCCCCACGCTTGCGGCGCACTGCGGCATCGAGGCACAGCACATCCAGACCATCGCCCGCGACTTTGCCAGGGCCGACGGTGCTGCCTGCTACGGCCGCATGGGCGTGTCGGTGCAGGCCTATGGCTCGCTGTGCCAATGGCTGATCCAGCTCATCAACCTGGCCACCGGCAACCTCGACCGTGAGGGTGGCATGCTGTTCACCGAGCCGGCACTGGACTTGATTCAGGGCGCTGCGGCCTCCAAGCCCGGCTCCTTCGGCAAGATCAAGACCCGCGTGCGTGGCCTGCCGGAGTTCGGTGGCGAGCTGCCGGTGGTGGCACTGGCCGAAGAGATCGAAGCCCCAGGGGCAGGGCAGGTGAGGGCACTCGTTACCATCGCCGGCAACCCAGTGCTCTCTACGCCCAACGGCCGCAAGCTGGATGCTGCACTCGCCTCGCTCGATTTCATGGTGAGCGTGGATATCTATCTCAACGAAACCACCCGTCATGCCCACGTCATCCTGCCGCCCACCTGCGCGCTGGAGCACGAGCACTACGACCTCATCTTTCACCACTTCGCCGTGCGCAACACCGCGCGTCTGAGCGAGCCGCTGTTCGATAAGGCTCCCGGCACCATGCACGACTGGGAGATTTTCCAGGCCGTGGGCAAGCGCCTGGCGGAGAAGCTGGGCCAGCCGGTGAAACCTATGCCGCGCCCGCAGCAGATCATCGACTTGGGATTGCAAGCGAGCAGTCGCAAGCTGTCGGTGAAGGCCCTGCAGGCCGCGCCGCATGGTCTCGACCTGGGCGCACTGCGGCCGACGCTGCCGGAACGGCTGGTGCATGCGAACAAGCGCATCAACGCGGCACCAGCCGCCATTTTTGCGGAGCTGGCGCGCTTTGCAGAGACCCTGGGTGAGGCCATTGCCAAAGGCTCCGAGCTCAAGCTGATCGGCCGCCGCCATGTGCGCAGCAACAACTCCTGGATGCACAACTCGCATCGGCTGGTGAAGGGCAACCCCCGCCACCAGCTGCTGATGCACCCGGACGATGTGGCCAGCAGAGGCCTGGCCGATGGCAGCACAGTGCGGGTGCGCTCGCGCGTGGGCGAGATTCAGGTGGAGGTGCAGGCGAGTGCCGAGATGATGCCCGGGGTCGTCAGCCTGCCACATGGCTGGGGCCACAACCGCAGCGGCACCCGTATGGGGATTGCCGAAGCGCATCCAGGCGCCAGCAACAACGACCTCACCGACGAACTGTTCCTCGATGTATTGAGTGGCAACGCCGCGCTGAACGGTGTGCCTGTGACCGTCGACAGGCTATAGGCAGTTTGGCAATGGTGCAGTGCAAAAACGCACTCGCTATAATCCGCGCCCATTGCCGCAGCGTGATGGTTTTTTGACCTGTAATGCACCTGCGACCAGTCCGTTTTTCACTCCCCGAAAGGAACGCAGACGATGTCCACCCGCGAAGAGCAGATCAAAGCCCTAGAACACGACTGGGCCACCAACCCCCGCTGGAAACTGGTCAAGCGCGGCTACTCCGCCGCCGACGTGGTCCGCCTGCGCGGCAGCGTTGCCATCGACCACACCCTCGCCAAGCGCGGTGCGGCAAAGCTCTGGAAGCTCGTCAATGGCGAGGCCAAGAAGGGCTATGTGAATGCCTTTGGTGCCATCACCGCCGGCCAGGCCATGCAGCAGGCCAAGGCTGGCCTCGAAGCCGTGTATCTCTCCGGCTGGCAGGTTGCCGCCGACGGCAACACCTCGGAAACCATGTACCCCGACCAGTCGCTCTATGCGTACGACTCGGTGCCGACCATGGTGCGCCGCATCAACAACACCTTCACCCGCGCTGACGAGATCCAGTGGAGCCGTGGCATCGAGCAGGGTGCGAAGGAATACATCGACTACTTCCTGCCGATCGTGGCCGATGCCGAAGCCGGTTTCGGCGGTGTGCTGAACGCCTTCGAGCTGATGAAGAACATGATCGTCTCGGGCGCTGCCGGCGTTCACTTTGAAGATCAGCTCGCTGCGGCCAAGAAGTGCGGCCACATGGGCGGCAAGGTGCTGGTGCCGACGCAGGAGGCGATCGAGAAGCTGATCGCCGCCCGCTTCGCTGCCGACGTGCTGGGCGTGCCGACGCTGATCTTGGCTCGTACCGATGCCGAGGCCGCAAACCTCATCACCAGCGACCACGACGCCAACGACAAGCAGTTCCTCACTGGCGAGCGCACGCAGGAAGGCTTCTATCGCGTCAAGAACGGCCTTGAGCAGGCCATCAGCCGTGGCGTTGCTTACGCGCCCTATGCCGACCTGGTGTGGTGCGAAACGGGCGTGCCGGACATCGGCTTTGCCCGCGAGTTCGCGCAGGCCGTGCAGAAGGCCTGCCCCGGCAAGCTGCTGAGCTACAACTGCTCGCCTTCTTTCAACTGGAAGAAGAACCTCAACGACACCCAGATCGCCAAGTTCCAGCAGGATCTCTCCGACCTGGGCTACAAGTACCAGTTCATCACCCTGGCCGGCATCCACATCAACTGGTTCAACACCTTCCAGTTCGCACATGCCTATGCCCGCGGCGAAGGCATGAAGCACTACACCGAGATGGTGCAGGAGCCGGAGTTCAAGGCACGCGAGCAGGGCTACACCTTCGTGTCGCACCAGCAGGAAGTGGGCACGGGTTACTTCGATGACGTCACCACCGTGATCCAGGGTGGCAGCTCATCGGTTAAAGCCCTCACCGGCTCGACCGAAGAAGAACAGTTTCACTAGGTATTGAAGTCGCAGCGCCGCTTAGCGGCGCCGACTGAAAGGTGTTTGCGATCTGATCGTGAATCAGTGATGCATCAAAAGCCCGCGCAAGCGGGCTTTTTTTGTTGCGTGCTCTGGGGTTGCTCGGTAGTGTCTTGCCACACAAAAAAGGAGACTCTGAATGAAAACACTGAAAATTCTGGTGCTGGGCCTCATCGGTCTGGTCGTCGCCCTCGCCGTCATCGGCCTGGCGTTGCCGCGTAATGTCCACATCGAGCGTTCGACGGTGATCGCGGCCAAGCCCGCCACCGTGTTCAGCTATCTCAACGGCTGGAAGCACTTCAACGACTGGTCGCCCTGGGCGGCACTCGACCCCAACACCAAGTACAGCTACGAGGGCCCGGCGACGGGTGTCGGGGCCAGGCAGAGCTGGTTCAGCGAGGACCCGAATGTCGGCAATGGCAGCCAGGAAATCACGGCGGTCGAAACCGACAAGGCCATTACCATCAAGCTGATGCTGCCCAACATGGAGCCTTCGGTCGTGACCCAGACCCTGACGCCGGAAGGCGATGGCACCAAGCTGGTCTGGGCGATGGATGCCGACATGGGCGCAAGCCCGCTCAACCGCTGGTTCGGCCTGCTGCTGGAGACCTTCATCGGCCCCGACTACGAGAAGGGTCTGGCGAAGATGAAGCCGCTGATCGAGGCCTTGCCCGCAGCGACGCCGCCTGTTGCGGATGCGCCAGCCGATGGCGACGCACCCCAACCGATCCCGATCCCTCCACCACAGCCCTGATGCCAGCCTTGAGTCTGCAACCGAACGCCGCGAAATCCTCGCGGCGTTTTGCATGGCGGGGGACAATAGACGCATGAGCGAAACCGTTTTCGACAGCCGCAGCTTCCTGCAGCAACTCAGCAGCGCTCCCGGCGTCTACCGCATGGTAGGCAGCCAGGGCGAACTGCTGTACGTGGGCAAGGCCAAGAACCTCAAGAAGCGCGTCAGCACCTACTTCCTGCGCGCCTCCGGCGATGCGCGCATCGAGGCGATGGTGAGCCAGATCGCGCGCGTGGAAGTCACGCTCGTCCATACCGAGGACGAAGCACTGATCCTCGAGAGCAACCTGATCAAGGAGCTGAACCCGAAATACAACATCGTCTACCGCGACGACAAGAGCTACCCGTATGTGCGCATCAGCGCCCATGCTTTCCCGCGCATTGGCTACTACCGGGGTGCGAAGACGGGTGAGCACCGCTACTTCGGGCCCTTCCCCAGCGCAGGTGCGGTGAAGGAAACGCTCTACACCCTGCAAAAGCTGTTCAAGCTCAGGCCCTGCCGAGACAACTTCTTCGCGCATCGGCAGCGCGCCTGCCTGCAGCACCAGATCAAGCGTTGCTCCGCACCCTGCGTCAATCTGATCTCGAAAGAGGACTACGCCGCCGACATCAAAAAGGCCACACGCCTGCTCGAAGGCAAGGCGGATGCACTCGCCGCCGACCTGACGGTGGAAATGGAGCAGGCCGCCGAGGCGCTGGCCTTCGAGAAGGCCGCTGCCTTGCGTGACCAGATCGCAGCCCTGAAGCGTGTGCGTGAAAGCCGTGCGCTCACCGGCGGGGCCGAGGATCTCGACGTGGTCTGTGTGGCCACCCATCAGTCCACCAGCTGCGTGGTGGTGATGAGCGTGCGCGATGGCATGAACCTCGGGCATCGCAGCCATTTCCCCCGGCATGCGGCGCATGTCGCAGCGGAGGAATTGCTGGAGAGTTTCCTGAGTCAGCATTACCTCGACCAGCCCGCACCGCCGGAGATTCTGGTGAGTCACGACATTGGCGAAGAGGCGATGCTGGAAGGCGCGCTGGGCAGCCGTGCGGGGCGCAGGGTGAGTATCTGCCTGCCCCAACGTGGGGCCAAGGTGCGCCTGCTGGAGATGGCGCAGGCCACCGCCGCGCAGGCGCTTTCCACCCGGCTGGTCGAAGCCGCCAGCATGGACGACCGCCTGCTGGAATTGCAGCGTGCGCTGGACTTGGAGCACCCACCCAAGCGCATGGAGTGTTTCGACATCAGCCACACGCAGGGCGAGAAGACCGTGGCGAGCTGTGTGGTGTTCAATGAGGATGGCCCGCTGAAGTCTGCATATCGGAAGTTCAATATTGAAACCGAACAGCGGGGGCAGGGGGCATCCAATCAGGTGCTGGGAGAAGCCTTGCCCGTCACCACCGCCATCACAGCCGGCGATGACTATGCCGCCATTCACCAGGCTGTGAAGCGCCGCTACGCGCGCATCAAGAACGGTGAGGTGGCGGCCCCTGACGTGCTTTTCATCGATGGTGGCCTTGGCCAGCTCAATGCCGCGCTCGAAGCCCTGGATGAGCTGGAGATCAGTGACCTCAAAGTCGTCGCCATCGCCAAGGGGCCCACGCGAAAACCGGGACTGGAAGAGCTCATCCTGCCCGACCGCGAGCTGCCTTTGCGGCTGGCACCTGATTCACCGGCTTTGCACCTGATCCAGCGCATCCGCGACGAAGCACACCGATTCGCCATCACCGGCCATCGCGCCGCACGCGACAAGGCGCGGGTCACCTCTTCGCTGGAAGACATTGAAGGTCTCGGCCCGGCACGCCGCCGCGCCCTGCTCAATGCCTTCGGGGGCTTGAGCGAAGTCAAGCGCGCGAGCATCGATGCGCTGGCGAAGGTCGAGGGCATCAACACCGCGCTGGCCGAGCGCATTTACTCGCGCTTCCACTGACCGTTGGCAGCAGGCATTCGCTATGCTCAGGGCATGCGCCTGAACCTCCCGCTCGCTCTCACTCTCGGCCGTGTCGCCGCTATTCCCGTTGTGCTCGCTCTGTTCTACCTCGACTGGCCGCACGCGCGGCAGTGGGCCTGCGTGCTATTCGTGCTCGCTGCCATCACCGACTGGCTCGATGGTTACTTGGCCAGGCTGTGGAACCAGACCAGCAAGTTCGGTGCCTTCCTCGATCCAGTGGCCGACAAGCTCTTGGTGGCTGTGAGCCTAGTGATGCTGTTGCGCGACGAGCCCGGCAGCGTGATGGCGGTTCTGGTGGCGATCATCATCGGCCGCGAGATCACCATCTCGGCGCTGCGCGAGTGGCTCGCCGAACTGGGCCAGCGCACCACGGTGGCCGTGAGCGCCATCGGCAAGATCAAGACCGGTTTCCAGATGACCGCGATCGGCATGCTGATTTGGCAGAAGCCGTTTTTCGGGCTGCCGATCTACGAAATCGGCTACGTGCTCTTGTTTGCTGCCGCTGCGCTCACGATCTGGTCGATGGCGATCTATCTGAAAGCTGCATGGCCCTTGCTGAAAGAGTCGATGCCGCAGTGATTTGTTTGCGGACAGTGTGCAGCGATTGCCAAAAATGCCTTGACACAAAAGGCTTCGTCTCTATAATTCGCAGCTCGTTGCGGGAATAGCTCAGTTGGTAGAGCGATACCTTGCCAAGGTATAGGTCGCGAGTTCGAATCTCGTTTCCCGCTCCAACGATTTTGCTGACAGCCCCGCGTTGCGGGGCTTTTAGTTTCAGCAGTTTTTGATGCTTTAGGCTGGGTGGCAGAGTGGTCATGCAGCGGACTGCAAATCCGCGTACGCCGGTTCAATTCCGACCCCAGCCTCCATCGCATCAAGGACTTAGCGAGTCTTCGTGCTGTGGCGTGCCTAATACTGCCTAATATTTTTCAGCGTGCGGCCTTCACCAGCTTGCCCCGACGGTTGCGAAGGTAGCCCTCCGTAGTCCTCATGTTTTCGTGAGCAAGCAGGTCCTTCGCTGCTTCGGCGTCCTCGCAATCACTTCCTGCTTTTGCCCTCAGGTCCCGGAACTGAGCGTTGGTAACGCCAGCGGCCTTGCAGGCCTCTCGCCAGTGCTTGCGAAGCGTCCATTCGTTGTAGGGCTGCCCGGTCTCATCAAGCACGAGATAGAGACTCGATACCTTGAACGAGTTTGCGCGCTCGACGCAGCGATTGATCACCGCCTTTAGACGCTCTGAAATCTCGATGCGCACCTTGGTGCCCGTCTTGTTTTGCTGAATCCAGATGGCCCCTTCTTGGATGTCTGCGCGGAGCACAGAGCGAACGTCGGCAGGGCGCTGACCGATCAGATACGCAAGCTCAACCGCATCGGCGAGAGGCGGGCTGCAGAACACGAAAATCCGCTTCAACTCGTCGTCTGTGATGTAACGGTCGCGACGACTTACCTTGCCGCGGATGCCAGCACAGGGATTCGGCTTATCGGTGAAGCCCCAAGTCCGTGCCATGTTGAAAATATGAGAGAGCAGGGCCTTTTCGCGGGTTGCGCGAATTGGCGCTGGCTTGCCTTTAGCGTTCGTCCGCGACTGCATGTAACGGGCCACGTGCATGGGTTTGATAGCGTCCAGCGCCCAAGTGACCCATCCCGCAGAGTCTCCCCGCTCTCATACTGAAAGCGGCTCTAATCGCCTCGCAAAGCCCCGTTTTGGTTGAGAAAGTGCCGCTCGTCAGGTTGACTTGTTTTTCGTTTTGTATACAGGAAATATCGGGCACTTGCGCAGGCATGGTCATTAAATAAGCAAGTGCCCGATAAATCCGTTAGGCAGTTGTCTCTGCAACTATGGCTCGCGCCCTTTCAAACTGAGCCACATCGTGTGCAATCGACAGGATGCAATCGCCCGTCTCATCATCTAGACCGGCAGCGTCCAGGCTATCCAAGTGGCTGCGGCGCAACAGCTCTTTGATCGCAGGGGCCTCGCTCGCGTCAAAAGTGATGGCGCCGTCTGTGTGCGTCTTCATGGTTTGATCTCCAATAGTTGCCCGGCGAGATAAACCCCCGTCGCCAGGCTGTGCGGGGGTGTTGCTCTTTTTCAGGCCGCGCGCTTGACCGCCACCACCTTACTGCTGCCACTGGCGAGGCTTTCCAGATAGTCCGCCCATGCCTGCATCATCTCGCGGCGCTCTGGCAGGTGTTCGGCGTAGTTGTAGGCCGCGCGCACTTTGTCCCGCTCGCCGTGGGCGAGCTGGCGTTCGATGGCGTCACGCGGCCAGCCCTGCTCATTCAGCAGCGTGGACGCCATGCTGCGAAAGCCGTGGCCGGTCATCTGCTCGCCGCTGTAGCCCATGCGCCGCAGTGCCGACAGAACGCCGTTCTCACTCATGCAGCGACTAGGGCCGCGTCCGCTCGGAAACACGTATTGCCCACGGCCAGTTAGCGGGTGCAACTCGCGCAGGATCGCCACAGCCTGAATCGACAGCGGGACGATATGCAGGGCGCGGGACTTCATCTTTTCGGCAGGTATGCGCCACTCGGCTGCATCAAGGTCGATCTCTGTCCACTCCGCACGTCTTAGCTCGCCCGGTCGCACGAAAACCAATGGGGCCAGTTGCAGGGCGCAGCGTGTCACCAGCGAGCCGCAATAGTCCTTCATGGCGCGCAGCAACTCGCCAATGGCGGCGGGGTCGGTGATAGAGGCATGGTGTTCTTGCTTCACAGGCGGCAGTGCGCCGCGTAGGTCGCCTGATGGATCGCGCTCGGCACGGCCAGTCGCCACGGCATAGCGGAACACTTGCCCGCAGTTTTGATGCACCCGGTGGGCCGTCTCCACCGCGCCGCGTGCCTCGATCTTGCGCAGCGCAGCCAACAGAGCAGGGGCCGTGATGTCTCCAATGGGTGTAGAGCCCAGCCAGGGGAAAATATCCCGGTCGAATCGACGGATGATCTTTTCACCGTGTGACGGTGCCCAGGTCGGAGCGTATTTGGCATACCACTCTCGCGCGATGGCCTCGAATGAATTGCCGGTGGCCTCGACCTTGCGGGCCTTTTCAATCTGCCGATGTGCGCCCGGATTGATGCCATTGGCAACAAGGCGGCGGGCTTCGTCCCGGCGATCCCGTGCCATTTTTAAGCTCACGTCGGGGTAAGTCCCCAGCGACAGCCCTCCCTCCTTACCCCCAAAACGATACTTGAGCCGCCACCACTTACCCCCGTTTGTCTGCACCAGCAGGAACAGGCCGCCAGCATCAGCCAGCTTGTAGGGCTTGCCGCCCGTGTCGCCCTTGGCGGGGTGGATGCCGGGCTTTGCGGCCTTGATAGCAGTGTCTGAGAGGGGCATTTGGGGGTAACAGGTCGTGGGGTAGAGTCACTTACCCCGCAAAGTTACCCCCGGTTGGGGGTAGATGCAACGAGATGCCCTGATACCTCACGATACGACGGGCAAAGAAAAACCCCACATTTCTGCGAGGTTTAGAGAAGATTTGGTATCTCTTGATACCGTCATTTGGTGGAGGTGGCGGGAATTGAACCCGCGTCCAACGATTCTCCGCCTTCCGATCTACATGCGTAGCCCAGTCATTGGTTTTCGATGACACCTGCCGAACAGGCACGGAACAATGTCACTTATCTCCTTGGGTTTTGACGCCTGCGTTAAGAGCGAACGCAGGCGCGGTCTGGTGAGAGTCGATGGATGCACCCCCCATCACCAGCACTAGAGGGGCATCCACTCGCCGGGATTAGGCGGCGAGGGCGTAGTTAGCGTCGTTCGCAACTAGCTTGTTTGTAGACCGTTTAACGAGCAGATCTACAGCTCGGCATGCACGTCGGGTTTCAATACCGCTGTCGAAACCATGTCACCCCCGTGTGTATGAAGTATAGGCGCTTTGGGCGGGTTCAACCGCTTGATCCGAAAATGTAGTTGGGTGGATTTGCACCAGCCACCACCGGCTTGTGCGATGTGGCGTTCGCCGTCCATAGCGAGGCTTCACCTCTCTGAAATAACCCCAGCCCCGCCATCCCTGGCGGAGCGTTCGGCTGCGCTGCGAGCAGTGCTCGCAAAGCCGCGCGGCCTCACCCCTTTGCCACGCTGCGCATCACGCGGCCCTGCTCGCGCTGCCAGTCACGCTCTTTGATGGTGTCGCGCTTGTCGTGCGTCTTCTTGCCCTTGGCTAAGCCCACTTGCAGCTTGGCGCGGCCGTCGGTCCAGTGCAGGTCGAGCGGGATCAGCGTGTAGCCGGCGCGCTCGACCTTGCCGACCAGTACCGAGAGCTCCTTGCGGTTCATCAAGAGTTTGCGGGTGCGGGTGGCGTCGGCGAAAACGTGTGTGCAGGTCTGCTTGAGCGGGATGAAGTGCGCGCCGATTAGCCAGGCCTCATCCTTCTTGATGATGACGTAGGCTTCGGTGATCTGGGCGCGGCCATCGCGCAGGCTCTTCACCTCCCAGCCTTCAAGCATCAAGCCGGCTTCGTAGCTGTCTTCGATGAAATACTCATAGCGCGCGCGCTTGTTGGCGGCGATGAGCCGGTCAGGGTTTTTGTCTTTTTGTTTTGGGTTGCTCATCGCAAAATTATAGGCTTCAAGACAGGGTGGGCTTTTCTAAAATGGTCAGGGTCGAGCGTTCCGCATTGATGGCTTTCGAGTCTTGGCAGCTGCTGGCACTGGTGCAGGATGTCGCGCGTTACCCCGAGTTCATGCCCGGCTGCATTGCGGCCACGGTGACGCCGATGGATGGCGAGCGGGTGCAGGCAGGCCTGCGGTTCAGGTTTGCGGGCTTGAGCGAAAGTTTTCTCACAGAGAACGTGACCACACCGATGCATGAAGGCAGCACCGGCTTGAAGATGCAGCTGCTGCAAGGCCCATTCAAGAGCCTGGTCGGTGAATGGCGTTTCCAGTCGCTGGGGCAGGGTGCCTGCAAGGTCAGCCTCACCGTTGAGCTGGATTGGGGCGTGCTGTCCTTGGGCCGCCTGCTTGGGCCGCAGCTGGATCGTGCCATCAGCACGGTCATGCAGGCCTTCAAGCAGCGCGCGAGCCAGCTCTATGCCTGAGGCCTCGGCAAGCATCGAAGTGGAAGTGGTCTATGCGCTGCCCGAAGTGCAGCAGCTGTTGCGCATCAGCGTGCTTCCGGGCTGCACGGCGGCCGAGGCGGTGGGCCATGCCGGGCTGATGCAGCAATGGTGCGCCAACCCGGATGAGCCGCTGCCGCTGGCGCGATTCGGTCGCTTGGTCACGCCTGAAACCGTGCTTGCGGACGGTGATCGCATCGAGATTTTGAGGCCACTGCTCGCCGACCCCAAGGACCAGCGCCGTCAACGTGTGCGTGACAAGGTGAAGGCCACCGCGCGGGCGCGTTCGATGCGGGTTGCAGACTAAGGCGTGTTGGAAGGCTGCGTCAGGATCACGTCCGGCTCTTTCAGCTCGCCCGCACGTTCATCCTCGTTCTTCTCTTTCTTCTGCTGCTTGAAGATTGCCGCGGCGTCTGGCGTTTTCGGCACCGAGTCGACTCCGGTCTGGGCAATGCCCTCCATGTGGCTGAGCACGTCCTTGTCGAAGAACAGGGTCACAGTGCGCGTGCTGACCTGGTCACGTGGCGATTTGTAGTAGCCGACGTAATCCCAGCGGTCGCTGCGGAAGGGGCTGGCGGCAACCGGTGTGCCCATCAGGTAGGTCACCTGCTCGCGGGTCATGCCAATCTTGAGCTGATCCAGCTGCTTCTGCTCGATGACATTGCCCTGGCGCGTGGGCAACTTGAAAACCAGGTTGCAGGCGGAGAGCGACAACACCGACGCAGCGATGGAGGCTGCGAAAAACAAAACACGCATGTCATTGGCCGGATCAAAAACGAGCGGCGATAATAGCGGAAAGCGGGCCTTCCCAGCCCTCAGCGCCACCGGCAAGACCAGAGACCCATCATGGAATCGCAAGACCTCCGCAACGTCGGCCTCAAAGTCACCCTGCCACGCTTGAAGATTCTTGAAATCCTCGAGAACAATTCGCTGCGACACATGTCGGCTGAGGATGTCTACAAGCTGCTGATCCAGGAAGACGCCGATATCGGCTTGGCCACCATCTACCGGGTGCTGACCCAGTTCGAGCAGGCCGGCCTGGTGAAGCGCCACCACTTCGAGGGTGGCCATGCGGTGTTCGAGCTGGAGCGCGGCGAGCACCATGACCATATGGTGGATGTCGACAGCGGCAGAGTGGTCGAGTTCGTCAGCCCCGAAATCGAAAAGCTGCAACACGACATCGCCGAGCAGAATGGCTACGAGATCGTCGGGCACAGCCTGGTGATCTACGTGAAGTCCGTCCGGCAGGACAGGTCACGTTGAAGGGTGATACGAAGCCCTCAGTGGGCTTCGCAGTGATTTCGTTTGGCTAGAGCTGTTATCCGATTCTGACGAATCGCGGGAAAACTGGGGCTTATTACTTTACATAATATACATTATGGGAAGTGACGCAGGCCAAAGTGTGGCGAAGCTGAATGAATCGGCTTCTTGCCTGGATCTCTCATATGAGCTTGTCTAGGCATCAGACACATTGCCTGTTTATGACCTATAACGGCGTGAACGCGCGATTCTGCCTTCGCCAGCAAAACTACTGAGGTGAAAGCAGAACCGAGCAGATCAATTCAGTCGATGGGCGAGCACCGCATCGAGGCACACCAATCGCGATGATTTGATGGGCTTGCGCTGCTGGTCAAAGCTGCACTCGGCATAAGGCTCTACTGCGACTGGTTGAGCACCAGGTTCTGCACCTGTCGCTGGCTGCCCTTGCTGGCAGTGAGCGTGATCTGAAGGCGACCACCGCCCTGCTTCATCGGCGGCGCATTGAAGCCGATCAGGAAGTTGCCGTTGGCATCGGCCTGCGTAGATTGCGTGAGCAGGTTCTGGCTCAGGCCCAAGAGGCCGAAGATCGCCGAGACAGCGGTCACCTGCGCATCGATGGTGGCACCTGGCGCGGTGCGGCCGCGCAGCTGAATCTGCCCAGCCACCACCTGCCCCTGGTTCTGGTGACTGGTGAGCTCCAGCGGTAGCGGTACGTTGCTTGCGGTGCTGGCTGAGCTCAACACCGTGAACTGCCAGCTCTGTCTGAGACTGTTGCCGACACGGTCTCTTGCAGTAACCACACCGGTGTAGCTGCCCGCTTCCAGATCGGCGCGATAATTGAAGAACTGCGGCGTGACCACGGCGCTGCGGGTGACATCTCGACCGCCGAGCTGCAGTACGACGCTGGTCGGATCAACGCCGGTTCCGCTGCTGTCGTCGAAGGTGCCAGACACCGATACGGCGGTGCCGGAGGTGAGCTGCGTACCGTTGGCCGGCAACAGATTGGCGATCACCGGCCGCGCCACGCTCCTGATCAGCGACTGGTTGAGCGGGATGCGCAAGGTGCGTCCGCTCGCCACGAGCGAGCCGGTCACCCGCGCGCTGCTGCTGATGCGATCACTGCGGCGCACGGTGTAGCTGCCGGTGTAGGTGCCGCTGCGGACTTCGCGCAGCACGATCGGGTTGGCGATGCCCTCGATGCTCACCGAGGCTTGGCCGCCGGGGCTCGCGACCATGGTGAAGTCGAGATCAGCCCCGGCCTCGAGCTTGTCAAGCGGAGTGACAACGAGGCTGTCGATCGCCAGCACGCCCGGCTGAGACGGTGTTGCGAGCGGCAGCACGGCGTTGAGGGTCACACCCAGAGGCTCACCAAGCAGCACGCTGCTGGAGCGGTTGCGCCGCTGCAGCGTGGCGCGCGCAGTGGTGCCCGAGGTGATGCGGTCCACCGCCTTCACCGTGTAGCGACCTTCGTAGACGCCGGGCTCGGTTTCCTTCAGCGGGATGCGGGCTTTGATCCCGGAGATGCGCACGCTGGCGTTGCCACCGGCGGTGCCTTCGAGCGTGAAATTGAGGGCGGAGCCCACCTCAAGCTGTTCATCGGCATCGACGTAGAACTCGGCGATTTTGGGGATCGCCTTGCTGCTTTGCGCGAGGGCCGGTGACATCGAGACCACGCCCCAGCCGGCAATGAGCGCCAGCCACAGCGAATGGAATGGTGGGATGCGGCGAGGCGAGAGACGTTGTGTTGTGTTCATCGAGAGAACTCCGGACGATGCTGCTGCCATACAGGTTCAGCGCGATGCAGAACAGCGGCTGGATGAGGGCATGCCTCTCGCTTATGGGCGGATGGCGTGAATCCGCACTGAAGCTGCCGAGCGTCGCCAGCGCGTCGTGTAGCGCCTAAGCGAGCTCATTGCTCAACAGCCGCTGCATCAGCGCCCTGAGTGCGATGTTCCCCGGTTTTGAGTAGCGCTGGGGTTTGGAGTCCGATCCCGACGGACTATTGGGCTGTACCCTACCCGCTTTGAATCAAGCTCGAGCGTCCGCTTTCGAGGCTGCCTACCCGCGATATAAGCTGCTTACCGTGGCGATCATTGTCGATTAGGCATGCAAGCGCGACAGTGCCGGGCGCATCAGAGCTTCTTGATGCACCAGCGCACCACCCCCCAGACCATCCATTCCTCGCCTTCTCGAAGCTCACGCATCTTGTGGCGCGGATTGCTTGATTCGGGGACAAGACGGGTGCAGTCCTTGGCGAACCGGAGGCGTTTGATGGTGGCCCCCTCTCCAAGAACGATAGCGATGACGATGTCGCCATCCCTTGCTTGGCGGCGTGTATTGACGACCAGACGATCCCCGCCGCCGATACCTGCGAGATTCATGGAGTCGCCCTCCTCCTCCACGGTATGCAGGACGTCGTATCGGGGATCGTCGATCAGAATTTCGTTGAGGTCACGCCCCAACTCGGGCTCGGCATCGGCGTAGCTGGGGCTGCCGGCGGCGACCCGGGTGGTGTATTCGGCGAGCGAGATGCGCGGCGGCTCTTGCGCCAGCGACTCGAATGGCACCGCATCGGCCAGTTTTTGCAAGCGGTAGTGGTCCAGGTAGCTCACCACACCGGGCACGGCACTCTCCGGCACACGCAGCATGCGCGTGGGTTCGCCGAACTTGCCGCTGCCGGGGGGACGACCGGAGCCCGATCTGGTACCACCGTGAGTGCGTTTCATGATTTTGCTTTTTTTGATTACCGTTTCGATAATCAAGAGTATGCTTTCCGGCGTCAAGTGCAAGCACTGATTCGAGCCACAAGACGAAACGAGAGCCATGACTACCCCGCACGCCCGCAGCCACGCCAGCCCGGAACTCGCTGCCCTCATCCATAGCGGCCAGCTCTGGCGCGGGCAGGAGAAAGCGCGCGTGCGCACCGAGCCCACGGGCCACCCGCGGCTGGATGCCTGGCTGCCCGGCGGTGGCTGGCCCAAGGCGGCGCTGAGCGAGGTGCTGCACGCAGAGCCGGGCACTGGCGAGCTGGGCCTGGCGCTGCCGCTGCTGGCCCAGCTGACACAGGCGCAGCAACACATCGCCTTCATCAATCCGCCCTTGGTGCCGTATGCGCCGGGACTGCTACAGCGCGGCGTGGCACTCGACTACGTGCTGGTGGTTCAACCCCAGACGTTGGCGGCGCAAGCCTGCGGCCAGCGCGTCAGTGACCGCCAGAACGAAAGCCTGTGGGCGGCCGAGCAGCTGCTGCGCGCGGGCTATGCCGCCGTGCTGGTCTGGGCCGATATCGCCAGCCCGCAGGCGCTGCGTCGCCTACAACTGGCGTCGGAAGAAAGCGGTGGCCAGGCCCTGCTGTTCCGCAGCCTCAAGCGTGCCAGCGAGCCCTCGCCGGCCGTGCTGCGGATGGCAGTGCGGCGTGAAGCTTCGTTGGTGGGCGACCGCACCCAGGTGCAGGTGCTGAAGTCACGCGGTGGCAGCGTCAGCCACGCGATTGCGCTGAATAGCTGATCGCCTTCCAGCCACAGCACAGAATGTAGGCATTGCAATGCTATGGCTCACTCTGGAGTTTCCGGCGCTGGGACGCGACGCCGTCTCCGCCGATGCTCAGACCGCTGTCATCGCCAGTCATGGCAGCCATCGCTGGCTGATCACTGCGGTGCTGGGCGGTGCAGGTCAGTTGCTCGCCGCAGGCACCTCGCTCGCCGATGCCCGTGCGCGCCTGCCTGATCTGCTGACGCTGCCGCGCAAGCCCGAAGCCGAGCACGAGGCGCTGCAGGCGCTCGCCCATCTGCTCTACCGCTTCGGCAGCCCGGTGGTAGCCGAGACCATCGGGCCAGTCGAACCGTATGCAGTGCCTCGCTGGTGCGTTTCGGTGGAGATTGGCGCCAGCATTTCCCTGTTCGGTGGCATCGAGCCGCTGCGGGAGCAGCTGCTTCGGACGCTGCTCGACCAAGACAGCATAGCCCGCCACGGCGTAGCACCTTCGCGCAGTGCAGCCGGCTTGTTCGCCTTTGCAGGCGACACGACGCCCTGTCTTGCAAGCAGCGATCTGCGCCAGCGTCTGTCGGAATTGCCGCTGAGCACGCTGCCCCTGCCCGCCAAGCTCTTGCAGGCGCTGCAGGCCATCGGCCTGCAACAGCTCGGCGCGCTGTTTGCCCTGCCCCGCTCTACCTTGGTGCAACGCTTCGGCAGGCCCTTGTCGGACGAACTCGATCGCCTCTTGGCGCAACGTGCCGAGCCCTTTACTGCCATCGAGCCACCGCCGGTGTTTGCGTCGAGGTATGAGCTGCATGGCGAGATCGAGAACGTCGAGACGCTGCTGTTTCCGCTCAAGCGCATGACGCAGCGCTTTGCGGCGTATCTGGCCGCGCGCGCCGTCACCTGCGCACAGTGCCTGCTGGAGCTGCGTCATGACGAAGGTGCGGCGACCCGCATCCCGCTGCAACTCCTGAGCCCCAGCCGCGATGCCGTGCGCTGGTTCGAGGTGCTGCGCGAGCGGCTCTACCGCAAGCCGCCCGATCGCCCGGTGCGCGAGCTGTACCTGCGGGCCGATGATTTTCTGCCACTGACGGGTTCGCAGGCGGCCTTGTTCGAGACCCACCGACTCAGCCGCGAGCGGCAGGCGATGCTCGAAAAACTCATCGCCCGCTACGGTGTCGGCGGACTCTGGCAACCGACCATTGCGGCTGACCACCGGCCCGAGCAGGCCTGGCGCGCCGGGCCGCTGGCGACGGAAAACTCACCGAGCAAACCTAGCACCACAGCCCTGCCCGCCAATCGCGCGCGCCGCCCTTTGTGGCTGCTGCCGCAGCCCAAGCCGATCGCCAGACCCACACCGGACGATCTGCCGGAGCGGATCGAGACCGGCTGGTGGGACGAGGCGCCGGCGCGGCGCGACTACCACCGCGTGCGCCTCGGCAGCCGCAGCGCCTGGGTCTATCGCGATCTCGATAGCGACCGCTGGCATCTGCACGGGCTGTGGGAATGAGCCATGCCGCCGACGAAGAGCGCGCACCGCGTCCGCTCTATGACATTGCGGACACGCAGTACGAGGTCGCAGCCGACACGCCCGACTATGCCGAGCTGCATTGCGTCAGCAACTTCAGCTTTCTGCGCGGCGGATCGCATGCGCAGGAGCTGGTCGCACAGGCGCATGCGCTGCGCTACACCGCGCTGGCGATCACTGACGAATGCAGTCTCGCCGGTGTGGTGCGCGCCTGGGAGCAGGCCAAGACACATCCGGTGCAGCTCATAGTGGGCACCGAACTCAAGCTCAGCGATGGACCGCGCTTCCTGCTGCTGGCTGAAACCCTGGCGGGCTATTCCCGTATCAGCGCCGCCATCACGCGGGCGCGCATGACACTGGTGGATGCCGACGACCACAGTGAGGACGAGGATGAAGAAACGGAGCCGAGTGCAAACCAGAGCACACCGACCGTGCGTCCGCACGTCGTCAAAGGTCGTTACCAGATCGACTGCAAGACTTTCGGCGAGGACTGGCGCGAGGTCTGTGCCATCTGGCTGCCGGGGCCAGAGCCCTCAGCGCAGGAGGCGGCCTGGATGCGCGCGCGCTTCGGCCCTTGCTGGTTTGCCATCGAACGGCATCTCGATGGCGACGACGGCGCGCGCATCGACACCTTGCTGTCGCTCGGACAGCAACAGGGTCTCCGCCCCGTCGCCTGCGGAGACGTCCACTACCATCGGCCCGAGCGTCGGCCCTTGCAGGACGTGCTCACCGCCTTGCGGCTGAAGACCCCGCTTGCACAATGCGGCAGCGCGCTGCTGAGCAATGGCGAGCGCCATCTGCGTCCGCGCGAGCGCATCGCCAGGCTCTACGACCCGGCCTGGATTGCCGAGAGTCTGGTGATAGCCCGGCGCTGCACTTTCGAGCTCAAGCAGCTGAGCTATCAGTATCCAAAAGCCTTGATGGATGTAGGCGAAACGCCCGCGAGCCAGCTGCGCAAGCTCACACTGCAAGGCGTGGCCAAACGCTGGCCGCAGGGCTGCACCGACGCGATCCGGCAACAGATCGAGAAGGAACTCGACCTCATCGCCTACAAAAACTACGAGGCCTTCTTTCTCACGGTCGAGGAGATCGTCCGCTTCGCCCGTAGTCGCCACATCCTCTGCCAGGGCCGCGGCTCGGCCGCCAACTCGGCCGTCTGTTACGCACTCGGAATTACCGAGGTGACACCGGAGATGGGCACGCTGCTGTTCGAGCGCTTCATCTCGGTCGAGCGCGACGAGGCACCGGATATCGACGTCGATTTCGAGCACCAGCGCCGCGAGGAGGTGATCCAGCACGTCTACGGCAAATACGGCCGTCAGCACGCGGCTCTCGCAGCAACGGTCATCCACTACCGCACCAAGATGTCGCTGCGCGATGTCGGCCGCGCGCTCGGTATCGCGCCCGAAGTGGTCGATCGTCTGAGCAATGCACTGAGCTGGTGGGATGGCAGCGAAGCGATCCCGACCCGCCTGGCCGAACTCGGCTTCGATATTGCCGCACCACAGATGCGGCTCTGGCTGAATCTCGCGCGACAGCTCAAGGGCTTCCCCCGGCATCTGTCGCAACATGTCGGCGGCTTCGTGATTGCGGACGGCCCGGTGCATGAACTGGTGCCGCTGGAGAACGCTTCCATGCCCGATCGCAGCATCATCCAGTGGGACAAGGACGATCTCGAATCGCTCGGCCTGCTCAAGGTCGATGTGCTCGCCCTCGGCATGCTGAGCGCACTCCGGCGCTCGCTCGAAATGGTGTCGAAACGGCGGCAGCAGACCATGACCCTGGCAGACATCCCGCGCGAGGACCCCGCCACCTACGACATGATCTGCCGTGGCGAGACCGTTGGCGTGTTCCAGATCGAATCGCGCGCGCAGATGAGCATGCTGCCGCGTCTCCAGCCCCGGCAGTTTTACGATCTGGTGATCCAGATTGCCATTGTCCGCCCAGGGCCGATCCAGGGCGGCATGGTGCATCCCTACCTCAAGCGCCGCATGGCGCATGCCAAGCGTATCGAAGAGGCCAGGCGCGTCGGAGATACAAGAGAGATTTCCGGTTTGCCCATCGATATGCGCCCCGAACTCAACGCCGCCCTCGGCCGCACGTTCGGCGTGCCGATCTTTCAAGAGCAGGTGATGCAGATCGTCTCCATCGCGGCTGGCTTCTCGCCGGGCGAGGCCGATCAGGTGCGGCGCTCGATGGCGGCATGGAAACGCACTGGCGGGCTGGAGAAGTACCGTGATCGTCTGCTCGCTGGCATGGCGAAAAATGGCTACACGCTGGAGTTTGCCGAGAGCATTTACCAGATGATCCTGGGCTTCGGCAGCTATGGCTTTCCCGAATCCCATTCGGCCAGCTTTGCCAATCTTTGCTACTTCTCCTGCTGGCTCAAGCACCACGAGCCGGCCTGCTTCATCGCCGGCCTGCTCGATAGCCAGCCGATGGGTTTCTACCCGCCCTCGATGCTGGTGGCCGAAGCCAGGCGCATGGGGGTCACCGTGCGCGGGGTCAGCGTGCATGCCTCGGACTGGGACAGCCGTGTCGACGAGGACGGCTCGGCGCATGGTCTGCTGCGACTCGGCTTCAATCGCGTCAGCGGCTTCAACG
Organism: Pseudomonadota bacterium; assembly: GCA_040385605.1. Lineage (GTDB taxonomy): Bacteria > Pseudomonadota > Gammaproteobacteria > Nevskiales > Nevskiaceae > Stagnimonas. Next base: position 63,287 of record JAZKHC010000001.1, read on the forward strand.
AGGCCGCCGCGCGACGCATCATGGCCGCCCGCGCGCAGGCGCCATTCGTGGATGCCGACGATCTCGCCACCCGTGCTGCGCTCAGCCGACGTGAGCTTGATCTTCTGGCACAGGCCGATGCTCTCCGCGTGCTCGCCGGTCATCGCAACCAAGCGCGCTGGATGAGTCTGGGTTACACGCCACAGCACGATCTGCTCGCTGGCGTGTCCAGACTTGAAGCGGCGGTATCGCTGCCAAAGCCCGCCGAGGGCGCGCAGATTCTCGGCGACTACCAGAGCACCGGGCTGACCCTGCGTCGCCATCCCGCCGCCCTGCTGCGCCCGCGGCTGGACAAGCTCAAGGTCGTGCCGGCGTCACGCATTGCCCAACTACCGCATGGGCGTCGTACGCAAGTTGCGGGCATCACCATGTTTCGCCAGCGTCCGCCTACAGCGAAGGGCGTGATGTTCATCACCCTCGAGGACGAAACCGGCATCGTCAATCTCATCGTCTGGGCGAAAGTGCAGGAGGCCTATCGAGAGGCCGCCGTAACCGGCAGCTTTCTCATCGTCGGCGGCGAGGTGCAGCGGCAAGAAGGAGTGACCCACTTCGTTGCCAAGCGCTTTACCGATTGCAGCGACTGGGTTGGTGATCTGCCCTACCTGTCGCGTGATTTTCGTTAAAACGTGGCCTGCGGCAAACATCAGGCACTGACCGTTCTCGTAATTGCCCATTGGGGGGATTTACACAATCAGTCTTTACTTGCGAAAAGGGGATGCAAATCGCCTACGCTGAAGCGCGACGAAGTCGGACTGCCGCGTTCCCTGCCTGTCGAGAAAGCAGCCATTCGCAACTGTCGAGCGATCGACTCAGAGGTGCCAGTGAAGCAGCCGGTCATCACTATCTCGTTGCCAAGAGAGCGCGGTGCCTGGCTGAGCCCGGTTGTCCTTCGCAGCAGCCAGATAGGCTCTCCAGTCTTGCCGTGACCTACGGGCCGCTCATTCACTGCCTGCATAAATGCTATCGCGTGGTGGCGCCTAGTCCGCTATCTGAGGCAAGCGCAAACTTCATGTGCCATCAACGGCAAATGGAGAAGCAATGGAGTCGAAGCGCGTTGCGCAAACCGCTGCAACATTCGACGATCTGTTGCCGACGACACGGCACCAGATCGTCGTGATTGGTGCTGGCTTTGGCGGGCTGGCCACGGTGCAGGCGCTGGCATCTAGTAAGGTCAGCGTGACGGTGATCGACCGTCGAAACTTTCATCTCTTTCAGCCGCTGCTGTATCAGGTTGCAACGGCGGCACTCAATCCTTCCGACATCGCCTGGCCGATTCGCGGCATCCTGCGCGGGCAGCGCAATGCGGCCGTCGTGCTCGGCGATGTGACGGCGGTGGATACCCAGGCGAAGTCCCTGAGCCTCTCCGATGGGCGCCAGCTGTCCTACGATTTTCTGGTGATCGCCACTGGGGCCACACACAACTATTTCGGCAAGGATCACTGGGCCGGGGTCGCCCCCGGCCTAAAGCGAGTTGACGACGCCACCCTGATTCGCCGCCGCGTGCTGCTGGCTTTCGAGCGCGCGGAGGGCTGCATGGATGCGGCTGAGCAGCAGCGGCTACTCAGCTTCGTCGTCGTGGGCGCTGGGCCCACGGGTGTAGAGCTTGCCGGTGCGATTGCGGAACTCGCGCACAAGGCCCTGGCGGCGGACTTCCGCCGTATTGAGCCCAGTCAGGCGCGTATCGTTCTGGTTGAAGGGGCCGATCGAGTGTTGGGCACCTTCCCGCCCGCTTTGTCGGCCTACACACTAAAGGCCTTGCAGAAGGTGGGTGTCGAGGTGCAGCTCGGTCGGAAGGTGATCGACTGCGACACCCAGGGCGTCACCACCGACCAGGGCCAAATCCCCGCCGCCACGGTGCTCTGGGCCGCAGGCATCGCCGCCTCGCCTGCGGCACGCTGGCTGGGTGTGGCGGCAGATCGCGCGGGCCGGGTGATGGTCAACGAGCACCTAGACGTCGCAGGAATCGAGAACGTCTTCGTCATCGGCGACACCGCCGTCATGATCTCCGACGGCAAGCAGGTGCCCGGCATTGCGCCTGCAGCCAAGCAGGCCGGGCAGTACGTGGCGCGCCTGATCCAGCGGCAACTCAAGGGCGAGCCGAAGCCCGCGCCGTTTCGCTATCGTCATTACGGCAGCCTCGCAACCATCGGGCGTCATTCCGCAGTCATCGACTGGGGTCGCGTGCAGCTCACTGGTGGGCCGGCCTGGCTGCTGTGGGGCGCAGCGCACGTCTACTTTCTGATCGGCACCCGCCACCGTTTGCTCGTTGCCTGGCAGTGGGCTTTCAACTACCTCACCTATGCGCGCGGCGCGCGACTCATTGCCGGGTCCGATGAGCGCGCAGGCCCGGCAGCATAAGCCCATGCCGAGGCTTGCCTGTCTTGTGCTCGCGGCTTGCCTGCCGCTATCAGGCTGCTGGACCTCGCTTTCGTCGCCGGATCTGGGCGCGATTTACAACATGGCCACCTTGTCGGATGACAGCCAGCGTAATCCGATCATCGTCATCCCCGGCATTCTCGGCTCCCAGCTGCGGCAGGGCAGCGATGACCGCATCGTCTGGGGTGCCTTCGAGGCGGGCAGTCTGGATGTGCGCAACGACGACGGTCTGCGGGCACTGGCGCTGCCGATGCAGCCGGGCGTGCCGCTGAGCGAGTTGCGAGACGATCTCAAGGCCGACAAGGTGCTGGACAAGATTCGCGTGCAGCTGTTGCGCCTGCCGCTGGAGAGCCGCGCCTACTTCAAGCTGCTCGGCGTGCTGGGCGCGGGGGGCTATCGAGATCAGTCTCTCGGCAGCGCGCTGCGTTACCAAGACAAGCACTTCACCTGCTTCCAGTTTCCCTACGACTGGCGACGCGACATCCCGGAAAACGCCCGGCTGCTGGGCAAGTTCATCGAGACCAAGCGCAGCTTCGTTGCTGCCGAGCTGAAGCGCCGTTATGGCATCGACAAGCCAGTGCGCTTCGATCTGGTCGCGCACTCGATGGGGGGATTGGTCACGCGCTATTACCTCGAGTACGGCGGCGCAGAGCCGACTGTAATACAGAACGTGCCTTGGTCTGGCGCAGGCGGTATCGACCGCGTGGTGCTGATTGCCCCGCCCAATGGCGGCGCGCTCGATTCGCTCGATCGGCTGGTCAACGGTGCCGATCCCTCCTGGTTGTTGCCGCACTTCGAGTCGGCGCTTCTAGGCACCATGCCAGCGATCTATCAACTGCTGCCGCGCAGTCGCTATGCACGGGTCAGCGATGGCAACAAGACCTTGGATATTCTCGATGTGGCAACTTGGGAGCAGCAGCAATGGGGTCTGCTCGATCCCGCCCAAGCGGATGTATTGCAACGCCTGCTGCCAGAACAGCCCGCCCCGATCATCCGCCAGCAGATCGCCCGCGAGCACTTGGACAAAGTGCTGACTCGCGCCCGCGATGTGCAGGCCGCACTCGACCGTCCCGCACCCCTGCCCGACGGCCTGACCATGCACCTCCTGGCCGCTGACGCTGAAGAGACGCCGGCCCAGATGCGCATCGGTAGCAAGCCACGCCTCACCGTGGCCAAAACGGGTGCAGGCGATGGCATCGTGCTGCGGGCCAGCGCCCTGCAGGACGAGCGCGTCGCCCAGCAGTGGCAACCGCGAATAAAAAGTCCCATCGAGTGGAGCAGCGTCACGTTTCTCGGAGGCGACCACCTGAGCGTCTTCGACAATGACGCCTTTGCCGACAACCTGCTGTATCTATTGCTGGAGCAGCCTCTGCGCCCTCAGAAGCAGGTCACGCCGATACCGTAACGGACCATCAAGCGCCTGGTGCCATGTAGAGCCAAGGTTCTCATGGAGTTCTTTTCGCAGACACTAGCTACCGATCCTGCGCAACAGGGCGATACATGAAAGTAACCGTCGGCTCGCTTGCGCCGCCTTTGGGGACTGACTTTGCGCCAATAGCTGCACGCAGCGCTTGCAATCCTCATTACCAGCGCACCGCCACCCCGATTAGTCCGATGGCACCTTCGCCCACCTGTTCGCCATCGGTCTCCACGTTGATCTCCACACCGACTCCGCCGGCAAGCTCGAGGCTTGCGCCATTACCAAAAGGTGCAAGGCGATATCCGAGGCGTGCGGTTGGTTGCAGTACCGTGATCTCGCTCTGTCCACGACGGTTGCTCGGGTCCACCCAGTCGATGTCGAGCTGGAACAGCTCTGCGCGAGCGCCGTAGAACCAGCCCTGCCGAGAGGCCGAATGAAATCGGCGAGCCTCGATGCCCACTCCAAAGCCGTCGCCGGATTCATCGTCGTGCTCGCCCGCATCACCCCGCTCGGCCCGGTTGTAGAGGGCGGAGACCCCCCATTCCATGTGCGCGCCATAGGGGAACAGCGCACCCACACTGACGATGCCGCCGGCGGGATAGCCGCGTAGCTCCACGTAACCATCGGCCGCCGTCGCCGGTGACGGTATGAGCGGCAGCGCGGCTAGGCAAAGCACGGCAGCGGCAAGACGGCGGTGAATGGGGCTCGGCATGACAGAGTCTCCTTGCGAATGACTGGGATCGCCGGAACTGGCGAGCACTCAGAACAACAGTGCCGTGGCTTTGATAGTCGTGCGCGACCGCCACCGTTGGGCGATCAGTTGCACCAACTGCTCGGCAACCACGGTTTTGGACGCAGCAGTGATCTGGTGCTCGCCACCCTGCCAATACACCGACAAGGCGTTGTACTCCACATCGAAGGCCTTGCCGACGCCGACCCAGTTGGCAGCAATAAGGTCGAGGCCCTTCCGCACCAGCTTGCCGCGCGCATGTTCCTCCAGCCGCTCGGTTTCGGCGGCAAAGCCGACCAGAAACAGGGCCGGAAACGCGGCGCGCAGGCTTGCGAGAATGTCCGGGTTCTTGATCAGTTGCAGCGTCAGGGTCTCTTCCGATTTCTTGATCTTCTGGATCGCAACGGCATCCATGCGGTAATCCGCCACGGCGGCGGCAGCCACCAGAAGCTCTGCGTCCGCAGCGGCGGCAAGGCTGGCTTCGAGCATCTGCTCAGCGGTCTCGACATCGACGCGCTCGATGCCCGCCGAAACCGGCAGGGTGCAAGGGCCTGCGATAAGGGTCACGGTCGCCCCCGCGGCCTTGAGCGCCTCGGCGACGGCAAATCCCTGCTTGCCACTGGAACGGTTGCTGATGAACCGTACCGGGTCTATGGCCTCGCGGGTTGGGCCCGCAGTCACCACTGCCCGTACGCCGGCGAGCGGCGAGGCCAGCGGACCTTGGCTTGTCGCCGCAGGCTCCAACAGCGCCATCACCTGCCGGTGGATGTCCGACACCTCGGCCAGCCTGCCCTCGCCGGTTTCACCACAGGCCATCAGGCCGCTGGCGGGCGCTATGAAGTTCACCCCGCGAGAAGCCAGCAGTGCGCAATTCGCCCGCGTCGCCGGGTGAGACCACATCTGCGGATTCATCGCCGGCGCGACGATCACTGGCTTGTCGGTTGCGAGACACAGCGTGGTCAGCAGATCGCCCCCGAGACCGGCCGCCATCTGTGCCAGCAGATGGGCGGTTGTGGGCGCGATAACGATGGCATCGGGCCAACGCGCCAGCTCGATGTGACCCATTGCCGCCTCGTGCGCCGCATCGAACAGCGCGCTTCGCGGCGGCAAGCCGGTGAGAGCCTGGAAGGACAGCGGCGTCACGAATTCGCTGGCGGAGGCGGTCATCACCACCTGCACGCTGGCGCCGCCCTTGACGAATGCGCGCGCGAGTTCGAGCGCCTTGTAGGCGGCGATGCCGCCGCTGACGCCGAGCAGAATGCGGCGCGGTCTGGTTTCGTGTCTCATCATCCGGCCCTGTCTAGCCCTTGCCAATGAAGATCGTCAGCAGCGAGTGGCCGTGTTGCTTGAGCCAGATCATGGATGTGGTTCGATGAGCTGCTGCGTCCTTACTTCTTGAGGAGGTCGCCGAACTTGGCGTCGGCGGTCTTGTTGAAGCTGCCGGCATCCTTCGTCCACTTCTTCTGCACGCCTGCGTTGTAGTTGAGGTAGAGCTTGTCGTCGATGATGCTGAACTGCTCCGGTTCCACCGACACCAGATAGCCCTGCGACACACCGTAGGCGCAATAGCCGCCGTATTGCGGCGCATATTTTTCGGGGCTGGCCTTGAACAGCTCCAGGTTGGACTGGCTGGCGAATTTCCAGGTACCGCCCTGCCACTTGAAGCTGTGTACGTCGCTGCCCTTGACAGGCTTTTTCTCGGTGAAATAGGCCACGGTGTCGTAGCCATTGATCGCAACTTCGGTCGGCGTTTCGTTGATGAGGCCGCGCTTCAAGGTATTGACGGGCAGCGCCGCAAACGCAAGCGAGGTCGAAACCAGCAGCGTCACGGCGACGAGGCTGCGGAAGATGCCGAAGGGTGAGGTGTGGGTGATCGGGCGCATGGAGAGTCTCCTTGGGGTGTGTTTGTTGGGGGAGAAGCAGTCGTCTTTCGTGTCTAGAACCACTGCTCGCCGCGCTTGAGGTCTTCGCGGAACAATCGCCAGAGTGCCCTTGGCGACGTCACCACCGCTCCGCGACGGGCTTGGGCAGCGCCGATGGAAAAGGCAAGCGCCCATTGTTTGAACATGGCCCGATAGCCATCGAGCAGCGGCGTATCCGGGTGATAGATGTGCGCACTCTCGGCGGTTACGCCGTTGAGTTCCAGCACCTGCAGGCCCTCGCCGCGCTGGAAGGCGTCGATGCTCGGCACGCGCAGATCGATGCGGCCAAAACCGTAGCCGGGCACGGCATCGGTGAGGCGCGTCAGCGTCGCGACCAGAGCCGGACTCGCGAGTGTGGTGGCATCGAGAAACAGGCTGCCGCGGCAATGCGCGCCGATCTCGACCAGGATCACGCGCTCACCGCGCGCCGGCACCCGGCCGAGCTGCCCCGACCATTGCGCAAATAGCGTCGCGGAGATCAGTCTGGCGCGCGCATCGGCGAGGATCAGGGCCTGCAACGTCGCCTTGCCGTCACCAACCACGCTCGGGAAGGTCTTGTGGACGATGGAGAGAATCGCCACCTCGGCTGCGTCCGGTGCGCGGGCGACGAACACGCCAAACTCCTCGCCACCGATGTAGCGCTGGGCAATCACCGCGCCGTTGAAGCGCCGCAGATAATCCGCCGCCGCCTCTGCATCGCGGGCGACGAACACACCACGTCCGCGCTGACCAACATCCGGCTTGAGCACGACCGGAAATCCCACCCGCCCGGCAAACTCCAGCGCCTCGTGTATGCGGATGGCGCTTTCGCCGGCATGCAGCAGCACGAACTCAGCGGCGAGGTCCGGCGCATTCTGCTGCAGCGGTGCCAGTGCCTGATGCTTGCGCTCGCCCACCACGCCGCCTGAGTCCATCGCCGGATTGGCGGCGGTGAAGACCGTGGGGCTGCGGTGCTTGATGCCGAGCAGGAGGATCCACACCACGATCGGCAGGTAATACAGCCAGGCTGGCCAGAACTCCCAGCGCCGAGCGCGCTCGAGTCGGATCGACAGCCGCTCGCGCAGCGAATGCGGCACGACCGTTGCCAACAGCCAGGGCCGCTCGCGCGGCAGGGCGGGCGTGGTGATTTCAGGACTGCCGTGCATGCTGCACCGTGGCCGGAGCCTTGCCGAAGTCCGCGCCCAGGCAGATGCCTTCAGCCTTGCAGTGGAGCTGGATCAGCGCGTAGTGATGCACTGCGTGACTGGCGAGAAACAATAGCTCGCGCGCCAGAGAGGAGAAGCTCACGAAGTTGTCCTCGCCAGCCAGCCCACCGCGCAGATGCACGGCAATCGGTTCGGTGATGGCCGATGTGTCGAGCACCGCGAGCTGGTGCTGGATGGCCTTGATTCGGGCCGTTGCAACCAGGGGATCGCGCTCCGGCGCACGGTCACGGGCCCGGGTGTCGTAATCCACCGAGTGGCTGCCGACGTGCGGGATGAACGCCTCGTAATGCTCGATGACATGGCGAAGATGAGGCCCGGAATGCGCGCTGTAATCGGTGCCGGGAGCCTCGGCATGGGCGTCGATGACGGTGAGCGCCTGGTCGAGCACCGCAATGTTGAAATCCAGAAGCTTCAGCAGGTCGGGGCGGTTATTCATGGCGGTAAGCCTCAAGGGGAATGGCGTTGCGCGTACGGGCCAGCAACAGCGCATAGCTGCTGCAGAACAGGACGTTGGGGATCACGCCGGCCGCGAGCGTGAGCGGAATATGTGGCGTACCGATGGCGTAGTGCACCGCCAGCAAGACGATATAGGTGTACGCCAGACCCGCGACGAAGGAGAGCAAGGCACCGTCGCGCCGGGTCGTGGCAGCACCAAAGAACTGCCGCATCACGCCGGTGCCGCTGTAGGTGATGAAGGTGCTGGTGAGCCAGTGCGTCAGGCCGATGCCGAGTGCCAGCCGAGGGCCTGCATCCCAGTTGGCGAAAGTCGCCCAGGCGGCATAGACCAGCCCACCGAACACCGCGCCGGCAAAGCTGTCGATAGCGCGCCGAAGCCAGATCTCGATGACGGTGTGCTTCACGCGCCCTCCTCGGTCTCGCCGCTGTGATGGCTGGCAAGCCACCGCAGCAGATCGGCAGGGTCCTCGCGGCGGCGATAGTCGACATCGACATGTGCGCGCAGCACCGTGCCGTTTTGACCAATCACGTAGGTGGCAGCCACCGGCAGGCTCCAGCCGCCGTCGGCATTGATCTCGGGCAGGGGTGTGGCGTATTCGCCCTCGAACAGCGCCTTGAGGCCGGCCGGCAGGTCATAGGCGAGGCCATAGGCCCGCGCGACATGACTGCCGAGGTCGGAGAGCAGCGGCAGCCCCGTCCCCAGCGACTCTGCGGTCTGTGCCGTGGCGATCGATCCCTGTGGGGAGATCGCCACCACCGAGGTACGCAGGCCAGCGAAACGCGAGACCGACTGCTGGTAGCTGCGCAGCGTCAGCGAGCAGAACGGACACCAGCGACCGCGATAGAACAGCAGCACGGCCGGGCCGTCCATCAAGAGGCCTTCGAGTTCCACAGCCTGACCCTGCTGGTCCCGCAGTCGGAAACCAGGAGCGCGCTCGCCGACGCGCAGCGCCTTGCCCTCAATGCCCGCGCGGCGCAGCAGCTCCATCGCCATCACCTCGACGGCACTCGCCGGCGCCGGCTGCTCTTGCAGCCAATGCACGCGTTCCTGTTCGAGATGCTGCTGAAGGTTCATCCTGCGTCTCCGCTGCTGCAACCCGATGCCGAAAATCGGTGGAAGGGCGCGAGAAGTATTGTGTTGGCGACCACCCAGGCGCGCCAGACAGGGCATAACGATATGTTCCATTCGCTACGCGCATGGAACAGACTGTGTTTCAGGCTTTAGAGTGTTCGCATGGATCGCTTTTCACTGATGCAGTGCTACGTGCGGGCTGTCGAAACCGGCAGTTTCTCGGCGGTCGCTCGCGAGCTCGGCACCAGCCAGCCAACGGTCAGCAAGAACATCGCCGCGCTGGAGGATCACCTCGGCGTGCGGCTCTTGCACCGCTCGACCCGCAAGATGTCGCTGACCTCCGAGGGCGAGAGCTTCTATGCCGAATGCCGACGCATCCTCGACTCGGTGGCTGAAGCCGAATCGAACGCGCGTGGAGAAAAGGCGAGTGCGGGCTTGCTGCGGGTCTGCTGCCCGCCGGCACTGGCACGGCATCGGGTGATGCCCCTGATCACGCCCTTCGTGGAGCTGCATCCCGGCATCTGCATCGACCTGCAATTCAGCAACCGCGATCCGGACCTGATCGAAGAAGGTATCGATGTCGCCTTTCGTATTGGTGATCTCAAGGATTCGAGCTATCGGGCGCGGCTGGTCGCCAACTACGCGCTCTGTTGTGCCGCAGCACCCTCTTATCTGGAGAAGCGCGGCACGCCCAAGACACCTGCTGACTTGGTCAGCCACAACTGTGTGGTGCTCGCCAGCAATCGGGCCGGCCCGGTGTGGACCTTTGCCGGCGAGACGGTACGACCGCTGGGCAATCTCAGGGTCGACAGTCACGAGGGCTTGCGCGCGGCCGCACTCTCGGGTCTCGGTATCGTCATCGCACCGACCTGGCTGTTCGCTGACGAGCTGCACGATGGTCGCCTGCAGTGCCTGCTGCAGGCCTGGCCGATCGCGGCGATGCCGGTGCATCTGGTCTATCCCGCCAAGCGGTTTCTGCCCACCCGCACCCGGGCCTTTATCGACTTTGTCTGCGAGGCCTTCCAGAGTGATCCCTGCCTCAATGGCGAGGCAGTGGTCGATCTCGGCCTCGAATCCTGTATCAAGGCGCTGAAGACTGCCGCCCTGTGACTTCAACTCGCACCCCTGGTCTAGCCGCACTCGCGGTGCTGGTCGCCCTCTCGGCCTGCTCCAACTCCAACCCGCCCTACCCGCGTGGCAGCCTCGATAAGCTCTACCCGCAGCCGCCACGACCAGAACTGCTGACGGTCACTGTCGAAGGTCGCTCTCTGCAAACCGCCCGCATGAGCGGCAGCGGCAGCACGCCCTTGCTCTTTGTCCACGGCTCGCCAGGTGACTGGCAGGCCTGGGCACGCTATCTCGATGCGACCAGGCTCGCCGACTACAACCCTCGCATCGCAGTCGACCGCCCGGGCTTCGGTGGTTCCGGCGCGGGCAAGGTGATTCCCGATCTGCGCCAGCAGGCAAAGCTGATCGCGGGCCTCATACAGCCTGGCGCGCAGGCCGTCGTGGTCGGCCACTCACTCGGCGGCCCACTCGTCGGTTGGCTGCTGCTGGATTACCCGGAAAAGTTCTGCGGCGGCGTGATGGTGGCGGGCTCCATTGCGCCCGAACTCGAATCTCCGCGCTGGTACAACCGCCTGGCGCAGACCTGGATTGCCCACTGGCTGGCACCACGGGAGATGCTCTGGTCCAACACCGAGATCCTGGCGCTGCAGGGCGAGCTTGAGAAGCTGGAGCCCGAATGGCCCCGTCTGCAACGCAAGATCATCGTGGTCCAGGGCGAGACCGACGAGCTGGTCGATCCACGCACCGCCGACTATGCCGAGGCGCGCATTCCGACGGCATGGCGCGAAGTCAGGCGCATCCCCAAGGTCGGACACTTCATGCTCTGGCAGCAGCCTGAGACGGTGATGGATGCAATCGAATCGCTCGGCTGCGGGGCTACTAGCGCACCGCCTCAGGCCGAGTCAGCTGGCTGAACTTGGCGCGGGTGGCGGGCGGGATGTCAGCGACCTGCACGAACACCAATCCATCCAGCGTGTTGCCGAAGTCGGCATCAATATTGAACCCGGCGAAGCGGCCCTTGAGGTCGAGGTAGTGACGCAGCAGCACTGGCAGACCACTGCCACGTTCCACGCGTGAGACGAGCCGCGATAGAAGCGCGGGATCCGAAAGCGCGGCGACGACTTGTCGAGTCTCCGGGTTCAAACGGCTGACGGCCGATGGAGTGCGCGGTTTCACGAGCGCCCGCAGCTCGCCGTCGCTGTGATGGGTGGAGAGTGCGGTCTCCATCAGCACCCGCCCAAGCAGGCTGTAGCTGGCACTGATGCTGACCGGGCCGAACAGGCAGCGGATATCGGGATGCCGGTCGAGTACTGCTGCGATGCCGGACCACAAGAGTCTGAGCGCGCGGAAATTGCGCTGCCACTCCGGCCGCACGAATGAGCGCCCAAGCTCAATTGCCGGACCCAGATGCGCCAGCAGGCGCGCATCGAAGTCGAACAGGGTGTGGGTATAGAGCGCGCTGACGCTCGGCGCGGACTCGGTGAAGCCCAGGCGGTAGGCACCGATGATCTGCTGCTGTTCGCGGTGCCAGACGAACAGATGTTTGTAATGGGCGTCAAAGCCGTCGATGTCGCAGGCCTGACCGCTGCCTTCCTGCACCTGGCGAAAACTGAGCTCGCGCAGGCGGCCAATCTCCAGCAGCAGCGCAGGCATCTGCCCTGCGTCGGCGAGATAGACCGCAAAGGCATCCTGCTGGCACAGCAGACAATTTGCAGGCAGCGCGGCGACCTCTGCGGCCAGCACCGCCACCGGCTGCTCCGCCGCGATCGGCATACCAGCGAAAGGCTCGATCCGGGTCGAGCCCATGCGCAAACCGAGGCTGTCACTCAGCAGGCGCAGGTAGGCGGTCTGCGCGGTGGGCGCAATACGTGAGAGTTCGCGTGCCGTCACGGTCTCGCCCAAATGCACCCGCACGGCATGCTCGCGCTGATGCAGCAGGTCTTGTGGCAGACAGGTAGTGCGCAGCCTTGGGTGTACGGCACCCGCCAGCAGGGAGCTCCAGCGGGCTTGCCCCTCGATATGCATCGGCAGCAGGTCGGCACCGCTGCGACGCGCCAGCAGCGCCACACTCTCGGCCCAGGGGCGGTCGGCCACCCGGCGGTCGCGCCAGTCCAGCCGGCTCACCTCACCGGCTGGGAACACCACCAGCATCCCGCCCTGCTGCAAATGCCGCAGCGCGGCGCGCACGCCAGCGAGGCTGGCACCGGGGCGGAACACATCCACCGGGGCGATCAGGGGCGCGATCTCCGGGATGCGCCGCAAGAGCTCGTTGGCAAAGATGAGCAGATCGGGCCTTCGGCGCAGCAGCAGGTCTGCCAGCACCAGTCCATCCGCAGCACCAAAGGGATGATTGCAGATGACGATCACCGGCCCTTGCTGGGGCAGGCTCTCCAAGCTGCCGGCGACCAAGGATGGCTCGATCTGCAATTTTTGAAGCGCGAAACGGATGAAATCGGCTGGCGACTGTGCATCGGGGCGCTCGCCGTAAAGGCGCTCCAGCAGGGCCAGGCCGCTGACTTGCTCCACCGCTGTAGCCGCCCAGCCCAAACCGCGGCGGCGCGGCAGGGCGAGTGCCGAATGAGGCTTAGTCTTCATGTTTTCAGCGTATCAGTGCTCTGACAACAGGGCTTCGATCGCTGCTTCGATGGCCTTGGCCTGACGATCACCCGAATGCGTCTCGCCGACGTACAGCTCACGCAGCTGGCCCTTGCGGTCGATGAGATAGAACGCTGGCCAGTAGCGGTTGCCCATCGCGTTCCAGTAGGCGTGGTCGCTGTCGACCATCACGGGATAGCTGATCTTGAACTCGCGCACCTTGGCGCGGATGCTGGCGATCACCTTCTCGCGCTCGAACTCCGGCGTGTGTATGCCGACGACTTTCAACCCGCGTGGCGCGTACTGGCTCTCGACGGCATTGAGCCAGGGGAAAGAGCGGTAGCAGTTCCAGCACTCGAAGGTCCAGAAATCGAGCAGCACCACCTGACCCCGCAAGCTGGCAAGCGTGATGGGGGCGGAGTTGATCCATGCCTCCGCGCTGCGGGTGGGAAACTCTGGCGCGGCGCGCGGCTGGGCCGACGCACCGCAAGCGGCCAAGAGAAAGCTGGCACCGGCGAACAGCAGCGCGATGTAGCGGGGATAGCGGGATGCGGTCATGGAGAGTCTCGGTGCGCGGGGTCGTTGCCGGTGCGAAGAAATGAATCGACGTGCACGGGTAGACCTCACGATGCCGAAACCCTTGCGGCTCGATCAGCCCGGGCACGGGCATATTGCCTATTCGCAGCGCTGATGAGTGTCGAGAAGAAATGACATAGCCAGTACTCATGCGCTTACTGAATGATTGCTATGAAAGCGGGCTGTCTACCGCTCCGAATCCTTGAGATTGACACTGCGATTCTGCTTCAACATCTCATCCACTCACCCCGTCGGAGACTCTCATGAATCAAGGTAGCCACTCCCAAACACTGGCCTGCATGAAGCCAGCGATGTATGCCTTTTTGGGCGTGTTGCTGCTTGCCTTCAGTTCGATGGCCTTCGCCGCTGCCCCCATCAACACGCTGAAGAAGGGCTTCATCAGCGACAAGCCCACTGGCATTGCCATCAATGGCTACGACACGGTCGCCTACTTCACTGAGAAGAAGCCCGTGAAGGGCAGCGATGCCCACAGCTTCAGCTGGAATGGCGGCACCTGGAAGTTTGCCTCCCAGGCGAATCTCGATCTCTTCAAGGCCGAACCCGCCAAGTACGCACCGCAATACGGCGGCTACTGCGCCTACGGTGTTGCACAGGGCAACCTGGTGTCGGTGGAGCCAGAGCAGTTCTCGATCATCGACGGCAAGCTGTATCTGAACTACGACGCCGACATCCAGAAGAAGTGGAAGAAGGACCCGCTCGGCTTCAACAAGACCGCCGACGCCAAGTTCGCCGATCTCCTGAAAAAGTAAGCCAACCACCACGCAGGAGAAACCCATGAACTGGTTCCAGAAACACGGGCACTGGCTGCTCACGATCTTCGTCGTCTTCGTTTTCGTGCAGTCGCTGTTCTTCAAGTTCAGCAACTCACCCGAGACCATCTACATCTTCGAACAGAAGCTCGATCCCTGGGGTGCTTCGCTGGGCTTCGCCGGCTTGTTCGCACCGGGCGGCATCTTCTCGGCCAAGGTGGTCGGCAGTGCAGAGCTGGTCGCTTCACTCCTGCTGCTGACGGGTGCAGCGCTCGCCAGCAAGCGCATGCTCCAGGTCGGCGGCGCAGCACTCGGGCTGGGCGTGATCTCCGGGGCCATCTTCTTTCACCTGTTCACGCCGCTGGGCGTGGCGGTGAAAAACACCGATGGCACGAGTGACGGCGGCGAACTGTTTGCACTCGCCTGCGGTGTGTGGCTGAGCTGTGCGGCGCTGCTGTGGCTGCGCCGCAGTATCTGGCTGCCCTGGCTGCGCGCACTCACCGGTCGGGCCTGAGCGCGCTGGGCGTGAGCAACCGTCTGTTCCTTTTTGCTGCGGGCGATACCGGGAGCTGGATCATCAGCGATGTGCGCGCGGTGCGCGGCGAGAGTTTGGCTACTGCCGCGCGCCTCGCGATCCACCCCGGGCTCGCGCCTGATGAACACACACATCCGGCCTGGTGCCTGCGCGGCATCACCAGCAACGAGCGCTACGCCGAGCGCACCGAGAAAGAGGCCCTGCTCAAGGTGCAACCGCCGCTCGGCCGTACGGCGGCGACGCGCGCCGCGCTGATCCCCATCCGCAAGACGGCCGCCTGGTGGCTGCTGACGCAGGACGAGCGCCGTCAACTGTTCGAGGCGCAGTCGAAGCACACCGAGATCGGCCTGCGCTACCTGCCCGCGATCGCGCGACGCCTGCATCACTGCCGCGATCTGGGTGAACAGGAGCCGTTCGACTTTCTCACCTGGTTCGAGTTTGCCCCGGCGGACGAACCGGCCTTCGACAATTTGCTCGCGGCGCTGCGCGCCGCGGCGGAGTGGGCTTACGTCGAACGCGAAGTGGAAGTCCGCCTGACCCTGGCAATCTGAGAATCTCTCCACAGAAACAAGGCACTCAAGCCCGGGGCTCAGTGGATCTGATCCCGAGCGGCCAGCGGAATCCTCGAACGTCAGCCAACATTGCTCAATTTTGGATAAAACTCGACGCGAGGATTCATCAACCTCATTTGGTTACGTCCGCTGCTGAGTATGATGCTTGGCTGACTACTTAACCTGCCGCTCAAACGCAGGCCCGAGGATCTTTTGGTAGCCGCTGCCGAGAAACCGTTGCATGAAGTCGAGTGCCTTTGCATCGGCGCCCACAAAAATGCGGGACTGGTTGCGCCGTACTCCAGCGAGAATGATGGATGCAGCTTTCTCGGGGGTAGTCTTTGCCATTTTCTCGAACACCGCACCGAGATCGCGGTGTGCATCGGATGCGCCCTTGCGCGCAGCATTGGCGATGTTGGTCCGCACTCCACCGGGATGCACGCAACTCACGCCCACGATGGCACCCTCGTTGACCATCTCTTGCCGCAATGATTCGGTAAAGCCGCGCACTGCGAACTTGGCAGCATTGTAGGCGGATTGCTTGGGTACGCCGATCATCCCGAAGATGCTGGAGATGTTGACGACATGTCCCTCACCCGATGCCGTGAGAAGTGGCAGGAAGGCTCGGGTGCCGTGGACCACGCCCCAGAAATTGATGTTCATCAACCACTCGAAATCCGCGTCCGTGGTTTCCCGCACCGAGGCGTTGACGGCCACGCCGGCGTTGTTGATGACCAGGTTCACTCTGCCGAAAGCATTCACCACGGCATCGGCATGGGCATAGATGGCATCGCGGTTGCTGACATCGAGCTTGTAGTGGCAGACCTTTGCCCCCAAGCCGCTGCACTGGCGGGCGGTCTCCGCCACCTGCCCTTCGTGGATGTCGGAGATGGCGAGCTGGGCACCCTCCTTGGCCAGTGCCAGGGCGAGCGCCTGGCCAATACCCGAACCTGCACCGGTGACAACGGCAACCTTGTCTTTGAACGACTTCATCTGCTCTCCCAAGCAAAACTCGCAACCTCGTCAGGCAGTCGGAACACAGCAAGGCGCAGCCGTCGCATCGCCTGCCAAAAAAACCATCGCAGACCCGTGTGGCTACAAGGTCAGTTCATACAGCGCAAACGGCTTGAAGGCGGCTCAGAGCTTGGATTTGCTCAGGGTGCGCGAGAGACGGTCCATGATGCTGTTGCCACCTGCAGCCCGCGGTATGCGGCGGGCGCGATCGAGGGCAAACACCTTGGCGCGGATACCCAGGTTGCGGGTGATGGCATCGCTCGCCATGTCGCCGTTGGGCAGCACGTAGTCCTTGCGCTCGACGGTTTCCACCATCGGGATGATGGCCTCCGCCAACAGCAGGTGGCCACACAGACTGCCGTTGAGATCGTAAGCCAAACGCAGCAGGCATTTCACGGCCTTGAGCCAGGCGTTGACCTGCTCGAAGCTCTCCAGCTTCCAGAGCGAATGCACGAGGTGGACGCGATCCACGCTCGCGGCGACCGAGATGAGCTCGCGGATCGGCACCGACTGGCCCCAGGCGGTGACGCTGTCGTCGAGCCGCAGGTCTTCGAGCATGCCTCGGCGAGGGTCGGCGATGCGGAATCGAACCTGGCTCAGATTTTTGCCGGAGGTTGGTTCCCCGCCACTTTTCAATGCCAGATCAAGAAAACCCTTGAAATCAGCGTCGTTGTGCAGGGCATGTTCGATGAGTTCAGGTGGCGACAGAAAAGGCGTGATGGCGAGTGCGCTCATGCGGTGCTTGCTCTAGTTCTCCCAATGGCAGCAACCATAGCATGATGCAAATCACCTCTTAACCTGCTGATCGGTTCAGGCAAGAAGCGCTTGATCAGCTCACCACGGCAGGCGGGCAGAAAGTGGTGGGGCAAGCAGAGCGCGGCAAGGTGATCTCGTAGGTGATGCCGGTGCCCGCACCATTGCGCCCACCCCGCTGGCTGCTGAAATACAGCCGCTTGCCGTCGGGCGAAAAGCAGGGCCCAGTGACTTCACTGGCGTCCTGCCCCACCACCTGCAGCAACGGTTTCACACTGCGGTCAGGCAGGATCACGCACACCTGCAAATCACCGCCGTCCTCAGCCACCAGCACATCACCGAACTCGCTGACCACGACGTTATCCACGCCCGTGATGATGCCGCCCGCAGGGCTCGCGGCGTCGTAGAGAATCTCGATGGTTTCGGCATCGGTATCGAGCGCCCAGATGCGGTTGTCGCCCTTGGTCGAGAAATAGATGATGCCCTCGTGATACCAACACCCTTCTCCGCCGTTGAAGGCGGTCGCACCCGCGACTTGCGGTGCCGCAGGCAGGTTCGGCATGGCCACCGGCAGCCAGGTGACGGGCTGCGGTGAGGTGGGCACCGGGTTGCCGGTGATAGTGAGCGCCTCCAGGGTGCCGGCCGCCAGTGCCGGGCGGTTGGCCGTCATCGGCCAATCGGCTGCCGTGGGGCGAAACCGGTAGAAGCGGCCTTGCGGTGAGTCTTCAGTGAGATACAGCGCCTTGTGAACCGGATCGACCGCGACGGCCTCGTGCGCGAACGCGCCGAGCAGCGGCCGCACCACGGCATCGGCCGGGGTGCCGAGCGGGTTGCACTCGAACACCTGGCCGCTGGGGGTGGACTCCTCGCAGGACATCCAGGTGCCCCAGGGCGTCTTGCCGCCCGCGCAGTTGTTGCGGGTGCCATCGAGAATTCGATAGGCGTCCTTGATCGCGCCCTCCTTGTCGAAGCGGATGGCCCCCACACCGCCCGGCGTGGTCTCGCTGTTGCAGGCATAAACCCAGCCGCCATCGGCCAGCTCGAAGGTGGCCGCGCCATCGGGTGCGGTGTGCCAGAGGTAACTGCTGCCAGCCACCATCTCGCCAGACACTGCCACCACCTTGCTGCTGAAGCCCGCAGGCAGGCGGATGCCATTGGCATCGGGTGCCGCGAGCTCGCCCATGTCGGCAAAGGGGCTGGTGGTCAGGCCGGGCGCAGGCGCAGGAGCCGGCATGGGCGACGGGGCTGGTGAGGGCGCGGGCGGTATCGGCGCTGGTGACGGTGTGGCAGTGGCCATCGGCAGCGAATCTTCGTGACAGGCCGTCAACACGCTGCCCGCGGCCGCAGCACCAGCCGACCAGAAGATGCGGCGCAGGATGTCGCGGCGGTTGAGGTGCGGACGAAGGCGCTGGATGAGAAGGCGTGACATGGCTGGCTCAAAGGTTGAATGGCTGCGCGCACCCTACGAGAAGGCCTTTGCGTCTCTGTGACAAAACCGCGACATGCACCGCGATTTATTTCTCCCTAGCGGCGTAAACCCTTTTCGTGCAGCACCGTTGCGGCCATCTCTTCGATCGACATATTGGCGGAGTTGACGAAGGGGATTTGCAGCTTGCGGTAGAGCGTCTCGGCTTGACGCAGCTCGTAGCTGCACTGGGCGATGGAGGCATAGCGCGAGCCCGGCCTGCGCTCGTTGCGCACCTGGCTCAGGCGCTCCGGCTCGCTGGTGACGCCGAACAGCTTGGCCTCGTGGCCCGCGAGCGTTCTGGGCAGCGCCGGCTTTTCGAGGTCTTCTTCCAACAGGGGGAAATTGGTGGCGTAGATGCCGTGCTGCATGGCGAGGTAGAGCGTGGTCGGCGTCTTGCCGCAGCGGCTGGGGGCGATGAGGATCAACTCCGCCTTGGCGAGGTCGCGCACCGATTGACCGTCGTCATGTTCCAGCGAGTAGTTGATGGCCTCGATGCGGGCATCGTAACGGCGCGTGTTGGCGCTGTGGGCACGGCCCTGCGCGTGGGTGGAAGTCACGCCCAGCTCTTTCTCCAGGCCATAGATGTAGGTGTCGAACAGGTCGATGAACAGCGCGTTGCAGCCGCGCAGCACCGCACGCGCTGCGTCGCTGACGGTGGTGGAGAACACCAGTGGCCTCAGCTCGGTGTCGGCGGCGATGTGGTTGATGTAGTCCACCGTCATCCGTGCCTTGTCAGGCGTGGAGATGAAGGGCAGCGAGGACTTGATGAAGTCCACGCCTTCAAACTGCGTCAGCAGGGTGTTGCCAAGGGTTTCGGCGGTGATGCCGGTGCCGTCGGAGACGAAAAAGACGTGTCTTGTAGTCATGCGATCAGTCTGGCGGCTTGCCGCGCATTCTGGCTAGTGGCAAGACGCGGCAAGAACGCTGAAACTGTCCACCCGCAGCTCTGCCATCACACGAGACCCCCAACGTGAGTTCATCGAACGCCCGCAACGTCCTCTGGTACTCCGAACTGCGCATGACCGACGTCGAAACCGTCGGCGGCAAGAACGCCTCGCTGGGCGAGATGATCTCCAACCTCGCCGCCTCGGGCGTGAAGGTGCCCAATGGCTATGCCACCACGGCGGCGGCCTACCGCGAGTTCCTGAGTTTTGAAGGGCTGGATGCACGCATCAATGCCCTGCTCGACGCGCTCGACATCGAAGATGTCGTGGCGCTGGCCAAGACTGGCAAGCAAATCCGCGAAGCCGTGGCGAAGGCGCCCTTCCCTGCGGCGCTCGAAGCCGAGATCCGCAGCGGCTACGAGACCCTTACGGCCGAGTCCGGCGGCAACGAAATCTCCGTCGCCGTGCGCTCGTCGGCGACTGCCGAGGACCTGCCGGATGCGAGTTTTGCCGGCCAGCAGGAGACTTTCCTCAACGTGCAGGGCATCGACAACGTGCTGCATGCCATCAAAGAGGTATTCGCTTCACTCTTCAATGACCGCGCAATCTCCTACCGCGTGCACCACAACTTCGACCACAAGTCGGTGGCACTCTCAGCGGGCGTGCAGCGCATGGTGCGCAGCGACAAGGGTTCGTCCGGTGTGATGTTCACGATGGACACCGAAAGCGGCTTCAAGGAAGCGGTCTTCATCACTGCCAGTTATGGCCTGGGTGAGGCTGTGGTGCAGGGTGCGGTCAACCCCGACGAGTTCTACGCCTACAAGCCGAACGTGCGCGCGGGCCGGCCCAGCGTGCTCAAGCGCGGCCTGGGCGAGAAGGCGAAGAAGATGATCTACACCAGCGACCGCAAGCTCGGCCGCACCGTCGAGTTCGTGCCGGTGGCGAGCGAAGAGCGGCAGCGTTTCTGCCTGACTGATGCCGACATCGAAGAGCTGGCGAAACAGGCGCTGATCATCGAGGACCACTACGGCCGCCCGATGGACATCGAGTGGGGCAAGGACGGCATCGACGGCCATCTCTACATCCTGCAAGCGCGGCCCGAAACGGTGCAGTCGCGCGCCTCGGCAAATACGCTTCGGCGCTACAAATTGAAAGGCAGGAGCACGGTGTTGAGCGAGGGCCGCGCCATCGGCCAGAAGATCGGCGCCGGCAAGGTGCGCCTGCTCAAGTCCATCGATGAGATGGCGCGCGTGCAGCCCGGTGATGTGCTGGTCACCGACATGACCGACCCCGATTGGGAGCCGGTGATGAAGCGCGCCGCCGCCATCGTCACCAACCGCGGCGGCCGCACCTGCCATGCGGCGATCATCGCCCGCGAGCTGGGCATACCGGCCGTCGTCGGCTGCGGCGATGCCACCAGCAAGCTCAAGGACGGCAGCGCCGTCACCGTTAGCTGCGCCGAGGGCGACACCGGCTACATCTACGAGGGCAACATCGACTTCGTGGTGGACGAGATCGCGCTCGACAAGATGCCCGACATCCCGGTCAAGATCATGATGAACGTCGGCACACCGGAGCAGGCCTTCGACTTCGCGGCGCTACCCCATCGCGGCATTGGGTTGGCCAGACTGGAGTTCATCATCAACCGCCAGATCGGCATCCACCCCAAGGCGCTGCTCGAACTCGACAGCCAGCCGCCAGAAGTGAAGCGACAGATCCTGCCGATGATTGCCGCCTATGCGAGTCCAGCCGAATACTACGTGCAGCGCCTCGCTGAGGGTATTGCGACACTCGCCGCCGCCTTCGCACCCGAGCCGGTGATCGTGCGCTGCTCCGACTTCAAATCCAACGAGTACGCCAACCTCATCGGCGGCAAGAAGTACGAGCCGCATGAGGAGAATCCGATGATCGGCTTCCGCGGTGCGAGCCGTTACATCTCACCCGACTTCCGCCCCTGCTTCGACCTCGAATGCCGTGCGCTGAAATACGTGCGCGACGAGATGGGCCTCACCAACATCAAGGTGATGATCCCCTTCGTGCGCACCTTGGGAGAAGCCAAGCGGGTGAACGAAATCCTTGCCGAGAATGGGCTGGCGCGCGGCAGCAATGGCCTGCAGCTGATCATGATGTGCGAGCTGCCCAGCAATGCCGTGCTGGCCGAGGAGTTCCTCGAACACTTTGATGGCTTCAGTATCGGCAGTAACGACATGACCCAGCTCACGCTCGGCCTCGACCGCGACTCCGCCACCATTGCCCACCTCTTCGACGAGCGCGACGGCGCAGTGAAGAAGATGCTTGGCATGGCCATCGCCGCCTGCAAGAAGCACAACAAGTACATCGGCATCTGCGGCCAGGGGCCCAGCGATCATCCAGACCTCGCCAAATGGCTGCTGGACCAGGGTATCGAGTCGATGAGCCTAAACCCCGACACCGTGGTCGAGACCTGGCTGTTCCTGGCCGGCCAGAAAGCGGCGTGAGAACGCTGGCGGTCGTGCTGCTGTGGTTAGGCCTGCTGCACACCGCCAGGGCGGATCGCCCAGGCGATTTCGATTACTACGTGCTGAGCCTGTCGTGGTCGCCGCAATACTGCGCCAGTGAGGCGCGCCCGAACGACCCGCAGTGCGCTCGGCCCTACGCTTTCGTGGTGCATGGCTTGTGGCCGCAGAACGAGCGGGGTTGGCCACGCAACTGTGGCCGTGGGGAATATCTCTCTGATGCTCTGATCGCCCGCGCGCTGCGCTTCATGCCCAGCAAGCCGCTGGTGATCCATGAGTGGCGCGAGCATGGGGTGTGCTCGGGGCTGGGTGCGGAAGCATATTTTGCGACCGCCGAGCGCGCGTATCGGGCGGTACGCATCCCGGCGCGCTACCAGGCGCTGCAACAGCCCATGAAAACCACCGTGGCAAAGATCGAGGCGGACTTCCTGGTCGAGAACCCGAAACTCGAACCGGAAATGCTCTCGACACAGTGCAGCGGCCGCTACTTCCGCGAGCTACGCATCTGCCTCGACCGTGCGCTCGAACCGCGCGTCTGCGGTGCCGATCTCAAGGATCGCTGCGGCAGTGAGGTGTTGCTGCGGCCCTCGCGTGGAGGCTGATCAGCCGCGCAGCGCCACGGCGCGATCCCACAGGGCTGGCAGCTGTGCAGTCTCCAGCGGCGGCAGCAGGGCAGAACCCTGCATGTAGCGCAGGCCGATCAGGCGCAGCACATCGGCGCTGGCTCCGGTATCCACCCCGCTGGCGATCACCACCGCTCCGAGCTGCTGCGAGGCACCGAGGATCGCGCTGATGAAGCGCCTTGTCGTGCCATGCAGGCTCTCGTCCATCAGTGTGCGCACCAGTATCGGGCTGAGCCTGTAGCCATCGAGCGTGCAGGCGGCGAAATCGTGCAGCGAAATATCCTGAGAGCCATCGCCATCCATCAGCAGGCGAAAGCCCTGCTTGCGCAGCTGGGAGAGTGCCGCCGCATGCTGCGACAGATGGCGGAATGCGAGCTCGCCGATCTCCAGCTGCAGGCTGCCGGGCGGCATGCCGCCCCTTGAAAGCGTCTCGCCCAGTGCCGTCACGAAGCCTGCGCTTTCCAGCGCATTGGCCGGCACATTGAGCGCGAACAGCGGTGGCGTGAAGCCGGTGGCTGCCCAGGTCTGTGCCTGCTGGACGAGTGCCGCAGCTGCCGAGAGGGTCCAGGCGGCACTCTCGGCGACGCTGGCCGTGGGGACTGCTTCCATCTGCAATTCGAGCCCGGCGCAACGCAGGCTGGTGACATCGACCCAAGGTTGCCAGCGCAGGGTCAGGTTTGCCGAATGCGGCGTGGCCGACAATGCGGCGGGCGCTGCCTGCGCGTTCGAAACCGCAGTGCACTGCGCGCGCGCAGCGGCCAGCAGCTCATCCACTCCAGACGCAGGGTGCGCTTCGGCATGGATGATTGCGGCCTCAAGCCCGAGCAAGACCGCTGTGGGTTTGCCGGCCTGCAGGTTTGAGAGCTGGTGGCGGCAGTCTTCGATCAAGGCCTTCCATTCAACAGCCTGCCCGGCAGGTTGGCGGCAAAGCACGAACTCACTCTCGCCCGTGCGCGCGAGGGTGTCGGCGCCACGCAGGTTTTCGCTCCAGCGTTCAGAGAGCGTTTTCAACAACTCGTTCGCCAGCACATCCCCCTGCTGCGCGCGCAGGGCATCAAGCCCCGTCACTTGCAGGCAGGCGAGCCCGAAAGGCTGCTGGCTGGCACGCGCCGCGGCCAGCAGCTGGCGGGCACGGTCGGCGAACAGGGCGGCGTTGGGCAGCAGCGTCAGCGCGTCGTGGCTGGCCTCGAAAAATGCCTTGTCGCGGCGGCTCTCCAGGGTGTAGGTCTGGCGGTTCCGCTGCACGGCGCGGCGCAGCTGCTTGAGCAATTGCTCACCGTCGTTCTCGCCCTTGACGAGGTAGTCCTGGGCGCCCAGTGCCAGGGCCTCGGCTGCCAGCTTTTCGTCGGCCAGGCCGGTGAGCACGATGATCGCCGTCTTGCGATCGACTTCACGCAGCAGGCGCACGCTCTCGACGTGATTGCCATCCGGCAGGCCCAAGTCGAGCAGCACGCAGCTGAAGTCGTAACCCCGCAGCGCCTCGATGGCAAGCGACAGCCGCTTGACCGTCTGCACGATCACCTCGCCAGCCTGGATGGCCGGCCGCAGCGCCTCCAGCAACAGGCGGCCGTCCATCGGTGAATCCTCCACCAGCAGCACCGACAAGGTGTGGGAGGGCATGGCCGTCATGGCACCGGCAGCCTCGCAGGCAGCTGCACCACACCAAACCAGAAATCGCGGATCAACGCCGCCAGGCGGCTGAACTCGTCGATGGAGACCGGCTTGGTGAGAAAGCAGTTGGCATGTGCCTCGTAGCAGGCACGCACATCGCGCTCGGCCTTCGAGGTGGAAAGAATCAATACCGGGATGGTCTTGAGCGAGACATCGGATTTGATTTCCTTCAGCACTTCGCTGCCGTGCTTGCGCGGCAGGTTCAAGTCCAGCAGCACCAGGTCGGGCCTGGCCGCGTCGCTGTGCTTGCCTTCACGTCGCAGGATCTGCATCGCTTCCTCTCCATCGCGCGCCACCAGGAGATCGTGGGGCAGCTGCGTCTCCTTGAGCACTTCCTGCGCCAGCCGGAGGTCGGCGGCGTTGTCTTCCACCAAAAGGATGACCGGGCGGTAGCCGTGGGCCTGTTGGGCGGTCGTCATTCGGTTCTCCAAGGCAAGATTGGTTGGCGCACATTGGCCAGTGGCCTGACGGCGATTGTCAGTTTTGATCATACCGAGCCTGCCCGCATGCCGCGTTCCGGCAACACGACTAGACTGCCGCGCCCATCGCCCGCCTCTAGCCCCGTAATGCCTGACAACCTGCGCCGCGCCGCACTGCATGCCACGGCGGCTGCGGCTTCGTTTGCCTGCATGGGCGCGCTGGCCAAGGCCTCTGCGCTGCATGGCGCGTCTGAGGTGCTGATCGTGTTCGTGCGCAACGTCGTCGGGGTGCTGGCACTGCTGCCCTGGGTGTTGCGGCACGGCAAGGCCTCGCTGCACACCCAACGCTTCGGCGGCCATGTCTGGCGCTCGCTGTTCGGGCTGGCGGGCATGTACACCCTGTTCTATGCCATCACCCATCTGCCGCTGGCAGAGGCGCTGTTGCTCAATTACGCCTCGCCGCTGTTCATCCCCTTCATTGCCTGGGCGGTGCTGGCAGAGAAGCCGCCGGCCGTGATGATCCCCGCTGCCCTGCTCGGCCTCGCCGGTGTGGCGCTGATCGTCAAGCCCGCCTCGCTGTCGTTCGGTCTCGCCTCCTGGGTGGGTGCCGCCTCGGGCGTGTTCGCGGCCTGCGCGATGGTGAGCCTGAGGCGCATCAGCGACACCGAGCCTGCACAGCGCGTGGTGTTCTACTTCTCCGCGATTGGTGTGCTCGTCTCTGCCATCCCGCTCTGGTGGTTTGCTGCCATGCCTTCTGCAAGCCTGCTGCTGTGGATGGTTGCGACCGGCCTGGCAGCCACCAATGGCCAGCTGCAACTCACCCGCGCCTACAGCCACGCCCCTGCCGCGCGGGTGGGTGCGATGAGCTATTCCGCCGTGGTATTCGCCGGCCTGATCGGCTGGCTTGCCTGGGGTGAGACACCCGACCGCTACAGCCTGCTGGGTGCTGCGCTGGTGATTGGCACCTGCGTGCTGGCGAGTTGGAAGCGCACGCCACCCAGCGCCCCCATCACGCCAGAAGACGCCGCCAGCTGAGCTTGCCCTGCCCGTCTGGATACCGCAGAGTTTGCACCCCGAATGAGGAGATTCCGATGAGCGACACCCATGTCGTGACCACGCTGGATGAAGGCGTGCTGACCCTGCGCATGAACCGGCTGGACAAGAAGAACGCTTTGACCCAGGCGATGTACACCGCGATGGCCGTGGCCATCGAAGAGGCCGGCGGCAATCCCGCCGTGCGTGCACTGCTGATCACTGGCGATGCCAACTGCTTCTGCGCGGGCAACGACTTGCAGGATTTCATGAACAGCGCGCTGAAGCCGGGCAGCTCGCCCGTGGAGCGTTTCATGAAGGCGCTGGCGGGCTTCGAGAAGCCTGTGGTGGGTGCTGCCTGCGGCGTGGCCGTGGGCATCGGTGTGACCATGCTGCTGCACTGCGACCTCGTCTACTGCGGAGAGAAGACCAAGCTCAACATGCCTTTCGTGAGCCTCGGCATCTGCCCTGAGTTCGCATCGAGCTATGTGCTGCCGCGCATGATGGGCCACGTGCGTGCGGCGGAACTGCTGATGCTCGGCGAGCCGTTCACGGCAGAGACCGCGCTGCAATACGGCCTGGTCAATGCCCTGCTGCCAAACGAGCAGGTCGAAGCCATGGCACTTGAAAAGGCGCGCCACCTGGCAGCCTTGGCACCCAAGGCCATGCGCGTGACCAAGATGCTCATCAAGAAGTGGAGCAATGCCACGACGGCCGAGGCCATTGCCTTCGAGGCCAGCTATTTCATGCCCATGCTCAGGCAGCCGGAGGCCATCGAGTCGATCACCGCTTTCATGCAGAAGCGCAAGCCCGACTACTCGAAACTGGCCTGAGGCTTGCAGCCGAATGCTGCGCTTTGCAGAGATACTGCAAGGTGCAGCATGGCGCCCCCGGAAATGCTTGACGTCCGTGTTGCCGCGGCTGACGATGGTGCATGAAAGTGCCAGTTCAGAAAGCCGCGAGCCCTCAAGGCAAGCGCGAGCAGAACAAGCTTGCCAACCGCACGGCGATCCTCGATGCCGCCCGAAAATGTTTTCTCAAGATGGGCTACGACGCGATCACTATCCGCGATGTGGTGCGTGATTCCGGCCTGGCTGCTGGCACCTTCTACAACTACTTCACTGACAAGGACACCCTGTTCAAGGCGGTGCTGGAAGTGCGCATCAACGAGGTCAACGAGTCGATGCACGCCGTGCGCATGCAATCGCCGACCATCGAGAACTTCATCTACGGCACCTTCCACGCGCTGTTCTCGAAGATCGCCACCGACCCCTCGTTCTTCCGCTTGATTCTGCGCAACGAAAACGCCGTGCGTGCCCTGTTTGCCGACACCGTCATCGGCATCCCCATCCGCACGCTCAAGCAGGATTTCAGGGATGCCATCGCCCGTGGCGTGTTCCCCGATATCGATGTGGAGCTGCTCGCCGCCGCCTGCTACGGCGTCGGCTTCGAGCTGGGTCGCGTGCTGGCCTACACAAAAAAGCCGGATGTCGAAGCCACTGCCCGCTTTGCGACCACGCTGATGACCTCGGGCACCACCGGCTTTGGTATCGTCAAGACCGCATCGGCATCCAAGCGTCGTCGTGGCGAGGTGCCGATTCGCGGCTCACTGCCCTAAAGCCAGCGCGCACGAAAAAGGCCGGATTGCTCCGGCCTTTTTCGTGCAGCTCTGCCGCTTAGTGAACGCGCTGGAGCACCGTGGCGACGCCCTGCCCCATGCCGATGCACATGGTGGCCAGACCAAACTCGCCACCTTCCTCATTGAGCACATGCGCAAGCGCGCCAGTGATGCGCGCGCCAGAGCAACCCAGCGGATGGCCGAGCGCGATTGCGCCGCCCTTCAAGTTGATGCGGTCCATGCGCTCGCCAATCTTCAAATCCTTGATGACGGCGAGGCTCTGCGCGGCGAAGGCTTCGTTCAGCTCGAAGTAGTCGATCTGGCTGATGTCCATGCCTGCGGCCTTGAGTGCCTTCTGCGTCGCAGGCACCGGGCCGATGCCCATGATCGAAGGCTGGCAGCCAGCGGCGGCGACCGAGACGATCTTGGCGAGCGGCTTCAGGCCCAAAGCCTTCGCCTTCTCGGCGCTCATCACCAGCACGCAGCTTGCACCGTCAGAAATGGCGGACGAGGTGCCTGCGGTGACGCTGCCCTTGGGATTGAAAGCAGGCTTCAACTTGGTGAGATCGGCGAGGCTCGCGTTCTGGCGCACCACTTCGTCTTCGGTGGCGAGAAACGGCATGCCATCGGCGTCGTGCGCCATCGTCGGGATCACTTCGCGCTTGGTCTTGCCATCCTGCATCGCCTTCGTCGCCTTCTGGTGGCTGGCGAGGGCAAAGGCGTCCTGCGCTTCGCGGCTGATCTGGTGGGTCTGCGTCAGCATTTCTGCCGTCAGGCCCATCATCGCGTCAGCCTTGGCGGTGTTGAGGCTCATGGCGGGTGCGCCGTCGAAGTTGTAGTCCATCGGCACGTGGCCCATGTGCTCGACGCCGCCGCAGAGATAGACGTCACCGAGGCCCGCTTTCACGTTGGCGAACGCGGCATGGATGGCGGTCATCGACGAACCGCAGAGACGGTTGACGGTCTGGCCGGCGACGGTCTGCGGCAAGCCAGCCATCAGGCCGATGTTGCGGGCGATGTTGAAGCCCTGCTCCTTGGTCTGTTGCACGCAGCCCCAAATCACATCTTCGACATCCGAAGGTTTAAGTGCTGAGTTGCGAGCCATGATGGCCTTGACGAGATGCGCTGAGAGTTCTTCCGCACGGACATTGCGGTACATGCCGCCCTTGCTGCGCCCCATGGGGGTGCGGACGGCGTCAACGATGACAACTTCAATGGATTCGGACATGGAGGGTCTCCGTCTTATTTGGGGTAGTAGGTCTTGCCGTCGGCGGCCATTTTCTTCATCGACTCGGTGGGCTCGTAGAGCTTGCCGAGTGCTGAGTACTTGGCGCACTTCTCAAGGATGGTCTTCATGCCGAGACTGTCGGCGTACTTCAGCGCGCCGCCTCGGAAGGGCGGGAAACCGATGCCCATGATCAGGCCCATGTCGGCCTCGGCGGCGGTCTCGACGATGCTCTCGTCGAGGCAGCGTACGGTCTCGATGATCATCGGCAGCATCATGCGCTCGACGATTTCCTCGTCGCTGAAATCCTTCTGGCCGTCGGGCTGCACTTCCTTGATGAGTGCGTAGGTGCCTTCATCCACTTCCTTCTTCGGCTTGCCCTTGGGATCGGTGGTGTATTTGTAGAAACCGACGCCATTCTTCTGGCCGTATCGCTTGGCGTCATACATCACGTCCATCGCGGTGCGGTAGGTCTTGCTCATGCGGTCGGGGTAGCCCTCGGCCAGCACATCGCCAACGTGGTGCGAGGTGTCGATACCGACCACGTCCTGGAGGTAGGCCGGGCCCATCGGCCAGCCGAAGGTCTCCATCACCTTGTCCATCTTCTGGAAGTCGGCACCGTCGCGCAGTAGCTGCGTCCAGCCGCCGAAGTAGGGGAACAGGATGCGGTTGACCAGGAAGCCCGGGCAGTTCTTGACCACGATCGCGGTCTTGCCCATCGAGGTGGCGTAGGCCACGGTGGTCGCAATCGCTTCCTTGCTCGTTTTGCTGGCGTAGATCACTTCCACCAGTGGCATTTTGTGGACGGGATTGAAGAAGTGCATGCCGAGGAAGTTCTCGGGGTGCTGCATCGCGGTCGAGAGTTCCTCGATGGAAATCGAGGACGTGTTCGAGGCGATGATGGTGCCGGGCTTGACGATCTTCTCGACGTCCGCGAGCACGCTCTTCTTCACCTTGGGGTTCTCGACCACGGCTTCGACAACGATATCGACGTTGCCGAAATCGCCATAGTTGAGCGTGGGGCGGATGGTGCTGAGCACTTCGCCAGCCTTCACCGGCGTCATCTTCCGGCGATCGACCATCGTCGAGAGCAGCTTGTTGGCCTCATTCATGCCGATGTCCAGCGCCTTGTCGGCGATGTCCTTCATGATGATCGGCGTGCCCTTGCTCGCACTCTGGTAAGCGATGCCGCCGCCCATGATGCCCGCACCGAGCACGGCCGCCTGCTTCACGGGCTTGGCAATCTTGCTCGCAGCCTTGGCCTTCTTCTTCAGGAACTGGTCGTTGAGGAAGAGCGAGATCAGCGAATCTGCGACCGAGGTCTTGGCAAGCTTGGCGAAGCCAGCGGCTTCGATCTTCAAGGCATCGTCGCGGGTCTTGCCGGCGGCCTTCTCGATGGAGCTGACGGCGGCAACCGGCGCGGGGTAGTTCTTGCCGGCCTTGCCCGCGATGAAGCCCTTGGCGGTCGAGAACACCATCATGGTTTCCAGCGGATTCAGGTTCAGCTTGCCGGTCTTCTGGGCGCGGCGCGCCTTCCAGTCGAACTTGCCGTCGATGGCAGATTGCAGGAACTTGATCGAGGCAGCTTTCAGCTTGTCGCCCGCGACCACGCCATCGACCGCGTGAATCTTCAACGCCGCATCGGCCTTCTGCTGCTCGCCGCCGGCAATCCATTCAATGGCGTTGTCCGCACCAACCAGCCGCGGCAGACGCACGGTGCCGCCAAAGCCGGGGTTGATGCCGAGCTTCACTTCCGGCAGACCCACCTGAGCCTTGTCGCTCATCAGGCGGTAGTCGGTGGTCAGGGCCATCTCGAGACCGCCGCCGAGGGCGATGCCGTTGATGGCGGTCACGGTCGGGAACGGCAGGTCTTCGATGGCGTTGAAGAACACATTGGCTTCGAGCGCCCACCTGGCAATCTCTTCTTCCGAGTTCTGGAAGCTCTTCACGAATTCGGTGATATCGGCACCGACGATGAACACGTCCTTGCCGGAGGTGACCAGCAGGCCCTTGACGCTGCCATCGGCGGCGAGCGCCTTGCCCGCCTCGCCCAGCTCGGTCACGGTGCGCAGGTCGAACTTGTTGACGGAGTCGGTCTGGTTGTTGAAACACAGCTCGGCAATGCCGCCGTCGAGCTTGGTGACCTGAATGGACTGGCCTTGATACATGAGCACCTCTTGGGGGTTGGAGTCGTTATAGGGAGTGCCGCAGCGCCATGCCGATGTGCGCGGTGCGGCCTGATAAGGCGGAAGCGATCTTACCCGCCGGGGCCTTGAGCCACAATGCAGTAACAAACCTTTCGGTATGGCTTTTTGGACTTGCGCATTAAATGCGCTAAAACTCAAAAAACTCATTGTTTGACAGTCACTTGCCGCGCTTTGTAAACTTGCGACTTCAATGCGTTTTTTTGCCATCACACCGCCGCAGCCAAAGAAGGGGAGCAATACATGAGCAAAAGTTTCAACAGCCTTAAAACCTCCATCGACAAAATCCGCAAAGATTCGCTGGATGTGGTCGGCCAGGCCAACAAGATCGTCAGCCAGGGCGTGCACCGCCTCGCCGAGCACGAGCTCAAGGCGCTGAACGATACTTACAAGAACGTGCTGTCTTCGCTCAAGTCGAGCAAGTCCGGTGAGTCGGTCAAGGATCTCGCCGCCAAGCAGCTCGACCTCATGCAGGACACCGTCACCCGGCTGATCGCCAGCGCCAAGGATTCCCTGAACATCGTCGCCGAAACCCGTCATGAACTGACCGGGCTGGTGCAGAAGGGCCTGAAGAGCGGTGCCGTAGCCGAAACCGAGCTGAACAAGATCACCGCCAAGGCCAAGAAAGCCGTGGCTGATGTGAAGACCGCCGCTGCCGATGCGCAGAAGAGTGCGGCACAGATCACCTCGCAGGTCACGGCCCAGGCCAAGAGCTCGGCCGACAAGATGGCTGCCGCCGTGAAGACCGACGCCAAGAAAGTCGCCGCCACCGTCAAGAGCGATGTGAAAATCGTCAAGCACAAGCTCGGTTCCGTGCTCGATATCAAGCCCAAGGCCGTGCCGGTCAAGAAGCCGGTCGTCGCTGCCAAGCCCTCCGCCAACTCGCGCGCCGCCGCCGCCAGCAGCAAGGCCAAGCAGGCCGCTGCCAAAGTCACCAGCACCGTGAAAAAAATGGGTTAAGTTGGTTCAACCGTATCCAGGCCCGCCTCACGGCGGGCTTTTTGTTTGAGTCATCATTGTTGAATGCTCACCCTTAAACAAAGCACCGAACTGTGCAGCCTCCTGGCGGATGCCTCGCGCCAGCGCCTCTTGCTGTTGCTCGAAGCGCAGGCGCTGTCCGCCACCGAACTCACCGAGATCACCGGCCTGGCGCAGAGCCGCGTCTCCACCCATCTCTCGCGGCTGAAACTCGCAGGCCTCGTGCAGGGCGAAAAAAGCGAGGGTGCGGCACTCTATTCCGCTCGCCGTCTCGACGGTCCGGCAGCCGGCCTCTGGGCCTCGCTGCGCGCACAGCTTGACGATGCGCAGGCCGGTGCCGACCAGGAGCGTGCCGAACAGGTGTTGCGCGCGCGCAGCAAGGGGCAGACCTGGGCGGAATCGGTCGCCGGCCGCATGGAGCGCCACTATTCACCCGGCCGCACCTGGGAGGCCACGGCCCACGCCCTGATCGGCGTGGTGCAACTGGGTGCAGTGCTTGATCTAGCCTCCGGCGACGGTGTTTTTGCCGAGCTGATCGCCCCCCGTTGTGTGCAGCTGACCTGTGTCGATATCAGCGACACCGTGCTCGCCGCGGCACGCCGCCGATTGGCTGGACACAGCAACATCAAGCTGCAACAGGGTGACATGCACACCCTGCCCTTCGCGGCTGGCCGCTTCGACACGGTCTTTGCGCTGCATGCGCTCGCCTACTCGGCCGAGCCGGCAGCGGTGCTGGCTGAGGCTCACCGCGTGCTCAAGCCCAAGGGCACGCTCATCGTCGCTGCGCTGGCAGAGCATCCGCATGCCGAAACCGTGCGTGCATACGATCACCGCAACCCGGGCTTCAGGCCCGAGGCGATGGAAAAACTCCTCAACAAGGCAGGCTTCGCCGTGGCGAGCTGCGCGGTAACTTCGGAGGAAACCCGCGCGCCCTACTTCGAGGTGCTCACCGCAGTGGCTCGGCGCTAGCTGCCAGCTCATCCGGCCAGCAGGTCTTGCCGGATTTTTTTACCAGTACTTTCAGCCGCACATGGTGCAGGGCCAGCTCCTCTTCACTGGCGTGCAGCAGCACTGCGGGCTTGTCTGCCGCAAACAGCTGCATCTGGGCCAGCACCTTGCCGCCACGCCGTGCACTGCTCGCACCGCCCGCATCCAGCAACAGGCGCGACTGCCCGCCGGTCATCGCCAGATACACCTCGGCAAGCAGCTGCGCGTCGAGCAGCGCGCCATGGAACTTGCGATTGGCGTTGTCGATGCCGTACCGCTTGCACAGGGCATCGAGGTTGGCCTTCTGGCCGGGGTTCATCTTGCGCGCCATCGACACTGTGTCGGTGATGGTGCAGACCTCGGCCAGCCTGGTGTCGATGCCGCAACGCTGGAACTCGCGGTTCAAAAAGCCCACATCGAAGCTGGCGTTGTGGATGATCAGCTCTGCACCCTTGAGGTAGTCGAGCAGGGCCTGCGCGATCTCGTGAAATCTCTGCTTGTCATCGAGAAAGGCATTGGTGATGCCGTGCACTTCCACTGCGCCGGCGTCGATCTCACGATCCGGATTGACGTACTTCCAGAAGTTGTTGCCGGTCGGCTTTCGGTCACGCATCTCGACACAGCCGACTTCGATGATGCGATGGCCATCATCCACCGAGAGGCCTGTCGTCTCGGTATCCAGCACGATCTGTCGGATGCTCATCTGCGTTTCATTGTGTCGATGCCCTTATTCGCCAAGGCGTCGGCAGCTTCGTTGCCCGGATCACCCGCATGGCCTTTCACCCAGCGCCAGTCCACCTCGTGCGGCTGGCGCGCGGCATCGAGCCGCTGCCAGAGATCGACGTTCTTCACCGGCTGCTTCGAGGCTGTTTTCCAGCCACGCTGCTTCCAGCCTTGCAGCCATTCGAGAATGCCGGAGCGCACGTACACCGAGTCGGTGTAGAGCGTGATGCTGCAAGGCTCCTTCAGGGCTTCGAGCGCCATGATGGCCGCCATCATCTCCATGCGGTTGTTGGTCGTGTCCGGCTCGCCGCCGCAGAGCTCGCGCACGTGGGCACCAAAAGCCAGACGTGCGCCCCAACCGCCGGGGCCTGGATTGCCGCGGCAGGCGCCGTCGGTGTGAATCACAACTGATTTCAAGGGATCTGCTGGTCGGGTTAGTTGGCGGGGTTCTCTGGCTCGCCATCGCGGTGTACCGCATTGGCCGCTGGCACGGGCACTAACTGTCTGACCTGCGCGCGCTGCGTGCGGCCCACGAGCGTCATGGTCGCAACGCGCTTCTTGGCGACGATCAGATAGCCTTCCGACAAGGGTTGCAGCATGGCGGCCGGGCTGAAGAACTCGGCACTGCCGCGCGGCGGCAGCCAGGGAAACCCGGCACCGAAGCGGCGCACCGCTGTGATCTCAAAATCCAGTAGCGTAAGCCAGTCGCAGACACGGCCGGTGGAATAGAAGTGGGTATCGGTCGGCAGCATGCGCGGTGCCAGCCCAAACCAGCGGCGCATGCCCAGCAGGCTCCAGGGGTTGAAACCGAGAATCAGCAGACGCCCGCGCTCGCTCAGTACCCGTGAGACCTCGCGCAGCAGCGCGTGCGGCGAGATGGCGAGTTCCAGCGTGTGCGGCAGCAGCATGGCATCGACACTGTGGCTGGCCAGCGGCAGGGCCAGGGCATCGACCCTTGCCTGGCCTTCGGCCGTTGCACTGGTGGTCAGCACGGCACGGTGCAGCATCTCCGAGCCCTCCAGCCAGTCATTGCCCAGGCCCCAATGACCGATCTGCAAAAAGTGACGCCCGAACAGCTCCGGCAGCTGGCGACTCACTTCCTGATGCTCGATGGACAGCAGCCTGCGGCCCCGCGCGGAGCCAGCCCAGCGCAGCACCGGGTCGTGCGCGCCGACTTGCGGCATGCTGCTGTTGTCAGGCAAGGTGGGCATAGGCAAACCCTAACAAAAAAATAGACGGGACACACACGCGTCGTATGCTGCAAGTCACCGCCATACCAGCCTTCGAAGACAACTACATCTGGATGATTCATGACGGCCGCCGCGCCGCCGTGGTGGACCCGGGTGATGCGACGCCAGTGCTGGACTGGCTTGCCGCCACCGGCCATGCGCTCACGGCGATCCTGCTGACCCATCACCACCCGGACCACGTCGGCGGCGTGGCCGTGCTGAGCAGCAGACATGCGGTGCCGGTGATCGGCCATGCCGAAGATGCGCACCGTCTGCCGCCATTGAGTTTGGCGGTGCGCGATGGCGATCATCTTGAAGTGCCTGGCCTGGCACTCAGCCTCGATGCGCTCGCCACACCCGGCCATACCGTCGGGCATATCTGCTACCACGCTGCGCACACCGGCTGGCTGTTTTGCGGTGACACCCTCTTCTCCGCAGGTTGCGGCCGCATGTTCGAGGGCACGCCGGTGCAGTACCAACGTTCGCTGGCAAGGCTCGCGGCGTTGCCACCGCAAACGCAGGTCTTCGCCGCCCATGAATACACCCTCGGCAATATCAGTTTCGCTGCGGCGTTGACGCCTGGTGATAAGGCAGTGCAAGCCGCGCTGGCGGAAATCCGCGCACTGCGCGCCAGGGGGCAATCGACACTGCCTTCCAGCATCGGCTGGGAGCGAAGGCACAATCCCTTCCTTCGCTGCGACGACGAGGAGATCGGTACCGCAGTGCATCTGGCAGGGCACAGTGCCACTGAAGTTTTCGCCGCCGTGCGGCTTGCCAAGGATGGTTTTCGCGCGCCATGAAAACGCTCCTGCGAGTGCTGCTGTTGACCGCGCTTTGCGTCTGCGAGAACGCTCAAGCCATCGAAGGCCGGGCGGCAAATGCTGACCTCCCGGCGCAGGCCGCAGCGCCGAAATCCATCTGGCCGCGGCTGGTGGCTGGCATGCGGATGGAGGGAGAGAAACGGCCGGAGGTGCAACGCTTCATCGCCGAGTACCGCAGCAATCCGCAATACTTCAAGGCCATGCTGGCGCGTGCGGAACCTTTCCTCTGGTTCATCCTAAGCACCGCCGAGTTGCGCCGCCTACCCACCGAGCTGGCTCTGCTGCCCGCGGTCGAGAGCAGCTGGAATGCGCATGCGGTTTCGGTCTCGGCCGCACAGGGGCTCTGGCAATTCATCCCCAAGACCGGTGACGCTTATGGTCTGCGCAATGGCCTGAACTACGAAGCCCGCCGGGATCCTGTCGCCTCCACCCGAGCCGCACTCGATCTGCTCGCGGCATTGCACCACGAATACGGCGACTGGCCGCTGGCCCTGGCGGCCTACAACACTGGCGGCGTTCGGCTGAAAGGAGCGATGCGTCAAGGCAGGAGTCGCAACTTCTGGCAGCTGCCACTGCCCGCCGTAACCAAGGACTACGTGCCGCGCCTGCTCGCCATTGCCGCACTCGTGCGTGACCCCGTGCGTCATGGCCTTACTCTGCCCGACATTGCCGAAGCGGGCGCGGTGGAACTGATCGCCATCGAGCAGGGCATGCCGCTGCATCACGCGCTGAAAGCGGCCGGCATCAAAACGGAAGTCATCAGGGCCTACAACCCGGCCTGGCTCGAAATCACAGCGCCGACCCATGCGCCGACGCTGCTGCTGCCGCCTGCCGATGCCGAGGCGCTGCGCGCTGAACTGGCCCAGCTGCAAGGCCGCTCCCTGAACAGGCAAGACAGCCGATACGGCGAGACGGCGCTTGGTACTTCCACCACCGTTGGCAATGCCGTGGCACCGGCTGTTGTCAGGCCACGCTACCCGCGGCTTGCCAGGTCCATGCATTGGAGCACGCGGCTCGACAGCGCCGGCGAACTCGCATCCAGCAGGCAGAGGCAGATCGAATACGAAGTACGCCTGGGCGACACCTTGTACGCTATCGCCCAGCGTCACGGCCTGAGTGTGGCCGAGCTGAAAAGCATCAATCCCGGCATGAGCCCGCGCGCGCTGAAGACCGGGCAGCGTGTGCGGATCAGAAGCTGCGATGTGCGGCGTTGCGACAATGGCTGACGGCCGGTTTTCATTTGTTATAGTCCCAGCCCGCTCCACTGCACCCACTCCCAAGCCGTTCATGCGCACCCGACCGATTGCCACTCGCTGGCTCACGCGGCCCACTTGGGTTTTGATGGTGGCACTGCTCTGCGGTACAGCGGCACTTGCCGCCGAGCCGCCTCAGCCGACTGCCGAAGCCATCAGTCTCGACTCGGCGATCCAGGGTCTGAAGGACGACACTCTCGAGATCAACGTTGAGCTGCAACGCCTGGAAGACGACTTCTCGTTTCCGCAGCACAGCGCGCTTTCGATCTACATCGGCAGCGCAGAAGGCAACCCTGCCCTGCTGGGTCAGGTGACGGTGACGGTCGATAACGCGGCAGCTGTGCAATACACCTACAGCGAAGAGGAATCACGTGGCCTGTTGAAGAGCGGCCTGCACCGCCTGCTGCGCGCCAACGTGGCGCCGGGCCTGCATCGCGTGCGCGCCGAGTTCGTCGGCAAGCCGATCGACCCGGCCAAGGCGGCCGCGGTCATCTCCGAAAGCTTTGAAGCCACCTTCGAGAAGGGCGAGCTGGAGGCCGAGATTGAACTGCGCTTCGGCAGGGGCGGCAAGCTGGTCGCGCTCAAGGGCTACAAGCGCGGCAGCAAGGAAGACCCGCATCTTCGCGCGGCCGATTTTCTCAACGCTGACGAACGCCACTTCTCGGCGGCCAGCGGCCTGCTGGCGCTAAAGAGCGCCAACGACACCCAGAAGCTGCCTGCCGACTACACCTGGCGTCTGGCCGAGAGCTACCTCGCCTTCGGCATGCGCGCGCGCGCCGAGGGGCTCTACCGCGAACTGGCCGTGACCACCACAGATCACCTGGCGCTGGGCCGCGCCCGCATCCGCCTTTCCGAGTTCCTGTATTCGCGCGGCTTCCTGGGCGAATCCACCAGCTCGATGATGCGCATGCGCGAAAAGCTGCCGGACCCGCTCTCGCTGCAATGGCAGGACCTGCTCTCGCGCACGCTGATGGCGCAGGGCCGCTATGGCGATGCGGTGGAAGTGCTGACCGAAATGAAGAACGGCGACAAGCAGTCGCCCTACACCCGTTACAACCTGGCGGTGGCGCTGATCAATTCCAACCGCAGCGCCGAGGGCGAGACCATCCTCGACCGCATCGGCCGCGCACCGCCGAAGGACACCGAGGCTTTCGCGCTGCGCGACAAGGCCAACCTGACGCTGGGCTATCACTTTTTGCAGAAGGGCCAGGGCGGCACGGCCAAGCCGGTGCTTGGCCGTGTTCGCATCAATGGCCCCTTCTCTAACCGCGCCCTGCTTGGCATGGGTTGGGCAGAGCTGGCGCCGCAGGGCGATAAGCAGAAGAAAGCCGACATCGGTGATGAGGCCGTCGAACCCAATCCGCTCGCCTCGCTGGCCACGCTCGGCATCCTGCTGAACCCGGCCAGGCTGGAGCAGGATGTCTACAAGCGCGCAGGCCTGCGCAACTTCAAGCTCGACAAGATCGAGAAGACACAGGAGGCCAACCTGCGGCGTGCGCTGATTCCCTGGGCAGAGCTGATCAACCGTGATCCGCTCGACCCTGCCGTGCAGGAGGGCATGCTCGCCATCCCCTTCGCGCTGGATCGTGTCGGTGCGCACATCGAGGCGCAACAGTTCTACGAGAAGGCCGTGGGCCTGCTTGAGGAAACCCGCAAGCGACTCGACAGTGCCAGCCAGTTCATCAAGGAAAACCGCATGGTGGAAACCATCGTGCGCCGTGACATCGACAGCGAGGCTGGCTGGAACTGGCGGCTGCGCGACCTGCCGGATGCGCCCGAAACCTTCTACCTGCAAAGCGTGATCGCGCAGAACCGCTACCAGGAAGCACTAAAGAACTACCGCGATATCCGTTTCCTCGCCCGCAACCTCGATGGCCTTAAGACCCGCGTGGAGCAGCTCGACACCGCCTACGCTGTGCGCCCCATCGACAACAGCAATGTGCTGTTGCAGATCGAGCGCGCCAAGGCCATCCGCAAACCGGAACGCGAGCGGCTGAAACTGAAACTGCGCGCCGATGTGCAGCTCACCGCCCCGTACTCAGTGCCGGTCGAAGCCGCGCCGCTGCGCCCGCTGCAACTGCGCCTCGCCGAGACGCCGCCCAAGTTCAACGGTGCGCGCGAGCGTTCCGCCGACCTGCGCAACCAGCTCGCGGCACTGCGGCCAAAGGTCGCTGCGGCCGGTGGCCAACAGGCGACGGTGTTGCAGGAGATCGCCCTGCGCGAACTCGCCGCGCAGAAGAAGCTGGTCGAGAAGTACCTCGTCGAGGCGCGCTTCGCGCTCGCCCGCATCTACGAAGAACGCCTGAGCAACAAGGGGAGCCCCTGATGCAGCGCCTTTCGCTGACCCTGCTGGCTCTGGTCGCTGCCTCGCTGGCCGCTTGCAGCAAGCCTAATCTGCGGCCCCAGGACAAGAGCCCGGAAATTCGCACGCTCGCCAAGCAGAAGCAGCCGGATCGCAACAAGCTGCCGATCATCCTGTCTGATCCGGTCGCACCGGATCCCGAGCGCGCGCTGGAGAACTACCGCGCCATCCTCGAACTCTCGCCCGACGACACCATGCGGCAGGAAGCCATGCGCCGCATGGCAGACCTGCAAGTGCAGACTGACGACGCCAAGGGTGGCAGCGAGGAGAGCACCAAGCTCCTGGCCGACTCGATCAAAACCTACGAGCAGCTGCTGGCCGAGACGCCCAACGACGCCCGCAACGACCGCGTGCTGTACCAGCTTGCGCGTGCGCAGCAGAACAGCGGCCAGCCGGAAAAGGCGGTGGAAACGCTGACCACGCTCAACACGCAGTTCCCCAATTCCAGGCTCAATGGCGACGCCCACTTCCGCCGCGCTGAACTTCTGTTCCGGCTCGGCAACTACCCCGAGGCCGAGCGTGAATACCGCTATGTGATGGACCTCGCGGCTGCCACGCCCTTCTTCGAGCCGGCGCAGTACAAGTATGGCTGGTCGCTGTTCAAGCAGTCGCGTTTCGACGATGCGATGCCGGTGTTCTTCGCAATTCTCGAACGCGAACTGCCGCCCGGCGAGCTGAAGGATGTCGAGGCGGCCCTGAATGCCGTCAACAAGGGCAAGGCCGATCTCGCCAAGGATTCGCTGCGGGTCACCAGCCTCGCCTTCGCCATCATGGGTGGCGGCCCGGCGGTGAACCAGTATTTCTCCAGCCACCCCGAGCCGCGTTTCTATCCGCTCGTCTACAACGCGCTTGGCGAAATGTTCCTCGATAAGCGCCGCTTCAGCGATGCCGCCGGCACTTTCGCGGCCTTTATCGAGCGCCACCCCACGCACCCCTCCTCGCCGCAGTTCCAGGCGCGGGTGATTGAGGTCTACCGCGATGGAGGCTTCAACGACATCGTCGTGCGCGAGAAGGAACGCTACGTCAACACCTATTCGCCGGGCACCCCGTACTGGTCTGCTGCCGCCCCCAGCCCCGAAGTGATGACCGCCCTGCGCACCCACCTCGAAGACCTCGCCAAGCACTACCAGGCGCTGGCCCAGCAGGGCGAGAAGGTGCCGCAGGTCGATACCGTCGCCGTGCAGACCGCCTTCCTGGCGTCCGCCGGCTGGTATCGCCGCATCCTCGAAATCTATCCGCAGGATCCGAAAGCCGCCGAGATCAATTACCTGCTCGCCGAAACCCTTGAGGACGGCGGCAGGCCGCTCGACGCCGCCAACGAGTTCAGCAAGACCGCCTACGGTTACAACATGCATCCGCGTTCGCTGGATGCGGGCTTAGCCGCCGTGCTCGCCTACCAGAAGCATGCCGCCGCTCAGCCGCAGGCGCAGCGCGCGCCTGCGCTCAAGCAGGCGGTGGATGCGGGCATCAAACTGGCCGACAACTTCCCGACCCATCCGCAAGCCGTCGCGGTGCTCACGCGCGCGGCGCAAGACCTCTACGAGCTCAAGGATGCACAGGCCGTGTCGGTGGCGCAGCGCGTGCTGGGTTACAACCCGCCACCCACACCTGAGCAGCGCCGCATCGTGCAGGGCGTGCTGGGCGACAGCTACTTTGCGCAAGGCGATTTCGCGCGCGCCGAAGTGGCCTATGCCGACCTGCTCAAGCTCACTCCAAGCGGCGACGCACAACGCACGCAGGTGGTCGAGCAGCTGGCGGCATCCATTTACAAGCAGGCCGAAGCCGCACGCACTGCGGGCAATCTGCGTACAGCGGCCGATGGCTTCCTGCGCGTCGGCAAGGTCACGCCCGAGGCGGCGATCCGCCAGACCGCCGACTACGACGCCGGTGCCGCCCTCATCGCCCTCATGGCCTGGGGCGAGGCGACGGCGGTGCTCGAAGGCTTCCGCACGCGCTACCCGAACAGCCCGCTGCTGACCGATGTGGACAAGAAGCTCGCCATTGCCTACGTCAAGGACAACAAGCCCTTTCAGGCGGCCGACGCCTATCGCCGCATCGCCACCCGTACCAGCGAGACCGCCGAGGTCCGCCAGGATGCTGCCTGGCAGGCTGCCAAGCTGTTCGACGACGCGGGCCGCCTGCCGGATGCCGTCAAATCCTACGAGTTCTATGTCGCGGCCTTCCCGACCCCACTGGATCGTGCCATCGATGCCCGCCGCCGCATCGCCGACATCTACAAGGGCCAGGGCGATGGCTATCGCTATCTGTTCTGGCTGCGCGAGCTGATCACGGCCGACGAGAACGCCGGCCGCAACCGCAGCGAGCGAAGCAAGTCGGTGGCCGCACAGGCCGCTCTCGATGTCGGCCGCATCACGGCAGAGGACGCCGCGCGCATCAAGCTCACCGCACCAGTCGAAGCCAGCCTGCCGCAGCGCAAGGGAGCGGTCGAGGCCGCCATCCAGGCGCTCGAAAAAGCGGCTGCGTATGGCTATGCCGACATCACCACCGCAGCCACCTTTGAGCTGGGGGCTGTGTATCAGTCCTTCGCCAAGGCGCTGATGGACTCCGAACGCCCGCGCGGCTTGAGCGGTGATGAGATCGAGCAGTACAACATCCTGCTGGAAGAGCAGGCCCTGCCCTTTGAGGAAAAAGCCATCGGCGCGCACGAGGGCAATCTCAAGCGCATCGGGCAGGGCGTTTACGACGCCTCGATTGCCAAGAGCGTGACGGCCCTGGGTGTGCTCTCGCCCGCTAAGTACGGCAAGCGCGAAGTCGGAGGAGACAGCTATGACACGCTCAATTAAAACCCTGCTGGGCCTCTTCGCCAGCTTGGTGCTGGCAGGCTGCGCCGGCACGCCGGCCGTGAAGCCGGATCGCCCAGCCGTATCCGCGACCAAGCCCGCGCCGGGCAAGCCGGCTGCCGGCACATCCACCACCCCTGTCAAGCCGGTGGTCGCAAAAGACCCCGCCACCCAGTTCGAGGATTCGCTGGCCGCCCTGAAAGCCAAGAATTTCCCGGAGGCGCGCGCAGGCTTCGAGCTGCTGGCCAAGGAGCACCCGGAGTTTGCAGGCCCGCTCACCAACCTCGGCATTCTCGATGCCAAGGCGGATGCCGATGTGGCAGCCATCGCCACCTTCAACAGGGCCATCGCCGCAAACCCGCGAAATGCGATTGCCTACAACTGGCTCGGCATTCTCTACCGCGAGGCCAAGAACTACCCGCGCGCCGAGCAGTCCTACTTGCAATCACTGACTATCAATCCCGATAACGCGGCCGTCGTGCTGAATTTGGCCATCCTCTACGATGTCTACCTCAAGCGGCCTGTCGATGCCCTCGCACGCTACCGCGACTACCAGCGCATGACCGGCACCCGTGAACTGAAGGTGACGGCCTGGATCAAGGCGCTGGAAGCCGCACAGCCCGCACCCACACCGCCTGCCCCCGCAGTCAATACCAAGTCATGAAGCACCCCAAGCCACAGTTGAAAGCCGCCCTGCTCGTGGCTTTGGCGTCCACGCTACCCGGCATGGCGGCAGCGCAGATCAAACCGCCGGATG
The DNA here is from genome assembly GCA_040385605.1 of Pseudomonadota bacterium. GTDB lineage: Bacteria > Pseudomonadota > Gammaproteobacteria > Nevskiales > Nevskiaceae > Stagnimonas. Next base: position 105,919 of record JAZKHC010000001.1, read on the forward strand.
AAGCCCCGGCAGTCGAGACCGACAAGGAGGGCACCACCGTCGTCGGCGACCGTGAATCCCCCATCGGCCTCTACATCACGCCCTGGCGCAATGAGGCGCCTGAGGTGGCACTCGACCGCCCCGCGCGCTTTCTCGAAGAGCAGTTGCTGCCCATCGACGTCGATGTGTTCCGCCGCCAGATCGAGTACTACAACACCATCAGCGAACACCTGCGCGTTCGCGGCGGTGCCCCTGCAGCACCCAAGTCCAAGTAAGGCTTTGGTCGATTTCCAAGCCTTGATCCATTTTCACTCCCTGCAACACGCTCAAAAGGAAACACGATGAATCCCCTTGCCACGATCGCCCAATTTTTTCAGGCTGGCGGTCATTTCATGTATCCGATCCTCCTGGTCGCGGTGATCGGCCTCGCCATCGCCATCGAGCGCGTGATCTACCTGATGCGCGCCAAGTCTGAGAACCGCCGCCTGTGGTCGGAGTTGATCCCCCTGGTCAACCGCGGTGATCTCACAGCAGCCGAAGGCGCAGCCATGGCCTCGGACTCCCCGATCGGCCGCATCTTCGGCCACGGCATTGCCCGCTCGCGCATCAGCACCAAGCGCGACGAGGTCGAGATGTCGATGGAAGAGAGCCTGATGGAAGTCACTCCGCTGCTGGAGCGCCGCACCCATTACCTCGCCACTTTCGCCTACGCCTCGACGCTGCTCGGCCTGCTGGGCACTGTGGTGGGTCTCATCAATGGCTTCGCCGCGGTCTCCAACGTCAACCCGGCTGAGAAGGCTGACCTGCTCTCCAAGGCCGTGTCGGAGGCCATGAACTGCACCGCTTTCGGCATTGGTGTCGCCGTGCCGCTCTTGCTGCTGCATGCCCTGCTCTCCTCGCAGACGAATGACCTGATCGACAACCTTGAAATGGCGGCCTTGAAGTTTCTCAACGCCCTTGGCCTCAAGAACTAAGAGCGGCACGACCAGAGCAATTCGATGCATGGACTTACCCGCAAGGCGCGCGCGGTGCTGCGCCGCGACCGTCGCAAGAAGCAGGTCGGCGAACTCAACCTGGTGCCGATGATCGACATCCTGGTGGTGCTGGTGTTCTTCCTGCTGGTGAACTCTACCGGCGTGTCGATCCTCGGCATCAACCTGCCCGACGCCAACAAGCAGAGCGAACCCGACCCCAACGCCAGGCCGCTGATCGTCACCGTGCGAAGCGATGGTCTGGCGCTGACCGAGGGTGGCAACGAGCTGGGCCGCTTCGGCTCGGCGTCCGAAGGCTATGACTACAAGTCGCTCAGCGACCGTCTGGTCGAAGTGAAGGCTGCACGCCCCGACGAGACTCGCATCACCCTGCTGGTGGAGCCCGCAACCACCCACAACACCCTGGTGCAGACCATGGATGCCGTGCGCATCGGCACCGTTGAGGGTGGCCGCGTCCTGCGCGAGCTGTTCCCCAATATCGCGCTCGGCGATGCGCCGGTGCTCGCCGCCGCCGCACCAGAGACAGGAGCCACGCCATGAGCGCGCACCTGACCCTGCGCGCCAAGCGCCTGCTGCGTCGCAACTCGCGCCGTCAAGGCGTGATCTCGCTCAACCTAGTGCCCATGATCGACGTGTTCATGGTGCTGGTGTTCTTCCTGCTGGTCACCACCAGCAGCATCGACAACATGCGCAGCCCAAGGGAGCTCACCCTGCCCACCTCGCTGTCGCTCGACCAGCCCACCGATGCACCGATCATCATGGTGACCAAGCAGGCGGTGCTGATTCAGGGCGTGCAGGTGATGACGCTGGATGAAGCGATTGCCGCGCCGCCGGACAAGCCGCTGCCGCAGGTGCGTGCCGAGCTGCTCAAGGTCACGCTGATGTCGGTGACGGGTACTGACAACGCCGCCGCCACCACGCGCGGCGAGGTCAACGTCATGGCCGACCGTGACATCCCCTACACGGTGTTGAAGAAGGTGCTTGCCACCTGCGGTGAGCTTAAATTCGCGCGCATCGCCATCTCGGTTGCCCATGCGGGCAAGCGGGGTGGCCGATGAATGCGGCCATGACCATCCGCTGGGATGGCTACGAGTTTGCCGAGGACGCCGACCGCAGCTTCCGCCGCACTCTGCTGCTGGTGGCCCTGCCCTTCCTGCTGATGGCGATCTTCAGCGCCATCTACAAGGTCGAGGGCATGAAGGCCGGTGGTGGCACCTACATCGCTCCCGCGACGGTCGAACTCCTGCCCGCGCCTGATGCGGTGAAGGCCGAAGAGATCGAGGAACCTGCACCCGCCAAGGAAGACTCAAAGGAGCAGCCGCAGGAATCCGCACCGAAGGTTGCCGAGAAGCCGGTGGATGTGAAGAAACCCGCCATCCCCGAGCCGACACCGACACCCGTGGAAACCGCGCGCGACGTCGCCAAGCGCAGCGGCGTACTCGCCTTTGCCGACCAGCTCAGCGACCTGCGCAACAAGGGCGATGCGCTCAGCAGCGACTCGCTCTCGCCCAATGTGCTGTCATCTAAAGGTGCGGCCAGCAACGCCGGCTCCGCCAGCGGTGGTGGTGCGGATTCGGCGGCACTCGCGGCTGCCGCCGCAGGTTCCAGCGGCATCGGCGGCAGCGGCACTGCTGGTGTCAGCCGCACCCAGAGCGGCCAGGGCCTGGGCAAGCGCAGGACCACCACCATCGACAGCCCTGTGGGTTTCGGGCGCGATGCCAGCAAGGCAGGCGAAGGCGGCAGCAAGGGCAAGTCCGGGCGTTCGCTCGACGAAATTCAGCTCACCTTCGATCGCGCGCAGGGTTCGTTCTACGCCATGTATATCCGCGCGCTACGCGAGAACCCTGGCCTCTCGGGCAAGGTGGTGCTCAGTGTCACCATTGCCTCCACCGGCAAGGTAACGGATGCCAGCATCGTCTCCAGCGAACTGGGCGACCCGGAGCTGGAGCGCAAGATTCTCTCCCGCGTGATGCTGCTGGACTTCGGCCCCAAGGACGTACCGTCGTTCACCTATCCGAATTATCCGATCCGGTTCCAGCCACCGAATTAGGCTGGAATCGTAATAAAAACCATCAGGAGAACAGGCATGGGCTTTTTGTCCGGCAAGAAGGCACTCATCACCGGCGTGGCGAGCGAACGTTCCATCGCCACCGGCATCACCGAAGCCTTTGCGCGCGAGGGCGCAGAGCTGGCTTTCACCTTCCAGGGTGACAAGCTCAAGCCGCGCGTCGAAGACTTGGCGCATTCGGTCGGCTCCAAGCTGGTGCTGCCGATGGATGTCACCCGCGATGGCGAGATCGACACCGTGTTCGCCGCGCTCAAGGACGCCTGGGGCGGCATCGACATCGTCATCCACTCCATCGGCTTTGCACCCCGCGAACTGTTGCAGGGCGGCTATCTGGAGAGCGTGACACGCGAGGGCTTCGCCATGGCGCACGACATCAGCGCCTACTCCTTCGCCGCGCTCGGCAAGGCCGCCAGGCCGCTGATGCAGGGCCGCAACGCCAGCCTGCTGACGCTGACCTATCTGGGCGCCGTGCGCGCCATGCCGATGTACAACGTCATGGGGCCGGCCAAGGCCTCTCTCGAAGCCAATGTGCGCTTCATGGCGGCCGAACTGGGGGCCGAGGGCATCCGCGTCAACGGCATTTCCGCCGGGCCGATCAAGACGCTCGCGGCCGCCGGCATCAAGGGTTTTCGCGGCATGCTCAGCGCAGCGGAGAAAGCCAATGCGCTCAGGCGCAATGTCACCATCGAAGAGGTGGGCAACACGGCGGCGTTCCTCTCATCGGACCTCGCCTCCGGCATCACCGGCGAGATCGTCTACGTCGATGCCGGCTTCAACATCATGGGCATGA
>JAZKHC010000002.1:0-47852 GCA_040385605.1 Pseudomonadota bacterium
GCCCCTTAGGAGGCGCCGAGAAGCGCAGGGGCGAGGGGGTCTTTTGAGCGAGGATTGTCTGAGCACGGCTTCATCGTGCGAGTTCCGCAGCGCCCCTCGGCACGAGCATCGCAGGGTAGTGCCGAAGGCACCGCCGTATCAGGGTGTGCTTTTCTTTGGTTACTTTCTTTTGCACAAGCAAAAGAACAGTGACTCGCCCTCAGGCGAAACCATGCTCAAAGCAAATGCGCAGCAAACCGAGCGCGTCAGCGCGTCAAGCCACCTGGATTCCCGCGTTCGCGGGAATGACAGACAAAGAAAAGCCCCGCAGTGCGGGGCTTTTCAGAAGAGCAGATCAATCAATCATCGTTGCTGGCAAAGCCCAAGAGGTGCAGCAGGCTGGTGAAGATGTTGAGGATGTCCAGATAGAGCGCAATGGTCGCCATGATGTAGTTGGTCTCGCCACCATGGATGATGCGGCTGGTGTCGTAGAGGATGAGCGCGGAGAAGAGCAGCACCGCCACCGCCGACATGGCGATGAAGGCCATGCTCACGTCCACGCCGAAGAAGCTCGCGCCCAAGGCCGCCAGTGAGGCGAAGAACAGCACCATCACGCCCACCATCAGGAAACCGCCCATGAAGGAGAAATCCTTCTTGGTGGTGAGCACATAGGCCGAGAGCGAGCCGAAGATCAGCGCCGTGCCACCCAAGGCCGTCATCACCAGCTCACCACCGTTGGGCATCTTCAAATAGTGATTCAGCATGGGCCCAAGGCCAAAGCCGAGCAGGCCGGTGATGGCGAACACCACATACAGGCCCTTCTCGGAATTCGCGGTGCGCGGCAGCGCGAACCAGATCAGCGCCATTGCGCCGAGTGAGGTCACGAGGCCAGTAAAGCGCGGCGGGTTGACTGCCATCGAAACGGCAGCCATCACGGCAGAGAGCAGCAGCGTGGCGGCCAACAGCATGTAGGTGTTGCGCAGCACCTTGTGGGTGGCAAGCAGCGAGCTGGCGTTGCCGAAGGTGGCTGGGGTCGGGATAGTGCGAAGAGGTTGCTGCATGAGTGTCTCCGTAGATGTGCAAATGAATCTGGGGCCGGGTGAATCTAGCTCAAGGCCGTGATTTTAGAGTGAACGCAGCTTGCGGAGTTCCCGCACCGCCACCACCAGCCGCTCGAAGTCCAGCGAGCCGCCAGTGCCGAGATCGGCAATGCGCTTTTCAGCGAAGCTGATCCGGTCGGATTGCCCCGCCACCCAGGCCTCCAGCCGCTGCTGTGCGCAGCCGGGATGCTTGAGGATGCGGCCCGCCAGCAGGTGGTGGATGTGGTACAGGTCGTCGCGCAGGTTCTGCCGCGCCAGCGCATGCCACTTGCCCTGCACCTGCAGGCCGTTGATCGCGCCATACAGCCACAGCAGGCGGAAGCGTTCGGCGGTGGCGAAGTAGACGGCGGCCGCATCGGCGAGCGTCACGTTGGCTTCGAGTGCCAGCTCGGTGATGTCCATGCTCGCCCCCAGCACGCGGGTGGCGGCGAGGCGCTTGGCGAGGGCATCAGGCACCTTTTCGGTGGTGAGCTGGGCGATGGTGCGGCTGTAATCTTCGAGATAGCTGGGCGGCAATATCGCGGGCAGCATCGACTCCAGCTCGCGGATGGCGGCGGCGAAGCGATCCACCGAGGCCAGCACCGGCATTTTCGCGTAGCCCGCCATCACCAGCCAGCCGGTGGCGTGCTTGAAGAGGCCCGCGGCCATGCCGACGAGACGGTATTGCGTCGCGGCCGGCACCTGGCCGTCGAGGGCTTCGATCTCGCGCCAGTACTGGTCGCCTGCGAACACCTCGTGGGCGGTGGCGTAGGCCTTGAGCACATCGCCGCGGTCGTGGCCGTGATCCTCCGCCAGCCGGTGCGCAAAGCTCACGCCCATGCGGTTGGCCACCGCGTTGCTCAGGATGGTGGCGATGATCTCGCGCTTGAGGCGGTGGTTGCGCAATTCAGGGGCGTACTGTTCCACCAGGGCCTTGGGGAAGTTCGCCAGAAGGTCGCGGACAAAGAAGGGATCGTCCGGCATGTCGCTCTTCAGCGTTGCCTCGTAGAGGCTCATCTTGGCGTAGGCGAGCAGCACCGAAAGCTCCGGCCGCGTCAGGCCCTTGTTCTGTCGCACCCGCTCCTTGATGGTCTCCTCGTCCGGCAGGAACTCGACGCTGCGGTTGAGTAGGCCCTCGCGCTCCAGCGTGCGGATCAGTTCCGCATGCTCGTCGAGGCGCTGGCCGGCGGTGGCTTCGAGAAGGGAGACGGCCATCGACTGCACGAAGCTGTCGCGCAGCACGAAGTCGGCGATGTCGTCGGTCATGCTGGCCAGCAGCGGGTCGCGCACCTCGCGCGTCAGCTTGCCCTCGCGCATCAAGGCGTTGAGCGGAATCTTGATGTTCACCTCGCGGTCGCTGCTGTGCACGCCGCCGGCGTTGTCGATGGCATCGGTGTTGAGCCGCACGCCGCCCAGTGCCGCCTCGATGCGACCGAGTTGCGTCGCCCCCAGATTGCCGCCCTCGCCGATCACCTTGCAGCGCAGGTCACGGCCATTCACACGCAGGCCGTCGTTGGCACGGTCGCCCACTTCCGGGTGGCTCTGCGTCGAGGCCTTGATATAGGTGCCGATGCCGCCGTTCCACAAAAGATCGACGGGTGCTTTCAAGATCGCATTCATCAGCTCGTTGGGCGCGAGCCGCCTGGCCTCGATGCCCAATGCGCTGCGCGCCTCGTCCGACAGCTCGATGCTTTTCGCCGAGCGCGGCCAGATGCCGCCGCCCTTCGAGATCAGTGCCTTCTCGTAGTCCTCCCAGGACGAACGCGGCAGCGCAAACATCCGCTCGCGCTCCTTGAAGCTCGCCTCGGTATCGGGCACGGGGTCGATGAAAATGTGCCGGTGGTCGAAGGCCGCAAGCAACCTGATGTGGCGGCTCAGCAACATGCCGTTGCCGAACACATCGCCGCTCATGTCGCCGATGCCGACCACCGTGAAGTCTTCGGCTTGAATGTCCTTGCGCGTCGGCAGTTCACGGAAGTGGCGCTTGACGCTCTCCCACGCACCCTTGGCGGTGATGCCCATCTTCTTGTGGTCATAACCCACGCTGCCACCCGAAGCGAAGGCATCGCCCAGCCAGTGTCTGTATTCGGCGCTGATGCCGTTGGCGATGTCGCTAAAAGTCGCCGTGCCCTTGTCGGCGGCGACGACGAGATAGGGATCATCACCGTCGTATCGCACCACCTGCTTGGGCGGCACAATGGCATCGCCCGCACGGTTGTCGGTGATATCGAGCAGGCCGCGCAGGAAGGTCTTGTAGCACTCGATGCCGAGCTTGGCCCAAGCCTCACGATCCGCCGGATTGCCTTGCTTGACGACGAAGCCGCCCTTGGCACCCACCGGCACGATCACCGTGTTCTTCACCTGCTGCGCCTTCATCAGGCCCAGCACTTCGGTGCGGAAATCCTGGCGGCGATCCGACCAGCGCAGGCCGCCGCGCGCGACCTTGCCGCCGCGCAGGTGCACACCTTCGACCTGCGGCGAATACACCCAGACCTCGAAGGCCGGTCGCGGCAGCGGCAGGTCGGGAATCCTTGCCGGGTCGAGCTTCAAGCTGACATAGCTCTTCTGCTGGCCGTCGCTGCCGGGCTGGAAGTAGTTGCTGCGCAAGCCCGCGCGCACCACGGCGACGGCGGCGCGCAGAGTGCGGTCGGCATCGAGCGAGGCGACCTTGTCGAGCGCGTCTTCGAGCGCCTGGTTGATGACGATGACAGCGTCCTTGCGCTTGCTCTCGTCGAGCGCGGGGTCGAAGCGCGCCTCAAACAGATCGACAATGCGGCGCGAGATCGCCGGGTGGCCCGCGAATACGCCCTGCATGTAGACCGGGCCGAAGGGCAGCGCGGTCTGTACGAGATAGGTTGCGAGTGTGCGCAGCGCGGTGACCTGCCGCGCACTCATGCCGGCGGTGATGACCAGGCGGTTGAGACTGTCGTTCTCCGCCTCGCCGCGCTGCACGGCGAGAAACGCCGCCTCGAACTGCGCGCGCAGGGCATCGGGATGCAGGCCTGCGACCGACAAGGGTTGCAGCACGAAATGCTGGATGAAGCCGGTCTCGCCAACCCCAGCCGCAGATGCCGCGCGCACTTCCATCGGGTCGTGGTTGGCCACTTTCAAACCGAAGTTTTCGAGCAGCGGCATGGCCTCGGAAAGCGGCATGGGCTGGTGCAGGCGGTAGAGCTTCATGCCCACCACGGCACCCGCCTCGTCGAGCAGGAGGCGCGGCGACAGCGGCCAGCCGGGCGCGAGTGCTGCCAGGATGCGCGCGTCGGTCGCGGCCTCGATGGGCGTGAGCGTTTCTTGCGCCGAGAGCGGGAAGGCCTCGCTGTAGGCAGCGACCAGCGTCGCATCGCCGAGCGCCTCGCGGAACTGCTCGCGCCAGCCGCGCGTGGCGGCGGTGAGCCGTACTTCGAGTTCCTGGGCGTTGAAATCCACCACCGTGCCGGGCGGGGTGCGGACGATGAAATGCATGCGGGTGAAGCCGCCGCGCAGGAACTCGACGTTGCGATCCACCGAAGTGCCGTCGAAGGCGGCCATCAGCTCGCGCGCAACGATCTCGCGCAGCTCGCGCGAGTAACGCTCGCGCGGCACGAACACGAGGCAGCTGTAGAAGCGGCCATAGCGGTCGCGGCGCATGACGAGCTTGAGTTGATGGCGGTCGCGCAGGGCGCGCACGCTCAGCGTGGCGGCGACCAGTTCGTCCTCACCGGTCTGGAACAGCTCGTCGCGCGGCCAGGTTTGCAGAATTTCGCGCAGGTTCTTGCCGCTGTGCGAATCCTCGCTCAAGCCCGAGCGGGCGATGACCTCGGCCACCTTGCTGCGCACGATGGGGATCTCGGTCGGCCGCGCGTGATAGGCCTCGGCAGTGAACAGGCCAATGATGCGCACCGTGCCCTGCAGGCTGCCATCCGCCGCGAATCGCTTGACCGAGATCACGTCGAGATATTCGGAGTGGTGCACCGTCGAACGCACATTGCCCTTGGTGATGACCACGAGGCGCGGCGAGCCGGCGTACTTGTCGAGTTCTTCCTGCGGCGCGATCAGCTCGCCCGCATCGGCGAGACGGCTGCCCGCGCGCAGCAGGCCGAGACCGGTGGCTGCATCGGCTTGCAGGGAGAGACTGTCGCCGCTGCCCTTGGCGCGGCTTTCGGTCAGGCCCAGGAAGGTGAAATGCCGCTCTTCGAGCCAGCCGAGAAAAGCCTGCGCCTCGGCAAATTCTTCGGGCCTGGCACCCTTCGGCACATGGTGTAGCGCGGCTTGCAGGGCCTTGAGCTGCGCACGCATGGCCTCGTAGTCGGCCACTGCGGTGCGCACTTCGCCCAGGGTGTCGCGCAGTGCGGATTCGAGCCGACCATAGGCAGCCGGATCGGCCAGCGGCTCGAACTCGATGTGGATCAGTGATTCCGGCGCGCCCGCGGTGGCATTCGCGGCCTGGGTATTGGTCGCACGCCCGGCTGCGTCGCGTTCGAGCCGCAGAATGGGATGCACCGACCAGTCGATGCCCGCACCGCTGTCTCGCACGCGCTGGTTGATGCTATCGACCAGGAAAGGCATGTCCGGCACCACGGTCTGAACGCTCGCCATCGGCTGGTTGGCGGCAGGCGGCAGCACCGTGACTCGGCTTTCGCTGCCGTTGCGCTGGGCGGCAAGCTGCCAATGGCGGGCGATGAGTGCTGCCACTGCCGCAGGGCGGCGGGCGGCGAGCACTTCGTCGGAGATCGCGGCCAGGTAGTGGCGGACGAAATCGGCCGGTGGCGGAGTGGCTTGGCTGGCGGCAAGGCGCTCGATGTCGGCGCGGGCCGCAGCCAGCGGGGACGCTGGTGACTGCATGGTTGAAGGCTCCTCGGTCGCGTTTTGCGATCTCACTACGGTATGGCGCGAGTATGCCAGCCCAGGGTGGGCTGACATGCGAATGCCCAACCCTTCGCACGTCAACATACCCTTGTTGCAACTACAATCTTTTCATCGAGTCCTCACAGAGCAGCTCATGCAGACCATCGCACCCGCCCGCAGCAAACTCACCGCCCGCCGCATCTACTGGGGTCTCGTGCTGACCTGGGGTCTGGTTTCGATCGTGATCGCCGACCGCCTGGCCGACCACATGAAGTTCCGCATCAACGATCTCTCGGTGATTCCCGGCGCGGGCATGATCATGCGCGACCCGGAGGGCACGTTCTTCCATGTCAACGCTGCAGGCAAATCGAGGGCGATCTTCCCGGAACTTGCCGCGGACTACCGGCAGCCCTGCCTCGATTGCGTACTGGTGACGGGCGAGCAGATGTCGCAGACCAACAACTTCTGCGCCGCCGGCGTGCGCACCGGCCTGCCCAAGATCGACTTCGAGCTGCCCTGCCAGTCTTGGGCAGTGATGGGTGATGGCACCAAGGTGGTGGCGATCACCCTGTTCCTGGTGCCTCTGCTGTTGTGGCCGATGCTGCGGGCCATCGGCCGCGCGGCCGCAGGGCTCAAACCCATCAAATAGGTTCAGTCGCGCGCGGCACTGTCGGGCTCGGCAGTGCCGAGGCCCACCCGCACGCCGTCGCCGCCCCTGCGCAGCACGTCCTGCGCGCATTGCTGGGCCACGGTGAACAGGCCGAGCTGATCCTCGCCGTGGCGCGGATACAGCGCCACACCGGCACTGAGGGTGGGGGTCAGCGTCACCGTTTCGCCTTTCATGTCGGTGATCTCCAGCGGCTCGCCCGCCATCGACAACACCTTGCTGAGTGCGGCCTGCGCACCCATAGGCTCGGTAACACCATCGAGGATCAGCCCGTAGGTGTCGCCCTCGATGCGCGCCAGCACATCACTGCTGCGCACCACTTGTTCCAGCCGCTGGGCGACGGCGAGCAGCATCTGGTCGCCCACTTCGCGGCCGTAGCGCTCGTTGATGCGGCGTAGGTGGTCGAGGTCGATCCACACCAGCGCAAAGCCCTTGCCGCCTCGCGCGCCACGGCGGATCAGACCCATCAGGTGCAGGTCGAAAAACATGCGGTTGGGCAGGCCGGTGAGCAGGTCGAGCAGCAGGTGGCGGTGCAGGCTCGGCTGTAGGGCCCGCACCTGCGGGTTTTCGACCGAGAGGCGGGCGTGGTCGTCGAGAAACGAATGAATCTGCCTTTGCAGGGAATTGGCGCGCACATGCAGTTGCATCAGCAGGCGGATCTGCTCCCGCAGGCCATCGAGGTCGAGATCCTGCCGCTGGAGGAAGGCCACGGCACCGAGCACCTGCCCGCGCTGGCGATCGACCAGGCCCATGCGGGTCTCGGCGATCATGATCACCGGCACATGCATGGTGCGCGGCGCGCAACGCAGCAGGCGCACCGCCTCGAAGCCGTCCATCATCGGCAGTTGCAGGTCGAGCAGGATCAGCGCCGGGTCACAGTGGCGGGCGCGGGCAATGGCGGCGAGGCAGTCGGAGGCCTCGCGGATGTCGATGCCCAGCGGCTCGACATGCCGACGCAGTGCGGCGCAGCGATCCGGCGCGTCGCTGACGATCAGCACGCAGGGTGCCGTCGGTTCCATTCCGTGCATTGAGCCATCCCTTTTCTCGTTGTGCCGAAAATACTAGCAAGAACAAGCGGCAAAGCTGATGCGGCGATCAGTCAGGCGGTAGTAATTGCTCGACGAGCCCGGCGAAGACGGCCGTCACGGCCTGCTCGCGCACGGCCTGGCGATCACCCGCAAAGGCAAACCTGCGGGTGCGCACTCCGGTGCTGCCGGCCCAGGCGATCCACACCGTGCCGACCGGCTTGTCTGCCGTGCCGCCACCGGGCCCGGCGATGCCGGAGACCGCCACCGCATGCTGTACCGGGGCGCGCGCCATCAGGCCCTCGGCCATCGCCCGCACGCAGGGCTCGCTGACGGCTCCGTGTGCCGCCAGCAGCGAGGCGGGCACGCCCAGCAGCTCCTGCTTGGCGCGGTTCGAATAGGTCGTCAGCCCGCGCTCGAACCAGGCGGACGAGCCGGCGAGATCGGTGCAGGCGGCGGCGAACAACCCACCGGTGCAGGACTCCGCCACCGCCAGCCACTCGCGCCTGGCGATCAGCCGTTCAGCGATGGCGGCAGCGTCACTCACCGGCGGAAAATCTCTTCCGCCATGCGGTCGGCGATCTCATGCGTGGGCTTTTTCTCGGCCTGGGCGCGGTCGAAGATCTGCGTCAGCACGGTGCCGATGCGGTCGAGATGCGCCTTGGTCTTTGCCGCGTCGTAGCCATGCGTCTCGTGGTAGATCTCGATGATGCCGCCAGCGTTGATGGCGTAGTCCGGCGCGTAGAGGATGCCGCGCTGCAACAGCACCTGGCCGTGGCGCGGGCTGGCCAGCTGGTTGTTGCTGGCTCCGGCGATCACCGGTGCCTTGATCATCGGGATGGTGAGGTCGTTCAGGATCGCGCCCAGCGCACACGGCGCGAACACATCGATATCGAGCGCGAAGATCTGCTCCATGCTCACTGCCTTGGCCCCGAAGGCTTGTACGGCGCGGTCGACACTTGGGAAGTGGATGTCCGTCACCCACAGCTCCGCACCTTCCTCGTGCAGGTGCTGGGCCAGCCGGTAGCCGACATTGCCCACGCCCTGGATGGCGACGCGCAAACCCTTGAGCGAGTCGCGGCCAAGACGATGCTTCACAGCAGCCTTCAGGCCCACGAAGGTGCCGTACGCCGTGGCGGGTGAGGGGTCGCCATTGCGGCCCTCGGCCAGCGAGGTGGCGTCGGCGAGGCCGCCGACGTGCTGGGTGACTTCCGCCATCTTGTGGATGTCGGCCACCGACGTGCCGGAATCTTCCGCCACCACGTACTGGCCGCCGAACTGATCGACAAAGCGGCCCATCGCCAGCATCAGTTCCGGGGTTTTGTGCTTGCGCGGGTCGCCCAGGATCACACTCTTGCCACCACCCTGCGGCAGGCCCGCAAGGGCGGCCTTGTAGGTCATGCCGCGCGAGAGGCGCAGCACATCGTTGAGTGCTTCGGCGTCGCTCGCATACGGCCACATGCGGCAGCCACCCAGGCCGCAGCCCAGCGTGGTGTTGTGGACGGCGATGATGGCTTTCAGACCCGTCGCGGCGTCGTGATGAAAGGCAACCTGTTCGTGGCCGTCGTATTCGGGGTGGGAGAAAACAGACATGGAGAGCGGGCTCGGCTTGAGATGCGAATTGGCGCGCATTTTACGTGCCGCGTCGCAGAGCGGCTGAAGAGGTCTCTAACGCCCCTGCATCGACCAACGCCTGAGCCAGCGCAGCTGCACCGCGATCAGCAGCACCGTGATGGCAAACAAGGCCAGCTGGATCGCCGCCGCATAGCCGAAGCGCAGGTACTCGAAACCGTTCTGGTAGGCATACATCGGCAGCAGCAGGGTGCCGTACTGCGGCCCGCCCTTGGTGATGATGAGCGCGGGCGTGAGGCTGGTCTGGAAGCTCAGCGCGGCATCGCGGCAGGCCAGCAGCACCAGCACCGGCATCAAGAGCGGCAGGGTGACGCGGCGGAAGGTGTGCCAGGCGCTCGCCCCCTCCATACGCGCCGCCTCGTAGACCTCGCTGCCCAGCTCCTGCCTTGCGGCGATCAGCACCACCGTCAGCTCGCCGATCAGCCAGAGGGTCATGAACGACAAGAGTCCGCGTGCGACGCCGGGTTGCGTCAGCCAGGCATCGGGTGCGATGCCGATCAGCGGCAGCATCAAGGCCACCGGCCCGTAGAGCGGGTTGAGCAGGAACAGCCAGATCAGCGCCCAGGCGATGTCGGGCGTCACGCCCGGAGCGAGCGCGGCCGCGCGGCCTAAGCCGATGCCGGGGCCGTTGCGGTGCAAGAGCAGCGCGAGACCCAGCGCCAGCAAGAGACGCAGCGGCACTGAGATGAAGAGCACTTTCAGCGAGTTGGAAAGGCTCTGCCAGAACAGCGGATCGCCCCACAATCGCGCGATGTTGTCGCTGCCAGCGAAGCGCGGCGCGGAGACGCCATCAAAGTGCAGTAACGCCAGCGGCAGCGTCAGCAGCGCGGGCAGCACGACGAGAGCCGCGAGCAGCAGCAGGCCCGGCAGCGACCAGCCCCAGACCTGCCATGGGCGCTTCACAGCAGCAGGCCCTCGCCTTCGGGTTCAAACCAGCAGGCGCTGTCGAGATGCAGCGTCAGCTGCACGCTCTCGCCGACCGTGGCGCGCCACTCCGGCTCGGTGCGGGCGGCCAGCCGCTCGCTTTCGGCCTCGCACCAGACGATCTGGTGATCGCCGCCCGCCTCCACAGCGGTGATGCGCGCGCCCAGGCTGGCGACGGCTGCGCTCTGCGGTGCCCAGCGCGAGCCAGGCAGGCTCAGCTGCTCAGGCCGCAGGCCCAGGGTGGCACTGCCGCCGGCACTGAGCGCAGGCGGGGCGTTGATGTGGTCCGCAAGCCGCGTATTGCGCCACCACAGCGCGCCGTCGAGTGCGAGGCGCACCTCGAACAGGTTCATGGCCGGGCTGCCGAGAAACTGCGCGACGAAGCGGTTGGCCGGCCGCGCATACACCTCGCGCGGCGGGGCGAGCTGTTGCAGCACACCGTCTTTCAGGATGCCCAGCCGGTCGGCCAGCGCCATCGCCTCGGCCTGGTCGTGCGTCACCAGCAGCATCGCAGCAACGCTGCCCGCATGGGCGCGCACGATCTCGGCGCGGGCGGTGCTGCGCAGCTGGGTGTCGAGGCTGGAAAGCGGCTCATCCAGCAGCAGGGCCTTGGGCCGCCGCAACAGGGCGCGGCCCAGCGCCACGCGCTGGCGCTCGCCACCCGAGAGCGCGGCAGGCCGGCGCGCCAGCAGCGCCGCGAGACCGAGTGTGGCGGCGACGCCCCTGGCCTGCTCTTCCGCAGTGGCCTTGACGATGCCACGCGCGCGCAGGCCAAAAGTGAGGTTGTCGAGCACGGTCAGGTGCGGGAACAGGGCATAGCTCTGGAACATCATCGCCACATCGCGCGCGGCCGACGGCAGGGTGTCGATGCGCTGACCGTCGCTGTGAATGCTGCCGCTTTGCACCGCACACAAACCCGCCACCGCGCGCAGCAGGGTGGACTTGCCGGAGCCGGAAGGCCCGGCCAGCACCAGCCGCTCGCCGGGTGCGACGCCGAGCGACACCGACTTCAACACCGGCTTGCCGCCCAGCTCGACGCTCACGGCGTCGAGTACCAAGCCCTGGCCGACGCTGGCTGCCTCGGGCGTCTGCACAGCGGTCATTTCGGGGCTTCCGCAGCAGCGGGTTTCGCCGCATTCATGGCGCGCAGGTCTTCGAGCAGAATTGGCTGCACCGTCTTGGCGATCAGGCGGGCGGCGGCAAGGCTCGAACCCACCACGCCTTCGGCCTCGCCCGGTGCCGGCGGCTCGAACATCCACTCGTCGAGCAGCACGTCGGCCCTGCTCTCCACCTCGTGCCAGCGCGCGGTGTTGGGCGTGCGGCGCAGCAGCGGGATGGCGTCGAGAAACACCTGCGCCCGCTTGGGTGCGAGGGTCGGATCGAGAAAGGCGGCAGAAGTCGCCACGCTGATGCGCGAAGGCACCGTGCGGCCGCTCTTGGCGAGCAGGGCCTGGCCCTCGGCCGACAGCGCGTATTCGACGAAGGCCTGCGCATCCACCTGCGATGCGGCCTTGGCCGCCATGCAATAGGCATCGGCGTGCAGCACACCAACCGGCTCGCGCAGCAGGGGGAAGGGGGCGACATCCCAGTCCG
Organism: Pseudomonadota bacterium; assembly: GCA_040385605.1. Classification (GTDB taxonomy): domain Bacteria; phylum Pseudomonadota; class Gammaproteobacteria; order Nevskiales; family Nevskiaceae; genus Stagnimonas. Next base: position 11,727 of record JAZKHC010000002.1, read on the forward strand.
GCGCCTTGTCGCCCAGGTCGCGCAGGGTCGCGGTATAGCGGCGCGACTGGAACAGCATGGCGACACCCCCGCGCGCAAAGCGGCTGTCGGCATCCTCGGCGTAGGTCTCGGCCTGCCCCGGCATCACGCGGTAGTCGCTGACCAGAGCCTTCACCATCGACATCCCATGCACGGCATTGCCGCCGTCGATGCGCAAGAGGCTGGGCTTGTTGAGGTCATCGACCAGCGCGCCCTTCATACCCCAGATGAACGGTGCGATGCGGATCAGCGAGGGCTGGATCGCCACGCCCCACACGTCCGTCTTGCCGTCGCCATCGGTATCGCGGCGCAGCTTCTGGGCTGTGGCGAGTAGGTCGGCATAGCGCCAGTCGGGCTTGGGTTCGTCCACACCCGCGTCTTTGAACAATGTGCGGTTGTAGTAGACGACCAGGCTCGAAACGTTCTGCGGCAAACAGTATTGCGTGCCCTGGAAGTTGAAAGCCTCGACCGGCTGCGGGTAGAACTCCTCGGCCTTGTAGCGGCCATCGGCAGTCATCATGGGCCCCAGCGGGGCCAGCGCGCCGCGCCCGGCAAACTGGCCGAAGCGGCGGAAGTTGAGGATGAACAAATCCGGTGGATTGCCCGCCGCAAAGGCGGTGCTGAGCTTGGCCATGTGGTCGCTCTGCTTGCCGACCGGGATCAGCTCGATCTTCTTGCCTGCGTGCGATTTCTCGTACTCGGCGATCAGCTCGCGGTAGGCGGTGATCTCGGCCGGGTCGCCGAAGATTTGCAGGCGCACAGGCCGGGCAGCCTCAGCCTTGGCCGCACTGCCCGAGGCATCGCCGGGCGGTGCGGCCTTGCCGCAGGCCAGCACCAGCAGGGCTGCCGCAAGGCTGGTCAAAAAGGGTTTGACAGGCATCATTTCGAGGTCTCGCGGGAGAGGGTGTTGAGCAGGGGCTGCACGGCGACGAACACCAGCAACACCGGGGCGGCCAAGAGCGCGCTACCTGCCATCAGCACCGCCCACTGGGTGGGGCCGAGCAGGTCCAGTGCATGCAGCAACAAGGGTGCCGTCAGCTCGCGCTCGTTTTCAAGGTAGAGCAGCGGTTCGAGAAACGCGCCCCAGAACTGCATGGCGGCGAGGGTGGCCACCGCGATGGTGGTGGCGCGCACCTGCGGCAAGGCGTAACGCCACCACTGCGCGAGCGTGCCGATGCCTTCGAGCGTGGCAGCCTCGAAAGGCTCGGGCCCCAGCCGCCTGAACGCCATGGTGTAGAGCAGCACGAACAGTGGACTTGCGCCATACAGCGCCGGGGCGAGCAGCGGCAGACCGCTCTGCGCCAGGCCCAAGGACTCGAACAGCACGAAGCGCGGCACCCAGATGGCGGTGAGCGGGATGCTCGCGGTGATGACGAGTGCCAAGATGGCGAGCGTCATGCGGCGTGCATCCAGCCGCGCGATGCCGAAGCCGGTCAGCGAGGCCACGCCGAGGCTGATCATTACGCCCACCAGCGTGTAGGCCGCCGAATTGACGAGACCCGAGGCCATCGGCACCCACTCGAACACGCGGGCATAGGCGGCGAGCGTCGGGGCCTTCGGCCAGGCCAGCCCCGCCCCGCGCAGCGGCTCACCCGGCGTGTGCAGCGAGACCGGCAGCATCCACAGCAGCGGCAACAGCAGGAGCAGGGCGGCCGTCAGCGACAGAACAGCGCGCAGCAGCCGGGATTTCACGGGGGGATTCATGCGTCAAGAGCTTAGTGGGATGTTGTCAATCTTGCGTCAACCGCGGCGCCTGCCCGAAGACGTCAAAAGCGAAATCTTTATGGCTCCTTCACGCTGCCGACCTCGCCACCCACTCGAATCTTCATGCCCTGGAGGCGCTCAATGGGGCATTCCAAAAAACGCCCTGGAGCGTGTGACATGAACGATGTGCTTTTTCTCCTGCTGGGCCTGGGCGGCATCGCCGCAATGTTCGGCTATGCCGTGTTCTGCAACCGCAACTAGAGGCTGATTCCATGCTCGATTACGTACTCGGCGGCATCACGCTCGCCATCCTTCTGGGCTACCTGACCTACGCCCTCGTCAAACCGGAAAAGTTTTGATGACGGCTTTGCGAGCACTGCTCGCAGTCATCAAAACTCCCCCTGGAAGGAAAATATAAATGTCTATCAACGGTTGGCTACAGATCGTTTTTTACTTCGCAGCCCTGGTGCTGCTGACCCGCCCGCTGGGTGGATTCCTGTTCCGCGTTTTCGAGGGTGAGCGCACGCTGCTCTCGCCAGTGCTCGGCCCCATCGAGCGCGGCTTCTATCGCGTCGCAGGGGTCGATGCCAAGCACGATCAAAGTTGGATCAGCTACACCGGCGCGCTGCTTGCGTTCAACGCCTGCGGCTTTTTGCTGCTGTATCTGATCTTGCGGCTGCAAAACTGGCTGCCGCTCAATCCGCAGGATTTGGCTGGCGTATCGCCGCATCTCGCCTTCAACACGGCCGTGTCGTTCGTCACCAACACCAACTGGCAGAGCTACGGCGGCGAGACGACGCTCAGCTACTTCAGCCAGATGATTGGGCTGACCACGCAGAACTTCGTCTCGGCTGCGACTGGCATCGGCGTCGCACTCGCCCTCACCCGTGGCCTCGCACGGCGCAAGGCTTCGGGCATCGGCAACTTCTGGGTGGACCTCACCCGTGCGGTGCTCTACGTGTTGCTGCCGCTGGCGATCATCTCTGCCCTCGTACTGGTTGCTCTCGGCGTGCCGCAGAACTTCTCTGCCTACACCGAAGCCACCACGCTGGAAGGGGCAAAGCAGATCATCGCCCAGGGCCCGGTCGCCAGCCAGCTCGCCATCAAACAACTCGGCAGCAATGGCGGTGGCTTCTTCAACGTCAACTCCGCGCACCCGTTCGAGAATCCGACGGCACTGAGCAACTTCATCGAATCGCTGTATCTCATCCTCATTGCTGCGGCGCTCACCAACGTGTTTGGCCGCATGGTGAAGGACGAACGTCAGGGCTGGGCGCTGTTCGGCGCGATGGCTTTACTGCTGGCCGCTGGCACGGCTGCGATCTACGCCGCCGAGTCGAGCCCCAATCCCGCCATTGCCGCGATGGGTGTCGAAGGCCCGAACCTCGAAGGCAAGGAAACGCGCTTCGGTATCGCGCAGTCCGCCATCTGGGCCGCTTCGACCACCGCCGCCAGCAATGGCTCGGTCAACGCCATGCACGACTCGCTCAACCCGCTCAGTGGCCTGGTGACCATGCTCAACATCCAGCTCGGCGAGTCGATCTTCGGCGGCGTTGGCGCAGGCCTCTACGGCATGTTGGTCTACGCTCTGCTCACAGTCTTCATCGCAGGCCTGATGGTGGGCCGCACGCCGGAATACCTGGGCAAAAAGATCGAGGCACGCGAGATGAAGTTCGTGATGCTCGCCATCCTGTGCATTCCGCTGGTGCTGCTCGGCTTCACGGCCTACGCGAGCGTGTCGCCGACGATGCTGGGCGGCCTGAACAACGCCGGGCCGCATGGCTTCAGCGAGATTCTGTACGCCTTCACGAGTGCGGCGGGTAACAATGGTTCGGCGTTCGCGGGCCTCACCGCCAATGCGCCGCTATGGAACACGCTGCTGGGCATCACCATGCTGGTGGGCCGCTTCGCCATGATCGTGCCGCTGCTGGCGGTCGCAGGCAGCCTCGCCGCCAAGAACGTCATCCCGCCCTCACCCGGCACCTTCCCGACCAACAACGGGCTGTTCGTGGGCTTGCTGATCGCCATCGTGCTGATTGTTGGCGGCCTCACCTTCTTCCCTGCCCTGGCCCTGGGGCCGATCGTCGAACATCTGGCGATGCTCGCCGGCCAGACGTTCTAAGGAACCCCACCACATGAAAAACAAACCCGCATCGCTGTTCGATAAGAAACTGGTCGGCCCGGCGCTGAAAGGTGCCGTGCTCAAGCTCAACCCCGCCTCGCTGTCCAAGAACCCGGTCATCTTCATCACCGCGCTGGTCGCCCTGCTCTCGACGGTGCTCTGCATCCGCGATGCGGCCACCGGTGGGGCCAACGTGGGCTTCTCGACGCAGGTCGTGATCTGGCTATGGTTCACGGTGCTGTTCGCCAACTTTGCGGAGGCGATTGCCGAGGGCCGTGGCAAGGCGCAGGCCGATACGCTGCGCAAGACCCGCTCGACCACCATCGCCAAGAAGCTCGCCAATGAGACCGCCACGGCGGTGACGCCAGTGCCAGCCACACAGCTCAAGGTCGGCGATTTCGTCAAGGTCGAGGCCGGTGACGTGATCCCCGGCGACGGCACCATCGTCAGCGGTGTCGCCACCGTCGATGAGGCCGCGATTACGGGCGAATCAGCCCCAGTGGTGCGCGAATCCGGCGGCGACCGCAGTGCCGTCACCGGCGGCACGCGGGTGCTGTCGGACACCCTCGTCATCCGCATCACCGCCGCCGCCGGTTCGAGCTTTCTCGACCGCATGATCTCGCTGGTCGAGGGCGCGGCGCGCCAGAAGACGCCGAACGAACTGGCGCTCAACGTCTTGCTGGCAGGCATGTCGCTGGTGTTCGTGCTCGCGGTCGCCACCATCCCAGCCTTCGCCGCCTATGCAGGCGGCAAGATCAGCCTGATCGTGCTCGCAGCACTTTTCGTCACGCTCATCCCCACCACCATCGGCGCGCTGCTGAGTGCCATTGGCATTGCCGGCATGAACAGGCTGGTGCAGTTCAATGTGCTCGCCATGTCCGGCCGCGCGGTGGAGGCCGCAGGTGACGTGGACACGCTGCTGCTCGACAAGACCGGCACCATCACGCTCGGCAACCGCCAGGCCGTTGAGTTCGTGCCGATGCCCGGTGTGGCCGCCGAAGAACTCGCCGATGCCGCTCAGCTCTCGTCGCTCAGCGACGAGACGCCTGAAGGTCGCAGCATCGTCGTGCTGGCGAAGGAAAAGTTCGGCCTGCGTGGCCGCGACATGACGGCCGCCAATGCCAAGTTCGTGCCGTTCACCGCACAGACGCGCATGAGCGGTGTCGATGTCGATGGTCACTCGATCCGCAAGGGTGCGGTGGATTCGGTGATCACCTACGTCAAGCAGCAGGGCCAGGACGTGCCGCCACAATTGCAGCAGGAAACCGAACGCATCTCCAAGCTCGGTGGCACGCCGCTCGCCGTCGTGCGCGATGGCCGCGTGCTGGGCGTGGTCTATCTCAAAGACATCGTCAAGGGCGGCATCCGCGAGCGTTTCGCGGAGCTGCGCAAGATGGGCATCCGCACCGTGATGATCACCGGCGACAACGCCATGACCGCCGCCGCCATCGCCGCCGAGGCAGGCGTCGATGACTTCCTCGCGCAGGCGACCCCCGAAGACAAGCTGAAGCTCATCCGCGACGAGCAGGCCAAGGGCAAGCTGGTGGCCATGTGCGGCGACGGCACCAACGATGCGCCCGCGCTCGCGCAGGCCGACGTGGGTGTGGCGATGCAGACCGGCACCCAGGCCGCGCGCGAGGCCGGCAACATGGTGGACCTCGACAGCGACCCCACCAAGCTGATCGAAGTGGTCGGCATCGGCAAGCAGCTGCTGATGACGCGCGGCGCGCTCACCACCTTCAGCATCGCCAACGACGTGGCGAAGTACTTCGCCATCATCCCGGCCTTGTTCGTGGCGATCTACCCGCAGCTAGGCAGCCTCAACGTGATGGGCCTGCACTCGCCGGAGTCGGCGATCCTCTCGGCCATCATCTTCAACGCCCTCATCATCGTGGCGCTGATTCCGCTGGCCTTGAAAGGTGTGGCCTATACGCCCGCGCCGGCCTCGAAACTCTTGATGCGCAACTTGATGATCTATGGCGTTGGCGGGCTGGTGGTGCCGTTCGTGGGCATCAAGCTGATTGATCTACTCATTACCGCGCTGCACCTCATTTAAGGAGTACCCGACATGCTCACGCACTTTCGCCCTGCCCTTGTTCTGCTACTGGGCTTCTCGATTCTCACAGGTGTCGCCTACCCGCTCGCCGTCACCGGCATCGCGCAACTGGCGCTGCCTAAGCAGGCTGCTGGCAGCCTCATCACCGAGAATGGCATCGTCATCGGCTCCGCCCTCATCGGCCAACCGTTTGCAGCCGAGAAGTATTTCCAGGGTCGCCCCTCCGCCGCCGGCAACGGCTATGACGCCGGTGCTTCGTCGGGCAGCAACCTCGGCCCCACCAGCGCCAAGCTGCATGGCCAGATCAAAGAGCGTTTGACGGCCCTGCAGACCAGCAATCCGGGTGTCGCCGTGCCGGGTGAACTGGTCTATGCCTCGGCCTCCGGCCTCGATCCCGATGTCAGCCCTGCGGCTGCGAGCTTCCAGATTCCGCGCGTCGCCATGGCGCGTGGCGTCAGCAGCGAACAACTGCAAACCCTCATCACTGAAAACACACGAGGCCGCATGCTCGGTTTTCTCGGCGAGCCGACGGTGAACGTGCTCGCCCTCAACCGCGCGCTCGATGCCCTGAAGCCCTGAGCGGCACGCGCCTACAATCGCGGTGATGAACGACGACGCCCGCCCAGACCCCGACGCCCTGCTCGCCCACGCGCAAGCCGAGCAGCGCGGCAAGCTGAAGATCTTCCTCGGCATGGCGCCGGGCGTGGGCAAGACTTTCGAGATGCTCACCGCCGCGCGCAAGAAGCAACGCGATGGGGTGGATGTGGTGATCGGCATCGTCGAGACCCATGGCCGCAAGGAGACTATGGAGCTGGTGGATGGTCTCGACGTGATGCCGCGCCGCATCGTGCCGTACCAGGGCCGCGAGCTGGGCGAGTTCGACCTCGACGCCATGCTGCGCCGCAAGCCCGGCATCGCCTTGATCGACGAGCTGGCGCACAGCAACGCCGAAGGCAGCCGCCATCCCAAACGCTACCAGGATGTGGAGGAGCTGCTCGACAACGGCATTGACGTCTACACCACGCTCAATGTGCAGCACGTCGAGTCACTCAACGATGTGGTCGCGTCCATCACCCGCGTGCGAGTGCGCGAGACGGTGCCGGACGATGTGCTCGATGCCGCCGACGAGATCGAGCTGATTGATCTCACACCCGTCGAGCTGATCGAGCGCCTGAAGGAGGGCAAGGTCTACGGCGGCGATGGCGGCGAGCGGGCACTGCAAGGCTATTTCACGCCTGCCAACCTCACCGCACTTCGAGAGCTGGCTTTGAGACGCACCGCAGAGCGGGTTGATGACCAGTTGCAGCAACACCGACTGCGGCAGGGCATCCGCGACATCTGGGCGGCGGGCGAATATGTGCTGGTTTGCGTCAACGAGTCGCCGCACTCCGAGCAGCTCGTGCGCGCGGCGCGGCGGCTGGCCGACCGTCTCAACGCGCCATGGACGGCGCTGTATCTTGAAACCGAACGCTCGCGCCGACTGTCCGAAACCGCTCGCGACCGTGTCGCTGCAACGCTGCGCCTGGCTGAAGAACTGGGCGCGGAGGCCCGCAGCCTGCCCGCCCGCATCGATCTGGCCGACGACGTGCTCGACTACGCCCGCGAGCACAACGTCACCCAGATCGTCATCGGCAAGTCTCGCCGCTCGCGCACCTTTGAGACGCTGCACGGCTCGGTGGTGGACTCCCTCGTGCGCAAGGCCGCGGGCCTCACCGTGGTGGTGATCGCCGAAGCCGAGGCGGCGAGCCCTGAGCCACTCGCATCGCTGCCGTTCCAGTTCGATGCCGGCCCGCCGCGCGCCTATGCGGAGTCACTGCTCGGCATCGTGGGTGTTAGCGTCATGGGTTACTTCATCGACCAGCTGATCGACATTCCCAACATCTCGCTCGCCTACCTGCCGGTGATCCTGAGCGCGGCGATGCGCCACGGCCATGCCCCGGCGTTGTTCACCGCACTGATCGCCACGCTCGCCTACAACTTCTGCTTCACCGAGCCGATCTTCACGATGCACATCGCCAGCCCCGAGAACATCGTGGCGCTGGCTTTCTTCGGCGTCATCGCGGTGCTCACCAGCCGCCTCACCGTGCGGGTGCGCGAGCAGACCCTGCTGGCGCGCGCGCAGGCCGATACCACCGCCACCCTGCTCGCCTTCGCGCGGCGCATGGCAGGCATCCGCAAGCTCGACGAGCTGGCCTCGACCACCGCGCAGGAAATCCGCAACCTCTTGCACGTCGATGCAGTGGTGCTGATGCCCGATGCCGAGAGCCGTCTCGCCCTGCGCGGTGCCGCACCGGCCGCAGCAACGCTCAGCGATGCCGATCTCGCTGCCGCGCAATGGGCCTTCGAGAAGGCGCAGATCACTGGCCGCGGCTCCGAGACACTGCCTGGTGCCAAGCGCCTGTTCCTGCCGGTGCGTACTGCCAATGCCGTGGTGGCCGTGATGGGCGTCTCCCGCGAGGAGAGCGAGTTCCAGATCAACGCCGCGCAGCGCCGCCTGCTGGAATCCATCGGCGATCTCGCCGCAGTGGGTGTGGAGCGCGTGCGGCTGGCGAAGGATGTGGACCAGGCCAAGGTCACGGCGGACCAGGAGCGCCTGCGTGCCTCCATGCTCACGGCCGTCAGCCACGATCTGCGCACGCCGCTGTCGGGTATTCTGGGTGCGCTCAGCAGCGTGCGCGCCTATGGCGCGCAGATGCCCGCCGCCGAGCGCGACGCGCTGCTGCTGGGGGCCGAGGACGAGACACAGCGCCTCGCGCGCTTCGTCAGCAACCTGCTCGACCTCACCCGGCTCGATGCCGGGGCGCTGGTGCCCAAGACCGAGGCGGTGCAGCTGCCGGAGTTCGTGCGCGGCCTGCTGACGAGACTCCGCGGCTCGATGGGCGCGCACCCGGTCATCACCAGACTGCCGCAGGACCTGCCCGCGCTCTGGCTCGACCCGGCGCTGTTCGAGCATGTGCTCAGCAACCTGCTCGACAACGCCGCCAAGTACACACCCGAGGGCAGCGAGATCGAGGTGGTGGCCAGCCGTCACCGCTTCACGCTCACCCTCGAAGTGCGCGATCGCGGCGCGGGCATACCGCCCGACGAGCTGGGCAAGATCTTTGATCTCTTCCACCGCGTGCGACAGGGCGACAAGGCGCGCGCGGGCACCGGGCTGGGCCTCGCCATCGCGCGCGGCTTCATGCAGGCCATGGGCGGCAGCATCCGCGCCCGCAACCGCGATGATGGCGGTGCGGTGTTCGAGATAGAGTTTCCGGCCCGGCTCATCGTCGGCAGCAGTGTCAGCGAGGCGGTCGGGCCGTGACCCCAAAAAAACGCCTCGCGCTGATCGTCGAAGACGAACCCGCCATCCGCCGCTTCCTGCGCGCCACCCTGGTCGCCAACGGCTACGAGGTACTGGAAGCGGGCACCGCACACGCCGGTCTCACCCTCGCGCTGGGCGAATCCCCAGACGTGGTGGTACTCGATCTCGGCCTGCCTGACGGCGATGGCCTGGATTTGCTCAAGACCCTGCGCCAGAGCAGCGCCGTGCCGGTGCTGGTGCTCTCGGCGCGCGATGCCGAATCCGCGAAAGTGGCGGCACTCGATGCCGGTGCCGATGACTACGTCACCAAACCCTTCGGGGCGGAGGAGCTGATGGCGCGGCTCAGGGTGTCGCTGCGTCATCGCGTGCAGGTCAACGGCGATGCGCCGCGCTACGAGGGCGGCGGGCTGGTAGTGGATGTGGTGCGCCGCCAGGTCAGCCTGCACGGCGTGCTCGTGCATCTCTCGCCCAAGGAATACGCGATTCTCGAACAGCTCGCGCGCCACGCCGGCAAGGTGCTCACCCACAAGCACCTGCTGGCCAAGGTCTGGCCCGATGCCAGCGAGGCAGATGCGCAGTATCTGCGCGTCTATGTGCGCCAGCTGCGGCAGAAGCTGGGCGACACCGCCGAGTCGCCCCACTTCATCGCCACCGAAGCCGGCGTGGGATACCGGCTGCTGACGACCGTCTGAGACTTGCCTGCCGCATTTCCTGCCATTGCGCGCGTTTGTCAGGTGGTCTCTGACAAAGCTGCCCGGCAGCGCACCTAAAATGGATGCGAGTCAGATCGAACTGACGGCTGGGGAAAAATTTGGACTCGAACAACAAGCTGCCGCCTAGCCGCGCATCGCGCGACATGGCAGCTGTGTCCGCACTCAAAACGGCAAGCACCGGGCTGCGGGTCGATGATTTCATCCACACGCTGCCGGCGGTGATCTGGGCCAAGGACATCCGCGGCCGCTACCTGTTTGCCAACGCGGCCTATTTGAAGTTCTTCGAGCTGCCGCAGCAGGCTATCGTCGGTCGCACCGACGACGATTTCTTCAGCTCCGCCGACGCCGCCGCCTTTCGCACCAAGGACCGCGAGATCATCACCCGCGGTCACAGCGAGCAGTTCTACGAACCCGTGCACCTGGCCTCTGGCACCAAGCATGTGCTGACGCTCAAGTTCCCGCTGCTGGACCACAAGGGTCAGCCGTACGCCGCCTGCGGCATGTGCTTCGACATCACCGATTTGGTGTGTCTGCGCGAGGGACTTGAGCAGACCAACAGCAGCCTCACCCTGCGCGAGCAACAGCTCCTGGCGCTGTCGCGCAGTCCGGCGATCGATGCTGGTGAGCTGCCCGACAGCCTGCGCCTGATCGTGGCCGCCGCCGTTGCGGGGCTTGCGGTGGCCCGGGTCGGCGTCTGGCTCTGGGACGAGCCCCGCGAGTCGCTGAGCTGTGTGCATCTCTATGACCGCCGCGAGGGGCACAGCGACAACCACGACACACGCATCAGCCGCCGCGACTACCCACGCTACTTCGAGGCGCTCGACGAGGAGCGCCCCATTACCGCCCATGACGCCGTGCATGACCCGCGCACGGCCGATCTTGCCAAGGACTACCTGCTGCCGGAAGGCATCGGCTCGATGCTCGACACGCCGATCCGCCTGGATGGCGAAACCGCCGGCGTGATCTGCTGCGAGCATGTGGGCCCGCCACGCGACTGGAGCGAACCGGAGGCTAGCTTTGCCGCCACGCTCGCCAACACCCTGGGCCGCACCCTGGTCGCCCAGCGCCGCCAACAGGCCGACAATGCCCTGCGCGAGCTGAACCAGCGGCTGGAGGCCAGGGTCACGCAGGAAATCTGCGAAGCCCAGCGCGCCGGGGCCGAGGCGGAAGCCGCCCGCCAGCAGCTCAAGGACGTCACCGACCACATGCCGGGCGCTGCGGCCCAGCTGCTCTGGCTGAGCCCTGGGCGGTTCCGGTTCTTGTATGTGAGCGAAGGCATTGCGCAGATGACCGGCATCCCTTCGGAGACCTATCTGGAGTCGGTGGAAAAGGTGCTGCAGGTGATCCAGCCCGACGATCTGCCCGGCCTACTTGCCGGCATTGATGCCTCGGCCATGCTGCCGGGCACCGCCTTCGAGTATCAATTCCGAGCGCGCCATGGCCTCACCGGCGAGCTGTACTGGATCCTTTTGCAGTCTCGCAGCCGCATGGCAGCCGGCGGCGAGGTGATGTTCTACGGCTCGTTCACCGACATCAGCGCCCGCAAGAAACTGGAAGACGCGGTGGCCGAGAGCGAGCGCCTGCTGAAGGCGGCGATGTCGGCCTCGAGGGACGGCATCTGGGAATGGGACCTTGCCACCGACAGGGTCTACTACTCGCCGCGCTGGTTTGCGATGCTGGGTTACGCCGACCAGCAGATGCCCTACCAGCTGAGCACCTTCACCGGCCTCTGCCACCCGGACGACCAGGCTTCGGTGTTCAACCAGATCGCCCGCACCATCGAGTCGCGCGAGGAAATCCCGTACAGCGCAGAGTTCCGTATGTTGTGTGCCGATGGCAGCTGGCGTTGGGTGCTGGGCCGCGGTACGGTGTCGGAGCGTGACCGCAACGGCCAGGTGCTGCGCCTGACCGGCACCAACGCCGACATCGACCTGCAAAAGCAGTTCGAGCACAAACTGGAACTCAGCAGCAGTGAGGCGCAGTCGGCCTCCAAGGCCAAGAGCGATTTCCTGGCCAACATCAGCCACGAGATCAGAACCCCGATGAACGCAGTGATCGGGCTCGCACAACTGCTGGCAGATACCTCACTCAGCCCGCAGCAGCAGGGTTATCTCGACAAGCTGCAAGCGGCCTCGCACACGCTGCTGGCACTGCTCAACGATGTGCTGGACCTCTCCAAGATCGAGGCCGGCAAGCTGCGCGTCGAGCACGCACCGTTCAGTCTGGCGGCGGTGCTCGATAACCTTTGCATGCTGGCGGGCCCGCAGTCGGACAGCAAGGGCCTGAGCCTGCTGCGGGAGGCCGACAGCAACATCCCTGATGCCCTGCTGGGCGATGCCCTGCGGCTTGGACAGGTGCTGCTCAACCTGGTGGGCAACGCCGTGAAGTTCACCGAGCAGGGCCGCATCACGCTGCGGCTGACGCGGCTCCAGTCGGCTGAAAGCGAGGCACATCTACACTTTGCAGTAGAAGATACCGGTATCGGCATCGAGCCCGGACGCCTCGGCGAGCTGTTCCAGGCCTTCGAGCAGGCAGACAGCTCGATCAGCCGCCGCTACGGCGGCACCGGCCTGGGCCTCGCCATCTGCCGCCAGCTGGTGACGCTGATGGGTGGCGAGATGGGGGTGGAATCCGCGCCGGGCACCGGCTCCACGTTCTGGTTCACCGCCCGCTTCGGCCTGGCTGATGCCGCGTCTATCTCGCTGCCGCCACCTGCGAGCACCGACCTCTCGCCGCTCAAGGGCCTGAGGGTGCTGGTGGCAGAAGACAACGACATCAACCTGGAGATCCTCACCGAGCTGCTGCGCCGGGTCGGCGTCGAGGTGCGCGCCGCCCGCGATGGCGGTGAAGCGGTACAGGCCTGCACTGAGGGCTGGCCGCAGCTGGTATTGATGGACATGCAGATGCCCAACATCGACGGCCTGGCCGCGACCGCTATGCTGCGCGCCGACGGCCGCTTTGCTGCGCTGCCGATCATCGCGCTCACCGCCAACGCCATGAGCGAGGACCGCGAGCGCTGCCTCGCGGCGGGCATGAACGACCACCTGGGCAAACCCATCGACGTCGATGCGCTGTACGCAATGCTCAACCGCTGGCGGCCGCGCTAAACACTCGCTGTCGCGGTTAAGGTGTAGGCATGGACGCCATCAACACCCTCATCCTCGCCATCGGCCTGCTCGGTGCCCTGGGCATCGTCGCCACCACGGTGGCACCGAGGCTGGGCGTGCCGATTCTGCTGATCTTCCTGGTCGTCGGCATGCTGGCGGGCGAGGATGGCCCGGGCAACATCCACTTCAGCAATTTCTGGATCGCCAACCTCGCTGGCTCGATGGCGCTGGCGGTGATTTTGTTCGATGGCGGCATGAAGACCGACGCCGGAGATTTCCGAGTCGGCCTCTTGCCCGCCGGCCTGCTCGCCACGGTGGGCGTGCTGCTCACCGCAGGGATCATCGCTGCCGTGGCGCACTGGCTGCTCAGGCTCGACTGGGCTATCGCGCTCTTGCTGGGGGCCGTGGTCAGCTCCACCGATGCAGCGGCGGTGTTCGGCACTCTGCACTCGCAGCGCGTGGGCTTGAACCACCGGCTCAAGGCCGTGCTCGAAATCGAGTCGGGCGCGAACGACCCGATGGCGGTGCTGCTGACCGTGGGGCTGATCGAGTACATCCAGTCGCAGGGCGATTATGGCGTCGGCATGGCGCTGCAATTCTTCACGCTGCAACTTGGCGGCGGGGCGCTCATCGGCATCGTCGGCGGCCGGCTGCTGGCGATGGTGCTGACACGCCTGAAACTGCCAGAGCCCTTGTTCCCCCTGCTCGCCTTTTTCGGTGCCTTCCTCATTTTCGGCGCGGCAGCCAGCATCGAGGCCAGCGGCTTTCTGGCCGCCTATCTGGCGGGCCTGACCCTCGCCAAGCACCGCCCGCCTGCGATGCGCGCGGTGCTGCGCTTCCACGACGGCATTGCCTGGATGGCGCAGGTGGGCCTGTTCCTCATCCTCGGCCTGCTGGCCACGCCGCATGAACTGCCGGCACTGTTCTGGCCCGCGCTGGCGCTCTCCGCCGTATTGATTTTCGTCGCGCGGCCGCTGGCGGTGATGCTGTGCCTGGCCCCGCTGCGCTTCCCCTGGCGCGAGCAGACTTTCATCGCCTGGGTGGGCCTGCGCGGTGGCGTGCCGATCGTGCTCGCCACCTATCCCCTGCTGGCAGGCACGCCATCCGCCAGGGTGATTTTCGATGTCGCGTTTTTTCTCGTGCTGATGTCGCTGCTGTTGCAAGGCAGCACCGTGGGCTGGGCGGCCAAACGACTCGGCCTGCTCACCCCCGGCGTGCGCACGCGCGTCTCGCGCACGGAGTTCGACCTGCCCGGCCAGAGCGGCTGGGAGCTGGTGACCTATCGCATCGCCAAGGGCACGCAGCCCGTGGGCCGCACCGTGAAGCAGCTGGGCCTGGCGGATGTCTCGCGGGTGGTCTGCCTGATCCGCAACGGCACGCTGATCCCCTACAGCCAGTGGGGCAAGCTCGTCGCCAACGACCGTATCGCGCTGCTGAGCCGGCCGGAGGAAATCCCCCGCTACGACAGCCTGTTCGAGCGCGTGAAGGCGATCGACCTCAGGGTGCGCGACGAGTTTCTCGGCGTGTTCCATCTCGCCGCCGATGCGCCCACTGCCGAGGTGCTGCTGACCTACGGCGCGGTGCCACCCAACAGCGTGCAGGGCGAGACCCTGGCCGACACCCTGCGCCGCCACCTGCCGCAGCCGGTGGAGGGCGACCGCATGCGGGTCGGCGGCATGGAGCTGACCGTGCGCAAGCTCGACCGCGGCAAGATCACCGAAGTGGGCCTGCGCCTGCCCAAGGCGAGCGAGCCGCACTGACAAAACGCCGGCTCCGGGTTAGCGTGCAGCGCATCACCCCGCGTCAAGGACCCACCCAATGCGTTCACCCTCGAAGATGGCTGCAAGGCTCGCTGCTGGTTTGCTGATGGCGGTGGTGCTGCCATTGCAGGCGGCCGAAGAAACGCGCCGCCCGATCACGGCTCAAGACCTGTGGGCTGTGAAGCGCGTGGGCAGCCCCTCGCTCTCGCCCGATGGACGGCGCGTGGTCTACAGCGTGCAGGAGTGGTCGATCGAGAAGAACAAGCCCACGGCCAGCCTCTGGCTGACTGATCTGGCGACTGGCAAGACGCGCCGCCTCACCAGTGCGCAGAGCAGCGATACCGCACCAGACTGGAACGAGGACGGGAGCCGCATCGCCTTCGTCGCCAAGCGCGGCGAGGACGAGGCGGCGGCACTGTATGTGATCGACGCCGACGGTGGCGAGGCGGAGGAGATCGTCGAACTACCGTACGGCATCAGCAACCCGCAGTGGTTGCCAGGCGAGGGCGGCATCGTCTTCGCCACCCAGTTGATCCCTGCACTCGCAGGCCAGATGGGCAGGGATGATCTCGCCGCGATGAAGAAGGAGGCCAAGCGGCGCAAGGACTCGAAGATGACGGCCTATGCCACCGAGTTCCGGCAGTACCGCTTTTTCGACAAGAACCTCACCGACAAGCTCGCCAACCGGCTGGTGAAGGTCGATGTCGCCACCAAGGCGCTCACCGATCTCACGCCCGGCTTCGACAGGCTGTTCATGCCCAGTGGCGAGGTGCGCTACGAGATCGCGCCCAATGGCCGCACGCTGGCACTGGCCCTCAACAGCACGCCGCCGCCGTTTGCGCAGGAGCCGAACAACGACATTTATCTGGTGCCTACCGACGGCAGCGGCACGCTGAAAAATCTCACGCCGGACAATGTGCGCAGCGATGACGCGCCGCGATTTGCTCCCGACGGCCAGTCGCTGCTGTTCGTGCGACAGGTGCTGCCCACCAGCGCCGGAGAGCTGCGCCGCCTCTGGCGCCACACCCTCGCCGATGGCCGCAACACGCCGCTGACGGCCGACATCGATCTTTCCATAGATGAGGTCGCCTTCTCGGCCGATGGCCGCACGCTCTGGTTGCAGGCCGAGGAGAAGGGCCAGCTGCCGATCTTCAGGATGCGCGCCGATGGCAGCGGCTTCACGCGCTTCTTCGCCGAGGGCAGCAGCTCCGGGCTGGACGCCGAACGCGGTCAGGTGGTGTTCGTCAACGAGAACAACAACCGTGCCGGAGAGCTGTTCGTGCTCGACACGAAGAGCGGCAAGGCGCGGCAGCTGACGCGCTTCAACGACGCACTCTTCGCCAGCCTCGATCTCGGCAAGGTCGAATCCCACACGTTCGCGGGCGCGGGCGGTGTGCCGGTGCAGCTCTGGCTCACCTACCCGCCGGGCTACGACCCGGGCAAGAAGTATCCGCTCGTACAACTGCTGCACGGCGGCCCGCAGACGATGGTGCGCGACAGCTTCGGCTACCGCTGGAACCACCATGTATTTGCGAGCCCCGGCTACATCGTGAGCTGGGTGAACCGCCACGGCTCGACCGGCTTTGGCGAGGCTTTTGCGCGCAGCATGAATGGCGCCTGGGGTGACAAACCGATGGAGGACATTCTCAAGGCCAATGCCTATCTGTTCGACAAGGTGCCAGCCATCGACCGCGACCATGTGGCAGCAGCGGGGGCGAGCTACGGCGGTTACCTCGCCACCTGGATGCTGGGCCACACCACGGCCTTCAAGACGCTGGTGAACCACGCGGGCGTGAGCGATTTCATCGGCCAGTACGGGGCCGACATCACCACCTATGGCTTCAACACCGACGTGCTGGGCGGCGTGCCCTGGGAGAACCTCGAAGCCATGCAGCGCAACAACCCCATCGTCTACGCCAAGAACTTCAAGACGCCGATGCTGATCCTGCACGGCGAGCTGGACTACCGAGTGCCGTACGGCCAGGCCACGGCGCTGTACGGCATCCTGCAAAGCATGGGTGTGCCCTCCAGGCTGGTGATCTTCCCCAACGAGAACCACTGGATTCTCTCGCCGCAGAATGCGATCTACTGGAACTACGAGGTGCAGAGCTGGCTCGCCAAGTACATCGGGGGCACGCCAATGGCGGAGCCGGTGTTCGAGGCTAAACCCGACGAGCCAACGAAGAAGTAGCGGCGCGGAGTTCAGCCCGCGGTGCAGTTCTTGCCTCACAATCCCCCATTGAGCAGCGACCTCTCTTAGGGATTCAAAAGCACGCATGTCCATCCACGCCTCGATCCACCACGTCACCCACTACCGCTACGAAAAGCCGGTGACGATGGGGCCGCAGCTGATCCGCCTGCGCCCCGCACCGCATTCGCGCACCAACGTGCTGAGCTATGCGCTGAAGATCGAGCCGGCCAAGCACTTCCTCAACTGGCAGCAGGATTCCTTCGGCAACTGGCTGGCGCGCGTGGTGCTGCCGGAGCCGGTCACCGAGTTCAAGGTGACGGTCGACTGCGTCGCCGACATGGCGGTCTACAACCCTTTCGATTTCTTCATCGAGGAATACGCGGAGCACTTTCCCTTCCGCTATCTGCCGGAATTGCGCAAAGACCTGCGCCCGTACATGCGCAAAGTGCCGGTCGGCACGCAGTTCAAGGCCCTGCTGGCGAAGCTGCCGGTCGAGAAGGTGCGCATGGTGGACTTCCTGGTTGCGCTCAATGCGCGCATCCAGCACGAGGTGAGTTACACCATCCGCATGGAGCCGGGCGTGCAGACGCCGGAGGAAACCCTCAAGAAAGCCAGTGGCTCCTGCCGCGATTCAGGCTGGCTCCTGGTACAGCTGCTGCGCCATCTCGGCTACGCGGCGCGCTTCGTCTCGGGTTATCTGATCCAGCTCACGCCCGACCAGAAGTCTCTCGACGGCCCGAGCGGCACCGAGGTGGACTTCACCGACCTGCATGCCTGGTGCGAGGTGTATCTGCCGGGTGCGGGATGGGTCGGCCTCGACCCGACTTCGGGTCTCTTCTGCGGCGAGGGCCACATTCCGCTCTGCGCCACGCCCGAGCCTTCGACGGCAGCACCCGTGAGCGGCGGCTTCACCTACGCGCGTGGGGAAGACGACCCACCGATGGAGATCGAGTTCGGCCACGAGATGAAGGTGACGCGCCTGCGCGAGACGCCGCGCATCACCAAGCCGTACACCGAGGAGCAGTGGACGGCGATCGACATGCTCGGTGCCACGGTCGATACGCGGCTGGCCGCCGGCGACGTGCGCCTGACCATGGGCGGCGAACCGACTTTCATTTCGATCGACGACTTTCAGGCACCGGAGTGGAACACCGCCGCCGTCGGCCCCACCAAGCAGAAGCTCGCCAACGATCTCTTGCTGCGCCTGCGCCAGCAGTTCGCACCGGGTGCCTTGCTGACGCACGGCCAGGGCAAGTGGTACCCGGGTGAGCAGCTGCCGCGCTGGGCCTACGCGATGTACTGGCGCAAGGACATGGAGCCGATCCTGCGTGCGAACGTGATCGAGTCCACTGTGCCCGCCTACGACAAACCCACCTCGCTCACCGATGGCACGCGCCAGCATGCCGAGCGGGTGAAGAGCGCGGGCCTCTTGATCCGTGGCATCGCCGCGCGCCTGAGCGTGAACCCGGACAACGCCCTGCCCGCCTACGAGGATGCCTTCTACTACCTGCACCGCGAGCGACAGCTGCCGCCCAACGTCTCGGCGCTGGACTCGAAGCTGAAGGACGAGGAAGAGCGCGCGCGTCTGGCGCAGATTTTCGAGCGCGGGCTCGAGGTGCCGCGCGGGTACGTGCTGCCGGTGCAGCGCTGGCAGACCAAGGCCTGGGTCAGCGAGCTGTGGAAGCCGCGCACCGGCCGCCTGCAACTGATGCCCGGTGACTCGCCCGCAGGCTTTCGCCTGCCACTGGAATCGCTGCCGCATGTGGACCCCAAGGATTACCCGCACCAGCACGAGGCCGATCCCTTCTCGCTGCGTGCCGCGCTGCCGAGCCGCTACTCGCAGCCCTTCCTGCAACTGCCGCAGGTGGAGCGCGAGCAGCGCTTGGCCAAGCAGCGCCTGCTGACCGACGAGCTGCTCGCGGCCAAGAGCGAAGCGCAATACCTGCAAGGCACGGTGCGCACCGCGATGTCGGTCGAGCCACGTGGCGATCACCTCTACGTGTTCATGCCGCCGGCCGCCAACGCCGATGACTTCCTGGAGCTGATCGCGGCGGTGGAAGACACCGCCGCCGAGTTGCAGGTGCCGGTGCGCATCGAGGGCTATCCGCCGCCGAACGACCCGCGTCTGGAAGTGCTGAAGATCACGCCCGACCCCGGGGTGATCGAGGTCAACGTGCAGCCCGCGTCCTCCTGGCTCGAGCTGAAGCACATCGTCAACACGGTCTACGACGAGGCGCGCCTCTCGCGCCTCACCACCGAGAAGTTTCTGGTCGATGGCCGCAGTGTCGGCTCCGGCGGCGGCGCACATATTGTCATCGGCGGTGCCACCCCTGCCGACTCCCCCTTCCTGCGTCGCCCCGACATGCTGGGTTCGCTGGTGCGCTTCTGGCAGAACCATCCTTCGCTCAGCTACTTCTTCTCGGGCCTGTTCATCGGCCCCACTTCGCAGCATCCGCGCGTGGACGAGGCGCGCGACGCCAACCTCTACGAGCTAGAGATCGCACTCGCGCAACTGCCGCGCAAGGGCGCGCAGGTGCCGCTGTGGATCGTCGATCGCATCCTGCGCCATCTGCTCACGGACCTGACCGGCAACACGCATCGCAGCGAGATCTGCATCGATAAGCTGTATTCGCCCGACAGCGCCACCGGCCGCCTTGGCCTGGTCGAGTTCCGCGGCTTCGAGATGCCACCGCATGCGCGCATGAATCTCGCGCAGCAGTTGCTGCTGCGCGCACTGGTGGCGAAGTTCTGGGAGACACCGTACGAGGGCGAACTGGTGCGTTGGGGCACGGCGCTGCACGACCGCTTCCTGCTGCCGCACTTCTTGTGGAACGACCTCACCAGCGTGCTCGACGAGCTGCGCCGCTCTGGCTTCGCCTTCGACAATGCCTGGTTCGCACCCCACTTCGAGTTCCGCTTCCCCGCCCACGGCACGGTGCGCTACGGCGACGTCGAAATCGAGCTGCGCCACGCGCTCGAATGCTGGAACACGCTCGGCGAGGAACCGGGCGGTGGCGGCACCGCGCGCTATGTCGATAGCTCGCTCGAACGCCTGCAGGTAAAAGTCACCGGCCTCACGCAGGGCCGGCACTTCATCACCGTCGCCGGCCGTCGCATGCCACTCACACCCACCGGCACGCAGGGCGAATATGTGGCCGGACTGCGCTACCGCGCCTGGCAGCCGGCAAGCTGCCTGCATCCCACCATCGGCGTGCACACGCCGCTGGTGTTCGATCTGTACGATGCCTGGGCGCAGCGCGCGGTGGCGGGTTGCACCTACCACGTCATGCACCCGGCGGGCCGCAGCTACGACACCTTCCCGATCAATTCGTACGAAGCGGAGGCGCGGCGCTTGGCGCGCTTCTCGCCGATGGGGCACACGCCCGGCAACTACTGGCCGGCGGACGAAAAGCTCAACGCGGAATATCCGCTGACACTCGACTTGCGTCGCTAGTCCACGACCCGAAACCGCAGCCGGCCGATCAATTGACCGCCTGCGGTGCGGATGTCCACGCGCCAGCCTCCGCGTGGATCGGCATCGAAGTTCTGCTTACGGGTCCAGGTGCGCCAGCCACGGCCCTTGCCGTCGGTGCCTTCGATGGTGGCTGGGATGCGGTCGATGATCTGGCCCTCGTGATACCAATCGAAGCTCAGCGCCTGTGTCAGGCCGCGTGGCGCATGGATAGCACTGAAGGCGACCAAGCCCTCGCGCTGCAGCGTGGCCACATCGACGAGCGATATGGCCGGGCCCGGCTGCATGCCGCTGATCTCGGTGGTGATCCGCGCTTCCGTGAGGCGCAGCCCGGCGGGCGGCAGCCAGCGTGCCAGAGGCGTGGTGATGGCGACTGCGATCAGCACGGGCAGTGCGGCGCGCAGGCAGGCCGCAAAACCCTGTCGGCACTCCAGCAGCCTTGGCAGGCCCAGCGTAAAAGCGACCAAGGCGATGGCCGCAGCAGCTGGCGCGCACTGCTGGAGTGGCAGATGCAGGGCGACCGGCAACAACACCAGCGCGGCGATCCAGGTGCAGTACACCTGAAACGCAACGGCTCGCCCCGGCGAGCGGGCGATCCAGCGTTCGTACAGTGGGTCCACGGTGCTGAGCAGTGCGGCGGCGGCAAGCATGGTCAGGAACAGGCCATGCGCGATGTCGAGCTGCGAAGCGCCGATGACGAACGGCAGCGAGAAGAACAACAGCTCCTGCTGCAATGATTGCGTGACGAAGCAGGCCACGGCGGGCGAGACGCGACCACGGGTGATGCGATTCAGCCAGCGCCCCGCCAGATTCTCAAGCAACAGCCAGGGCCAGCTGAGCAGGATGGTGATCGCCATCACGCGCGCCAGCGTTGGCCCGCGTTCGATGGCGACATAGCTGATCCAGCCAATGGCAAAACTCAAGACTGGCAGCAGCCACTGCCAGCGTTCGAGCCGGTCAAGCCAGGGCGTGGGTGCGGTGGTGGCGGTCTGCATGCGGTGTGAATTTTTCCCTGGTTAATTCTCGATTCAATTTGTGCCCTGCTGCACTGGCTGCGGGCTGAACCTGCCACCCCTGCTGAGGTCCATGTTCCATGTTTCAAATCCATGGTGGTCACATGCGCACCCCGAATATTCTCGCCCTCGCTGTTGCCGCCCTGTTGCTCGGTGGCTGTGCCGTCACGCCCGCACAGCGCATTGAACGCGATCCCACCGGCTTTGCTGCCCTGCCCCCCGAACAGCAGCAGCGCGTCAAGCAGGGCAGTGTCGGGGTCGGATTTGACGCCGCTGCCGTGCGCATCGCCTATGGGGAACCGGATCGCATCGTCGAACGGGAGACCGCCGAGGGTGCATCGCAAGTCTGGGTCTACTACGCCGTGGTGCCGGGCTTTGCAGGCAGTTCCTACTGCGGACCTGGAACGGGCTATTACGGCTACAACTATTACTGCCGCCCGTTCACGCCGACGCAGTACGAGGAACGCACCCGCATCGTGTTCAAGGACGGCAAGGTGACTTCGGTAGAGAGCATTCGCTAGCTCGCGGTGCTGCGCGATAATGCGCGCCTCAAAAACCATGAGGAACCCGCATGTCGCAGCAAGACCCCGTCGTCATCGTTTCAGCCACCCGCACGCCGATGGGCGCTTTGCAGGGTGTGTTTTCCAGCCTCACCGCGAGTCAGCTGGGCGCAGTCGCCATCAAGGCTGCGGTGGATCGTGCCGGCATTGCACCGGGCGACGTGCAGGAAGTGATCTTCGGCAATGTGCTCTCCGCAGGCCAAGGCCAGGCCCCGGCACGGCAGGCCATGCGCGGCGCGGGCCTGCCGGATTCGGCCAATGCCACCACCATCAACAAGATGTGCGGCTCGGGCTTGAAGGCCATCATGCTCGCCCACGATCTGATCCTTGCCGGCAGCAACGAGGTGATGGTGGCCGGCGGCATGGAGAGCATGACCAACGCCCCCCACCTGCTTGCCAAGATGCGCAGCGGCATCAAGTACGGTGGCGGCGAAGTGCTCGATCACATGGCAGTCGATGGCCTCGAAGACGCCTACGAACGCAAGACCCCGATGGGTGTGTTTGCCGAGCGCACCGCAGAGAAATACGGCTTCACCCGCGAGGCGCAGGATGCCTTCGCCATCGAATCGCTACGGCGTGCCAAAGAGGCCAATGAAGACGGCAGCTTCGAGTTCGAGATTGCCGGTGTGGAAGTGACCGGCCGCAAGGGCGTGGAACTGGTGACGAAGGACGAAGGCCCCTACAAGGCGATGCCGGAGAAAATCCCCACACTGAAACCAGCCTTCGTCAAGAACGGCACCATCACCGCCGCCAATGCCTCGTCAATCAACGACGGTGCTTCGGCGATGGTGCTGATGCGCGCCTCCGAAGCCGCAAGGCGCGGGCTCAAGCCCCTGGCAAAGATCGTCAGCCATGCGAGCCATGCACGCCTTCCCGCCGAGTTCACTGTGGCCCCAGTGGAAGCCATTGCCAAGGTACTGGCGAAAGCAGGCTGGAAGAAAGAAGAGGTTGATCTCTGGGAGATCAATGAAGCCTTTGCCGTGGTGACGATGGCGGCGATGAAAGAGCACGGGCTCGACCATGCCAAGGTGAATCTGCATGGCGGCGCTTGTGCGCTCGGTCATCCCATCGGTGCCAGCGGTGCTCGCATTCTGGCCACGCTGCTGGGTGCGCTCAAGAAAACGGGCGGGCGCAAAGGTGTGGCTTCGCTTTGCATAGGCGGTGGTGAGGCGGTGGCACTCGCCGTGGAGATGCTCGACTAAAGCCATAGCGGCGCTGCGCGACGCTATGGACGAAAGTCGCGCATTGCCGTTGTCATAGCCTGCACCATCTGCCGCTCCTGCTGGCTGAGCAGGGGGTTCCAGAGATCGAAGATCAGCACCACCCGCAAGGCTTCGGAATCGTTACGGGCTTCGTGCTCGAGCGTGTCGTCGAAAATCAGCGTTTCACCGACCGTCCAGCTGCGCTCTTCGTAGCCAACGCGCAACGAGCAACTTTCCGGCACCACCAGCGGCAGATGGGCAACCAGCCGGGCATTGGTTTCACCATGATGCGGCGGAATTCGCGTGCCTGGTGCTAGCACTGAAAACAGCACGTTGGGGCAAAGGCCTGAAATATTGGCAAGCTGCATCCCGGCAAGGATCTGTGCGGTTCGCGGGCAGCGTTCGAGATTTTCTGCTACTGCCTCGCCGCCCCGCCAGAGGTGGAATGCATTCCAGCGGCTGGAGTGGTTCAGTTCCACCCACTGATTGACTGGCTGGCCCGGGGCATAGCTGATATACGGCGTAAACCCCTGCTCATGCTCAGCCAGCACAGTCAGCAGTTCTTCGCGGATGACCTGGGTCTCTGCTTCCAGCGCAACCAGTTCTGGAAACTGCCCACGCTCGTAAAATGGGATGGCAGGCAGCCGTGGAATATGCAGCTGGTTGCTTTGTGCAGTGAACGGCGTACCGCGGCCTGCGAGAAGATCGGTAGCCTCGCGCCACTGTGACTGTGAACGCATCGGCAAGGCAGCCTGCAATGGTGCCAGCGCATCCCGGAGATAGGTGCTGAGCAGGCTCGTGTGGCGCTCGACGATGCCGCGCCCCCGTTCAAGCTGCGGCCGAAGTGACTCGGGCCAATGTATCGGCGCCGGTGCCACCTTGAGTGCATTGCGATACATCGCCGAGGCCGCAACCGCATCGCCTGTGCGATCAAGCCAGTCTGCCTTGCAGAGCATGGCCGGGAGGTTGTAGGGGTCGATGATCAGTGCCGCTTCAATGGCCCTGCGCTCTGGCTCCAGTTCGCCCTGCGCGCGGCAAACCGCGGCGAGCGTGAGCTGCCCCAGCATGTCAGCAGGAGCATTGGCGACCGTCTGGTCCAGCCAGCGCCGCGCTGCGAGCAAGTCGGCTCTTTGATAGGCATGAACGCCCAGCGCAAACGATGCCTTGGCGTTGTTTGGTGCCAGGCGATGCACTTCTTTCCAGGCTTTTTCTGCTTCATGCCATTGACCCTGATTGGCAAGACCGCTGGCCGTTGCAACGAGTTTTTCGATGGCTGTATTCATGAGAGTTGGATGTCGAGATGCTGATCTAGATGAGTCATTGGCAAAAGTACAGGGCCAAAAAAAACGGCGGGCCGAAGCCCGCCGCTGTTAATACACGAACCAACCGGGGGATCAGAATGCCGCGCTGATTCCCAGCGAGTAGGTGCGGCCAAGCGGGTCATAAACGCTGGGGAAGGTGTTGCCGGAATTGGAACGGGTATCAGCAGCCTCGTTACCCACTACCGGGGGATCCTTCTCAAAGACGTTGGTGACCAAGCCGCTCACCTTGACCTTCTTGGTGATGTTGTAAGCCAGACCCAAGTCCAGATAGCTGAACGACTTGATCTTCTGGAACTCGGGGAACACATCCTCAACACCATCCTGATCGGGATCGATCTGTGCAGTTTCAACCTTCGTTTTGCCGATAAAGCGCCACAGGTAAGTCAGCTCGAAGTTCTGGATATCCCAGGTCGTGCGCTGCGTGAAGCGGGTATCGGGCAAGGGGTTGCCGCACTGGGTGCCGTAAAAGCCCTTGCAATCAATCACCGGATTGAGGCCAGAGCTCTGCGACTCCTGCGTCAGGTAATGATTGACGATGGCGTTGACGCGGAACTTGCCGAAGTTCGGTGTGTTGATGCCAAACGAACCGGCAATCTCGACACCCTCAGCCTTCAGGAACTGAAGGTTGGTGGTGAACTGCTCGAGACCTGAGGCATCGCCGGTCAAGGTGCCGTTCTCACGGCGGATCTTGTCGCAGCGGATGCCCTGGTTGTAGCAGGCATCGAGGATTTCCTGCGCACCGAAAACACCAATGAAGTCATTGATCTCGATGTCGTAGTAGTCCACCGACAAGATCGGGTTGCGCAGCATGCCGATGTTGCGCGGCTTGAACACAAAACCGAGCGTCGTGGTGTCTGCTTTTTCCGGAGTCGGCAGTTCATTCAGATCAGTGCCGTTGTAGGTATTGATCTGGCCAGAAACCAGATCTTCCACCATGCCGACATCGCCAGGGGCGACACCGGTGTCGATACAACGCTGACGCACCGCCGCCGTGGGATTCGGATTGGCATCCGAGCAGGGATCGCTCGAAGCGTTTCCAAGGCCGCGGGTCTGCGGTGCAGCCAGTTCACCCACATTGGGCGCACGGGCGGCACGCTGACGCATCACGCGCACCAGCAGGCTGTCCACCGGTGTCCAGCTCAAGCCGTACTTCCAGGTGCGATTCAGGCCAGAAGGGTTGTAGTCGGACCAGCGATAACCCAACTCCAGGTCCAAAGTCTGCGCCAGGCTCTTGCCGTCGATCAGCGGGATGATCGCTTCGCTGAACAGTTCGTTCACGCCGAAGCCACCCGCAATCGGCAGCGTATTGCCGCCGGCACCGCCGAGGCAGCTAGCCGGGGACAGTTTGAGGCACTCATCAGGGGTGGTCACGCCTTCTTCACGACGGCGCTCGACACCCGCGCTGATGCCGATCGGACGCGAAGCCAGCGGGCTGTGCTTGATCTGCGTCAAGAGGCCGGACACCGATGCATTGGTGATGTGCTGAACATAGGTCTGCAGTTCGATGGCGGTCGCACCGGAGTAGGCCGCAGCCGCCGGTGTGATGGCCCCAAAACCGCCGAACAGGTTGATGGGCACGCAGCTGGGATCGCCGTTAGCGCAGGTGACACCATCTGTGGAATCAACTGCGGCGGCGAGGTTCGACAGGTTTGTGTAGCCAGCGAAAACGTTGCTGCGATCCGACTGGCCGCGCTGGTAGGAAACGTCGTAGTCCCAATCGCCGATGATGTTGCCGGTGAGGCCGAGCGCGAACTGATAGGCGTTGTTGTTGTAGGTGGTGGAACGCTCACCCAGCTCCACCGTGCGGCGGCGATAGGTGTAGTTCAGATAGTCCGCGCTGTCGACCACATTGTTGGCATTGACGTCACGCCAGTTGGTGGCATTGAGACGGCCTGCCGCACGGGCCGCTTCGCCCTGCGCAATCAGGTTGGTGCGGGCCGACTGCTGGATCAGCGGGTTGGCAAGGGGAGTAAAGATGGCCGTGCCGAACACGCCGGAGGGCGCGACCTGCTGCCTGACTTTGGTGCTGCCGAAGATGAAACGGGAATAGGCTTCGGCGTGCTCGTTGAACTCCAAGCGGCCAAACACCGAGGCACCATAACGATCCTGCGGCGTTTCGTAGTAGTTGAACGGGTTGAAGTTGAACACGCTGCAGTTGGCACCCAGCGAACCGTCATTGCGGTACTGCTGCGCGGTGCCGGTGACGCCTACGAGGGCAATGCGCGTGGGCAGTGTTGTGGTGGAACCACCCGCCACGACCGACCCCGGACCATCGCAGCCGGCCGGGCCGGGCGTCGGTGCGTTGCCTGCACGAAAGTCTGCCAATCCGCTGCCGTCAGCCGTGACGATGCCAAGCTGTCCCAGCGGTCGCTGGCCGAGTTGCACGCCATCACGGTGGGCGTAATTGAGCGCCAGCACGATGTTGCCCTTGCCACCGGCGACGTTGGTACCCATGACCGCCGAAAGGCTGGTCTTGTCACCATCACCTTCTTCAGTGATCCCATTGGTGTAGTCGAGATCCACACCCTGGAAATTGCGCTTCATGATGAAGTTGACCGCGCCCGACATGGCGTCGGAACCATACACGGCTGAAGCACCGCCAGTGACCAGATCAACCCGGTCGATCAGGGCAGTCGGAATCATCGAGAGATCGACGATGCCATCGATGTTGTAAGGGGTCACGCGCTTGCCATCGATGAGGATCAGATTGCGCTGCGAGCCCAGGCCACGAAGGTTGAGGCTCGAGACACCGGCAGTGCCGTTGTTTGCATTGGAGCCATCGGAGGGCAGCACACCGGGCAGAGTGCGCAGCACCTGCTCGACTTCGGAGTTTTGCTGTTGCGCGAACTCTTCGGCGCGCACGGTCACAATCGGACTGGCAGAAACTGCACCGGGCACCACCAAACGGCTGCCGGTGACACGAACGGCTTCGAGCTTGACGGACTTGCCGTCAGCAGCAGGCGTTGCAGTGCTTGCTGCCGGCTCCGTCGTTGTTGCGGGCTCGACAGGGGCTGCCGCCGGAGCCGACTCTTGGGCGATGACCACCGAGGTGGCGCTCATCATGCCGATGGCGAGTGCGAAGGCCGATAGACGACCAATGCCCCGATCTGGGTTTTGATTCATTTACATCTCCCTAGAAAGTTGACGAAGTGCCTGACAAGTGGCAGGCGATTAGTAGCAATGCGAAACACCCTTGATGCAACCCTTCATACTGCTGTAACCAGAACTTAAGCGTGCCTTCACATTAGGTCAAGCAAAAAAAGTAGCAGCGAATGCTACTGGTGCAGGGGCAGGGAGCTTGCCAAGCGGCAATGGCAACACTTGGCTTGATCGTCAGATGGGCAACAAAGTCGCTTGTGGCTGAATACCTGAAGAAGCATCCACACGAAATGTTTTTTTGAAGAAACCCATAACGAGGCGCCAAAAAAGATCAGAGGCTGTCTTCCGATGGAGAGACCATGCCCCATTGCTTGCAGCTGGGGCAGCGCCAGAACAGCAGCGAGGGCGTAAAACCGCAATGTCGGCACTGATAGCGTGGCCGCCGCTGAATGAGTTTTTCCAGTGCATCGCGGAACGATTGCACAGGCGCCGAGAGCACACCCGCATCTTGCGCCGCAGGCAAGCTCAGAAAATGGATGAGGCCGCGCCAGGAGGGCTTGAGCGCAAGTTTCTCTGCGAGGTAGCTGGCCTGCATCGCAGGGTCTTGCATCAGCTCCGCACGAGAAAGCCAGACGCTTGAATCGAGTCCATGATCGGTTTCGAGCGCATCCAGAAAAGCCTTGAGGGCGTCTGTGTCACCACTGGCAGCACACACGCGCTGCACTGCGGCAATGGCCTCTGGCAAAAAACTGCTGTCTTGTGTGGGCACACGCGCGTAGGAGGCGAGTGCGGCAGGCCAGTCCTGGGCGGATTCCTGCAACTGCCCCATCAACAGGTTGGCACGCACGCATTGCGCATCCACAGCGAGCGCTCGCTGCGCGAGCTTTTGTGCCTGTCCCCCGTCGCCAGCACGCTGTGCAAGCTCGGCCAGCTCCAGCGCGTAATGCGCACGCACGGTGGCATAGCTTTGTCGCTTAAGCTTTTCCAGTTGCTCGGCAACATCGGCAGCCTTGTGCCACTCACTCAGTTGCTCGTACAACGGCAACAGCTGTTCGTACGCCAGCACATCGAAAGCGGGATGCTGCGAGGCCTTGCGTAGTGCCTCTTCGGCGCGGTCGAGCAGGCCCGCTTTCACGCAGTCCTGCCCCAGCTCGTAAAGCGCCAGCGCGCGTGTATCGGGCTTGAGCTCCGGTTGCGAGAGCACGTTTTCGTGCAGTCGCAGGGCGCGGTCGATCTCTCCGCGCTTGCGGAACAGCGCACCCAGCGTGAGATTGAGTTCCGCTGCGGCAGGGTCGCGTTCGAGCGCCTTGGTGAGGGCGGCAATGGCGCGGTCTGGGTTGTCTTGCGCGAGTGTCAGCCCGGCCAGGGCTTCGGATTCACTGAGCGTGGTGCGCGGGTTGCGGCCCAGCGCCCAGCCCAGGATGATGCAGATCGGCAGCAGCAACCACAGCGCAAGACCTTCGAGCACTATTGATCCTTGAGCGGTAGGTTGCGCAGACTTTGCAGCTCGGCTTGGGCGTCCTTGAGCTGGCGGCGCAGGCGGCGGATTTCACCCTTCAGGCCGAAGATGCGCGCCCAGCACAGCAGGGCGGTTGCAGCCGCCACCAGAAAGAACTCGACGACCACCAGCACGATCAGCGGCACCTCCACCGAACCTGCGATGTAGTTGAACGTGACCGGCTGGGCATTGAACAGGCAGATGGTGACGCCGAGTGCAAACGCCAGGAACACCGCGATGATGATGAGGATGCGGATCATGTCGCGCCCAGCGATGCGGCTGCCTTGGCTGCGGCGGCAAGGGCCTGCTCCTGCGCGATGGCGTTGACGCGCTCGCGCATCTCCTTGCCGGGTTTGAAATGGGGCACTGATTTGGAGGGAATGTGCACCGGCGCACCGGATTTTGGATTGCGCCCCACGCGGGCCGGACGATGGTGCAAGGCGAAGCTGCCGAACCCCCGTATCTCCACCCTCGCCTGCCGCGCGAGCGCATTGCTGATCTGGTCGAGCACCAGCTTCACGGCGAGCTCCACATCCTTCTGCATGAGGTGCGTCTGCTTGAAGGAGAGCACCTCGATCAGCTCGGATTTCGTCATGGGATTCAGATAGTTATTGGAGGTTATTCAGCACTATAGACAAAAAAAAGGGCTGCGCAAGCGCAGCCCTTTTGTATTGGAGGTCATCCGGCCATCCATGGCGATACATCGCACTTTTCAGCTCAGCCCTGCCCGCACATCCCTGTGCGGGAGTAAAGCCGCGCTGCGAGCAGTGCTCGCAAAGCGGCGCGGCTTTACCCGAGCTGGTCTTTCAGCAGATCGCCCAGCGAGGTCTTGCCAGTCGAAGCATTGCGGCTGTACTCGGCCACCACTTCCTGCTCTTCCTGGATTTCCTTCTCGCGGACCGACAGCGTCACGACGCGGGTCTTGCGGTCGATGCCTATAAAGCGGGCTTCGAGCGTGCCGCCAACCGACAGCACCTTGGTGGCATCTTCCACGCGATCGCGTGAAAGGTCGCCAGCCTTGATGTAGCCCTCGACGCCGTAAGGCAGTTCGATATCCGCACCCTTGACATCCACAGCCTTGACCGTGCCCTTGAGCATCACGCCCTTCGGGTACTCGGCCAGGAACTGCGTCAGCGGATCCTGCTGGATCTGCTTCACGCCCAGGCTGATGCGCTCGCGCGCGCCGTCGATGGCGAGCACCACGGCTTCCACTTCCTGACCCTTCGAGAAGCGGCGCACGGCGGTTTCGCCCGGCTCGTTCCAGTCCAGATCGGAGAGATGCACGAGGCCGTCGATACCACCCGGCAGGCCGATGAAGATGCCGAAGTCGGTGATCGACTTGATGGCACCCGACACCTTGTCGCCCTTCTGGTGGTTCTGGGCAAACTCTTCCCAGGGGTTCTGACGGCACTGCTTCATGCCCAGCGAGATACGGCGGCGTTCGCCGTCGATGTCGAGAATCATGACTTCGGTCTCGTCGCCGAGATGCACGACCTTGCCCGGGTTGACGTTCTTGTTGGTCCAGTCCATCTCGCTGACGTGGACGAGGCCCTCAACGCCCGGCTCGACTTCCACGAAGCAGCCGTAGTCGGTGATGTTGGTGACCTTGCCGAACAGGCGGGTGTTGACCGGGTAACGACGTGCGATGTCGGCCCAGGGATCAGCGCCCAGCTGCTTCAAGCCCAGCGACACGCGGCGACGCTCGCGGTCGTACTTGAGGACCTTGACTTCGATTTCCTGGCCGGCGGTGACGACTTCGGCCGGATCCTTGATGCGCTTCCAGGTCATGTCGGTGATGTGGAGCAGGCCGTCGATGCCGCCGAGGTCCACGAACGCGCCGTATTCGACCAGGTTCTTGACCACGCCCTTGAGCACCACGCCTTCCTGAAGGTTGGCGAGCAGGCTGTCGCGGTCAGCGGAGTACTCGGCTTCGAGCACTTCACGACGCGAGACCACGATGTTGTTGCGCAGCTTGTCGAGCTTGATGACCTTGAACTCGAGCGGCTTGCCTTCGAGGAAGGTGGTGTCGCGCACGGGGCGGACGTCGACGAGTGAACCGGGGAGGAACGCGCGGATCGTGCCCATCTCGACGGTAAAGCCACCCTTGACCTTGCCGGTGATGATGCCGATGACGGTTTCTTTGTTTGCGAAGGCGCTGTCGAGACGCACCCAGGCCTTGATCTTTTCTGCTTTTTCTTTCGAGAACTTGGTCTCGCCGAAACCGTCTTCGAGGGTTTCGAGTGCGACTTCAACCATGTCGCCGATGGCGACGCGAAGCTCGCCGTCGACCATAAATTCTGCGAGGGCAATCACGCCTTCGGATTTCAGGCCCGCGTCAACGATGACGACGTCGGACTTGATGTCCAGCACCAGCGCATTTACAAGCGAGCCGGACTGCATGGACTGACCAGCTTTGAGGCTGGCTTCAAACATTTCAGCAAATGAAGTTGTTTCGGTGATCAAAATTTGGTCTCTTTTTCCACAGACGTGTGGAGCGTTGAAGGGTTGGAGTGAATGTTCCGTCGTAGTCCATATGACGGGCCAGGTTGGGGGTAAACCCGCTCAATCCATTGAGTGGGGCGCAGCAAAAAGAGCGTTTGCCTGGGAAACGGCTAGCGGCTTGCTGCGAGCAGTGCCTTCACGCGGTGGATGACTTCATCCGGCGAAAGCCCTGTCGTATCAATGAGATGAGCATCGTGCGCCGGTTTGAGCGGTGCCACTTCACGCTGCCGATCTCGCGCGTCGCGCGCACGGATTTCTTGACAAAGGGCGGCGAAATTAACAGCAATTCCAGCTTTGCTCAACTGTTTTTCGCGTCGGGTCGCCCGCTCCTCAGGGCTTGCATCCATGAAGATCTTGAGCAGGGCATCCGGGAACACGACCGTACCCATGTCGCGGCCGTCGGCGATCAGGCCGGGCGCTTTGCGGAAATCGTGCTGGCGTTGCAGCAGGGCGGCGCGGACCGCTGGGGCCACTGCGATGCGTGATGCCAACGCGCCGGTTTCTTCGGTGCGCACGCGGCGCGTCCAGTCATTGCCGATGACCAGAATCGCCTCGTCATCTTCGGTATCTCCCACGAACTGAATGTCGAGGTCCTTGGCGAGTGCGGCGACGGCATCCACTTCTTCCAGCGGGATACCCTGCTCCACCGAGGCCAGCGCCAGGATGCGATAGAGCGCACCGGAGTCCAGCCGGTGATAGCCGGTCTGTGTAGCCAGCCAGCGCGTGACCATGCCCTTGCCGACGCCGCTGGGGCCATCGACGGTGATGACGGGTACGGAAATCGTCATGGCGACTCCTGACTGAGTGCAGCGAGCTGGGTGAAGTAAGCCGGGTAGGTCTTGGCGACACAGCCGGGGTCGTTGATGCGCACGGCAACGCCGCCGCAGGCGGCCAGGGAAAGGCTCATCGCCATGCGGTGATCGTCGTAGGTGTCAATGGTCGCTGCCCGCACGGCAGCCGGTGGCACCACGCGCAGATAGTCCACACCCGCCTCGACCGTGGCACCGAGCTTGCTCAGCTCTGCGGCCATCGCGGCGATGCGGTCGGTCTCCTTCACGCGCCAGCTGCCGATGTTGCGCAGCACGCTGGGCCCGTCGGCAAACAGGGCGACCACGGCGGCGGTCATGGCGGCATCGGGGATGTGATTGAAGTCGGCATCAATCGCTTTGGGGCGGAACCCCGAACCCAAGCCCGGAGAAGCGGCCTGCGTCCAGTCTTCCCCCTGCGTCACGGCCGCACCCATCGCGCTCATCACCTCGGCGAAGCGCTTGTCGCCTTGCTGGCTGGACGAGCCCATGCCCAGCACCCGCACCGGGCCACCACTGAGCAGACCAAGTGCTAAAAAATAGGAAGCCGACGAGGCATCGCCCTCGACCGCAAACACGCCCGGCGCGCGGTAACGCGCACCGGCCGCTATCGTGAAGCGTGGCGCGCCCGATGCCGTGGAGCCGCACTGCACCGCCACACCGAAGCGCCGCATCAGCTCGATACTGAGATCAATGTAGGGCTTGGAGATCAGCTCGCCCTCCACCTCGATCACCAGATCCTGCTCGCGCGCCAGCAGCGGGGCGGATTGCAGGATGCCGGTGAGGAACTGGCTGGAGGCATTGCCACGCACCCGCACTGGCCCGGCGACGCGCGCGCTGGCCGGTTCAATCAGCAGCGGCGGAAAACCCTCCTCCTGCTGATACCGAATGCTGGCCCCCAGCGGGCGCAGCGCCTCTACCAGATCGCCGATAGGCCGCTCGTGCATGCGCGGCACACCGGAGAGGCGATAGCGGCCGCCCATGAAGGCCAGCACCGCCACCAGCGTGCGGATGGACAGTCCTGAATTGCCGACGAAGATCTCGGCCTCTTGCACTGGGAAGCGCGCGCTGCCGGTGATTCGCAAGCCCTGCTCGCCCTCGTCCACCATCGCAACGCCACAGGCTTGCAAGGCCCCGCGCATCACGCGCGTGTCGTCCGAATCGAGCAGGCCGGTCAGCCGGGTTTCGCCCTCGGCGAGTGCCGCCAGCAGCAGCGCACGGATCGACACACTCTTGGAGCCCGGCAGCCGCACCGTGCCAGTGGCATCCCGGATGGGCGCGAGGTCCAGAAACGCGCTCATTCGATTTGCGCCAGATAGTGCTCGCGCGCCACCCGCGCCCGCTCGAAGCGGTCTTTCAATGCGGTCCATTGCCCTTGTTCGATGAGCTGTTGCACCTGCTGCAACTGGGCAATCTGCGCCTTCAGCAATTGCAGCACCTCGTCCGCATTGGCACGCACGATGTCATGCCACATCTGTGGAGACGAGCTGGCGATGCGGGTGAAATCGCGGAAGCCGCCGCCGGCGTTGGAAAAAATCTCCTCGCTCTCGGCACGGTCTGCCAGCAGCTCGACAAAGCTGAAGGCCAGGACATGCGGCAGGTGTGAGGTCGCGGCGAAGATGGCGTCGTGGCGACCCGCCTCCATCTCCACCACGCGAGCGCCGGTGGCTTGCCAGAGGGCACGCACGGTGGCGAGTGCTACGGCATCTTGCGCGGCGTGTGGCGTGAGCACCACTCGCTTGCCCTTGAACAACTCAGCAAAGCTCGCCGCAACACCGCTCTTTTCAGTGCCAGCGATGGGATGCGCGGCCACGAACCAGCCCGGCAGCGCACCGCACACCGCCAGCACATCGGCGAGCACCGACTGCTTGGTGCTGCCTACGTCAGTGACGATGGCGCCGGGCTTGAGCGCGGACAGCACGGCGGCGAGGGCCTCGGCTGTACGCAACACTGGCACGGCCAGCACTACCACATCGGCTTCGCGCACGGCATCTGCTGCATTGGCAGCGACATGGTCAATCACGCCGAGCGCCACAGCGGCATCGCACTGCGTGGGGTCGGGATCAAACCCGTGAATCGCCGCCACCACATTGGCCGCCCGCAACGCCCGCGCAAACGAGCCGCCGATCAAGCCCAGCCCGATGATCGCGAGCCGAGGCTTCACCCGATGACGGCCTTCAGCGCATCGAAGAAGCGGGTGTTCTCGGTCGCAGTGCCCACGCTCACGCGCAGGAAGGTCGGCATGCCATAGCTCGCCATCGGCCGTACGATGACCCCCTTCTCCAGCAAGCCCTGATGAATCGGCTTGGCCTCGCGGCCAAAGTCGATGGTGACGAAGTTGGCCTGCGAGGGCAGCAGCTTGAGGCCCATCGCGGTCAGCTCGGTCACGAAGCGTGCGCGCTCGGTGGTGTTGAGCGCCACCGCATCAGCGACGTGCTGCTGGTCATCCAGCGCCACTTCGGCGGCCAGCAACGCGAGGCTGTTGTTGTTGAAGGGTTGGCGCACGCGGTTGAGCAGATCAGCGACGGCAGGGTGGCTGAGCGCATAGCCTGCACGCAGACCAGCGAGGCCATACACCTTGCTGAAGGTGCGACTCACCAGCAGGTTGGGATAGGTCTTGAGCCAGCGCGCGGTGTCGGGGCGCAGGGCCTCGTCCTGGTACTCGAAGTAGGCCTCGTCGAGGGCGACGATCACATGCGGCGGCACGGTCTTGAGGAAGGCCTCAATCTCATCCGGCGGCAGCCAGGTGCCCGTCGGGTTGTTGGGATTGGCGATGAACACCATCGAGACATCTGGCCGCTCTTTCAGCGCTGCCGTGAACGCGGCCATATCGTGGCCGTAGGGCATTACCGGATCAGTCGAGGGCTTGGCCGGCACCAGCACCGTCTCGGCGTTCTGCGCCTGCGCGGCGATGGAATACACAGCGAAGGCGTAGGCCGAAAACATCACCGCACGACCCGGCCCGGCATAGATGCGGGCAAGGAATTCCAGGATGTCGTTGCTGCCGTTGCCGAGCGTGATGCAGTCCGTGCCACAGCCGTGCATTGCGGCAATCTTTTTCTTCAGGCGAAAGCCAGAGCCATCGGGGTAGAGCGCCAGGTTGTCGCCCGCCACCGAAGCCGCAATCGCCGCCTTCACCTTGGGGCTGGGCCCGAGCGGGTTCTCGTTGCTGGCAAGCTTCACCACGTCCTTGATGCCGAGGCGACGTTGCAGCTCGTCGATCGGCATGCCAGGCGTGTAGGCCTCCAGCGAGAGGATGCCGGCGAGGGCGTTCTGGGTGAGCGCGGAAGTCATTTAGATCACAGCCTTGGGGTACGAGCCGAGTATTTTGAAGAAAGCCGCATTGGCGCGCACGGCGTCGAGTGCGGCGAGCACGTGCGGCTCGTTGGCATGGCCGGCGAAATCGACGAAGAAGAAGTAGTCCTGCACCGGCGTGCCCTTCATTGGGCGCGACTCGATACGGGTCAGGTCGAGCCTGGCATCGGCGAAGGGTTGCAGCAGCGAGAACAGCGCGCCGGGCTGGTTGCGATGCGCACTCAGCACCACGGCGGTCACGTCACGGCCGGTAATCGCAGGGTTCTGCTTGCCGATGACGAGAAAGCGCGTGGTGTTGCTGGGGTCATCCTCGATGTTGCTGGCGAGGATGTTGAGGCTGTTCAACTGGCCCGCCTGCGCGC
>JAZKHC010000003.1:0-50595 GCA_040385605.1 Pseudomonadota bacterium
AGCTCTGCCATCGCCTCGACCGCGACACCTCCGGCGTGCTGCTGCTGGCCAAGAACCGCAAGGCGCTGCTGCGCGCGCAGCAGGCCTTCAAGAACCACGAACTCACCAAACGCTACTTCGCGCTGGTGCACGGCAAGTGGAAAGGCGAGGACCGCGACTGCGATGCCGCGCTCGTTAAGGTGCGCCTGGGCGATCAGCATCATGTGCAGCTCGACGAGGAGGGCAAGCCGAGCTTGAGCCGCTTTTCGCCGCGCAACAAATACAAGGAGGCAACACTGTGCGAGGTGGAGATTTTCTCCGGCCGCACGC
Organism: Pseudomonadota bacterium; assembly: GCA_040385605.1. Classification (GTDB taxonomy): domain Bacteria; phylum Pseudomonadota; class Gammaproteobacteria; order Nevskiales; family Nevskiaceae; genus Stagnimonas. Next base: position 310 of record JAZKHC010000003.1, read on the forward strand.
ACCAGATTCGCGTGCACGCGCTGGCACTAGGGCATCCCGTGGTCGGCGACGCCAAATACGGCGAGCGTGAGCAGAATCACCCGATGCGCGAGCGCGGCCTGAAACGCATGTTCCTGCATGCGCACTTTTTGCAGCTCAAGGCCGAGGGGGATTTCCCCAAGCTCCTGCTCAACGCGCCGATGCCGGACGATCTGCGCAACTTCCTCACCAGGATTTAGCGCTGTCAGCGAGGCACAAAAAAGGCGGCTCGATCACTCGAGCCGCCTTTTTGCTTTGCCGGTTCAGTGCAACTTGCGGTGCCTGCGCAGGGCAGCCAGACCGAGCGGCAACAGCACCAGCCCCAGCGCGCCGCCGAAGCGGCCGTTGCTGGTGGTGCCAGCCACCACTGGCGCGTCGCCGATGGTGCCGGGCGGGGTGACAGGCCCTGGCGTAGGCGGCACGACCACGGCCTTGCCGGGGATGAGGAAATCCATCGCCGGGCTGTTGTCGAGCGGGATCAGGAAGCCTTGGGTGTTCTGCACCGCCGACGTCGGATTGGCCTGTGAGTAGACGGCGGCAGCAAACATGCGGTCGCCTGCCTGTGCCGCGCGCTCCACCGGGTATTCGCCACGCCCGCCATCGGCGTTGTCGAGCGCCTTGATCAGCGCCATCGGCACCGTCATCTGGATGGTGCCGGTGGCCTGATCGACCTTGCCCTGCACCGGGGTCCCCCCCCGGTAGTAGACGCAACCGCCCTGGCCGACTTCGGCCGGGGTGGCGGGGCCGCCGCACTCGGTCTCGGTGCCTTCGTAGTCGTTGAAGCCGTAGCTGAAGCCCTGCGCCGGGTTCCAGCGTGCGCTCACGGCTGACTGCTTGAAGCCGCCCTGATAGCGGAAGATCCAGACAAGCGATTGCGCTGGAATGCCCAGCAGGGCTGCCTGTAGTGAGGGCGTATCCAGTTGTTTCACCTGCATCGTGACGGTAAATCCACCTGCGGCAAGTGGTTCGCCAGTGGCGAAATCAAGTGCAGGACCAACAGAAACGTTCGTGATGTCAGCGGGCGGCACATTGAAAGTGGACGGCGTGACGTAGAGATTCGAGAACTGCGCCAGCGCATCGCCCTCCGGGTCCACAGCCGAGTCCCGCAGCACCTTTCGGCCGGCGTTGTCCACCATGCCGCCGAGGTTGCTGGGGCCGGCGATCTGGCGGATCACCATCGGCAGCGCGACCTGGCCCACTTCGGCACGCGGGCGCTTGTTGTTGAAGTTGAAGACGATCACCAGCTCGCCGGTCTTGGGGTTCAAGTCGATGGCGAAGAAGTCCGCCATCGAGCGGTCGCCCATGTTCACCGTGCAGCCCAGGCCATCGAGGCAGATCTGGTCGTAGTACATGGGGTGGCTCGATGCCTGCACCTGCGCGAAGCTGCGCGCGGCGGTGTCCATGTTGAGCGACTGCGTCACATAGACATGCCAGGTGTGGTTGAGCGAGAGATCGCCCGGCGAGCCCGGCGTCTTGCTGCCGATGTAGACCTGCGCGACGCGGCCCTTGGCACCCCCCGCCACCAGCCAGGGGAAGATCGTCGTCGTCACCTCGCCACGGTTGGTCTGCACCGGCTCGGTGAAGCCCATCGTGGCATCGAAGCCCGCCGCCGTGCCGCCGTTGCAGTTCATCAGCTCGGCGTTGGGCGCGTAGGCCACGTAAGAACCCCAGTTGGCGCTGTCGGTGTAGCCGATGTAGAGGTTGCCCTCGACGTCATGGTCGGCGGTAGGGAAGGACTGGCTCGGATCGCCCTCGGCAGTGACAGCGAGGCAGTTGTTCCAGGTCGTGCCATTGTCGAGCGAGACCGCCATGTTCACCGCCGTGCCGGCCGTCCAGGGGTAGTAGACCACCGGCATGCCGTTGCCGGAGGGGTTGAGTGCGGCGGGCATCGAACGCATCGGGCCGGGGAAGCTCGGATTGGGCGACACGCTCTGGCGCAGGCCGAACGAGAGGCCGCCATCGGTCGATTTCTGTACCGTCACCACACGCGGTTGCAAGGCGTTGTAGTTGAGGAACACATTGTTGCCGTCGCTGAAGGTCTGCCACTGGCGATCGACACCGGGGATCGACTGGCTGGTCGGCGAGGACATCATGGTCTGGCCGTTGTCGTCGCTGGTCGAGGTGGTGAAGTTCACCAGCCCGGAGAGGCCGGAGTAGGCGAGGTTGTAGTTGCCCTTGGCGTTCTTCTCATTGGCAATCGCCAGCGCGCAGTCGCCGCCGCCGCCCTGGCTGAACTGCCCGCGCGGCGCAGCACCCATCAGGTGGAACTGGTCGCCACCGTCGAAGGACACCTGTGCATATTCCGCCGCCTGGCTGGTGCCGGTCGGGCCGCAGGTGTAGACCACGCCATCGGGCGCGATTTCGACCAGCGGCTCGGACTCGTCACGCTGAATGTCGGCAAGCACCGAGGCCGAGAACTCCAGGCCCTTGGCGTCGGTGTTGGGCGGTGCGCTCACGGAGGCCGCGCTTTGCACGGTCAAGGTCAGCGTGCCGGTGTAGGGCGTGCCGGTGGGGGCCGCGAAAGGACAGCCGATGACGCGGATCATGCCCGCAGGGGGATTTTCAGTCGCTACGGCTTCTTCCGGCGCGCCGCCGTCGCTGGTGCCGAACTCCATCGCGTCGTTTTCGACGGTGAGGATGAGGTCATTGCCTGCGTCCTCCCAGACGATCTTGAACGCCGCCGTGACGCGGAAGTTCTGATACAGCCCGTCCGGCACCGAGAGGTTGATGGTGTGCAGGTCGGTGAGCTGGGCGGGGATGCCCGCGCAGCTGCTGCTGGGGTTGGCACCGGGCGGGATCGTGCCGGTCCAGGTGAAGGTGGTGGTGCCTGCGGTCTTGGGCACCGTCACGTCCTGCGAGGCGGGGTCGGAGGCGTAGGCGATGAGGATCCAGGCCAGAAAGGAGAACAGCAGGGCCAGGACAGGCACGGGCAGCAGGCGTTTTGCAAGGTGCATCAGGTTCCCCTAAGCGAGCAGGCCGCTTCATGCGGCTGACATTGAGCTGTCAACACAACGTCAAACCTTGAAAGGCGTTGACCTTGCTGGCGGCCCCGTCTGCCCTCACCATCCGCACCCACCTTGCTGACCTGCTGCCATGAGTACTGCGCCGCGCCCCTACGACCTTTTGATCTTCGACTGGGACGGCACACTCGCCGACTCCATTGGCCAGATCGTGCGCTCGATGCAGATCGCCATCGCCGAACTGGGTTGGGAGCCGCGCACCGACCTCGAAATCGGCCAGCTGATCGGCCTGGGCCTGAGTGACGGCCTGCACCAGCTGTATCCGGGCATCAGCCAGTCTCAGGTGAACGAGCTGCTGGGCTGCTTCCGCAAGCTTTGGCTGACGCTCGGCACCGGGCAGGCGGAAGCGCCCCTGTTCGCGGGGGCCGAAGACGCCCTGCATGGCCTGTTTGACGCGGGCCATGTGCTGACGGTGGCCACCGGCAAATCGCGGGCAGGGCTCGACCGCGCACTGGTCTGGCACCGCAGCGTGCGCGGCCTGTTCATGGCCAGCCGCACGGCGGATGAGACGGCGAACAAGCCGAACCCCCTGATGCTCTTGCAGCTTCTGGGCGAGCTGAAAACGCCCGCTGCACGAGCCTTGATGATTGGTGACACCGAATACGACTCGGCGATGGCGGCGGCCATCGGCATGGATTCGGTTGGTGTGGCGACCGGCGTGCATACCGCCGCGCGGATTCAGAAGGCGGGGGCGCTCACCGTGCTGGCTTCGGTTCGTGAACTGCCGTCCTGGTTGGCGTCGCGCTCTAGGGTCTGTTGACATACAAATGGTCGCAGCGGCCGAAGGCTGTTTTGGCACAGCGCAAGGCGGCAAGCGGGGGCAATAGTGGTTCTATTGTCCTCGCTTGCCAACGCAGCGATGTGCCAAAACAGTCCGGCCCCGAAGGGTTGCGGCCAAAAGCGCGCATTGCAGCGTCACGCGGCTTACGAATGGAACAACCATTCGCTGCGCCTCGTTCCTCGCACTGCGCGCTTTTGACTCGCAACGCTGCGATCATTTGTATGCCAACAGACCCTAGTCAGTGCGCGTGCGCGGGGTCGCAGTCGGCATCCCCGCACTCGGCAGAACCCAGCGGCTCCACCTGCACGGTGACGTGGGTGATGCCATGCCGTTTGAGTGCCACCCGCACCGCCTCGATCAGCTCCGGCACGGCAACGCTGCCATCGGGCGTGAGGTGCAGGGTCATCAGTTTCTTGGTCTGTGAGAGCGACCAGGCGTGCAGGTGATGCACGCTGGCCACACCCGGCACGCTGCCCGGCAGCTCGGCGGCGATGCGCGTGAGGTCGAGCCCGCGCGGCGTGCCTTCGAGCAGGATGTGCGCCGATTCGCGCACGATCTTCAAGCCCATGCGCAGTACCAGTCCGGCCGCAACCAGCGAGAGCAGCGGGTCGGCTGGCAGCCAGCCGGTCTTGAGGATGATGAAGGCCGCGATGATCGCCGCCAGCGAGCCGAGCAGATCGGAGAGTACGTGCGCCGCCGCACCGCGCCGGTTGAGGTCTTCGGCATCGCCGCCGTGCAGCAGCGCGAAGGAGACGATGTTGGCCAAAAGACCGATGCCCGCCACGACCAGCATGGTCTGCGCATGCACCGGCGCGGGCGTGATGAACCGCTGCACGGCCTCGAAGGTGATCCAGGCGCTGGCGAGCAGCAGCAGGGTGCCGTTGACGAAGGCGGCGAGCACCGGCATGCGCTCGTGGCCGAAGCTGTGGCCGGCATCAGCGGGGCGCAGCGCCTGCCGTGCGGCAAGCAGGCTCAAGGCCAGTGAGCCGGCATCGGCCAGCATGTGGCCGGCATCGGCGATCAGCGCCAGCGAGCCGCTGATGAGCCCGCCGCCGATCCCCACCACCATCGCCACCAGCGTGATGCCCAGCGCCCAGGCGAGTCGGCGGTGCGAGGCATGCGCGGCGTGGTTATGGTGATCGTGATCGCCATGTTCGTGCGAATGGCCAGCGTGGTCGTGCGCATCGTGCGCATCGTGCGCGTGGGAATGGTTCATTGTTTGGGCAGGCGTCAGGGCAGGGTGAAGCCGGCCTTGCGAAGAAGGCGGGCTGTGGCGATCAGCGGCAGGCCGATCAGCGCGGTGGGGTCACGGCTCTGTACTTCGGCGGTGAGCGTGATGCCCAGGCCCTCGATTTTCGCAGCGCCCGCGCAGTCGTATGCGGGCTCGGCATCGACGTAGCGGATGATCTCTTCATCACTGAGCTTGCGGAACTTGACGACGGTGGTGTCGAAGTCGCGGTGGGTTGCACCACCTTGTCGCAGCAGCGTCACGGCAGTGACGAAGGCCGCGTACTTGCCGCTCAGGAACTGCAATTGCGCAATGGCCTTGTCGCGCGTGCCCGGCTTGCCCAGCAACTGCCCCTCGCAGGAGCAGACCTGATCGGAGCCGATCACCCAGGCACCGGGCACCTTCGCGGCAATCGCCAGCGCCTTGGTGTGGGCCAGACGCGCGGCCAATGGTGCGGCGGCTTCGTCGCGCAGCGGGGTTTCGTCCACATCCGGGCTCTGCTGCGTGAACGGCAGGCGCAGGCGGCCCAGCAGCTCGGCGCGATAGGGCGAGCCGGAGGCAAGGATCAATTCGGGGGGAGGCAGGGTGGGCACTACAATGATGCTCAAGAAATCAGGCACCCAGTATGAAAGACCCAGCCCCATCAGAGAAGCGCGCCGACAAACTGCCCGCCCGCTTCAAGGCCGCCGAGGCGGTGGCTCGCCGCCAGCAGCTCAGCGGCGTGCTGCCGGTGGCCATGCTGCCGCGCCTCGCCGAGGCCCTCTCCGGCCCGGCCGAGCTGCTCACGGTCAGCGCGCAGTTCCAGACCCATCCGCGCTCCGTGGGCCGTGCCCAGGGCCGCATCACCGGCCTGTTGCCCTTGACCTGCCAGCGCAGTCTGCAAGTGTTCGACTGGCCGCTCGACGTCACGTTTGACTGGATCATGGTGCGTGACGAAGCGGAGGAAGAGCGCCTGCTGGCCGATGCTGACCCGGTGATGCTGGAAGACGAGCAGCTCAAGCTGCACGAGGCCATCGAGGATGAAGTGCTGCTGGCGCTGCCGCTGATTCCGCTTAAGCCCGATGCACCGATGCCGGCGGTGCCCGAGGCCTTTGCGGCCGCGCCCAAAACCAAAAAGCCACAGGGCAAGACAAAAGCCCCCCGGATCAGCGATAATTCCGGGCTCGACGACTCTCGTCCAAACCCGTTTTTGGCACTCAAAGGTCAGCTCCGCAAGGACTAAGCACCTTTGAAAGCGAAAAGCTTTGGCATGGCATCGACTCACGGCTGCAAGTTTGCTTGACGCCACGCTTATCACCGCAACATTAGGATCGACCGGAGCTATCCATGGCCGTTCAACAAGACCGTAAATCCCGTTCCAAGCGCGGCCACCGCCGCAGCCACGACGCCCTCTCCCTGCCTGCGCTGTCGATTGACCCGACCTCGGGCGAGACGCACCTGCGCCACCACGTCACCGCCGAGGGCTACTACCGTGGCCGCAAGGTGATCGACAAGGCCGGCAAGACGGCCGCAGCGGACGAGTCCGCTTAAGAAAGCCACGTCGCCTCGACCTTATGGCCGAGACGATCAGCCTCGCCATCGACGCCATGGGCGGCGACCACGGTCTGCAAGTGACTGTGGTTGCGGCCCTTTTGGCGTTGCGCGCCACGCCCAAGTTGAAGTTGCTGCTGGTGGGTGATGAGCCTGCCATCGGCAAGGCGCTGGCTGCGGCCCATGCGGGCGATGCCATGGCCCGCATCGAGATCGCCCACGCCAGCGAGGTGGTGGCGATGGACGAGTCACCCTCGAAGGCGCTGCGCTACAAGAAGGATTCTTCGATGCGCGTTGCCATCAACGCGGCGAGGGAGGGCCGTGTGCAGGGCGTGGTCTCGGCCGGCAACACTGGTGCTCTGATGGCGACCGCCAAGTTCGTCCTCAAGACCCTGCCGGGCATCGACCGCCCCGCCATCTGCGCGCCCATGCCCTCGTCCAAGGGCCGCCCCTACATGCTGGACCTCGGCGCCAATGCCGAATGCACGCCCGAACAGCTGGTGCAGTTCGCGGTCATGGGCTCGGCGCTGGTCACGGCCCTGCACGAGGTGCCGAAGCCGCGCGTGGCGCTGCTGAACATTGGCGAGGAAGAGATCAAGGGCAACGACGCCATCAAGGCCGCGGCACTGGGCCTTAAAAAATCCGGCCTCAACTACACCGGCTACATCGAAGGCGATGGCATCTTTCGCGGCGAGGCGGATGTGGTGGTCTGCGACGGCTTCATCGGCAACATCGCGCTCAAGACCGGCGAGGGTGTCGCCAAGCTGGTGCGCGATTTCATGAAGGCCGAGTTTCTGGCCACGCCGTTCTCCAAGATCGCAGCGCTCATCGCCAAGCCGGTGCTGACGCGCCTGGCCGCGCGCATCGACCCGCGCAACTACAACGGCGCAGCCTTGCTCGGCCTCAATGGTCTCGTCATCAAGTCTCATGGTGGGGCCGATGCCGCTTCGTTCGCCAATGCCATCGCGGTGGCGATCAATGCCGTAGAGCACGATCTCATCGGCCGCACGCGCGGCCTGATCGCCGCCGCCGCCGTGCCACGATGAACGTGACTGCGAGACGTCTCGCACCGCTGCTCGCCGCCCTGGCCATGCTGGGGCCATTCTCGATCGACACCTTCTTCCCCGCCTTCCGGGTGATGGAAGCGCATTTCGCGGTGACGCCCGCCGCGATGCAGCAGACCATCAGTGTCTATCTCGCGGTGTATGCGGTGATGGCGCTGTTCCACGGCCCGCTATCGGATGCCTATGGCCGCCGCCGCGTGATCCTGTTCTTCACCGCCCTGTTCGCGCTGGCCTCGCTGGGTTGCGCGCTGGCTCCGAGCTTTGGCGCGCTGCTGTTCTTCCGTGGCCTGCAGGGCGTGGCGGCGGGTGCGGGGCTGATCGTCGGACGCGCGATCATCCGCGACCGCTTCGGTGGTGCCGATGCACAAAAGCTGATGTCGCAGGTGACGCTCATCTTCGGCATCGCGCCGGCACTCGCACCGGTGATTGGCGGCTGGCTGCTGGCCTACAGCGGCGAGTGGCGGCCGCTGTTCGGCTTCCTCGCGCTGTTCTCGCTGCTGGTTGCGGTCTGGTCTGTCTGGATGCTGCCCGAGACGCACGGCAAGGCGCTGCGCACGCCGCTCAGGCCGAAAACTCTGGCGCGCACCTATTCCTCGATGCTGCGCGATGCGCCGTTCTGCTGGCTGTCGCTGGCGGCGAGCTTCAACTTTGGCGCGCTGTTCATCTACATCGCCAGCGCACCGGCATTCATCCTCGATGTGCTCAAGCTCGGCGAGCAGGATTTTGCCTGGCTGTTCGTGCCGGCCATCGGCGGCATGATGGTGGGTGCTGCGATTTCGGGCCGGCTCGCTGGCAGGCGCAACCCCGAGCAGATGATGCGGCTCTGCTTCCGCCTTGCCGCCGGCGGCGTGGTGACGAATCTCTTGGTCAATCTGCTGCTGCCGGTCGGTGTGCCCTGGAGCGTGCTGCCGATCGTGCTGCTCGGCATGGGTGTGTCGCTGGGCTTCCCGACCATGAGCCTGATGGTGATCGACCGCTTTCCCGCCACGCGCGGGGCGGGGTCCTCGCTGCAAACCGCGATCAGCCTGTTGCTGATGTCGGCCATTTCCGGTGCCCTGTCGCCGCTGGTGGCGCATCACCCGCTTGGGCTGGCGCTGTGTTCTGGCCTGCTCAGCGTGCTCGGCTACGGCTGCTGGCGGCTTGCGTGGCGGCATCTGCACAACGCAGGGATTGCACCGGTTCTAGTTTGATGGGGCACGCCAGTCCGCGAGCCTGCCCTGCGTGAAGAGCACCTGCGCGAGCGAGGCGGCTCCACATTTGCCGTAATGCCAGATCACATTGCCGCCACCCTGCTCGTCATAGTGCTCCACCCCCAGCAGCCTCTCGACCTCGGCGGGTGACTGCCCACGCTCAAGGTCCAGCCACAGTTGGGCGTCTTGCCACTTGGCCGCTGCTATGGGCTCGAACAAACCCTTGCGGCAGCCGGTGCGGCTGTAGGGCTCTTCGATCACGACCGTCGCCGTCGCGGTGGGCTTGGCAGCCGTGCCGGGCAGGGCGCTGGCGGCAGCTGGCGCGGTAGGGGCGACCGGCAGGCGCTGGGCGGCTTCGAGCGTACGCACCTTGGCGCGCAGGGTCTCCAGCTCGGCGTGCAGGGCGGTGCAATCCGCTGCTGGGGCGGCGAAGGCTGGCGCGGCCAGCAAGGCAAGCAGTGGCAGGATCAATCGCATGGCGGCATCACGGTGGGTGGCATGGCGCATTATCCCTGAGTCACTGCGATTGCACTCATCCAAGCCAATGCATATCGTCGAAGCACCTTGACCAAGAGAGGGATCACCATGGAAAGCAGCAACACGGCATTGAACAGCGCCGACAGTGGCAGCGAGGCCGAGCGCAGTACCCTGCTCATCACCTATGTGCTGCACGCGCTCGGTCCCTTCACTGGCGCGTTCACGGGTCTGATTGCCGTGGTCATCAGCCACATCAAGGTGCGCGAGACGCAGAACGAGTTCATCCGCAGCCATCACAGCTGGCTGATCCGCACCTTCTGGTGGGCGGTGGTGTGGGTGGCGATCAGCTATGCGCTGATGATCGTCGTAGTGGGCTTCTTCACTTACGCCCTGGTCGCCATCTGGTGGCTCTACCGCACCATCCGCGGCTTCATCAACTACAGCGAAAAGCGACCGATGCCGGGCTAATCAGCGGTTTCCGGGCTGCGGCGGCGCGCTGGTTTCGGCCTCAGCCAGCAGCGCCTTGCAGTCGCGGTCTTCACCGGGGCCGAGTTGCAGGGTCGGCAAGATTGCCGCCAGCGGCGTCAGCAGCACGCCCAGTGCCACGGCCGCACCGGCGCGCACGCCAAGGTCGAGCAGATCCGGGCGGATGCTCGGGTCCGCGAATGTGCCCCGGATGTAGATCGGCGCTTTCAGCCGCGCGATGTTGGCGCGCTTCGGCTGGGTGCGCAGGCGCAGGTCGAGCGTCTCCGTTTTGAGATTGGCACTGCCGTCGAGCAGCAGATTGGTGTTGCCGGTGTCGAGCACGAAGCTCCTGGTGTCGAGCTTGCCTTTGACAAGAGCGAAGTCGCCGACCAGGCAGCGTACCTCGGTGCGCTTGCCTATGCCGATGGCCGAGAGCAGGGCATTGCCGAAATCGAGGCCTGATAGATCGAGCAGCAGTGCCGAGAAATCGCCGCCCGCCATTGCCAGCTTCAGCTCGCCATCGCCATTGCCGAGCAGCTCCGCCGCCGAGCGACCACGGCCCTTGAGCACCGCCGAGCCGCCGATGCGCCCGCTGCCCTGATAGCCGGTTTTCTGCATCAGGCGGGAGACATCGACGCGGTGCAGCTCGGCGGTCGCATCGAGGCTGAACTGTTCACCACGCGGATCGAGCGTGACGTAGAAGCGCAATGCACCCTCGCCAATGCCGAGGTCCGCAGGCGAGACACGCAGCACTGCGTCGTCGATGGTCAGCTTGAAAGCCAGCCGATCAAAGGGCAGCTCGTCGCCGATGATGTGATCGCCCTTGAAATCGAGCCGCACATCGGCTGCTCTCAAGCGAGGCAAATTGATCGGCTTCGCGGGAATCAGCCGGCCATCGCCGCCCGGCGCATCGGCCGCCGGCGCATTGGGATCGCCACCGATCAGGCCACTCAAATCGGCCAGCCGCACCTGCCTTGAGTGCACGGTGCCCTCCAGCACGGGACGCGGTTTTTGCACGCGCACGCTGACATCGCCGGCCAGATCGCTTTCGCCCATCACGCCCTTGAAGTTGTTGAAGAGGATGCTTCGAGCCTTGTAGTCGAGATCGCCTTCCAGTTTGTAGGGTGGCGTCTTGGGCAGGGGCAGCTGGGTGAAATCGGCGAGTGCAGAGAGATCCGGCCCTTGCAGCAGCAGCCGCAGGCGCGCGCCGGCAAATTTCAGGGGGTCGAGCAGGGTGCCTTTGAGCACCACGCGTGTCGCACCGCTCTCGGCGGTGAAATCCACCGGGTAAGGGTTTTCAGGAGTGCGTAGGCTGAGTATCGAGCCGCCGGTGAAACTCGCTTTGAACGGCTCGCCGTTGTAGCGGCCTTGCGCTCTGGCGAGAATCATCGACTCACTTTTTTGTTTGGGCTCAGCCGTGCTGACGCTGCCGCTGATATCAGCCTTGAGTGCCTTGTCGATCAGCGAGTAGCGGCCCTCGCGGATGCTCAAGCCCGCGATCTGCACGTCCCAGGGTTTCGCGTCCGGGTCACTGGCGGGTAGCACGAGCGTCCAGTTGCGCTCACCCTTGGCATCGGCGGCGAGTGTCGCAACCGGTTGGTCGATGTCGAGACTGGAAATGCGCAAGCGATGGCTGAACAAATCGCGGATGCCGAAGCGTAGCGCCACGCGCCGGACGGCCGCCAGTGGTGCGGCATCGGCAGTGAAGCCATCGGGATTGGCGACAGTGACGCCACTCAGCACCACGTCAGGGTGCCAAGAGGGCGTGACGTCGAGATCGTCGATCAGCACGGTTCTGCCCAGTGCAGCGGAAGCCTGCTTTTGCACCAGCGGCTTGAACCAGTTCCAGTCCCAGAAAATCACCAGCAACACGAGCAGCAGCACCGGCAGGATGAACCAGAGGCGGCGCAACGGAAAGCGTGTGGAGTTGCGGGACATGGCGTTCAGCAAGCGAAACCGACTCGCAGGCTAGGGGCCTACGAGTGAATCGGCTGTGAATGCGCTATTTGACCAGGGTGTTGAGATCGAAGATCGGCAGCAGGATGGCGAGCACGATCACGAGCACTATTCCGCCCATCACCACGGTCATCACCGGCTCCATCAGCTTCATCAGTACGCCGATGCGCAGCTCGACTTCCTTTTCCTGGTTGTCGGCCGCGCGTTCGAGCATTTCGCCGAGGCGGCCGGAGGATTCCCCACTCGAAACCAGATGGACAACTATCGGCGGGAAGAGCTTGCTCGCGGCAAGCGAGCGGCCCAGCCCCGCACCTTCGCGCACGCGCTTGGCTGCCTCCTCGATGGCCTCGCGCATCGGCAGGTTTTCGACCACCTGGGTGCCGATGCGCATCGCTTCGAGGATGGGCACGCCACTGCCGAACAGGATGCCCAGCGTGCGCATGAAGCGCCCCGTGTTGGCCCCGCGCACGATGCGGCCGATCACTGGCCACTTGAGCTGCCGCTGCTGCCAATTGCGGCGAAAGGCCTCGTTGCTGCGCAGGGTGCGGCGGAACAGCCAGACCACCGCGATGCCGCCGAAGATCAGCACCGGCCAGGCTTTGCGGAGGAAATCCGAGAGGCCGATCATGCCGCGCGTGAGCAGCGGCAGCTCGGCGTTGATGCCCTCGAACACCTCGACCACCTGCGGCACCACGTAGGTCATCATGCCCATCACCACCCCGCTCGCCACCACCAGCATGATGATGGGGTAGATCGCCGCCTGCGTGACCTTGGCAGCCATCTCCTGCGAGCGTTCGACGTAGTCGGCGAGGCGTTCCAGCACATGGTCGAGCTTGCCCGCCTGCTCGCCGGCCTCGATGGTGGAACGGAACAGGATCGGGAAGGCATTGGGGAACTGTTCGAGCGCCGAGGCGAGGCTGTCGCCCTCCGTCACCCGCGAGCGGATGCCCAGCGTGATGCGCTGCACCTTCGGGCTCTCGCTCTGCTGGGCAACGACGGTGAGGGCCTCATCCAGCGGTAGGCCGGAGCGGAACAGGGTGGCAAGCTGGCGCGTGAACAGTGCGAGTTCGGCAGACGACAGCGAGCCGCCACCGCGCTTGAACAGACCACCGCCGGCGCTCTCGTTCTTCGCGCTGCCGGTGCTGTGCTCGGCGACTTCCTTCAGCTCCGTCACCATCAGGCTACGGTCACGCAGCAGCTGCCGCGCCTGTCGCGCGGTCTCGGCCTCGATCAGGCCTTTCTCGTTCCGGCCCTTGGCGTTGAGCGCGACGTATTCGAAGGCGGCCATGTGTTCTGGCCTAGTCCTCGATGGTCACGCGAAGCACTTCCTGAATCGTCGTCTTGCCAGCCAGCACCTTGCGGCGGCCGCTTTGCAGGATGCCGGGGCTCAAGCTGCGGGCGTAAGTCTCTAGCTGCTGCTCGCTGGCCCCGTCGTGGATCATCTCTTCGAGTTTCTTGTCGACTTCGATCAACTCGTGGATGCCGCTGCGGCCCGCGTAACCGGTGTGGCGACAGTGCGCGCAGCCTTCGGACTTGTAGAGCGTCAGTGGCTCCTTGGTATCGACGCCGAGCTGTTCCTTCTCGGTGCGGCTCGCCTCGTATGGGGTCTTGCACTTGGGGCAGAGCGTGCGCACCAGCCGCTGCGCCATCAGGCCGACCAGCGAGCTTGAGAGCTGATAGGGCTCCATGCCCATGTCGCGCAGGCGGGTGATGGCACCGACCGCCGTGTTGGTGTGCAGGGTGGAAAGCACGAGGTGGCCGGTCTGAGAAGCCTGCACGGCGATCTCGGCGGTTTCCAGATCGCGGATTTCACCGATCATCACCACGTCCGGATCCTGACGCAGGATGGCGCGCAGGCCACGGGCAAAGGTCATCTCGACCTTGGTGTTGACCTGGGTCTGGCCGACGCCCTCCATGTAGTACTCGATGGGGTCTTCCACCGTCATGATGTTGCGGCTCTTGTCGTTGAGCACGCTGAGCGCGGAATAAAGCGTGGTGGACTTACCCGAGCCGGTCGGGCCGGTGACGAGCAGGATGCCGTGCGGGCGGAAGATGATCCGCTTCAGCGTCTCGATCTGGGTCGGGTCGAGGCCCAGAAGCTCAAGGTCGATGCGCTCGGACTGCTTGTCGAGGATACGCATCACCACCCGCTCGCTGCTGGTGCCGGTAGGGATTGTGGAGACGCGCACGTCCACCTTGCGGCCACCGAAGGCGCGGCTGATGCGGCCATCCTGCGGCAGGCGCTTTTCGGCAATGTCGAGCCGCGCCATGATCTTGATTCGGCTGACCAGCTTCGGTGCCAGTGCCTTCGCTGCGCTGATCACCTCGCGCAGCACGCCATCGACGCGGAAACGCACGATCACTTTCTGCTCGTAGGTCTCGACGTGGATATCCGAGGCGTTTTCCTTGATCGCCTCCACCAGCAGGCCGTTGATGAACTTGATGATCGGCGCGTCGTCGTCGGTTTCCAGCAGGTCCTGCGCCTCGCTGAGCGCGGTCGCGAGGTCATCGACTTCGATCTGCTCGTCCTTCAGGCCGGAGGCAAGGGCGGCGGTAGCACCCGTCGCACCCTCATAGGTCTTCTGCAGCAGCTTGTCGAACTCTTCGACACTCAGCGTGGCGAGCTTCACCGGCCGGCGCAAAAAGCGCCGCGCTTCGGCGACGGCGGCCATGCTCACACCTGGCCGGGCAAACACGGTGACGTGCTCTGGCGAGGCCTCGCCGACGATCAGGCCGTGGCGCTTGGCAAAGGCAAAAGGCGGGCGACGCAGGGCGTCGGTGACAGCATCAGACATGGGCGAAAAGCTCAGCGGACAGGCGCAGGTTCACCCGGGCGCTGGGCTGGAATGATGATCACGTTCGATGCGACCCTGCTGCGGTCCACCGGTGCCGCTGCGGTGGGTGAGGGTGCGGGCGGTGCGCTAGGTGCGGGTTCGATGGGCACGGGCTGCGGCGCGGGTGCGGCACTGACCGGCTCGGGCGCACGCGCTGCCGGTGCAGGTGACGGCATGGCGGCCTTGGGCGCGGCATTGTCGCGGATGTAGGCATCGAGTTCCGGCAGCACCAGACGCTCGCCGACACCCAGAGGCAGCTTGCCCTTGTCGGCTTTCAGCACCTGCACATTGCGCACCGAGTCGTACTTGCGACGGGTGTAGAAGTCGCCCTCGTCCTGGGTGCGCAGCACGGTGGGGTGGATGAACACCATCAGGTTGCGCTTCATGCGCGAGACATTGCGCGACTTGAACAGCTCGCCGATCACCGGGATATTGCCGAGCAGCGGGATCTGCGACTTGGCCTCGTTGGAGTTGTCGTCAGTGAGCCCACCGATCACCAGCACCTGGCCCGAGGCGACGTTCACCGTGTTGGTGATGGTTCGCTTGGCAGTGACCAGGCTGGAGGTGCCGACAGTGCCCGCCGCAACGCTGGAGGATTCGAGCTTGATCTTCAGCTTCACCACGCCGCCGACATTGATCTGCGGCGTGACGTTGAGCTTCAGGCCCACGTCCTTGCGTTCGATGGTCTGGAAGGGATTGACGCTGCCGCCAGTGTTGCCGCCGCCGGTGTTGCTGAACGAGCCGGAGAGAAAGGGTACTTCCTGGCCGACGCTGACTTCGCTCTCTTCGTTGTCGAGCGAGGTGAGGTTGGGTGTCGAGAGCACATTGCTGTCGCTGTCGCCCTGCAGGGCCTTGAGCAGCACACCAAAGCTGGTGCCGCTCCGGCCATCGTTGCGAATCACGCCGCCACCGATGTTGATGCCCTGGCCGATGGCGCCCAGGCCCGCCAGCGGCGTGCCGGTGGTGACGACATTGCCGATGGCGCTGAGAGTGGAAGTGTCGAAGATGCTCGCCACCGCTCCGCCCTCGGGGTTATAGACGGCGAAGTCGAGGCCGAGCTGGCTGGTCTTGCTCTGCGACACCTCGGCGATGATGGCCTGCACCAGCACCTGCGCGCGCTGGATGTCGAGCTGCTCGATCACGCTCTTGATCTGCCGCATGGTCTTGGGCGGGGCGGTGATCACCAGCGCGTTGTTGTCCTTGTCGGCCAGCACGCGGGTTTTTTCGAAGCCTGCACCGCCGCCGCCCGCCGCCGCCGCAGGGGCCGCCGTGCCACCAGCGGGCGTGCCTGCGGCCGAGGCCTGCTGGGCATAGCCTTCGAGGATGGGTGCGAGATTCTCCGCCGAGGCGTAGCGCAGGTAGATCACCTGGGTGTTGCTGTCGGTGTCTTTCAGCGGGCTGTCGAGGCGCTTGATGAGGCTCATGACGCGCTCGCGCTCCGAGGCCTCGCCCCCCACCAGCACGGCATTGCTGCGCTCGTCTGCGATGACGGTCGCGGTGGCGGCCGAAGGGTCAGCGGCCTTCGCCTGCTGGATCAAGGTGGTGAGGATGCGCACCACCTCGGAGGCCGAGGCGTTTTCGAGCGCGATGGACTGCACGTCGCGGTCGCCGCCGCCATCGAGCTTCTTGATCACCTCGATCAGGCGCGCAACATTGCCGGCGCGGTCGACGATCAGCAGCATGTTGTTGCCGGGATAGGCGGCAAGGTGCGCCGACTGCGCCATGATCGGACGCAGGATCGGCACCAGCTGGGCGGCCGAGATGTTCTTCACCGCATAAACGTAAGAGACCAGATCATCCAGCGGCATGCCGGCGCCGCTGCGGGTGAGGATGCCGCCGTCGGAACGCGCGTTGGTCTCGGGGATGATCTTGATCGCATCGCCCGCCGGCACGGCCGCGAAACCCTGCACCTGCAACACAGCGAGGAAGGTCTCGTAGACCGCCTGGTTGTCCATGGGTGCGGCGCTGATCACCGTCACCTTGCCCTTGACGCGCGGGTCAACGATGAAGTTCTTGCCCGTCACCTCGCTCACGGTCGAGATCAGGGTGTTGATCTCGGCATCCTTGAGGTTGAGCGTCACGTCCGCGCGGGCGCTGCCGGTGACGAGTGCAGCCAGGGTGAACAGTGCGAGGCGGAGTTTCATGGGGATCAGGCGCAGTGAAAGAAGTAATAACTAGGGAGCAGCGGAAACGTTGACACTCTGCGAGACGCCGTTGCGATCAATGGTCAGGCTCATGCTGTTGGCCTGCGTCAGACTTTGCAGCAATTGTAGGGCCTGGCCCGGGTCGCTCAGCGAGGTGCCATTGATAGCGGTGACGACATCGCCGGGCTTCAGGCCCGCCGCATTGAAAGCCGCGCGTTCGGGGCCGGGGTAGACGCGATAGCCCTTCAAGCCGCCATCCGTATTGAGCGGCTGCACGCGGATGAAGTTGGCGGCCTTCGAGGGATCGGTGATCACCTGCTCCTTGATCTGGGCAATCATCTGCGCGGCGGCGGGCGTGCCCTCCTGCGGCTCGCTGCTGTTGGTGGCGGCGTTGAACACCGGCGCGTTGCTGGGGGCGTCCTTGTCCAGGCGCAGCGTTTCTAGGCGCCCCTGGCGCGAGAGGATCACGCGGTCGAGAAAAATGGCTTGCAGGGTGATGCCGGGTGCGACATCCCTGCCGATGCCATAGCTGCCTTCTGAGCCCCCCTCGCTGGCGATCAGCGCGCGTGACTCCTGCTCAGTGGAGCCGGCCAGGATGCCGAGCAGGGTGAAGGCGAGCTGGGTATCCGGCGCATTCGCCATCGAGGCCGTGCTGGCGCTGGCCTGGTACTGGCCGAAGACATGGGCATTGGCGAGGGCATCGAGATTCAGAGTCGGCCGCGCGGCGGCGGGGTCGGCAAAGCCGGGGGCGGGCGTCCAGGCGGCGGACTTCGGCAGCGGAATCAGGGCCCACAGCAGATGCGCAGCCTGCCAGGCCAGCAGCGCCACCAGCAGCAGCGCCACCAGCGGCGGCAGCCGGGCACCGAAACGGCGGTAGAGGGCAGTGGCCCGGGCGAGACCAGCGGCAAGGGCCGGAGGCAGGGCGGGCAGGGCAGAAGCGGTCATCCCACGATCATACCGTGCCGCCATGTATTGATTGGTCTTGTTGGCAGTGGATGAGTGCTTTTTGCCCTGCTCAAAACCGCATGAAGGCATGCTGCTTTGCCGAACCGCTCCCGTCGCTTGGAGGAATGCGCACCAACGCCGTTGCCGTCGCCAGATTGCCCAGCATGTGCGAGGCCTGCCCGCCCAGCAGGCGCAGCGCGTCGCGGCCTTCGGTGTCGACTTCGATCACCGCTCGCAGCCAGAGTGTTTTCTGGGCATCGCACTTGCCTGCCGCCAGTAGCGGGGCCTGTTGCCAGCGGTGCCGGGGATCAAGCCCCTGCATGGCATCGAGCGCCGCCCGAACATAGACCAAGAGGTTCACCAGCACCGAGGCCGGATTGCCCGGCAGGCCGAACAGCAGCGCCTTGCCCTGGCGGGCGACATAGAGCGGCATGCCTGGCTTTTGCGCCACTTTCCACAGCAGGCGTTCGGCCCCCAGCGACTCGGCCACCGCCGGGATGTAGTCGTGATCGCCAACCGACACGCCGCCGGTGGTGAGCACGATGTCGGCCTCGGCAAAGGCGCGGGCCAGCGCCGCGCGCACCGCCGCTTCGGTATCGGCAACGGCTTCGATCCGCAGCGGCGGCATGCCCCATTCATCCAGAAAGGCTTGCAGCAGCGGGCCATTGGCATCCGGCACCTGGCCAAGCTTCAAGGCCGCGCCGCCCTGCACCACCTCGTCGCCGCTCACCAGCACGACGAGACGCGGCAGCTTGAACACGCTCACCTCGGGCACCCCAGCCAAAGCGAGCGCACCGATCAAGCCCGGAGTGAGCCTTTGCCCGGCGCGTGCTACCACCGTGCCTGCGGGCATTTCCTCGCCCTGCCAGCGGATGTCGGTGCCGCTGGCAACGGCTTGCAGCACCGTCACGCTTTGTGCGTCGTGGCTCGTGTGCTCCTGCCGCACCACCGTATCGGCGCCCAGCGGCAGCAGGCCGCCGGTGAGGATGCGCACCGCCATGCCCGTCGCCAGCACCGGCTGTGTCGCCTGCGCTCGGGCGGCGATGGCTGCGGCCAGCGGCAGCTTTGCAGGCAGCCTGGCGAGATCGGCGTGGCGCAGGGCGTAGCCATCCACCGCGCTCTGGGTAAACAGCGGCAATGCGTGTTGTGCCAAGGCATCGGCGGCCAGTAAGCGGTTTCGGGCGACGGCAAGCGGCAGGGTTTCGGTGCCCAGGGGTTGGGCAGCGGCCGTCACGATGGCGAGGGCTTCGTCCACGCCAATCACGGCGCACCCCGTAGGGTGGGAGTCAGCCCACCGGCTTTCGCGCCACGGCCCGGTGGGCTGAAGCCCACCCTACTCATAGCCGCCTTTATGCGGCTGACCCCAGCGGCAGGCCTTGATCAGATGCACCAGGCCTGGCAGCACGGCTGCAAGCGATTCCTCCGCACCTTTGCGGCTACCGGGGAAGGTCATCACCACCGAGTTCTGCCCCGCCAGCCCCGCGATACCGCGCGAGAGCATGGCGTAGGGCGTGCGTTGCTGGCCGAAGCTGCGGGCGGCTTCCATCAGGCCCGGCAGCTCGGTGACCAGCAGCGGCTTCACGGCCTCGATGGTCTTGTCGCGCGGACCCACACCGGTGCCGCCCACCGTGACGATGAGAGCTACGCCCTCGGCAAGCCAGTGGCTGATGCGCGCGGCGATCTGCACCGGCTCGTCCGGCAGCACCTCGTAGGCCGCCACCGTGAAGCCCGCCTTGCCGAGGCCATCCGCCACTGACTTGCCGGCGGTATCGGGCTTACGGCCTGCGGCCACGGTATCGGACATCACCAGCACCGCCGCACTGGCCCCATTCACCGTGCGCGCAAAGTCGGACTTGCCGCCGGTTTTCTCCTTCAGATGAATGCCGTCGATGCCCAGCTCGGCGGCGGGCACATGCGGCTTCATCATGTCGTAGACGGTGAGGGCGGCCGCACTGACGGCGGTGAGTGCCTCCATCTCCACGCCGGTGGAGGCGATGGTGCGCACGCGGGCTTCGATGACCAGCGCCGAGTCTTCAAGTGTGAACTGCAAATCTGCATCAAGGATGGGGATCGGATGGCAGTGCGGCAGCCAGTCGCTGGTGCGCTTCACGGCCATGAGGCCGGCGATGCGGGCGCATTCCTGCACATTGCCTTTCTCCACGCGGTGCTCCGCGATCATTGAGAGGCCGGTGGCAGACAGCTTGACGCGGCCTTGGGCGGTGGCGCTGCGCAAGCTCGGCGGTTTCAGGGTGATGTCGCGCATGGGAGTGGGTTTTTGTAGGGTGGGCTTCAGCCCACCGATGGCGTCGGCGCGAGACCCGGTGGGCCAAGGCCCACCCTACGGTCTGCGCTCTGGGTGGGGATGCAATGCAGACGCGATTCCGCAGGCGGCAGGTCTTCTGCGGCGACCAGGGTGCAGCCGTTGACGAAGGCGCTGCTGCCGTCGGCGTAGAACTCCTCCTTCCAGATCGGCACCCGATGCTTCACCGCCTCGACCAGCGCCTGCATCGCCGCAAAGGTTTCCGCACGGTGATGGCCGCGCGCGATGGCGAGAATGGCCGTCTCGCCAATCCCGAGCGGGCCGACGCGATGCACCGCAAGGCAGAGGGGCACCTGGAAGCGTGCAGCGATCTCGGCCTCGATCTCGCGGATCAGCTTCTCCGCCACACGTGCATACGAGGAGTAGGTGAGCGAGCGCACCGCGCGGCCCTCGTGGTGATTGCGCACGGTGCCGGCGAAGATGGCGAGCGCGCCGCAGTCGGCGCGGTCGCTGCCTGAGAGCAGGGTATCGAGCGAGAGCGGCGTGTTCTGGATGCGGGCGAAGTCGGTAGGCATGTTCAGCCTCCGGCCACCGGCGGCAGCAGCGCCAGCTCGTCGCCTTCGGCCAGCACCGTGCCGCGCGGCACGATGGCATCGCCGCGCGCGCAGGCGCAGCGGGCGAGCAGCTCGGCGAACTCGCTCGACCGTTCACCCAGCAGCGCGAACAGATCAAGCACCGTGGCCGCCTCGGGCAGCGTCACGGTGAGGCGCTCGGCCCCGGCGAGGCGGCCCGTAGCGCCGCAGCACTCCACGCTCACCTGCATGCGCTCATCCACCCAGGTGGTGCATGGTGATCGGCCGCTCGACATAGCCCGGCTGCTCGGCATAACCGGCGGGCTTGTGCCAGACGGCGGTGCGGATCAGCGCCAGCAGTTCGGCATCGCTGGCACCGGCGCGCAGCGGCGTGAGCAGATCAGTCTCGACAGCCGAGAACAGGCAGGTGTAGAGCCGCCCGCGCGCGTCGAGCCGCAGACGGTCGCAGCTGGCGCAGAAGGGCTTGGAGATGGTGCTGATGACGCCGATGCGATAACCCTCGTCGCCCACGGCGTAGTACTGCGCCGGGTCGCTGGCGCGCGGCATTGCGGTGAGCGTGTAGTGGGGCCTGAGCAGGGCAACGATCTCGTCCTCGCTCAACACCTTGCTGGCCGACCAGCTCTGCCGACCGTCGAGCGGCATGAACTCGATGAAGCGCAGCGGCAAGTCACGCGCCTGGGCCCAGGCGGTGAGCGGCAGCACCTCGGCCTCGTTCGCCCCTTTGATGACGACGCAGTTGAGTTTCACTGGCAAACCTGCGGCGACGGCGGCGGCAATGCCATCGAGCACGGGCGCAAGCTGACCGCGTGTGAGGGCCGTGAAGGTTTCGGGTGTGATGGCGTCGATGCTGATGTTGAGATCATCGAGCCCCGCCTCACGCAGCGCCGTGGCAACCGCAGCCAGCCGCACCCCGTTGCTGGTGAGCGCGATGCGCTGCAAGCCCTGCGCTCGCAAGCTGCCCAGTTCGCGCACCAGCTGCGGCACCCCGGCACGCAGCAGCGGCTCACCGCCGGTGAGGCGCAGCTCGCTGATGCCCAGGGCGCGCACGAAGAGCCCCACCAGCCGCAGCAGCTCGGCGTTATCCATCAGCTCCGCACGCGGCAGCCAAACCGGGTGCTCGGGCATGCAGTAGTGGCAGCGCAGGTTGCAGCGGTCGGTCAGCGAGACGCGCAGCTTGCGTTTGATGCGGCCCCTGGAGTCGAGCAGCGGGGCAGGGGCCGGGCCTGTCATGGCAGCCACCGCCGCAGCACAGGGCCGATTCCCGGCCCCGCCTGTGCTGCCGCCCTCAATTGCCTGCTGACCATATCCGCGTATGCCTCGACGTTGCTGCGGCGCACATAGTAGGCGCTTGGCACGGGCTTGAGCAGCCGTTGCCCTGCCAAGCCGCTCGCGCTAAGTTCAGGTCCTAAGCCGGAGCAGATACCGGTCTGCAAACACACTAGGGGGCACCATGGGCGCACAACGCGCGTTGGTCAGGCTGGGCATCGCGGTGCTGGTGTTCCTGCTCTTCCTGCTGCACAACATCCGGGTGCTGCCGCTGTCGATGGTGGATGACATCGAGCGCGCCACCTACGACGCGCGCATCCTGCTGACGATGCCGAGCACCGTCGATCCGCAGGTGGTGATCATCGACCTCGACGAGAAGAGCATCATCGCCGAGGGCCACTGGCCCTGGCCGCGCGACAAGTTCGCCACGCTTACCACCAGGGCCTTCGACCAGTACAAGGTGCGCACCCTGGGCTTCGACATCAACTTCCCCGAGGCCGATACGCGCGCCTCGGGCCTCGATGCGCTCGACAGCCTCTCGAAGGGTGCGATGGCCGATCTGCCCGGCTTTGCCGAGCGGGTCGAGAGCATCCGCCCCAGCCTCGACTACGAGGCGCAGTTCGGTGCGGCACTCAAGGGCAAATCGGTGGTGCTGGGTTATGTGTTCAAGGACTCCACCGCACCCGGTGGCGCAGGCTCCATCGGCGCGATTCCGCCGCCGATCATGGACGCCAATGCCGCCCGGCTCTACAACGTTGATTTTTTCAAGAACAATGCCTTCACCGGCAACCTGCCGGTGTTGCAGGCGGGTGCCGCCAGCGCCGGATTCTTCGACAACAGCCAGGGTCTCGATATCGACGGCGTGTTCCGCCGGGTGCCGCTGCTGCAAAGCTACCAGGGCGCGCTGTATCCCTCGCTGGCGCTCGAAACCACGCGCCTGGCAATCGGCGCGCCGCCGGTGCAGTTCGAGTTCGACCCACCCGACCAACGTTCGTCGGTCAACCTCGAAGCGGTGGTGATTGGCAATGTCCGCATTCCGGTGGATGGCAATGTGCAGGCCTTCGTGCCCTATCGCGGCCGCTGGCCGAGCTTCACCTACATCTCCGCGACCGACATCATCCGTGGCACCGCCGACCCCGCGCAGCTGGCCGGCAAGGTCGCACTGCTCGGCACCAGCGCGCCAGGCCTCCTGGACCTGCGAGCCACGCCGGTCGGCCAGGCTTACCCGGGGGTGGAGGTGCACGCCAACCTCATCAGCGGCATGCTCGATGGCCGCATCAAGCACAAGGCGCCGTACTACAACGGCATCGAGGTGGTGATGCTGCTATTCATCTCCGGGGTGCTCGCTTTTGCCGCCGCCCGGCTCTCGCCGCTTGCCAGCGGCGCGCTGGCTGTGGGACTGATCGCCATCATCATCGGTCTCGCCTTCGGCCTGTGGAGTGGTGCCAACTTCATCATGCCGATGGGCATGCCGGTGCTCTACACCGTGCTGCTGTTCCTGCTGCTCACTTTCTACGGCTACTTCGTGGAGAGCCGCAACGTGCGGCAGGTGTCGAAGCAGTTCGGCGAGTACATACCGCCCGAGATGGTGGAAATGCTGGCCAGCAACCCCGCACTCGCCAGCGAAGAGGGCGACAAGCGCAACATGACGGTGCTGTTCTCCGATGTGCGCGGCTTCACCACCATCAGCGAAAAGCTCGACTCGAAAGAGCTGACCAAGCTGATGAACCAGTTCTTGACACCGCTCACCCGCGTGATCCGCGAGCACCGCGGCACGGTCGATAAATACATGGGTGACGCCATCATGGCCTTCTGGGGCGCGCCGATCCCTGACGAAAACCACGCCACCAACGCCCTGCTGGCAGGCATCCAGATGACCAAGGTGGTGCGCGATCTCGATGCCGATTTCGAGGCCAAGGGCTGGCCCAAGCTCTATATCGGCGTGGGCCTCAACACTGGTGACATGACGGTCGGCAACATGGGCTCGGAGTACCGCCGCGCCTACACGGTGCTGGGAGATGCGGTGAATCTGGGATCGCGGCTTGAGGGCCTGACCAAGGAATACGGCGTCTACTTCATCGTCAGCGAAGCCACCCGCAACGCCGGGCCCAAGGATTGGGCCTACCGCGAACTCGACTTCGTGAAGGTGAAAGGCAAGAACGAGCCGGTGGCGATCTTCGAGCCCCTGGGGCCGAAGGATGCGCTTGACACGGCCCTGCGCAACGATCTCGCGCGGCATCGCGGTGCGATGAAGCTGTACCGCTCTCAGCTCTGGGACCAGGCTGAGTCGGAGTTGGCGAATCTTTCCTTGTCCGGGCGGCCGCACAAGATCTACGACATCTTTCTGGAGCGCATCCAGTACCTGCGGGAGCATCCGCCGGGTGCCAAGTGGGATGGAGCGTTCACGGCGACGCACAAATAGAGGGGCTCGTGTTCTGAGCCGCAGGCGGGGCTATGCTGCATCCACACCCTCGCCGGGAAACCGCCATGCATACCCGCACCCTCGCTCGCTGCGCACTCCTCCTGCTGTTGGCCGCAAGCCGCACCGCTGGTGCGCAGGGCAGCGATGCCCTGCACGCCGAAATCGACCGGCTGGCGAGCAAGGTCGAGCCCAAGGTGATCGAAGCGCGCCGTCATCTGCACCAGAACCCCGAACTCGGCAACCGCGAGTTCGAGACCGCCAAATACATCGCCAAACACCTGAAGGCGCTCGGCCTCACGGTGCAGACCGGTGTCGCCAAGACCGGAGTCGTCGCCGTGCTCAAGGGCGGCCTGCCCGGGCCGGTGATTGCCCTCAGGGCAGACATCGACGCATTGCCGGTCGCCGAGCAATGGGACGTGCCCTTCGCCAGCAAGGCCAAGACCACCTACGACGGCAAGGATGTCGGCGTGATGCACGCCTGCGGCCACGATGCGCATACCTCGATGCTGCTGGGCGTCGCCGAAGTGCTGAGCCAGATGCAGCCGCGCCTCAAGGGCACCGTGAAGTTCATCTTCCAGCCCGCTGAGGAAGGTGCACCGGCGGGCGAGGAAGGCGGCGCACAGCTCATGCTGAAAGAGGGCGTGTTCAAGACCGCGCCCATCCCCGAAGTGGTGTTCGGCAGCCATGTGTTCGCACAGTGGGAGGTCGGCACCATCGCCTGGAAATCCGGCGGTGCGATGGCGAGTGCAGACGACTTGCAGATCATCGTGCGCGGCAAGCAGACGCACGGGGCGGCACCCTGGCAGGGCATCGACCCCATCGTCATCGCCAGCCAGATCGTGATGGGCCTGCAAACCGTGGCGAGCCGGCAGATGAATGTCGGCAAGGCGCCGGTGATCGTCACCATCGGCAAGTTCGATGGCGGCGTGCGCAGCAACATCATCCCCGACAGCGTGACGATGAAAGGCACGCTGCGCTCGCTCGACCCTGTGATGCGCAAGGAACTCGCCGAGCGCGTGCGCCGCACCGCCGTCAATATCGCTGAGGCGAGCGGGGCGACGGCCGAGGTCATCATCGGCGGCGAAACCGCCTACCCGGTGACGTTCAACGATCCCGCCCTCACCACGCGCCTGCTGCCGACGCTGGAACGCTTGGTGGGCAAGGACAAGCTGATCCCCGCTGACGCGATGATGGGCGCGGAGGACTTCAGCTACTTCGCCCAGCAAGTGCCGGGCTATTTCGTGTTCCTCGGTGCGCGACCTGTCGGCGAAGCGCCGGAACTGTTCGCTGCCAATCACTCGCCGCGCTTTCACATCGACGAGCAGGTGCTGAAGCTCGGCGTGCGTACGCTGGCGAATCTGGTGGTGGATTACGCCGCGACACAGCTGGCACCCTGAGGCTAGCGATGGAGGCATCCACGTTCGCAGCGGCGCAGAAGGGGCGCGGTGCGGCCAGCAACACCGCAAGCCGCTTCAGCCATCTCGCGCGCAGCGCCGAGCACGATGGCTGGGACATCGAAGAAGACCCGCCACCCGCACTAGAAACGACGCTGATTGCCGAGAAGGCGAAGACCATCCTCAGCAGGAACGACTCGCCGGATATTCCCTTCGAGTATTCGCTCAACGTCTATCGCGGTTGCGAGCACGGGTGCATTTATTGCTATGCGCGGCCTAGCCATGCGTACCACGGGCTTTCACCTGGCCTCGATTTCGAGACCAAGCTCTTCTACAAGCCCGAAGCCGCCAAGCTGCTGCGCGCGGAGCTGGCAAAACCTGGCTTCAAGGTGTCGCCGATCAATCTTGGGGGCAACACCGATCCCTACCAGCCCTGTGAAAAGCAGCTGTGCCTGACCCGCGCCGTGATGGAGGTGCTGCTGGAGGTGCGCTGTCCGTTTGCAGTGGTGACGAAGGGCACGCTGGTGTTGCGCGATCTGGATCTGTTGCAAGAACTTGCTCGGCATCAGCTGGTGGCGGTCTACATCAGCCTCACCACGCTCGATAACGCGACCAAGCGCATCCTCGAACCGCGTGCGGCCAGCCCCTCGGCCCGACTCAGGGTGATCCGCACCTTGACCGACGCCGGCGTGCCGGTCGGCGTGAACGCCTCGCCGATGATCCCCTTCATCAACGACCACGAGCTGGAGCACATCCTCGAAGCCGCGCGCGATGCCGGTGCGATTCGCGCCAGCACCATCCTCGTGCGGCTGCCGCGCGAGGTCTCGCCCCTGTTCCGCGAGTGGCTGGCCGCGCACTTCCCCGATCGCGCCCAGCGGGTGATGCACGCCATTCAGTCCGCCCACGGCGGGCAGGACTACAACGCAGAGTGGGGCACGCGGTTTCGCGGCACCGGGCCAATCGCCGAGCTGCTGCGCCGCCGGTTTACGCTGGCCTGCCAGCGATTGGGACTGATGACAGGAGAGCGCATTCCGCTCAATGTCAGCGGCTTCCGGCCACCCGTCGCGGGCGGACAGGGGTAGCTTTTCTAGGGGGTTGTCGATCGATTTTCATGGACGGGAAGGGGCTGAATCGCTAGACTGCCGCCTTAATCCTGAAGAAGGGGGCCGGGCATTGCGCTCGCCCCCTTTTTCATGGCCGCCACCCGCCCATTCGACGAGTCCCAGCGACCATGAACAACGCAACTCCAGCCCTGTTGGCCCTCGCCGACGGCACTGTTTTCAAAGGTATTTCCATCGGCGCCGAAGGCACCGCGACCGGTGAGGTGGTGTTCAACACCGCCATGACCGGCTATCAGGAAATCCTCACCGATACCAGCTACACCCAGCAGATCGTCACGCTCACCTACCCGCACATCGGCAATGTCGGCGTGAACCCGGAAGATGACGAATCTGGCCGCGTGCGCATTGCGGGCCTGGTGGTGCGCGAGGTGCCGCGCAAGGCCAGCAACTTTCGCAGCACGCAGGACTTCTCGGCGTATCTGGCCGAGCAGGGCTGCATCGCCATTGCCGGCATCGACACCCGCAAGCTGACGCGCATCCTGCGCGACACCGGCGCGCAGAGCTGCGCCATCGTTGCGGGCCCCGATGCCACAGCTGAGAAGGCGCTGACTGCCGCGCGCAGCTTCGGAGGCCTGAAGGGTGCGGACCTCGCCAAGGTCGTCACTACGCCTGCCAGTTATGCCTGGACCAAAGGCTCGTGGGAATTGAGCACCAACCGCGACGCTGAGCCAGCCATCGGCAACAAGCATGTGGTGGTCTACGACTTCGGCATCAAGCGCAACATCCTGCGCATGCTGGTGGATCGCGGCTGCCGCCTCACCGTCGTGCCGGCGCAGACCAGCGCCGCCGACGTGTTCGCCCTCAAGCCCGACGGCGTGATGCTGAGCAACGGCCCCGGAGACCCGGAGCCTTGCAGCTACGCCATCGCAGCAACCAAAGAATTCATCGCCGCCAAGTTGCCGACTTTCGGTATCTGTTTGGGCCACCAGATCATGGGCCTCGCCGCTGGTGCCAAGACGCTGAAGATGAAGTTCGGCCACCACGGCGCCAACCACCCGGTGCAGGACGTTGAATCTGGCCGTGTGCTCATCACCAGCCAGAACCACGGATTTGCGGTGGACGAGGCGACCATCCCCAGCAATGTGGTGGTCACGCACCGCTCGCTGTTCGATGGCTCGAACCAGGGCATTCGCCTCAGCGATGCGCCCGCATTCTCATTCCAGGGCCATCCTGAAGCCTCGCCCGGCCCGCAGGATGTGTCGTATCTCTTCGACCGCTTCGTGTCGATGCTGGCCTGAACCGCATGGCCACCAAGCCAGCTGCCGCACCACTTGCCGTGCAGGGGATGATCGTCTCGCTGCGTGGGCAGCGCGTGCTGCTGTCACAGGACTTGGCAGCACTCTACGGCGTGGAGACCAAGGTATTGATGCAGGCGGTGCAGCGAAATCGGAGTCGCTTCCCTGAGGACTTCATGTTTCAACTCACGGTGGATGAGCTCAGCCGTTTGAAGTCACAAATTGTGACTTCAAACGAGCGAGCCACCAACAAAGCCGGGGTTGGCGAAGGGTTTTTGAAGTCACAAATTGTGACTTCAAAAGGACGTGGCGGCGTTCGCAAACTGCCGCATGCCTTCACCGAACAGGGCGTTGCCATGCTTAGCAGCGTGTTGCGCAGCCCGCAGGCGGTAGCCGTCAACATCGAAATCATGCGCGCTTTCGTGCGGCTCAGGGTGATGCTGCAATCGAACGCCGAACTCGCCAAGAAGCTCGCGGTGCTCGAAGCCAAGACCGACGCCAAGTTCAAAGCCGTGTTCGAGGCGATCTACAAAATCATGGAGCCCGAAGACACCCGCAAGAAAAAGCGCATCGGATTTCTGCCATGAGCCAGTTCCTCGGCATTACCGACTTCCCGGCCTTTCTGCTCATCACCACCATTACCGTGTTGCTGCCGGGGCCGAACTCCTTGTTCGTGCTCAGCGTGGCCGCACGGCAGGGTGTGCGCGATGGCTATCGCGCCGCGCTGGGTGTGTTTGTTGGCGATGGGCTGCTCATGCTCGCCTCGGTCTTGGGTCTTGCCCCGCTGCTGGCCGCGAACCCGCAGGTGTTCACCCTGCTCAAGCTCGCGGGCGCCGCCTACCTGGCGTGGATGGGCATTGGCCTGCTGCGGGCAGGCTGGCAACAGTGGCGCACGCGCGCACTGCCGACGCCGCTGGTCAGTGCGGATAGAGAAGGCTGGGTGACAAAACCCTTTCAGCGCACGCTCGGTATCTGTCTGCTCAATCCGAAAGCCATCCTGTTCTTCATGGCCTTCTTCATCCAGTTCGTAGCCGTCGATGCACCGCACCCGGCGCTGGCCTTCACGGTGCTGGGTCTCACGCTCACTGCCATCAGTGCCGCGTATCTCTCGCTACTCATCTTCGCGGGCAACCGCCTCGCCGCCACTTTCCGCGCCCGTCGCCGTCTGAGCGCCGGGGCCACCGGTGCGGCAGGCGCACTCTTCATCGGCTTCGGCGCGAAACTCGCGTCGGCCACAACCTAAGGACGGCCATGCCAAAACGCACTGACCTCAAATCCATCCTCATCATCGGCGCTGGCCCTATCATCATCGGGCAGGCTTGCGAGTTCGACTACTCCGGAGCCCAGGCCTGCAAGGCGCTGCGCCAAGAGGGCTACCGCGTCATTCTCGTCAACAGCAATCCGGCGACGATCATGACCGACCCGGAGATGGCCGACGCCACCTACATCGAGCCGATCCGCTGGGAGACGGTGGCGCGCATCATCGAGAAGGAAAAACCCGACGCGTTGCTGCCGACCATGGGTGGGCAGACTGCGCTGAACTGCGCGCTCGACCTCGCCAAGCACGGCGTGCTGGAGAAATATGGCGTCGAGCTGATCGGTGCGAACGCGCACGCGATTGATCTGGCCGAAGACCGCCTGAAGTTCCGCGATGCGATGACGGAGATTGGTCTGGGTTCGGCGAAGTCCGGCGTCGCCCACACGATGGACGAGGCACGCGAGCTGCTGAAATACGTGGGCTTTCCGGCCGTGTGCCGCCCTAGCTTCACGCTCGGCGGTTCTGGCGGCGGCATCGCCTACAACATCGAGGAGTTCGAGGAAATTGTCGGTCGCGGTCTCGATCTCTCACCCACCACCGAGGTGCTCATCGAAGAGAGCCTTTTGGGCTGGAAGGAATACGAGATGGAGGTCGTCCGCGACAAGAACGACAACTGCATCATCGTGTGCAGCATCGAAAACTTCGACCCGATGGGTGTGCACACCGGTGACTCGATCACGGTCGCGCCCGCGCAGACCCTGACCGACAAGGAATACCAGATCATGCGCAACGCGAGCATCGCGGTGCTGCGCAAGGTCGGTGTGGAAACCGGTGGCAGCAATGTGCAGTTTTCGGTCAACCCCAAGGATGGCCGCCTGATCGTCATCGAGATGAATCCGCGCGTGTCGCGCTCGTCTGCACTCGCCTCGAAGGCGACAGGTTTCCCCATCGCCAAGATCGCTGCGAAGTTGGCAGTCGGCTACACGCTTGATGAGCTGAAGAACGAGATCACCGGTGGTGCGACGCCTGCTTCGTTCGAGCCCAGCATCGACTACGTGGTCGTGAAGATTCCGCGCTTCACCTTCGAGAAATTCCCGCAGGCCGATAGCCGCCTGACCACGCAAATGAAGAGCGTGGGCGAGGTGATGGCAATGGGACGCAACTTCCAGGAGGCGCTGCACAAGGCCATGCGCGGCCTCGAAACCGGCAGCGATGGTTTCGACCCGCAGGTGACGGATCACAGCGCCGATTCGATCTCGCGCATCCGCGAAGAACTCGCGACACCGCGTGCGAACCGTCTCTGGTACGTGGGTGATGCCTTCCGCACTGGCATGAGCGTCGAAGACATCTTCAAGCTCAGCAAGATCGACCCCTGGTTCCTCGACCAGATCGAAGAGCTGATCGCGATGGAAAAATCCATCGCCGCCGCCAAGCTCGACACGCTCACCGCCGATGCTCTGCGCAGCTGGAAGCGACTCGGTTTTTCGGATCGTCGCATCGCCAAGCTCATGCGCGTCAGCGAACTCGAAGCGGGTGCGCGCCGCAAGGCACTCGGCGTTCGGCCCATCTACAAGCGCGTCGATACCTGCGCGGCGGAGTTTCCCACCGACACCGCATACCTCTATTCGAGCTACGACGAAGAGTGTGAGGCAAGGCCCACCGCGCGCGACAAGATCATGATCTTGGGCGGTGGCCCCAATCGTATCGGGCAGGGCATAGAGTTCGATTACTGCTGCGTGCATGCGGCATTGGCACTGCGCGAGGATGGCTTCGAGACCATCATGGTCAACTGCAATCCGGAGACGGTTTCGACCGACTTCGACACCAGCGACCGTCTCTACTTCGAGCCGCTGACGTTTGAAGACGTGATGGAAATCATCGACCTCGAAAAACCCAAGGGCGTGATCGTGCAGTTCGGTGGGCAGACGCCGCTGAAACTGGCGCGCGCACTCGAAGCCGCAGGCGCGCCCATCATCGGCACCTCGCCGGATTCCATTGACCTCGCCGAAGACCGCGAACGTTTCCAGAAACTGGTCGAAGACCTCGCCCTGTTGCAGCCGCCCAATGGCACCGCCACCTCACTCGAAACCGCACTCGCTGCGGCGAAGAAAGTCGGCTATCCCGCCGTCGTTCGTCCTTCGTATGTGCTCGGTGGACGCGCGATGGAAATCGTCCACGACGATGCGGACTTGACCCGCTACATCCGCGAGGCTGTGCAGGTCAGCAACGACTCGCCGGTGCTGATTGATCGCTTTCTCGACGACGCCATCGAGGTGGACGTCGATGCGCTCGCCGACGGCACCGATGTCGTCATCGGCGGCATCATGGAACACATCGAACAGGCGGGCGTGCACAGCGGCGACTCGGCCTGCTCGCTGCCCGCTCACTCGCTTTCGCTGAGCGTGCTCGACGAGATTCGCGCGCAGACGGTGAAGCTCGCGCACGCGCTGAAGGTGCGTGGCCTGATGAACATCCAGTTCGCGGTGCAAGGTGCCAAGGGCGCGGAGCGCGTGTTCCTGCTCGAAGTGAATCCGCGTGCTTCGCGTACTTCGCCGTTCGTGAGCAAGGCCACGGGTCGTCCGCTCGCCAAGATCGCGGCGCGGGTGATGGCTGGCACTTCATTGAAGAGCCAGGGCATCACCAGCGAACTGATACCCACGCATTACTCGGTGAAGGAGTCGGTGTTCCCCTTTGCCAAGTTCCCCGGCGTGGATCCGCTGCTGGGGCCGGAGATGAAGTCCACCGGCGAGGTGATGGGCGTGGGCGCGAGCTTTGGCGAGGCTTTCAACAAGGCGCTGCTAGCCGCCAGCATGGTGGTGCCGGAGTCGGGCACCGCCTTTATCAGCGTGCGCGAGCAGGACAAGCCCAAGGCGGTCGAGCTGGCGCGCACCCTGAACGAAAAGGGCTTCAAGGTGGTGGCCACCAGCGGTACGGCTGCCTTTATAGCGAGGGCCGGTGTGCCCTGCGAGCCAGTCAACAAGGTAAAGGAAGGCCGCCCGCATTGTGTCGATGCGATCAAGAACGGCGAGATCCAGTTCGTCTGCAACACCACCGACGGCAAGCAGTCGATCGAGGAGAGCAAGTCGATCCGTGCGGCGGCGATGCACCAGCGCCTGACCTACTTCACCACGATTGCCGGTGCTCAAGCTGCCGCGATGGCGATGGATCATCTCGACAACGTCGTGGTCAATCGCCTACAGGATTTGCACTAAGCCGAAGGCAGGGTGAAGCAGAATCGGCTCCCTTCGCCGGCAGCCGATTCCACCCAGATGCGCCCGCCGTGCAGGCCGACGATCTTGTGGCAGAGCGCAAGCCCGATGCCCGTGCCGGGATATTGATCGGCGGGGTTCAGGCGCCGGAAAATCTGGAACAGCTTGCCGTGGTTGTGCGGCGCGATCCCGATGCCGTTGTCGGATACCTCGCAGCGCCAGTCACCGCCGGGTTGGCGCACTGCGCGGATGTGTACCTGCGGCTGGCGTCCGGCCGGCTGGAACTTGACCGCATTGGCGATGAGGTTCTGGAACAGTTGCGTCAGCAGCCGCGAGTCGCCACGCACCGGCGGCAGGGCTTCGACCGTCATTACGGCATCGCTCTCGTCCAGCACGGTGCGGAGTTGCTGGGTGGCGCGGCGCAGCGGTTCGCCAAGCGGGATCGGCAGCATCTGCGCGGTTTGCGGATTGACCTTGGAGAGCGAGAGCAGGTCGTCGATGAGCTGCTGCAACTCGCCGACACTCTCGCGGATGAAGCCGAGAAATTCATTGGCTTCTTCGCTCAGCTTGTCGCGGTACCGCTTTTCCAGAATGCGCGCGAAGCTGGCAATGTTGCGCAACGGTGCTTGCAGATCGTGGCTGGCGACGTAGGCAAACTGCTCCAGCTCACGGTTGCTGGCGCTCAATTGCTCGGCGCGATGGCAGGCTTCCTTCTCTAGCGCCTGACTGCGTTCTACTTCTTGCGCTAAAAGACTGTTGGATCTTGCGAGAGCGACGGTGCGCTCCACCACCAGCTGCTCCACGCGGCCGCCGCGCCCGATCACCAGCAGCAGAAACATGCCGGTCATGCCGGTGAACAGCATGCCGCCTGCGAGCATCGTCCACACCGACCAGGAGCGGTGCGCCATCAGGTAGCTGGCGGGCTGGTGGAATTCCAGCAGCCAGTCCCGGCCTGCCATCGTCAGGGCCTGGCTCATCTGCAAGCCGCCAGGTGCGCTGCTGGGTGTGCCGTAGAGCAGCTCCCGATCACCGGCGGCATTCCGCTCAAAGGCGGCGACGCTGACGCCCTCCTGCTCCAGCCCTTTCAGCGAGGCTTCGAGCAGCTGATCACTGCGCACGGCGGCAATCACATAGCCTCTGATCTGATCGGCCTGCTGCCAGACCGGCAAGACGATGAGCAGGCCGCGACGTTCGATGCCGTCTTGCACCAGCGTGATGGCACTGCTGGCGCTGGGCCTGCCAGTCGCCCTGGCTCTGGCCAGAGCCTCGGCACGCCGCGGTTCAGACTCATCATCAAAGCCGATGGCAGCGGTATTGCCTGCACTGGGGACGATGTAGGCGACTGGTGCATAGCGGGCTCGTTTTTCGGCAGGCCGAAAGCGGCCATCTGCACCCAGTTCGCGGATGGCGAAACCGGCGCTGCCCTGCTGACGCATCTCGGCCTCGAAATCGGCGCGATTCGCGTCGTCAACTGCCGGGATCCAGGACAAGCTCTTCACCCCGACCAGCAGTTCAAGCTGGCTCGCGGCGAATCGCTCGAAAACCTCGCGGCGCAATATCGGCTGTTCGCGCACGAGAGCTGCCACGGCGTGCATGGCCTGATAGTCATCCTTGAGGTCACGCTCGAAGCGCACGAGGTAGTCATGGCACTGGGCTTCGAACTCGGCGCGCAGGCGCTGCTGCTCTTGCCCACTGACGAACACGAACAGCCAGACCACCAATCCGAACATCACCACCAGTGGCAGCGTGGCGGTGAGCTGCCGCTGTCGCCAGGGCGCGCCTGGCTTGAGGCTCCAGATCAGCACCAGGGGGGCAAACACCAGCACGCCGATGCTGTCGCCCACCCACCAGGTCCACCAGTTGAACAGCAGGGTGTCGGCGGGCACCAGCCCGGCGGCGAACAGGCTGCCGACGCCAACGCTGGCATTGATGAGGCAGGCCAGCGGGCCACCGAGGGCGAGCATCCACACCACTTGCAGCTCCTGCGTGAGCAGGTTGCGGTAGCCGACGAAGCGCTGGACGAGTTTGGCCCCGACCAAGGCCTGCATGGCGGCCCCGGCACCGATGGCGACTGGCACTGGCAGGGCGTGCAGCAGGGCTGAGAAACTGCTGGTATCGAGCCCGTTGGCGATGTTGACGGCGAACGAGCCCGCGAACACGCCGACGGCTGCGCGCGGGCCGAGCAGCACGATGGCGGCCATTGCAATGCCCGAGGCTGGCCACACGGCCGTCGCATAGCCGGGCGGGATCGCCAGCAGCAAACCGAGGCGGCCACTCAGGTAATAGCCGAGTGCCACCAGCAACAGCATCAAGGCCGTTGATGCGCTGCCTCCAGCGGCCCGGCTCAGCACGGCAGCAGGCAGGGCTGCGGCGTGCCGGCGGCGAGCGGCAGTGCGAGGCCGAAACCCTGCACACTTCCCGGAGCGAGGCTGCGCAGGTTTTTGAGATCAGCGGCGGTTTCCACGCCGCAGAGAATGGTCTCGCGCCCGAGCGCGTTGGCGTAGCCGATCACCGAGGCAAGAAAGGCATGCGCCAGCGGCTCGGTGCGCAGCTCGCGCACATGGCGCACGTCGAGCTTCACCACATCCACCGGCAGCCTGGTAAGCCTGCCGAGCGCGGCCTGGCTGCGGCCGAAGCGATCAAGCGCAATGCGCACGCTGTGGCGGCGCAGGGTGTCGAGGTTGTGCAGCAGGGTGCCGCCTTCGGGGGCATCGGCCAGATCGTCTTCGGCGACCTCCAGCTGCAGCGCGTTGCAGGGCATGCCCAACCCTTCGAGCAGGCGCAGGGTGGTGCTGGCGTAGTCGCGGCAGTCCAGCTCGGCGGCGGAGATGTTGACCGCCAGATGCGGCGGTGCGGCAGGCAGCGCCAGCCAGTCGCGGCAGGCTTTTTCCAGCACCCAGCTGCCCAGCTGGGGCAGGGCCTGCTGGGCTTGCGCCTGTTGCAAGACGGTGTCTGCTGCAGTGTGACCATCAAGCCGGATCAGTGCCTCAAGGCCCATGCAGGCATGGGTATGGGTGTTGTACCAAGGCTGGTAGCAGAGCTTGAGCGCAGCGAGGTCGAAGCCGGGTAGCAGCACGGGTGTGGTGATTTCCTGCACCGGCGTGCAGAAGCGCCATTGACCTTTGCCGGCGGCCTTGGCGCGGTACATGGCGCGGTCGGCGCTGGCCAGCAGCTCTTCGCAGTCACGGCCGTGCAGGGGGTGCAGGGCGAGCCCGATGCTGGCACCAATGTGGATGTCCTTACCTGAAATGTTCTCCAATGCAGCCACCCTTTCCACCATGCGCTGCGCGACCAGTGCGGCCTCGTCGGCATCGCGCGCCTGGGTGAGCAGTACCGCGAATTCGTCGCCACCCAGCCGGGCGACCGTGTCGCCCGCGCGCACGGCCTCCTGCAAGGTGGCGGCAACCGCTTTCAGCAGCGCGTCGCCCGTCGCGTGGCCATGCAGGTCGTTGACGTGCTTGAAGCCATCGAGATCGACGAAGCACAGTACCAGCCGGCCATTGCGGCGCTGGGCCAGCGCGGTGCGCACGCGGTCGGTGAACAACTGGCGGTTGGGCAGGCCAGTGAGCGGGTCGTGGCTGGCACGGTGGTACTCCACCTGGCGGGCGCGCTCCATCTCGATCACCAGGCGATTGCGCTCCACCGCATGGCGCAGCAGGCGCATCAGCGCCTCGCCGTCGAGCGTGCCCTTGATGACGTAGTCCTGGGCGCCATGCTGCAGGGCGATGAGGGCAGACTGCTGGTCGCTGTTGCCGGTCAGCACCACCAGCGTGACCTCGCGGTGGCGCTCTCTGATGCGGTCCACGCTCTGCACGCCCTCGCTGTCGGGCAGACGCAGGTCGAGTAGGACGCAGTCGTAGGGGGCCTCGGCCAGCGCCAGCTCGGCCTGCGCCAGGCTGCTGACGTGGCGAAGCGCAGGGGGCGGCATGCCATCGACATCGGCCAGCAGCTCACGCAGGGCGCGGGCATCGCGCACGGCGTCTTCGATCAGCAGCAGGCGCAGGACGGTTCTCATGAGGTGCTCTGCCGGGGTGGTGGCTGGGCATGCTCCAGCCAGAACTCCAGCGTCAGCTCGATCAGCGCGGCGAACTCGTCGTAGCTCGCTGGCTTGACCAGATAGCCATTGGCATGGTGCGCGTAGGAATCGGCCACATCGCGTTCGGCCCGTGAGGTGCTGAGCATGAGCACGGGCAAATGCTTGAGCGCCGGGTCGCACTTGATGCAGCTGAGTACCTCGATGCCGCTCAGATTCGGCAGGTTGACGTCGAGCAGCACCAGGTCGGGGCGCGGGTTGTCGGCATAGGGGACTTCACCGCGCAGGCGGTGCAGGGCCTCTTCACCATTGCGCGCCACCTGCAAGTGGTGCCGGTGTCCCTGCTCGCTGAGCGCCTCGCAGATCAGGCGCGCGTCTTTGAGGCTGTCTTCCACCAGCAGAATTTCACCGCAGCGGGTGGGGGCAGCAGACATCGGGCGATCCCGTCCATGGAGTTGTGACGCCACTGTCGACACTCTGCGGGCATGCCTAAGCAGCTTTGCGACTGGCGTTCCGCTTGCGCCGCTCAACGGTGCTGCGGCGCAGCCAGTGGGCTGTATGGGGCTGGCAATGCTATTCTTCATGCATCCAACAACACCCTCACAAAGCCCGCTTCGACCGGACTTTCAGCCTCCCTGTCTCCCGCTTCTAGCCATGATCAAAACTCCCATGACCCTGCGCGGCGCTGACCTGCTGCGCGAAGAGCTGCGCCGCCGCAAGTCCGAAGACCGCCCCCGCATCATCGCCGCGGTGGAAGAAGGCCGCTCGCACGGCGACCTGAAAGAAAACGCCGAATACCACGCCGCCCGCGAACAGCATGGCTTCAACGAAGGCCGCATCACCGAGATCGAAGCCAAGCTCAGCAATGCCCAGATCATCGACCCCCTAGCGCTCACCAAGAATGGCAAGGTGATGTTCGGCGTGACGGTGGACCTCACCGATGTGGATACCGACGAAAACCTGCGCTACCAGATCGTTGGCGAGGATGAGGCCGACATCAAGGCCAACCGCATTTCGGTCAACTCGCCGATCGCGCGTGCGCTGATCGGCAAGATGGAGGGCGATGCCGTTGGCGTCGCCACGCCCAAGGGCACGCGCGAGCTTGAGATCGTGGCGGTGCATTACCTTTGAGTCAGAAGCGCAGCGCGTCTTCTGCCAAGTGGCTGGCCGAGCATGAGGCCGACCACTACGTGCAGGAGGCGCGCAAGCTGGGCTACCGCTCGCGTGCGGCGTTCAAGCTGATCGAGCTGAACGAGAAGGACAAGCTCATCAAGCCCGGCATGGCCGTGGTTGATCTTGGCGCCGCCCCCGGCGGCTGGAGCCAGATCGCGCGCCCGATGCTCGGTGCCAAGGGGCGCTTGATTGCCACCGACATCCTCGACATGGATGCCCTGCCCAACGTCGATTTCCTCAAGGGCGACTTCCGCGACGAAGAGGTTCTGAAGGCCATCGAGGCCATCGTCGGCGAAAACGCGGTAGACCTTGTGTTGTCGGATATGGCCCCCAATCTCTCCGGTATCGACAGCGCCGACCAGGCAGCCAGCCTGTATCTCTGCGAGCTGGCGCTGGACTTTGCCCAGGCACATCTGAAGAACGGCGGCGCGTTTGCCACCAAGGTGTTTCAGGGCGAGGGCTTCGAGCAGTATCTGAAAGCGGTACGTGCCGCGTTTGCCTCGGTCGCCATTCGGAAACCGAAAGCCAGTCGGGCACGTAGCAGTGAGGTGTATCTGGTGGCGAAGAACTTTCGCCGGGTGTAAGGTCAAAAAGCACACTATTTCGTATTTTCCGAGGCACTGACGTTGAACGATCTCGCTAAAAATCTGCTGCTCTGGGTGGTCATCCTCGTGGTGCTCATGGTGGTATTCCAGGGTTTCTCGGGCCGCCGCACGGGCGACCAGCCGCTGGCCTATTCCGATTTTCTCGAACAGGTGAAGCAGGGCAATGTCGATCAGGTGAAGATCGAGGATCAGAACATCACCGGTCAGCTCAAGGGCGGCAGCAAGTTCTCGGCCTACAGCCCCGAAACCGACAATCGCTCGATGATCGGCACGCTGATCGACAACAAGGTGCGTTTCGACGGCGAGCCGCCGAAGCAGACGCCGATCCTGCTGCAACTGCTCTACAGCTCCTTCCCCATTCTGCTGCTGATCGGCGTGTGGGTGTACTTCATGCGGCAGATGCAGGGCGGCGGTGCGGGCGGGCGTGGGGCGATGAGCTTCGGCAAGTCCAAGGCGCGCATGCTCAATGCCGACCAGGTCAAGACCAGCTTCAACGACGTGGCCGGCTGTGACGAGGCCAAGCAGGAAGTGAGCGAACTGGTGGAGTTCCTGAAGGATCCGGGCAAGTTCCAGAAGCTCGGCGGCAAGATTCCGCGCGGCGTGCTGATGGTGGGTTCGCCCGGCACTGGCAAGACCCTGCTCGCCAAGGCCATTGCTGGTGAGGCGGCTGTGCCGTTCTTCTTCATCTCCGGCTCGGACTTTGTCGAAATGTTCGTCGGCGTCGGTGCCAGCCGCGTCCGCGATATGTTCGACCAGGCCAAGAAGCACGCGCCCTGCATCATCTTCATCGACGAGATCGACGCTGTCGGCCGCCATCGTGGTGCGGGCCTGGGCGGCGGGCATGACGAACGTGAGCAGACACTCAACCAGATGCTGGTGGAAATGGACGGCTTCGAGGGCAGTGAGGGCGTCATCGTCATCGCCGCCACCAACCGTCCCGACGTGCTCGATCCGGCGCTGCTGCGCCCGGGCCGTTTCGACCGCCAGGTGGTGGTGCCACTGCCCGACGTGCGGGGCCGCGAGCAGATTCTCAAGGTTCACATGCGTTCGGTGCCGCTGCACGACAACGTCAAGGCCAACACGATTGCGCGCGCCACCCCCGGCTTCTCGGGTGCCGATCTCGCCAACTTGGTCAACGAGGCAGCCCTGTTCGCGGCGCGCTTCAACAAGCGGCTGGTTGATCACGACGACTTCGAGCGCGCCAAGGACAAGATCATGATGGGTGCGGAGCGCCGCAGCATGGTGATGTCCGACGACGAGAAGAAGCTCACCGCCTATCACGAGGCTGGCCATGCCATCGTCGGCCTTACGGTGCCGGACCATGATCCGGTCTACAAGGTGACGATCATCCCGCGTGGTCGCGCCCTGGGCGTGACCATGTTCCTGCCCGAGCAGGACCGCTATTCGCTCAGCAAGCAGCGGCTCAATTCCTCCATCTGCTCGCTTTTTGGCGGCAGGCTGGCGGAAGAGCTGATCTTCGGGCCTGAGGCAGTGACGACCGGGGCCAGCAACGACATCGAGCGCGCCACCGAAATCGCCCGCAACATGGTGACCAAGTGGGGCATGTCGCAAAAGCTCGGGCCGCTCTCGTACGGCGAGGAAAATGGTGAAGTGTTTCTGGGCCGCAGCGTTACCCAGACCAAGAATGTTTCGGATGACACCGCGCATGAAATCGACCGCGAAATCCGCCTCATCATCGAGCACAACTACGAGACGGCGAAGAACATTCTGGTCGAGAAGAACGACATCCTGCATTCGATGGCCGAGGCGCTGATCAAGTATGAAACCATCGACGCTGCCCAGCTCGCCCGCCTCATGCGGCGCGAGCCGCCGGGCCTGCCGGAGAGCTGGATCGAGGGCAATGACAGCAGTGGCCGGCCGATGGCACCGCCGCCCGCATCCGGTACCACTGCAACCAACGGCCCTGTGCAGCCCACCCCGGCAAGCTGATTGGCCTGGTAAATCAGCTTGCCGTTTTCTGTGTATCCAACGGGGCCATGCGGCCCCGTTTTTATTGCGGCCTTCTTCAGTGAGTGACGCGTGTATCTAACTTGTGGCCAACGCCAGATCGACCTGAGCCGCACCCAGGTCATGGGCATCCTCAATCTCACGCCGGATTCGTTCTCGGATGGTGGCTGCTGGCTGAAAGCCGACGATGCCCTGCGCCATGCCGCGCAGATGGTGGCGCAGGGTGCCGCGCTTATAGATGTCGGCGGTGAATCGACCCGCCCCGGCGCAGCCGAGGTCCACGCGGCCGAGGAGCTGGATCGGGTGGTGCCGATCATCGAGCAGCTGGTGCAGAGGCTCGATGTGGTGATCTCTGTGGACACCATGAAGCCCGCCGTAATGCGAGCCGCGCTCGCCGCCGGGGCGACGATGGTCAATGATGTGAATGCCCTGCGCGAGCCCGGTGCCATCGAGGCGGTGGCGGCGAGCCAGGCGGCGGTCTGCCTCATGCACATGCAGGGCGTGCCGCGCTCCATGCAAGGCGCACCGCAGTACAAGGATGTGGTGTCCGAGGTGCGCGCAGCATTGGCTGCTCGTGTGCAGGCTTGCGCCGAGGCTGGTATCGACAAGGGGCGGATGCTGATCGATCCCGGCATCGGCTTTGGAAAGACGCTGGCCCAC
This sequence comes from Pseudomonadota bacterium, assembly GCA_040385605.1. Classification (GTDB taxonomy): domain Bacteria; phylum Pseudomonadota; class Gammaproteobacteria; order Nevskiales; family Nevskiaceae; genus Stagnimonas. The sequence continues at coordinate 41,159 of JAZKHC010000003.1, forward strand.
AACCTGACCTTGCTTGCCCATCTCGATGATCTCGCGGTACCGGGTGTGCCGCTGTTGTTGGGGGTGTCGCGCAAATCGCTGTTCGGGCAGCTGCTGGGGCTCAAGCTGCACGAGCGTTTGCTGCCTAGCGTGGTAGTGGCCGCACTTGCCGTGGCTGAGGGCGCGGCTATAGTGCGCGCCCATGATGTGGCGGAAACCGTGCTGGCGCTCAAGACCGCGCAGGCCATCCGCGACGCACGAAGACCACAGCGATGACCAGCAGACGATATTTCGGAACCGACGGCATCCGCGGCACGGTGGGCACGGCTCCCATGACGCCCGACTTTGCCCTCAAGCTCGGCTGGGCTGCTGGCCGGGTGCTGGGCAAGGCCCCTGGCGCGCGGGTGCTGATCGGCAAGGACACGCGCCGCTCGGGATACATGTTCGAGTCAGCCCTTGAAGCCGGCTTTGCAGCTGCTGGCATCGAGACCGATCTGCTGGGGCCGATCCCCACGCCAGGTGTTGCCTATCTCACCCGCGCCCTGCGCTGCCAGGCGGGTGTGGTGATCTCGGCCTCGCACAATCCGCATCACGACAATGGCGTGAAGTTCTTCGGCGCCGATGGCGGCAAGCTCAGCGATGCCATCGAGCTGGAGATCGAAAGCCGCATGGATGAGCCGCTGGTCTGTACGCCGCCCAGCCTGCTGGGGCGCGCACGTCGCATCGACGATGCAGCGGGCCGCTACATCGAGTTCTGCAAGTCGAGTTTTCCGATCCATCAAACTCTCGGGGATTTGAAGATTGTTGTGGATTGCGCCAATGGAGCCGCCTACAAGACCGCCCCCGCGGTGTTTGCCGAGCTGGGCGCGCAAGTCACTGCCATCGGCAACCGGCCCGATGGCTTCAACATCAACCGCAACTGCGGCTCGACGCACCTGGACCTGCTCAAGGCGGCGGTGCGCGAATACAAGGCCGACATTGGTGTGGCATTGGATGGAGATGCCGACCGCTGCCTGCTCGTAACCCACGACGGCCGTGAAGTCGATGGCGATGAAATCCTGTTCATCATTGCCCGCCAGCGCCTGCAAGCGGGGCTGTTGCAGGGGCCGGTCATCGGCACGCTGATGTCCAATCTCGGGCTCGAACAGGCGATCCGTGGACTGGGCCTCGGTTTCGAGCGCGCCAAGGTAGGCGACCGCTACGTGATGGAACTGCTGAAAGCCCACAACGCGATGATCGGTGGCGAAACCTCCGGCCACACACTTTGCCTCGACCGCACCACCACCGGCGACGGCACCGTGACCGCCCTGCAAGTTCTGGCTACGATGGTCGAAACCGGGCGCACGCTCGCAGAATTGTCGCAAGGCATGAGCAAGTTCCCGCAGGTGCTGATCAATGTGCGCATCCAGGGCGCGGCCAAGCCGATGTTGGAACATGCCGACGTGCAAGCGGAAGTTGCCGCCGTCGAAAAGGAGCTGGGCGCGCGGGGCAGGGTGCTGTTGCGCGCCTCCGGCACCGAGCCGCTGATCCGCGTCATGGTCGAGGCCGACGAAGCCGCGCTCACGCAAGCCATGGCCAATCGTATCGCCGAGCGCGTGCGCCAGCTTGCACAATAGTCAAAACCGCAATCAAGGAAACCGCATGGCCCGTCAATATCTAGTCGCCGGCAACTGGAAAATGTTCGGCAGCACGGCTGCCAACCAAGCCTTGGTGGATGGCATCCGGGCCGGGCTCGGCGGCGTTACGAATGTGCTGGTGCTGGTCTGTCCGCCTGCACCCTACCTCGCCGCAGTCAAACAGGCTTCCGAAGAAAGCGCGTTGCTCGTTGGCGCGCAAAACATCGCAGCGCAGGAAAAGCAGGGCGCGTTCACTGGCGAAGTGCTCGGCAGCATGCTGAAAGATGTGGGCTGCTCGCATGTCATCGTCGGTCATTCAGAGCGCCGCGCCCTGTTCGGCGATACCGATGAGGTGGTGGCGCAAAAAGTGCGCTCCGCACTGCTGGCCGGGCTGGTGCCGATTCTGTGTGTGGGCGAGACCCTGGCCGAGCGCGAGGCGGATCAGACGGAGACAGTGATTGCCCGGCAGCTTGACGCGGTGCTGGCGCTCAATACGGTGCATGACCTGCAACCGCTGGTCATCGCTTACGAGCCCGTGTGGGCCATCGGCACCGGCAAGACTGCAAGCCCGGAGCAGGCGCAGGCGGTGCACAGCTTCATCCGGGGGCGCATTGCGGCCGTCGATGCTAAACTCGCTGGCTCACTGCCGCTGCTCTATGGCGGCAGTGTCAAGCCGGACAACGCCGCACAGATCTTCGGGCAACCGGATGTCGATGGCGGTTTGATTGGCGGGGCGTCGCTCAAGGCGGCTGATTTTCTGGCGATCTGCACTGCGGCGCAGTTGCAGGCAGTTTAAGGTTCAAGGGACAAGACACGATGTATACGATTCTGGTGGTGGTTCAGGTTCTGGTTGCCATTGCGCTGGTTGCGCTGGTGCTGTTGCAGCATGGCAAGGGCGCGGATGCAGGTGCCGCTTTCGGTTCGGGTGCATCCGGCACGGTGTTCGGCGCGCGCGGTTCGGCCAACTTTCTTTCGACGGCCACGGCCTGGCTCGCTGCGGCATTTTTTGCCATCAGTCTCGCCATTGCCTACTTCGTCAACGCCCGCAGCGAGAGCAAGAGCCTGGTGGATCAGGTCGCCCCGGTCACCGCACCTGCCGCGGCGGCTCCGGCTATCCCCGCTGAAGCGGCTCCCGCCGCTGTGGTCGCGCCTGCAGAGCAGCAAAAACCGAAGCTGCCTGAATAATTTCAGCAGCTGGCGATTTCAGCATTCAAAATCAGCATAAACACGCTATACTTGCTCGCTGTGCCGTCGTGGTGGAATTGGTAGACACACTACCTTGAGGTGGTAGCGCCGTAAGGTGTGCGAGTTCGAGTCTCGCCGTCGGTACCAAAGAGTTTGTAGCGGTTTGTTGGTTTATTGATTTGCAAGAGTTTTCATTGACTTAGAGGTTCTTGCAAAGCTATACTTTATGTCTGTCTGGTGCGGGGTGGAGCAGTCTGGCAGCTCGTCGGGCTCATAACCCGAAGGTCGTAGGTTCGAATCCTGCCCCCGCTACCAATTTGGCTTGCAAGAGCGAAGTTGGTGATTAGATGCATAGAGTCGGAACCAGGCCCCTCGTGGGCCTTTTTTGTTTTCGTCGTTTTTAGCTGTTCTGGAGCTGCCTGTGCTGCGTGACCGTCTTGTCGCCCTGATCGAACCTGCGCTGTTGGCGCTGGGTTACGAACTCGTGCTGCTCGAATACAGCCCGGGCATCAAGACCGCTTCGCTGCGACTTTATATCGACGCCGAAGCGGGCATCGATCTGAGTGACTGCGAGAAGGTCAGCCGCGAGATGGCGGCCCTTCTCGATGTGGAAGACCCGATCGAAAAGGCCTACCAGCTTGAGGTCTCGTCACCGGGGCTGGATCGGCCGCTGACCAAAGTCGAGCACTACGAGCGTTTCAAGGGCGAAAAGGTGCGCGTTCAAACGCTGGTGCCCATCAACGGCCGCAAGAAGTTCATCGGCCCGATCATTGGCCTTGAGCAGCGCGCTCTCATGCTGAAACAGGACGCTGAAATCGTCCGCATTCCGCTCGCCGATATCGAAAAGGCGCGCTTGGTGCCGGACTACGCCAAAGAGCTGCGCAAAAACCATTCGCTGGACAATTAAGGACTACGAGAGCATGAACAAGAACGTGCTGATGATGGTTGAAGTCGTCTCCAACGAAAAAGGGGTGGAGCCTGAGGTCGTGTTCGAGGCCCTCGAAGCCGCACTCGCCTCTGCAAGCAAGGAGCACTACGGCAGCGAATGGGACATCGTCGTTTCCATCGACCGCGACACCGGCGAATACGAAACCTTCCGCCAGTGGGTGGTGGTGGACGACGAGGACGAAAACTTCGAGTCGCCCGAACGCCAGACCTTGCTCGCCCGCGCCCAGCTGGACAATCCCGAAGCGCAGGTGGGTGATAGCCGCACCGAGCCGCTGAAGTCCATCGAGTTCGGCCGAATCGGCGCGCAGAAGGCCAAGCAGGTGATCTTTCAGCGCATCCGCGATGCCGAGCGCGCGCGCGTGGTCGAGGCCTTCCAGGATCGCATCGGCGAGCTGATCTCCGGCATCGTCAAGCGCATCGAGCGCGGCAACGTGATCATTGATCTTGGCAACAACGTCGAAGCGATCATCGTGCGCGAGCAGATGATCCCGCGTGAGCCGATCCGCCCGAACGATCGCGTGCGTGGTTATCTCTACGAAGTGAGCCCGCAGCAGCGCGGGCCTCAGATTTTCCTCTCGCGCACCAAGCCCGAGTATCTGATCGAGCTGTTCAAGCTCGAAGTGCCGGAAATCGCGCAGGGGCTGATCGAGATCAAGGGTGCAGCGCGTGATTCCGGCGTGCGCGCCAAGATCGCCGTGCAGGCCAAGGACAAGCGTATCGACCCGGTCGGCGCCTGCGTCGGCATGCGCGGTTCGCGCGTGCAGGCAGTGACGACTGAGCTCGCCGGCGAGCGGGTCGATATCGTGCCCTGGGACAACAACCCTGCGCAGTTCGTCATCAATGCCATGGCGCCGGCGGAAGTTGAGTCCCTCATCATGGATGAGGAATCGCACTCGATGATGATTGCTGTCGCCGAAGACAAACTGGCGCAAGCGATCGGTCGTGGCGGCCAGAACGTGCGGCTCGCCAGCGAGCTGACCGGCTGGGTGCTCAACGTCATGACCGCCGCCGATGCGGAGGCGAAGAAGGAGCAGGAGAATCAGGGCCTGCTGCAAGTATTCATGGATGGTCTCGATGTCGATGCCGACATCGCTGGCATCCTTGTGCAGGAAGGTTTCGCTTCGCTCGAAGAGATCGCCTACGTGCCCACCGAAGAGCTGTTGCAGATCGACGAGTTCGACGAAGCCATCGTTGAAGAGTTGCGCAGCCGAGCCAAGGATGTGCTGCTCACACGCGCACTCGCCAAGGCCGAGCGCGCCACCGGCACCAAGCCCGCCGATGACCTGCTGGCAGTCGAGGGCATGGATGAGGACACCGCCTTTGCACTCGCCGAAAAGGGGGTCGTCACCAGTGAAAACTTGGGCGATCTGGCGACCGACGAGTTCCTTGAATTGCTGCCGGGCTTCGATGAAGCCAGGGCCTCGAAACTGATTATGACTGCGCGCGGCCTGTAGTTCCGGGCTGCTGCCTACCGAGTGAGATGGAAGACTTCAATGAGCACACAAACCGTTCGTGAGCTGGCCGCCGAGCTGCACAAGCCCGTTGTTGAGTTGTTGACGCAGCTCAAGGATGCAGGCGTGGCAGCGGCTGACGAGTCTGCCGCCATCCATCCCTCGGACAAGATGGCGCTGCTCTCGCATTTGCAGAAGTTGGCGCGCGGTGCGGGCATGACGCTCTCTGCCAGCGGCGGCGGTTCGCGCATCACCCTGAAACGCAAGGAAACCTCCGAGCTCAAGCTCGGTGGTGGCCGTGGTGCGCCGACCAAGACGGTCAGCATCGAGGTGCGCAAGCGCCGCACCTACGTGGCCCAGAACGAGCTCGAAGTGAGCAGCCGTCCGACTGAAGAATTGGGTGAGCTTGCGCATGCAGTCGCTGAGGACAACGGGATCGCCGCCGAGGAAGCGCAGCTGATCGCACAGGCGGCGCGTGAGGCTGCCGCCGCCCGCGCAGCCGCCGAGGCCGAGGCCCGCAAGGCGCAGGAAGAAGCGAAGCGCCAGGTTCGTGAAGAGGAAGAGGCGCGCGTCAAGGCCGATGCAGCCGCAGCCGAAACAGCCAAGCTCGAGCACGCCGACAAGCTCAAGAACGACCCGATCTACCGCGCCAAATGGGATGCCGACCAGAACCGTCGTCGCGCCCAGGAAAACATTGCCCGCTCGGCGGAAGCCGCACGGCTGTCGCGCATGGCGCCGCCCGCGGCCCGTGTGGTACCCGGCAGTTCCCGCCCTGCCGCATCGGCAGCCCCCGGCCGCGCAGCCCCAGGCGCTGCAAGGCCCGCTCCGGCCGGCGCGCCAGCGGCACCGGGTGTCAAGCGTCCGGGTGACCGCGACAAGGACCGCGGTCGCCGCACCGAGCTGCACCTTGCCGATGGCAAGGGCGGTCGTCGGAACGACAAGAAGGGCGGCAAGAAGCCGTCCGGTGTGGTGCGCATGGGCGATAACGCCCACGGCTTCGAGAAACCCGCCGCCGCCGTCGTGCGCGAGGTGGAGGTGCCGGAGGCGATCACGGTCGCCGAGCTTGCCAGCCGCATGGCCGTCAAGGCCGGTGACCTCATCAAGGTGATGATGAAGAGCGGCGTGATGGCCACCATCAACCAGACGCTCGATCAGGACACCGCCGTGCTGATGGTCGAGGAAATGGGCCACATCGCCAAGGCCGTCAAAGACACCGCGTTTGAAGACAGCCTCGAACTCGCCGTCACCGGTGCAGGTTCCGACGTGGCGACCATCATCCGTCCTCCGGTCGTCACCATCATGGGTCACGTCGATCACGGCAAAACCTCGCTGCTCGACTACATCCGCAAGACCCGCGTTGCCCATGGCGAAGCGGGCGGCATTACCCAGCACATCGGCGCATATCACGTCGAGACCAAGAAGGGCGTCATCAGCTTCCTCGACACCCCCGGCCACGCCGCGTTCACCCGCATGCGTGCCCGTGGTGCGCAGATCACCGACGTGGTCATTCTGGTGGTGGCTGGCGATGACGGCGTGATGCCACAGACGCGGGAAGCGATCATGCACGCCAAGGCTGCGAAAGCGCCGATGGTGGTGGCCGTTACCAAGATCGACAAGCCGCAGAGCGACTTGATCCGCGTCAAGAACGAGCTTTTGAAAGAAGAAGTCGTGGCCGAAGATTTCGGCGGCGACACGATGGTGATTGGTGTCTCCAGCCACAGCGGTGAAGGCATTGATGCCCTGCTCGACGCCATCCTGCTGCAATCGGAAGTGCTCGAACTCACCGCCCAGGTCGATACCCTCGCCCGTGGCGTGGTGATTGAATCCGCCATCGAAAAGGGCCGTGGCCCCGTGGCCACCGTGCTGGTTCGCAGCGGCACGCTGCGCCAAGGCGACGTGATTCTCACCGGCCCGCATTTCGGCCGCGTCCGCGCGATGTTCGACGAGAACGGCAAGCCGGTGAAGGAAGCCGGTCCGTCCATCCCCGTGCAGGTGCTGGGCTTGAGCGGTGCGCCCGATGCCGGTGACGATGTGGTGGTGGTGGCCGACGAGCGCAAGGCGCGCGAACTGGCCATCGTCCGTGAAGGCAAGATGCGCGACACCAAGCTCGCAGCCAGCAGTGCCGTGCGCATGGAAAACGCATTTGCCAACATGGGTGCGGGCGAGAAGAAAGTGCTCAACCTCATGGTCAAGGCCGACGTGCAGGGTTCTGCCGAGGCCATCACCGAAGCGCTGCGCAAGCTGCCGAGCGAGGAGGTTCACGTCAATGTGCTCTCCACCGGCATCGGCGGCATCAGCGAGAGCGACATCGAACTGGCGCTGGCCTCGAAGGCGATCATCATCGCCTTCAACGTCCGCGCCGATGCCCAGGCCAAGAAGCGCGTGCAGGACACCGGTGTGGACCTGCGCTACTACTCGATCATCTACAACATCCTCGATGACGTGACGGCCAGCATCACCGGCCTGCTCGGCATGGAAACCCGCGAGCAGATCGTCGGCACCGCCGAGGTTCGCAGCGTGTTCCGCAGCTCGATCCTGGGCAACATCGCTGGCTGCCTGGTCATGGATGGCCGCGTCGAGAAGAGCCTGCCGATCCGCGTGCTGCGCAACCAGACCGTGGTCTACGAGGGCGTGCTCGAATCGCTGCGCCGCTTCAAGGACGACGTCGCCAAGGTCGAGGCCGGCACCGAGTGCGGCATCGGCGTGAAGGACTACAACGACATCAAGCCGGGCGACCAGATCGAGTGCTTCCAGCGCGTCGAGTTCAAGCGCCAGGTCAAGGCAGACGCTTAGTTGGGCAACCAGCGAGACTACCCCCGCGCCGCGCGATTCAACTCGCAGCTGCGCGAGGAGCTCGTGCAGCTGCTGCGTGACCAGGTGATTCACGACCCGCGTGTGGCGGGCGTGGACTTGTCGATCACCTCGATTGACACGGTGGCGGACATGCGCGAATCGCGCATTCTCATGTCTTCGCTGGCCGACGACGCCACACTCGCCAAGGCCGTTCAGGGCTTGAACCACGCCGCCGGCAAGCTGCGCCATGAGGTGGGCTTGCGCCTGCACATCCGCTACATCCCGGTGCTCAGCTTCGTGGTGGATGAGGCGACCCGCGAGGGCGATCGCGTCAATGCCTTGATCCGCACCGTGATGGCGAAAGACCGCGCAATTGCCGAGGCGCGTGGTGATGCGCCAGAGCCTGCGGCAACACCTGTGAAGCCAAGCTCCGACGAGTAAGCGCGCGTGTCCAAGCCACGCCGCCCGCTGCGCCGCGCCATCAATGGTGTATTGCTGCTCGACAAGCCCAAGGGCGTCACCTCGCACCAGGCACTGCTGACGGTGCGGGTGCTCTACAACGCCGACAAGGCCGGCCACACTGGTACGCTGGATCCGCTCGCAACAGGCTTGCTGCCGATCTGTTTCGGTCAGGCCACCAAGCTCACGGCACACCTGCTCGACTCCACCAAGCGATACCTTGCTGAAGTGCGCTTGGGCGAGGCGACCAGCACGGGCGACAGCGAGGGCGAGACCATCGCGCGCAGCGATCCGGCCGGCCTCACGCTGCCCACCTTGCAGGTAGCGGCCATCGCCTGCACCGGACTGATCCAGCAAGTGCCGCCGATGTATTCCGCCATCAAGCGCGACGGCACGCGCCTCTACCAACTGGCCCGCGAAGGGGTGGAGGTGGAGCGCGAAGCACGCGAGGTCGAGATCCATGCACTGACCGTCGTTGCCTTCGATGGCGTCACCGCCACGCTGGACGTGATGTGCAGCAAGGGCACCTACATCCGTACCTTGGCCGAGGATTGGGCCAAGCACTTTGGTCAGGTTGCGCATCTTTCTGGCTTGCGGCGCCTGGCGGTAGGGCCGTTCGGTGCCGCGCAGCCCGCACAGATGGTCACGCTCGCCGCGCTAGAGGCCTCGTCGGACTTCGCCACGCTGGACCGCTATTTGTTGCCCAGTCGCACCGTCATCGCCGACTGGTCCATAGTGATCGTGACGCCTGAACAGGTGGCTAGACTCGATTTTGGCTTCACCATCCAGACCAACGCTACCCCTGGCTGGGTGGCGATGCTGCGCGAATCCGGCGAATTGCTGGGCCTGGGCGAGCAGCGCGCCGACGGTGTTTTGCAGCCCCGGCGCTGGTTCGGGGCCGAGGGCGTTTGAGTTTCCTGAAGCCTCAACATGGCGATTGTGTGATCGCCCATCGCCCTTTATACTTTCGCGCTCGAAAAATCGACCGTTAATTCATCAGCCAGTT
>JAZKHC010000004.1:0-40306 GCA_040385605.1 Pseudomonadota bacterium
CAGACGCGATTTGGACTCGCATCGCTGAAATGTAAAACGTCTAAACACTACCTAGCGTGCTCGGCGCATACGATGTGCGACCCATGAGGCGACGTCGCACGGTCGTGGCATGTACCGCCACCTACCGCTCAGATCAGCGCCAGCGCCTGATCGAGCCGCCCCACCGTCAGCACTTCAAGATCGACCTTGCTGGATTTTCTGGGCCGGTTGGCCTCCGGGATGATCGCGCGCTTGAAGCCGTGCTTGGCGGCTTCGATCAGCCGCTCCTCGCCGTTCTGCACCGGGCGGATTTCGCCGGCCAGGCCGACTTCGCCGAACACGATCAGGTCATTCGGCACCGGCCTTCCCCTGAAGCTGCTCAGGGCCGCCAGCAGCAGCGGCAAGTCGGCGGCGGTCTCGGCAATCTTCATGCCCCCCACCACGTTGGCGAACACATCCTGATCGCCGAGTGCGATGCCCGCATGGCGATGCAGCACCGCCAGCAGCATGTGCAGGCGGTTGCTCTCCATACCTAAAGTCACGCGGCGCGGGTTGCCAAAGGGCGCGGCATCGACCAGCGCCTGCACCTCCACCAGCAGCGGACGGCTGCCCTGGCGGGTGACGGTGATGACGCTGCCCGGCACCGGCTGATCGTGGCGCGATAAAAACAAGGCCGAGGGATTGCTGACCTCCTTCAAGCCCGCATCGGTCATCGCAAACACGCCCAGCTCGTTCACCGCGCCGAAGCGGTTCTTCACCGCGCGGATGATGCGATAGCGGCTGCCGACATCCTGCTCGAAGTAAAGGACGGTATCGACCATGTGTTCGAGCACGCGGGGCCCGGCAATCGCGCCCTCCTTGGTGACGTGGCCAACCAGCACGATGGCGCAGCCGGTGCTCTTGGCGTAGCGCACCACTTGGGCTGCGGTCTCGCGCAGCTGGCTCACCGAGCCGGGGGCGGAATCGAGACTTTCGGTGTACAGCGTCTGGATCGAATCGAGCACCACCAGGCCGGGTTTTTCAGCCGAGAGCACGGAAAGAATCCGCTCGACACTGGTCTCGGCCAGCACCGGCAGGTCAAGCCGCGGCAGGCCGAGCCGCTTGGCGCGCAGATGCACCTGGGTGAGTGATTCTTCGCCGGTGATGTAGAGCGTCTTGAGTTGCGCCTGCACCCCCGCCAGCACTTGCAGCAGCAGGGTGGATTTGCCGATGCCGGGGTCGCCGCCGATCAAAATCACCGAACCCGCCACCACCCCACCGCCCAGCACCCGATCCACCTCCGAGAGCTGGGTGGAAACGCGCGGGGTGTCCTCTGTGGCGACGGCCTCCAGCATCTGCACGCCGGTCGCACCTGCGAAGCCCGCCATGCCACCACTGCGAGGCCCGCCACCCAGGCCGCGCGGGGCGGCGGTGACGGTCGCCTCCATCAGGGTGTTCCAGGCCCCGCATTCGCTGCACTGGCCTGCCCATTTAGGGGCCTGGGCACCACAGCTCTGGCAGATGTAGACGGTTTTCGGCTTGGCCATTCTTGAGAGTTTTGAGCGGTGGTTCGCAGTGTTGAGCCGCGATGAAAAAATGTAGTATCGCTGGCATTACAACTCAAATGCCGAAAGGGAGTCGCGCGTGAAAGACCGCATCTGGGCCAAGGACTGGTTTACCGCCCTTGCCTACTCGCTCGTTTTCGCAATCCTCGCGTTCGGCGTGTTTTCGACCGGCTTCCAGAGCCTGGAGCGAGGCCTGTATGACAGCGGTGTGCGCGGCCGCGAGGTCACGCCGTCAGACCGCATCGCCATCGTCACCATCGACGAGGATTCCATCGCCAACCTCGGTCGCTGGCCTTGGCCGCGCGCGCAGCAGGCGCAGCTCTTGGACAAGATCAATGCCGGTGCGCCCAAGGCCATCGTCAACACCATCTTCTACACCGAGCCGGAGCAGGACCGCGCCGGGCAGGCTACGGCAGGCCTGATCGAATATCTCGACAAATCGCTGCTGACGCAGCAGATCCCGGCCGAGATCGAAACCTTCGGCATCATGCTCGACGATGCCGGACAGCAAGGCCCGGTCACGGCCGGCATCGCCAAGGCCTACAAGGAATCAGCACTGGTCACCGGCTACGCGCAGGCCATCAATGAACTCAAGGCCCGCATTGCGGCGCTGGGCAGCGCCGGAGGCTCGCCGGACGCGGTGCTGGCTGCCGCCGTGGGCCAGGGCAACCACACCATATTGCCGCTGCTGTTCACGCCTGGTCGCCCTCAGGGCCTGCCCGATCAGCCGCTGCCCGATACCGTGCAGCGCGACTCGCTGACCAATGTGGTGGATAACGCCGACGCGCGTAGCCGCGGCAACCTGCCGCTGCCGGCCACCGCCGTGTCGGTGCCGATTGCGGCCCTGATGCAGACCACCGCCGCCGTCGGCCACCTCAACACCACACCGGATGTCGATGGCGCGGTGCGGCAGGAGGCCCTGGTCTGGCATTACTTCGATGCCTTCTATCCTTCCATTGCGCTGCGCGCCGCCGCCCTCTCGCTCAACCTCAAGCCCGCGGATATCCAGCTGCAGCTGGGTGAGGGCATCTCGATGGGCGGTCTCCAGATTGCGACCAATCCGCAGCTGATGATGTACACGCAGTTCTACACCGACCGGGACGGCGTGCCCGCATTCAAGACCGACTCGGCGTTCGATGTGATGGCGGGCAAGATTCCCGCCGAGAAATACAAGGACAAGATCGTGCTGATCGGCACCACCGCCGTCGGCACCGGCGAGAGCTTTGCCACGCCGGTGTCATCTGCCACCACGCCGGTGGTGCTGATGGCGCATACGGTATCGAGCATCCTCCAGCAGCAGTATTTCGTGCGGCCCGCCTGGGGCCGCTGGGTGGAGATCGGCCTGTTTCTGGTCGTCGCAGTCTTCCTGGCACTCGGGGTGCCGCGCCTCGGGGTGGGACTGGCAGCGGCCGTCACGGCAGTACTGGTCGCAGCCCTGCTCGGCACCGAATACTTCCTGCTCGCAGGCTCGGGCCTCTGGCTCAAGCTGGTGGTGACGGCGCTGTTTGCCACGACCGGCTATGGCGTGATGCTGCTGAAACGCTTCAACCTCACCGAGAAGCTCAAGTTCGCCAGCGAGACCGAATCGGCCGAGAGCAACAAGATGCTGGGCCTCGCCTTCCAGGGCCAGGGCCAGCTCGACATGGCGTTCGACAAGTTCAAGCGCGTCAAGCCGGTAGACGACAAGCTGCTCGACCTGCTCTACAACCTGGCACTCGACTTCGAGCGCAAGCGGCAGTTCAACAAGGCGGAAGCGGCCTATCACTACATTTTCAGCCAGAACAAGGCCTTCAAGGATGTCGAGGTCAAGCTCAACCGTGCCAAGAAACTCAGCGAGACGGTGATCCTCGGCGGCGGGGCCATGGGCTCCAGCACGGCCGGCGGCACCATGATCATGGCCGGTGGCGGCGAAAAGCCCATGCTCGGCCGCTATCAGGTGGAGAAGGAGCTCGGCAAGGGCGCGATGGGTGTGGTCTATCTCGGCAAAGATCCCAAGATCGGCCGCCTGGTGGCGATCAAGACCATGGCGCTGTCGCAGGAGTTCGAGGCCGACGAGCTGAAGGATGTGAAGGAGCGTTTCTTCCGCGAGGCGGAGACTGCCGGGCGCCTCTCGCACCCCAACATCGTCTCGATCTTCGATGCCGGCGAGGAGCACGACCTCGCCTACATCGCCATGGAGTTCGTGAAGGGCGGCGATCTCACCAAGCACATCAAGCCCAACACCCTGCTGCCGATCGGCGAGGTGCTGCGGCTGATGGCCGACGCCGCCGACGCCCTCGACTACGCGCACAGCAACTCGGTGGTCCACCGCGACATCAAGCCCGCCAACATGATGCTGCTGGCCGAAAGCCAGGTGATCAAGCTGATGGACTTCGGCATCGCCCGCATCGCCGACAGCAGCAAGACGAAAACCGGCATGGTGCTGGGCACCCCCAGCTACATGAGCCCGGAGCAGCTTTCAGGCAAGAAGGTGGACGGCCGCAGCGATCTCTTCTCTCTCGGCGTGACGCTCTACCAGCTGCTCACCGGCAGCCTGCCCTTTCAGGCCGATTCGATGGCGACCCTGATGTTCAAGATCGCCAACGAGGGCCATGCCTCGCCACTGGTGGTGCGCCCCGACCTGCCGCCGGAAATGGCTGAGATCATCGACAAGGCCCTGGCGAAGAACTACGAGCTGCGCTACCAGCGCGGCAACGAGTTTGCGCGCGACCTGCGCGAGCTGATGCGTAAACTCGCCTCGTAGCGCAAGCTAGGCATCGCTGTATGACCATCCCCAACGCAACCGTCTGACCCAACCCTCCATGTCGCTCAAGGACAAGGTCTCCACCGCGTTGCTCACTGACATGGGCCGGGTGCGCACCAACAACGAGGATGCGGTGGCCGAGGACATCGGCATCGGCCTGCTGGTGCTGGCCGACGGCATGGGCGGCTACAACGCCGGCGAGATCGCCAGCGGCATCACCATCGCCACCATTCTCGACACCACCCGCCGCGAGTGGAAGGCACTGCCCAAGGGCCAGGTCGATGCCTCGACCGGCTACACCCACGAGGCCCTGCTGCTGCGCAATGCGGTGGAGACGGCGCACACCACCATCTACCACGTCAGCCAGAGCCAGCCGCAGTGCGCTGGCATGGGCACCACGGTCGTCACCTGCCTCTTGCACAACGACCGCCTCTCGATTGCCTACGTCGGCGACTCCCGCCTGTACCGCCTGCGCGACAACCGGCTGGAGCAGATCACCCGCGACCACTCGCTGCTCGAAGAACTCATCGCCCGCGGCCACTACAGCCGCCCCGAGGCCATGAAGCTGGTGCGCAAGAACATCGTCACCAGGGCGCTCGGCGTGGAGCCTGAAGTGACGGTGGACATCATCGAAGAGACCGCCGAAGTCGGCGACATCGTGCTGATCTGCTCCGACGGCCTCACCGACATGGTCGATGACGAGACCATCCGCTTAACGCTCGTCGCGTATGCTGATAACCTCACTGCCGCCTCGAAAAAACTGGTGGATGTCGCCAACGAGCGCGGTGGCAAGGACAATATTTCAGTGGTGCTGGCGCGGGTCAACGAGGGCTTCATGCGCAAGCAACGCTGGTTCGACCGGTTTGCGGACTGGTTTTAGGGAATCTCGAAGGCACACACGGGGAAGTCATGGGCAAGCTCATCATCACGGAATCCAGCGGTGTGGCGCGCGAGCTCGCACTCGACAAGGAGCGCGTCTCCATCGGCCGCCATGCTGACAACGACATTTGCCTGAACGACAAGGCGGTGTCGGGTCATCACGCGGTGATCATCACCATCCTGTCGGATTCCTTCCTCGAAGACCTCGATTCCACCAACGGCACCCTGGTCAACGGCAAGCAGATCGCCAAGCACCCCCTGAGCAATGGCGATACCGTCACCATCGGCCGCAATAGCCTGCGCTACGAGTCCGAGCAGCAGGGTGGCGAGGATTTCGAGAAGACCATGATCCTGCGCCCCTCGCAGGTCGCTGCCGCGATGAACACACCGGCACCGGCGGCGGCGGCGAGTGACAAGCCGCTCGCAGGCCGCCTGCGGGTCGAGGGCGGTAGCAATGACGGCCGCGAGCTGGAGCTGACCAAGGCGCTCACCACCATCGGCAAGCCCGGCGTGCAGGTGGCGGCCATCACCAAGCGGGCGGATGGCTTCTACATCGTCCATGTCGGCGGTGCCACCGGCGGCAAGCGGCCGCTGGTCAATGGCAGCGAGATCGACGTGCAGGCGCGCAAGCTCAACAGCAACGACATCATCGAACTCGCAGGCACCAAGATGCGATTCCTGCTGGCCTGATCCCATGCCGGCTGGCATCGGGCCGTTTGAAGATTGACTACCGATGGCTCGGCACGGCGCCCTCCACACCACGCCACAGGTGCAGTTTGCTGAGATACCCGTCGCCGCATTTCACCGCCAGCGGCTCGGTGCCGTAGCGCAAGAATCCGCAGCGTTCGTACAGGCGCAGTGCAGGCTGGTTCGTCTCCGTGACGGTGAGCTGTACCAGCAAGATGCCAGCAGACTGCTGCGCAAGCCCGAGCACGGCCATCACAAGCGCCTGCCCGATCCCCTGCCCCCTGGCCCGGGGCTGCACGAACATGCCGAACAGCGTGGCCTTGTGGCGGGTGCGCTCGCGTGATTCAAAGCGCAGGCCGGACACCCCGACCAGCGCCTGATCGTGAAACGCCCCGTAGACACATTCGCCGGCATCCGGCGCTGGCGACAGCCGCGCCTGCCACCAGGGCAATGGCAGTGCCTGACGCTCAGCGAAGGAGGAGGTGAAGGCCTCGGGTGTGCTGGCATGGGCCTCAAGCATCAAGGCACGGTAGTCGGCGGCATCGGCCACTCCGAGGCGGCGGATGGCCTCAGGCATAGCGAAACCGCACCCGCTGGGTGAGGCCGCAGAACAGCTCATAGGCCAGGGTGTTGGCATAACCTGCCACTTCCTCGGCCGGCAGTGCGGCACCCCAGAGAGTCACCGCATCGCCGACGACGGCGGCGGGCACGGCACGCAGATCGACCGTGATCATGTCCATCGAGACCCGGCCCACCAGCGGCACCCGCTGGCCGCGAACGATCACCGGCGTGCCGCTGGGCAGGCAGCGGTGCACGCCGTCGGCATAGCCCACCGCAACCACGCCGATGGGCATGCGCTCGGGCGTGCGCCAGGTCTGACCGTAGCCAATGGGTTCATTGCCCGCGTATTCACGGATGGCGATGAGACGGCTTTGCAGGGTGAGCACGGGCTTCAAGCCGAGATCGGCACCCACCTTGCCCGGCAGCGGGCTGGCACCGTAGAGCATCAGACCCGGCCGCACCCAATCCACACGAGCCTCAGGCCAGGCCAGCAGGCCTGCCGAGTTGGCGATGGAGCGTGGCCCGGCAACGCCCTGCAAGGCCGTGTTGTATGCCTTGATCTGGTTCGGCGTGGCGACATTGTCGGGCTCGTCGGCGCAGGCGAGATGGGTGATCCACCCCTTGAACATCCAGGCCGGATGCCGCTTGAGGGTCTCGACCAGGCGTGGCACATCGCCGAGGGGGAAGCCCAGGCGGTGCATGCCGCTGTCGAGCTTGAACCAGACGTTGATCTCGGCACTCGCCGGCAATTGTTCGAGCAGGGCAATCTGCCAGTGGTCGTGCACCACCACTTGCAGGCGCTCGTAGACGGCGAGCGCGGCCTCCTCGATGGAGATCACGCCTTCGAGCAGGGTGATGGGCGTGGTGGTGAGATGCGCCTCGCGCAGCTGGATGGCTTCTTCCATGCAGGCAACGGCGAGCGCGCCGACCCCCTCGGCTTCCAGCGCGCGCGCCACCGGCACGGCACCGTGGCCGTAGGCATCGGCCTTCACTGCCGCCATGATCTTGCTGAGCGGTGCGGTCTGCTTCACCACCCGGACGTTGTGGCGCAGGGCGGCGAGATCAACCGCAGCGGTGACGCGGGGGGTCATGCGTAGTCGTCGTAGCCCTGCGGGGCCAAGGCATCGAGATTGTCGAAGCGCGTGAACTGGCCGAGGAAGGCCGTGCGGCACATGCCGGTCGGGCCGTTACGCTGCTTGGCGATGATCAGCTCCGCCGTGCCCTTGTCCGGCGTGTCCTTGTTGTAGACCTCGTCGCGGTAGATGAAGACGATGACGTCGGCATCCTGCTCGATACCGCCGGATTCACGCAGGTCGGCCATGCGCGGGCGCTTGTTGTCACGGTTTTCGACACCGCGGTTGAGCTGCGAGAGCGCGATGATCGGCACATTCAACTCTTTCGCCAGCGACTTGAGGCTGCGCGAGATCTCGGAGATTTCGTTGGTGCGGCTCTCGCTGCCGGGAATCTGCATGAGCTGGATGTAGTCCACCACGATCAGACTCAAGCCGTGGCGGCCGGCCACGCGGCGAGCGCGGCTGCGCAGGTCCAGCGGCGAGAGGCCGCCGGTCTCGTCAATGTAAAGCGGGGCTTCCTGGATCATGCCCATGGCAGAGGAGAACTTGCTCCAGTCCATATCATTCATCTGGCCGGTGCGCAGGCGCTGCTGATCGACTCGGCCGAAGGAGCTGACCACGCGGATGCCCAGCTGCTCCGCCGACATTTCCATGCTGAACACCAGCGTCGGCAGCTTCTTGTCCACTGCCGCGTACTCGGCAATGTTCATCGCAAAGCTGGTCTTGCCCATGGACGGACGACCCGCGACGATGATGAGGTCGCCGGGGTGCAGGCCATTGGTCATCTCGTCGAACTTGGTGAAGCCGGTCGAGAGGCCGCCCGTGCCTTGCGGGTTGGCCTGCATCTCCCTCATCTTCACGTCGAGTGCGGCCATCAGCGGCTGCATCTGCACGTACTGCGACTTCGACTTGGCGTCGCGGCCGCGCAGCTTGGTCAGCTGCTGCTCGGCGACATCGAGCAACTCGGTGGCATTCCTGCCCTCGGGGCGAAAGGCCAGCTCGGTGATCTGGTCGCCTGCTGAAACGAGGCCGCGCAACACGGCGCGCTCGCGCACGATGCGCGCGTATTCGGCGACGTTGGCGGCCCCCGGTGTGTCGTTGACCAGCTGGCCGAGGTAGGGCATGCCCTCGACCTCTTCGAGCTTGCCGAGATTGCGCAGGTAGTCGGAGACGGTGATGAAATCGCAGGGCCGCGACTGGTTGGCGAGCGCGCACAGCGCCTTGAAAATGATGCGGTGTTTCTCGAAGTAGAAGTCGTCTTCCACCACGATGTCGAGCACCTCGAACACGCCACGGGTGTCGAGCATCATGCCGCCCAGCACCGACATCTCGGCCTCTTCGGAATGCGGCGGCACCTTGGGCGTGAGCAGCTGGCGCACCTTGCCGCCGCCGTTGCCCTTGCGGTCGTTGCGATCCAGGTATTCGATGGGAGCCATGCCGCTACCTTAGCGAAAAACACGGTGGGTAAGGCCGTGCATAAAACAAGAATAAGGCCCCGATAAGCCGGGGGCAGAAAAGCAAACGGCCCGCACAGGGCGGGCCGTTTGTTGTAGCGCGAAAGAACCCTAGGCTTTCTCGGCTTCGACCTTGATGCTGACTTCCACTTCCACTTCGGAGTGCAGGCGCACCAGCACCTTGAACTCGCCGGTGTTGCGGATCGGGCCGGCGAGCAGGTTGATTTCGCTCTTGTCGAGCTCGACCTTCTGGCCAGCGGCGGCGCGCTCGATCTCGGTCGGGCCGACCGAGCCGTAGAGCTTGCCTTCTTCCGAAGCCAGCATGCGGACGACGAAGGTCATGCCTTCCAGCTTGGCAGCGCGGATCTTGGCGGCCGCGACGGAGTCGTTGGCCTTCTTCACCAGTTCGGCCTTGCGGACTTCGAACACTTCCTTGTTGGCCTTGGTGGCCGGCAGGGCCTTGCCCTTGGGCATCAGGTAATTGCGGCCGTAGCCGGGCTTCACCTTGACGATATCGCCCAAGTCACCGAGGTGCTTGATTTTTTCCAGCAGAATCAAATCCATGGTCGGCCCCTTACTCGTGCTTGTCGGTGTAGGGCAGCAGCGCCAGGAAGCGCGCGCGCTTCACGGCGTTGGTGATCTGACGCTGGTAGTAGCTCACCGTGCCGGTGACGCGGGCAGGCTGGAGCTTGGCGTTTTCGCTGATGTACTGCTTCAGCAGGTTGACGTCCTTGTAGTCGATCGGCTGCGCGAAGTCAGACGAGAACTTGCAGGAGCGGCGCTTGTTGCGGACGAAACGGCTCATGCTTCGATCTCCTCTGCGGCAACTTCGGTGGCGGCGTCATCGGCGGGTGCGGCAGCATCGCCACGGGCCTTGTACTCGCGCTTGTTTTCTTCTTCGGGGTTCTTGAACAGCGCCGACTGGCCGGTGACGGCAGCCTCGGTGCGGACGACCATCTTGCGGATGACGGCATCGTTGAACTTGAAGGCATTTTCGAGTTCGGCGAGCGCCTTGTCGGTGCATTCCACGTTCATCAGAACGTAATGCGCCTTGTGCAGCTTGGCGATGGGGTAGGCCAGCTGGCGGCGGCCCCAGTCTTCGAGGCGGTGAATCTTGCCGCCATCGGCTTCAACGAACGATTTGTAACGCTCGGTCATGGCCGGGACCTGTTCAGACTGGTCCGGGTGCACCATGACCACGATTTCATAGTGGCGCATGCAACTCCTTGTGGATAATGCCCCCCGATCTAGGTCAGTGGAGCAAGGAAAACTGCCAGGGGTTCCCGACAGGGCCGCGAAAGATACGCAAAGACGGGCTTTGTAGCAAGTACGGGCGACTCGCCGGCAACCACCATCGGCACCTGAACCGCTGCGCTCAGCTGCGCAGCCTGTAGCCAGTCTTGAAGATCCACCAGATGGTGCCGAGGCAGAGCAGCAGGAACAGCAGCGTCATGCCGACGCTGGTGGCGATGCCGACATCCGCCACGCCGTAGAAGCTCCAGCGGAAGCCGCTCACCAGGTAGACCACCGGGTTGAACAGCGTCACCGTCTGCCAGAACGGGGGCAGCATGCTGATCGAATAGAAGCTGCCGCCGAGGAAGGTGAGCGGTGTGACGATCATCAGCGGGATGATCTGCAACTTCTCGAAGCCATCGGCCCAGATGCCGATGATGAAGCCGAACAGGCTGAAGGTGACTGCGGTAAGCACCAGGAACAGCGCCATCCACAAAGGGTGCGCAATCTCGTAGGGCACGAACAGCCTGGCGGTGATGAGCATGAGCACGCCCAGCATCACCGACTTGCTGGCAGCCGCCCCCACATAGCCGAGTGCGACCTCGACGAAGGACACCGGGGCCGACAGGAGCTCGTAGATGGTGCCCGACCACTTGGGCATGTAGATGCCGAAGCTGGCGTTGCTGATGCTCTCGCTCAACAACGAGAGCATCACCAGCCCCGGGATGATGAAGGCGCCGTAGCTGATGCCGTCGATGCTGCCCATGCGCGAGCCGATGGCCGCACCGAACACCACGAAGTAGAGCGAGGTCGAGAGCACCGGCGAAGCGATGGACTGCACCAGGGTGCGGAAGGTGCGCGCCATCTCGAAATGGTAGATCGCACGCACCGCAAACCAGTTGAGACCACTCATGTGCCTGCTCCAGTGGCGGCCTGCTCGCGCACCAGGTTGACGAAGATTTCTTCCAGCGAGCTCTGGCTCGATTGCAGCTCCTTGAAGTCGATGCCGTGCTCACCCAGGCGTCTGAGCAGCGCGGCGATGCCGGTTTCCTCACTCTGCGCGTCGAAGGTGTAGACCAGGGTGTTGCCATCGGCGACGAGTTCCAGCGGCTCCCCGCCGAGTGCCGCCGGGATGGCGGCGAGTGGTGTCTTGAGATGCAGCTTGAGTTGCTTCTTGCCGAGCTTGGCCATCAGCGCCTGCTTCTCTTCCACCACGATCAAGGCACCCTTGTTGATCACACCGATGCGGTCGGCCATCTCCTCAGCCTCTTCGATGTAGTGGGTGGTGAGGATGATGGTCACGCCGCGCTGTTGCAGGCCACGCACCATCGCCCACATGTCACGCCGCAGCTCCACATCGACCCCGGCGCTGGGTTCGTCGAGGAAGAGAATCTCCGGCTCGTGCGAGAGCGCCTTGGCGATCATCACGCGTCGCTTCATACCGCCGGAGAGAGTCATGATCTTGGCATTGCGCTTGTCCCACAGCGAAAGCTCGCGCAGCACCTTTTCGACGAAGACCACATCCTTCGGCTTGCCGAACAGGCCACGGCTGTGATTCACCGTCGCCCATACCGTCTCGAAGGCATCGGTGGAAAGTTCCTGCGGCACCAGGCCGATCTTGGCGCGCGCGGCACGGAAGTCCTTCACCACGTCGTGACCATCGGCCAGCACCGTGCCACTGCTCGGGTTGACGATGCCGCAGACGATGCCGATGAGCGTGGTCTTGCCCGCCCCATTCGGCCCGAGCAGGGCAAAGATCTCGCCACGCTGGATGTCCAGACTGACGCCCTTCAGCGCCTGGAATCCCGACTTGTAGGTCTTGGTCAGGTTTTGGATGGAGATGATGTTCGACACGGGGCAGGCATGCGGTGATGGCGGCGGTGTGATTATCGCCGCTCACCGATGAAAGCTGCTTTCAGGTGGTGCGATCCATCAACAGCCTTTGCATGAGTGCCTTCAATGCGGCGGGTTTCACCGGCTTTTGCAGCAGGGCATAGCCCTCGGCGGCAGCCGCATCACGCGCCGTGCGAGTGGGGTCGGCGGTGATGACGGCACAGGGCACATCGAGCTGCCAGAGCAGGCGTAGCGCGGTTGCCACCTCGATGCCGCTTTCGCCGTCGTCGAGGTGGTAGTCCACCAGCAGCAGATCGGGCGCTGGCCTGCCTTCACAATGCGCGCGGGCTTCTGCTGCGTGAGTGGCGGGAATGACTTCGTGACCCCAGCGTTGCAAGAGTGCCGTGAGTGCGCCAAGGGCAAGCGGCTCGTTGTCGATGACAAGGATACGTGCGCGGCGTTCCCTGGGGCGTTCGCTCTCTGTCACGGGTGCCGCAGCTTTCAGATCGCAGACGTTGCCCAGTGGAACGGTCAGTGCAAACACCGAGCCGCGACCGGGCCAGCTGCGCAGGGTGAGCGAATGATCCAGCAGCCTGGCGATGCGCTCGCTGATGGCGAGGCCCAGCCCCAGGCCTCGATCACCGACCACATCCTGAGCGTGCAGGCGACGGAATTCCTCGAAGATCGCGCTCTGCTGTTCGGGGGCGATGCCGGGGCCGGTATCCCATACCTCGATGCGCAGGTTTGCACCGACACGCCGCACACCGAGCAGCACCCTGCCCTGCCGCGTGTAGCGCAGCGCATTGCCGAGAAAATTTTGCAGCACGCGGCGCAGCAGAGCGGCATCGCTGTGCAGCAGGGCGCGCGTCGGGCGGTAGCGGAACTTGAGGCCGCGCACCTCGGCCAAGGCAGCGAACTCGCGCGCGAGGGGGGCAAGCAGCGTGTCCGCCGCAAAGGTTTCACGGTGGATGGGCAGTGCACCGGCATCTAGCTTGCTGATGTCGAGCAGGCCGCTCAGCAGTTGCTCGGCGGCATTGAGTGAATCGCCGATGCGTTCCAGAACCGTGCCGGTCTCTGCCGACAAATGCTCGCGGTCGGCGGCGGCGAGAAACAGCCGAGCTGCGTGCAGCGGTTGCACCAGATCATGCGAGGCCGCCGCCAGGAAGCGCGTCTTGGCCTCGTTGGCGCGCTGCGCCTCGCCGCTGGCGATGGCGAGTGCGGCGGTGCGGTCGGCGACGCGCAGTTCCAGCGTGTCGTTGGCCTCTTGCAGCGCGCGGGTGGCGCGGGTGTAGGCGGTCACGTCCGAATAGCTGGTGACGAAACCGCCACCGGGGGTGGGCGTGCCGCGGATCTCGATCACCGTGCCATCAGCCAGTTGCCGCTCATGCACGTACGGCGTGCCGCGTTGCAGGTGCTCCATGCGGCGGGCGACCAACGTCTCGATGTCGCCGATGCCGAGCAGGCCGCGGCCCGCGTTGTGGCGGAACAGGGTCTCGATGGGCTGGCCGACGTGGATGAGTTCCGGCGGGTAGGCAAACAGCTCTAGATAGCGGCGGTTCCAGGCGACGAGGCGCAGGTCTTTGTCGACCACGCTCACGCCCTGAGCGAGATGTTCGAGCGTGGCGCGCAGGCGCTCCTGGCTGAAGACGATGGCGTGGCTGGTCTCGTCCAGCAGGCGGATCACGTCCTCGGGCTGCATGTCACGGCCCCTCAGCGTGCTGGCGAGCAAGAGGCGTGCACTCGAGGCACCCAGCGCACCGGCGAGCAGATGCTCGGTGAAACGCAGCAGCTGGCGGTCGGCGCGCTCCTGGCTGGCGGCGAGCGGCTTGCCGCGCTGCTGGCTGAACTCGGCGAGCTGCTCGCGCGCACCTTCTGGCCCGAGAAACCGTTCGAGCAGGGCCAGCAGATCGCCCACCGTCGCCGGCGTGGTGGCCAATACCGGCGGCACGCCGCGCGCGGGTTCGTCGCGCGAGAGGAACTGCACCGCTTGCAGGCGTTCGGCCAGGCGCGGTTGCGCGAGCCAGGAAATGAGCACGTAAAAGAAGAGATTGGCCGCGAGGCTCACCAGCGCGCCATGGGTGACGGGGTCTAATCCGGTGAGGCCAAACATGGCCTGCGGTGCGAAGGCCGCGATGCCGAGCGGACCTTCGCGCACCAGAGCACTTTCGCTGCCAACGAGGGCAGGCAGCAGCAGGGTGTAGCCCCACAGTCCAAAGCCTGCAAACAGGCCCCACACGGCACCGCGATAGCTGCCGCCGCGCCAAACCATGCCGCCGAACACGGCCGGTGCGAATTGGGCGACGGCGACGAAGCTCAGGAGGCCGATCGCCGAGAGCGTGCCGGGGCCGGTGAAAAGGCGGTAGTAGAGCCAGGCGGCGAAGACGATGGCGAGAATCGCCCCGCGACGGATGAACTTGAGCGGGCGGCTCAAATCGCCGCGCGCGCCCAAGCCAAGGCGCTTGGAGCGCAGCAGCAGTGGCAGCACCACCTCGTTGCTGAGCATGGTGGAGAGCGCGATGGTCTCGACGATGACCATGCTGGTCGCCGCCGAGAAGCCACCGAGATAGGCGGCGAGCGAGAGCAGGCCGTGGCCTTCGGCGAGCGGCAGGGCGAGTACGAAAGTATCAGCGGCGGTGCCGGCTGGCAGGCGCAGTAAACCGGCCGCCGCGATGGGCACGACAAAGGCCGAGATGAGCAGGATGTAGAGCGGAAACACCCAGCGCGCGCGTTGCAGATCCCGCGCGCTGGTGGACTCGACCACCGTGACCTGGAACTGCCGGGGCAGGCAGACGATGGCGATGGCGGCGAGCAGGGTTTGCGTCCAGAAGCCCGCCTGCCAGCCACCGTCGCTGAGCGGCTCGGTGAGCTGCGGCAGTCGCAGGGCCTGCACGTAGGCATCGCCAAAGCCGTCGAACACTTCGTAGCAGGCATACAGGCCGACGGCGAGAAAAGCGGCGAGCTTGATGAGCGACTCGAAGGCGATGGCGAGCACCATGCCGTGGTGGCTCTCGCTGCTCACCACCTGCCGCGTGCCGAACAGGATGGCAAACACCGCGAGCAGCACGGCGATGACCAGCGCGGTGTCGGCAAAGCCGCTGCTGTCACTGCCCAGGGCAAGCGGCGTGGCGAGCACCTCGAAGCCGAAGGCGACAGCCTTCAACTGCAAGGCGATGTAGGGCACCACGCCGATGACGGCGATGAACGTGGCGAGCATGGCGAGCGGCTGGTGGCGGCCGTAGCGCGCGCCGATGAAATCGGCGATCGAGGTGATGTTATGGCGCTTGCTCACCGCGATGATGCGCGCTAACAGGGGCGCACCGAAGACGAAGACGAGCAGCGGGCCCAGATAGATGGGCAGGAAATCCCAACCGCTGGCCGCTGCACGGCCCACCGCACCGTAGAAGGTCCAGCTGGTGCAATACACGCCGAGTGCCAAGCTGTAGACCCAGGGCTGGAAACGCGGCGCACGGCCCTGTTCGAGCGCGCGCGCATGGCGGCGGTCGCCGTGGTGGGCGATGCCGAACAGCAGGGCGACATAGCCTGCCGAGATGAGGAACAAGGCCCAGCTGGGTAGCATTGTTGCGGCTCTCCTCTGTGGTTTTTTCGCCCACCTTCAGTGGCGCGGGTCGTCAGCTGATTAGACCAAAGTCGCAGCCCCGGCAGCGCGGCGTTGCGACCAAAGTCGCGTTCCTCGGCAAGGGCCGCGCTCCTACAGTGCCTCACACCCAGTAGCCATAAAGTGAGGAGAGCACCATGAGCAGTCCAACCGCCGTCTTCGGCGCCGTACAGATTCACAGTGAGGCCAAACGACGCAAGGTGATCTTTGCGTCCTCGCTTGGCACGGTCTTCGAGTGGTACGACTTCTACCTCTACGGCTCGCTGGCAGCGATCATCGCCAAGCAGTTCTTCTCAGGCCTGAACGACACCAGCGCCTTCATTTTCGCCCTGCTCGCCTTTGCCGCCGGCTTTGCGGTACGGCCCTTCGGCGCGCTGTTCTTCGGGCGCATGGGTGATTTGCTCGGCCGCAAGCAGACCTTTCTCATCACCATTCTCATCATGGGCCTTTCGACCTTTCTGGTCGGCATCCTGCCCAGCTATGCCTCGATTGGTGTGGCGGCTCCAATCATCCTGATCGCCTTGCGCTTGCTGCAAGGTTTGGCCCTGGGTGGTGAGTACGGGGGTGCAGCGACTTACGTGGCTGAATACGCCGATCCGAAGAAGCGCGGCCTGGCGACCAGCTGGATCCAGACCACCGCGACTATGGGCCTGTTCCTGTCGCTGTTGGTCATCTTGAGCTGCCGCCTCGTGCTGGGCACCGAGGCCTTCGAGGCCTGGGGCTGGCGCATTCCCTTCTTGCTCTCGTCGGTGCTGCTCGGCATCTCGGTCTACATCCGCTTGCAGCTGGATGAGTCGCCGATGTTCAAGGAGATGAAAGACCACGGCAAAGGCAGCAAGGCACCGCTCACCGATGCTTTCGGCAAGTGGAAAAACCTCAAGATCGTCATCCTCGCCCTGTTCGGTGCCACCGCCGGCCAGGCAGTGGTCTGGTACACCGGACAGTTCTACGCGCTCTACTTCCTGACCCAGAGCGTGAAGGTGGACTCGACCACGGCCAACCTGTTGATTGCCGCTGGCCTGTTGATCGGCACGCCGTTCTTCATCTTCTTCGGATGGCTGTCGGACAAGATCGGGCGAAAGCCCATCATCATGGCGGGTTGCCTGATTGCGGCACTCACCTACTTCCCGATCTTCAAGGCCATCACCCACTACGCCAATCCGGCCCTGGAGACCGCCGCCGCCACCTCGCCGGTCAGCGTGATCGCGGACCCGGATGAGTGCAGCTTCCAGTTCGATCCGGTCGGCAAGCAGGTGTTCAACTCCTCTTGCGACGTCGCCAAGAGCTTCCTCGCCAAAGCCGGTGTGCCTTACAAAAACGTGGCGGCTCCGGCAGGCACGGTGGCGTCGGTGAAGATCGGCGAGACAAGCTACGCGAGCTTCAATGGCGTGCCGCTCGACAAGGCCGCGTTCAAGGAGCAGCAAGGGGCCTTTGCCAAGACCACCGGCGATGCGCTCACCGCAGCGGGCTACCCGAAGAAGGCCGACCCGGCACAGGTCAACAAGCCGATGCTGATCGTCCTGCTTTCGATCCTCGTCATCTACGTGACGATGGTCTACGGCCCCATCGCGGCCTGGCTGGTGGAACTCTTCCCCACCCGCATCCGCTACACCTCGATGAGCCTGCCGTACCACATCGGCAACGGCTGGTTCGGCGGCTTCGTGCCGACCATCGCCTTTGCGCTCGTGAGCTTGCAGGGCGACATCTACTACGGCCTCTGGTATCCGATCGTCATCGCGCTGATGACGCTGGTGATCGGCACCCTGTTCTTGCCCGAGACCAAGGGCAGGTCTCTGCACGACGAGTAAACGCAGCACCGCGAACCAAGCCCCGGCCCAAAGCCGGGGCTTTTTCGTGGCCGATGATCAGGATGGTGATTGCTGCGATCCGCGCTGGCGGGTGGTTGCGTCTTGGGCAGGCAATGGCGATGCTGCCTGCCCCGCCTTCGACGAGCCTAGACATGCGCCACCTGCCCCTGCTGCTCGCGCTGGCTGCCCTGCCCGCACACTCCGCCGACCGCATCACCGGCCACCCGTTTGCCACCCGCAGCGAGGTCATTGCCCTCAACGGCATGGCGGCCACCAGCCATCCTCTGGCGACCAATGCCGCACTCGACATCTTGAAGGCCGGTGGCTCGGCCGTGGATGCAGCCATCGCCGCCAACGCCATGCTCGGCCTGGTCGAGCCGACCGGCAACGGCATCGGCGGCGATCTGTTCGCCATTGTCTGGGATGCGAAGACGCAGAAGCTGCATGGCCTCAACGCCAGCGGCCGCTCGCCGCAATCGCTGACGCTGGAGAAATTGAGGAGCGCGCTGGCCGAGCAAAAGCTCCCACGCCTGCCACCGCTTGGCCCGCTGCCGGTGAGCGTGCCGGGCGCGGTCGACGGCTGGTTCGAGCTGCACGCCAAGTTCGGCAAGCTACCGATGAAAACCGTGCTGGCACCCGCCATCCGCGCCGCGCGCGAGGGCCATCCGGTGAGCGAGCTGGTGGCCTATTACTGGGGCCGTAGCGTGCCGCGTCTCGCAAAGTTTCCCGGCTTCAACGAGCAGTTCACGCTCGCAGGGGCAGCACCGAAGAAAGGCGAGGTGTGGAAGAACGCGAACCTCGCCAACACGCTCGATGCCATCGCCAGGGGCGGGCGTGATGCCTTCTACAAGGGGCCGATTGCGGCGACGGTGGGCGAGTACATCAAGGCGCAGGGCGGCTACCTCTCGGCAGCGGATTTTGCTGCCCATACGAGCACCTGGGTGCAGCCGGTCTCGACCAGTTATCGCGGCTACGAGGTGTGGGAGCTGCCGCCCAATTCGCAAGGCATTGCCGCACTGCAAATCCTGAACCTGTTGGAGCCCTACGACTTCTCGAAGATCGCCTTCGGCAGCGCGGAGCATCTGCATCTGGTGACGGAGGCGAAGAAGATCGCCTACGAGGATCGCGCCAGGTTCTACGCCGACCCGGCCTTCAATGCCCTGCCCGTGGCACAGCTCATCAGCAAGGGCTACGCCGCCGAACGCGGCAAGTTGCTGGACCCTGCCAAGGCCGCGAAGCGCATTGATGCCGGCAACCCGGCGCTGCGCCAGGGCGACACCATCTACCTCACCACGGCGGACGCAGCCGGCAACATGGTGTCGCTGATCCAGAGCAACTATCGCGGCATGGGCAGCGGCATGACGCCGCCGGGCTTGGGCTTCATCCTTCAGGACCGTGGCGAGATGTTCTCGCTCCAACCTGGGCACATGAACGTCTATGCGCCGGGCAAGCGGCCGTTCCAGACCATCATCCCCGCCTTCATCACCAAGGCCGGAAAGCCCTGGGTGAGCTTTGGCGTGATGGGCGGCGACATGCAGCCGCAGGGCCATGTGCAGATCGTGATGAACCTGATCGACTTCGGCATGAACCTGCAAGAGGCGGGCGATGCGCCGCGCTGGTATCACACGGGCTCATCAGAGCCCACCGATGAGGTGATGACGGATGGCGGCGAGCTTTCTGTTGAAACAGGAATCCCCTACGAGAGCATCCGCACCCTGGTGCAGCGCGGCCACCAGATCGGCACTTCGGTGGGGGATTACGGCGGCTATCAGGCGATCCTGCGTGATCCAAAGACTGGCGCGTACTTCGGTGCTTCTGAGTCCCGCAAGGACGGGATGGCGGCAGGATATTAGCTCGCACCATCTGCCACGCAGCCTGAATCAAGAGGCTGCTGCTTGGACCATGGTCGAATCCCGACTGCCTGCCGATTGCCGCACAATCGCTGACGAAAACTGCCCCCTGTGAGAGGAGAACTCATGAGCCCTACCGACAACGGTATTTCATCCGTGCTCGCCGAAACCCGTGTGTTTCCGCCCTCGCCCGATTTCATCGCCAAAGCGCGGCTCAATGCCGAAAAGCTCGATGCTCTGCACGCCGCAGCCGCCAAGGATTACGTGGGCTTCTGGGGTGATCTGGCCAAGAAGGAACTCGCCTGGCAGACGCCCTTTCGCACCGTGCTGGATGACTCCGAGGCACCCAACTACCGCTGGTTCGTGGATGGCAAGACCAATGCCTCGGTGAATTGTCTCGACCGCCATCTGGGCGCACGCGGCGACAAGATCGCCATCCGCTTCGAGGCTGACAAGGGCGGCTCGCGCACCTTCACTTACCGGCAGCTGCACGCCGAAGTCTGCAAGCTCGCCAATGGCCTGAAATCACTTGGCGTAGTGAAGGGCGATCGCGTCATCGTCTACCTGCCGCACACGCCCGAGGCGGTGATCGCCCTGCTCGCCTGCGCCCGCATCGGGGCCACGCACTCGGTCGTGTTCGGCGGCTTCTCGGCCAGCTCGCTCAGGGACCGCATCGAAGACACGGCGGCGAAGTGGGTCATCACCGCCGATGGCAACTCGCGCGGCGGCAATTTGATCGACCTCAAGAAAACGGTCGATGAGTCGCTCGCCAGTGGCGGCAAGACGGTCGAGAAAGTCGTGGTGCTTCAGCACGGCGGCAACGCGGTGCAAATGAGTGCCGGGCGCGATGTGTGGTGGCACGAGCTGGTCGCCACGCAGCCGGATCGCTGCGAGCCGGAATGGGTCGAGGCCGAGCACCCGCTGTTTCTGCTCTACACCAGTGGCTCCACCGGCAAGCCCAAGGGCATCCAGCATTCCACCGGCGGCTACCTCCTGGGCGCGCACCTCACCTGCCAGTGGATTTTTGATCTCAAGGAAGACGATGTGTTCTGGTGCACGGCGGACGTGGGCTGGATCACCGGCCACAGCTACGTGACCTATGGGCCGCTCAGCAACGG
Source organism: Pseudomonadota bacterium (assembly GCA_040385605.1). Taxonomy (GTDB): domain Bacteria; phylum Pseudomonadota; class Gammaproteobacteria; order Nevskiales; family Nevskiaceae; genus Stagnimonas. Next base: position 20,379 of record JAZKHC010000004.1, read on the forward strand.
CGCGACGGTGATGATGTTCGAGGGCGTGCCCACCTACCCGGACGCGGGCCGGTTCTGGAAGATCTGCCAGGATCACGGCGTCACCATTTTCTACACCGCACCGACCGCCATTCGTGCGCTGATGAAGCTCGGCGACGACTGGCCGAAAAAATATGACCTGAGCAAATTGCGCATGCTCGGCAGCGTCGGCGAGCCGATCAACCCCGAAGCCTGGATGTGGTACCACCGCACCATCGGCCACGAGAAATTACCCATCGTCGATACCTGGTGGCAGACCGAAACCGGAGCCGCGATGATCTCGCCCATACCCGGTGCGGTGCCCACCAAGCCCGGCTCTTGCACCAAGCCACTGCCCGGCATTTTCTGCGAGATCGTCAACGAGGCGGGCGAGCCTGCTGAGTCCATTGATGGCGGCAAGGAGGCTGGCGGCTATCTCGTCATCACCAAGCCCTGGCCGCACATGCTACGCACCATCTGGGGCGACAACGATCGCTACAGGAAAGCCTATTTCGGGCAGTTCCCCAGACGTGCCGACGGCAGCTATCTGTATGTGGCAGGCGATGGCGCGCACCGCGATGCCGATGGCTATTACTGGATCATGGGCCGCGTCGATGATGTGCTGAACGTCAGCGGTCACCGCCTGGGCACGATGGAGGTCGAAAGCGCGCTGGTCAGCCATCCACGCGTCGCCGAAGCCGCCGTGGTGGGTCGCCCGCACGAGGTCAAGGGCGAGGCGATCTGCGCCTTCGTGATCTTGAAAGGCGTGCGACCTGAGGGCGATGAAGCCGCCGCCCTCATCAAGGAGCTGCGCGAGCATGTGGCGAAAGAGATCGGCAGCATCGCCAAGCCGGATGACATCCGCCTTGCCGATGGCCTGCCCAAGACCCGCAGCGGCAAGATCATGCGGCGGCTGTTGCGCTCGATCGCCAAGGGCGAGGACATCACGCAGGACATTTCGACGCTGGAGAACCCGGCCATCGTGGCGCAATTGGCGGCGAAGCCCTGAGCGACTTCAGCCCCGGCGTGCAGCCTCGATGGCGGCAATGTCGATCTTGGTCATTTCCATCATCGCCGCGAAGGCACGCTGGGCCACAGCGGGGTCAGGGTCGGTGATGGCCTTGATCAGCGCGATGGGGGTGATCTGCCAGGACAGACCCCATTGGTCCTTGCACCAGCCGCAGGCGCTTTCCTGACCGCCGTTGCCGACGATGGCATTCCAGTAGCGATCCGTTTCGGCCTGGTCCACGGTGGCAACCTGGAACGAAAAAGCTTCGCTCTGCTTGAACGCAGGGCCGCCATTGAGGCCGATGCAGGGTATGCCCATCACGGTGAACTCCACCGTCAGCACATCGCCTTTCTTGCCGGATGGAAAATCGCCCGGCGCATGATGCACCGCGTCGAGCGAGGACTGCGGAAAGGTCTGCGCGTAAAAGCGCGCTGCTGCCTCGGCGGTGCCGTCATACCAGAGACAGATCGTGTTTTTTGCAGGCTGCGACATGTTGATTCTCGCTGGAAGAAGGAGGCTGGCAGGTGGCCGCGCCAGGCATCAAGCCGCCAGTGAACGCCCGAACAGGGCCGCCATCTGTGCCCAGGCTTTTTCGGCCTGGGCGTGATCGTAGACGCGCGAATCGGTCGGGCACCAGCCGTGCTTGGTGCCGGCGTAGACCTTGATCTCGGCAGGCCGCTTCGCGGCGGCAAAGGCGTCGCGCAGCGTGTCTTTTGCCAATGGCTCCTTGGCATCGTCGTTTTCGGCGATGGCGATGAGAAAGCTCGCCTTCATGGCGGGGATCAGGAGATGCGGGCTGTCGGGCTTGTCGGTGGCGAGCCCGCCGCCGTGGAAACTCGCGGCCGCACCGATGCGTGACGGCACGGCGGCTGCGGTGCGCATCACCAGCGGGCCACCCATGCAGTAACCGGCGGTGCCGATCTGGCGCTTGGTATCGACCGCTTTCTGAGCGTCGAGCCAGGCGACGAAGGCGCTGGCATCCACCTGCGCGGTTTCGGGGGTGAGTGAGCTCCTGAGCGCCATCAGTGCCTCGCGGGTGGCGGGGTCGTCGAAGCTGGGCTTTTCTGGCGCGGTGGGTGCGGGCTTCGTGCGGTAGAACGGATTGACCACCAGCACGGCGTAGCCCGCTTCGGCCAGGCGGGTGGCCATCTCCTTGAAGGCGGGGCGCAGGCCGAAGATGTCCGGCCAGATCAGCACACCCGGGTGCTTGCCCTTGGCGGGATGCACGAAGTAGGCATCCGCCACGCCCGCAGGCGTCTTGATCTCGACCTCCCTGCCCTTGGTATGGCCTGCGAAGGCTTGCCTGGGCAGCGTGGCCAAAAGGCCGGCCGTGAGCGTCATGCGCCCGAACTGACGGCGCGTGATAGACCTTGCCGGGCCTGCAAACTCGCTGAAATCATCGTGCTCGCACATTGCTGCTCTCCATGGGTGGCCTTGAGATGATTGGAGCTTGCAACAGCGCAATGGTTTCGCGCCATCGCAGGGTGCTGGCGGCAGCGCCTGCTGAAGCCGACAATGTCGCCATGAGCACTGAAGAAGACGAATTGCTTTTTGCGGACGAAGACCATCGCGCAGGCCCGAGCCTGATGCCGTGGACGGTGCTGGTGGTGGATGACGAACCGGATGTCCATGCCGTGACGCGCCTGACGCTTGAACAGGCGCTGTTCGATGGTCGGGGCGTGCAGCTCGTAAAGGCAAATTCGGCGGCCGAGGGTCGGGCACAGCTGGCGGCACACCCAGAGGTGGCGCTGATCCTGCTCGACGTGGTGATGGAGAGCGACGACGCCGGCCTTCAGTTCGTCAACCATGTGCGCGCCACGCTCGGCAACCGTGCGGTGCGCATCGTGCTGCGCACCGGCCAGCCCGGCGTGGCGCCGCCGCGCGCGGTGATCGAGCGCTATGCCATCGACGACTACCGCAGCAAGTCCGAGCTGACCAGCGAGCGGCTCTACGTGAGTGTGGCGGCAGCCCTCCGCACCTTCGCGCTGTTGCAGGCCTTGCAGCAGGCAGAGGCGCAGCTGCAGCGTCAGGCCCATGCCGCCTCGCACGAATTGCAGACGCCGCTGCGGGCCATCGTCGGCTTTACGCAATTGCTGCAACGGCGGCATCTTGCCGCGCTCGACGACGACAGCCAGGCGCTGCTCAACAGCGTGGTGGACAGCGGCACCGCGCTGTCCGAGCTGATCCGCGACTTGCTCGAAAAACCATTTGGCGGCGCTCAAGCCCAGGGGTTGTAGCTGCCGATCCACCAGAGGTGCCCTTCCGGGTCGCGGCAGCTGTAACCCTTGCCGCCGTAGTCCTGCTCAAGCAGTGAGTCGATGATCTCGGCACCGTGGGCGACAGCATTGGCGTAGTGGGCATCGGGGTCTGCGACGACCAGACAGCAGGCCTGCGTCTGGCGCCCACCAATCTCGCTGGGCTGCGCGATGCGCTGTCCCCAGGCATCGTCCCGCACGCTGCTGAGCATGATCAGCCCGTTGCCGAAACTCAGCTGCGCGTGTGCGATGCCGCCCTCGCCGTCCTCATGCACAGCATGCTTCTCGAAGCCCAGCGCCGCACACAGCCACTCGATGGCCGCGGGTGCGTCGCGGTAGCGCATGGCAGCGTGGATTGTGCTTTTCACATCGGCGGCAGCGGTCATGGTGATGCCTCTGTTCAAGGGGCGGCTTTCAGCAATTTCTCGATCACGCCTTGCGTGTAGGGGTGGTAGCCCGCCTTGGCATCGGCATAGATGGCCCTGGCCTCGGCGCGCCCCGCATCGGTCTTGAGCAGGGCCTTGTAGACATCCGCGATCAGATAGCGGCGGCCGACGCCGAGCAGATGGCGGCGGGTGGCAGCCTTCACATCGACATCGCCGTGGGTGATGGCCAGCGGCAGCCAGCTTTTGAGCAGAAAGGCGTTGCTGCTGTCGGTGAGCTTGTGCGCGGCATCCAGTGCCTGCAATTGTGCGAGTGTGACTGTGGCTGGCATCTGGTCGAGAAAGTAGGTCCAGTGCAGCACATTCCAGCCCTGAACTGGCAGGGCCTCGGCGGGGATTCGGCCTGCAAGAAAATCCGCGCGCAGGGCATCGACCTTGGCGTAGACGTCGGAGGCCGGATACACCGCATCGGCCGGCAGCGCGGTGCCGTAAATCCAGTCGCGCACCCTGGCCTCGCTGACCACGCCGGGGTTGGCCTTGAGCAGGCGCTCGTCGAGAAAGGTGAGGAAGTCCTCGGTGGTCAGGCTGGTAAAGGCGTGCTCGTTGAACCAGGCCTTGAGGAAGGGATCGAACACCGCACGGCCGTAAGCGCGTTCGAGGTTGTAGAGAAACAGCGAACCCTTGTTGTAGGCAATGATGCTCGAATACTCCTCGGCATCCGCACCGGGCTCGGCGGGTGCGAGCGCGAGTTGTGCGGCGGGCACTTCCGGCAAGTCGCGCTTGAGTTCCTCGGCCTCCTGCACGCGCTCCATGTCGGCGCGCTCTGGCCCGAACACGGCCTCCATGATGCGGTTGGTGCAATAGCTGGTGAAGCTCTCGTTGAGCCAGAAATCGCGCCAGGTGGCATTGGTGACGAGATTGCCGCTCCAGGAATGCGCAAGCTCGTGCGCCACCAGCGAAACCAGGGCCTTGTCACCGGTGATGACGGTGGGGCTGGCAAAGGTGAGGCGGGGGTTTTCCATGCCGCCGTAGGGAAAGCTGGGCGGCAGGATCAGCAGGTCATAGCGGCCCCAGCGGTATGGGCCGTAGAGTTTTTCGGCCGCGCCGATCATCGCCTCGGTGTCTTCGAACTCCTTCGCGGCCTTTTGCACCATGACCGGTTCCGTATAGATGCCGGTACGCGGGCCGGTGGCGGCGAAGTGCAGATCGCCCACCGCGAGGGCGAGCAGGTATGACGGAATCCGCTCCTCCATCTTGAAGCGATAGTCGCCGGTGAGCCTGGCCTTGGGATCATTGGTCGCGCTCATCACCGCCCGCAGCGCCTTGGGCGTGCGGATGCGGGCCTCGTAGGTGATTCGCACGCCGGGCGTATCTTGCAGCGGCACCCAGCTGCGGGCGTGGATGGCCTGCGATTGCGTGAACAGCAGCGGCAGTTTCTTGCCGGCTGTTTGTGCGGGGGTGAGCCATTGCAGGCCGCTCGCGGTCGGCGCGGTGTGGTAGCGGATGCGCACGCGATCAGCGCCCGCCGGCATGGCGATGCGCAGGGCGCTGCCGAGAATGTCGCTGGGCGCATCCAGCGTGAAGCTGGTTTTTTCCCATGCTGCGTTGCCGCTCGCGGCCTGCACGCTTTCGATGCTCAGCGCGCGGGTATCCAGTACCAGTTCCAGCGCGTCTGCGTTCAGGCGCTGCAACTGCAATTGCGCGGTGCCGGCGAGCTGCTTTTTCTTGAAATCGACCTTGAGGTCGAGCAAAAGATGCTCGGTGCGGAAGTCCGCGACATTGGCATGGGAGTGGATGTCTTTCGGCATGGCGGCAACGGCAGACTGGAAACCCAGCGACAGCATGGCGCAGAGCAGCAGGCCTTGGTTCAAGGAGCGGAAACAGAGCATGGGCGGGCGTGTGGATGGGGGATTTTTCATAGGGTAGCAGCGCAGGGCGCAAATTCAGGGGGCCACAAGATATGGCCTCAAAAGTAATGCATCCCCCTACATTTAGTATTAGACTCTTCGCAGCCTCAAAATAAAGGAGCGAGCGATGTGCACGCTCGGCAGACCACAGAACTCAGCCCTGTCGCCGATTCCGGTCCCTTCGGTGGCTCTACTGTCGGCATTGCAACCTTGGCTCCGCCGCACGCCGTGATGGCCCCTAAAGCCGCGATGCTGCCGTTCAATGCCCTCGGCGGTAGAGCCTGCCTGCCGGAAGTGCTGGCAGCTCTCTTGGCGCACCCCCCGCCGACCGGGCTGGCGGCGCTGGTGGGCCTCGACCCTGCGCTGTGCCTGCAACTGCTGGCACTCCATCCGGCAGCGTCGGCGGCACAGCCCGTCACCCTCGACATGCTGCTGCATCACTGCGGCTTGCAGGGCTTGCAGGCGGTGGCCATCCCCGCTGCGCTCGAACGCTTGCAGGCAACGCCAGCGACAGCACTCAGCCGACAGATTTGGCGACGCTGCGTATTCACTGCCCTGCTGGCACGACGGCTGGCGCGGCAGCTGCAGATCGGAAACCCTGAGGAAACCTATCTCGCCGCATTGCTGCTGCGCTGCGGCCATTGGCTGATGGCGCTGCACGGTGGGGATGAATACGCCGCGCTGCTGGCCAGTGCCGCCGACGACGAGCAGCGCGAACTGGAGCTGGAATGGCAGCGCTATGGTGCCACCCGCCTGCAGGTGGGTACCGCGGTGCTGCGCGGCACGCCGCTGCCCATAGCAGCGCACGATGCCCTGCGCTATCACGGCCTGGCCGCAGACATGTTGCGCGATATCCACCCGCTGACCCGCATCCTGCATCTTGCCGACCGGCTCTCGATGCACGGGGCAGATGCCAATGCTTGCGCCGCATCGTCACTCTGGTTCCAGCTGCCCGCACCCTTGCTCGCCACGCTCACACGCGAGTGCCAGCACGAGCTGGAAACACTGAAGCTGCAATGGGGTCTGCTGCCGCAGGCGGCCAATGGATCAGCGCCGGAGAGCGCACTGGCCCGCCTGCAGGAAGCTCTGGCCAACCGTGCGCTGCAACCGGCCACAGCCGCACTCTCGCCCTGGCGCTCACTTCGCATCACCCTGAACCTGCGGTTCGGTTTTGCAGCTCTGCTGCTGCTGCGATACGACGCCACCACTGGCAGCCTGCACGCCGTAACCGACGAAAGCCCTGCTGCGCTCGCGGATTTTCGCATGCGTTGCGAGCCCGGTTGCAGCCTGGTGGCAGATGCCTTTCAACGAGCACGGCCCCGCTCAAGCTTCGATGACGCAACCAGCGCACGCAGCCTTGCGGATGAGCAGCTGGCACGCCTGCTAGGCAAGCCTGGCCTGGGCTGCCTGCCGTTCTCCGGCGGCGTGCTGGTGCTGGGCTTGCAAGCGGATGAATGGCAGGCGCTACAGACGCGGCTGCACCCAGTGATGGCTTTGCTGGATGCGACCGGACGCGCACTGCCGCCGGCGCCGGTCATCGAACCCGCAGCCACTGCATCAGCAGAAACCCTGCAACAACGCATCAGCGAAACGCAGCATGAAATGGCCGCGCCGCTGACGGCACTGCGCAACTACCTGCACCTGATCGAGACCAAGTCCACCGACGCTGGCGATGAGCTGCGCATCATGCGTAGCGAACTCACCCGCATCGGCCGCATCATGGATCACCTGGCCAACCCCCGGCACCCTGCCGAACGCAGCCCGGTAGACCTCAACAAACTGATGCAGGATGTGCTGAATGGCCTGCAATTGACCACAGTGGCGGCAGAGCGGCAGATCGACATCCACACCGAGCTGGAGCCGACGCTGCCGGTATTTATCAGCGATGCCGTGGCGCTCAAGCAGATTCTCACCAATCTCATCCACAACGCGCTTGAGGCCATGCCACAAGGCGGTCGATTGCGGCTGGACACCACCTTGCAATCCGGTGCTGACGAGCATCGACGCTGGCTGTTCACCGTAGCCGATACCGGTCCCGGCATTGCGCCCGAGATGCTGGCGCGCCTGTTCCACCCCAAAAGCAGCAGCAAGCCGGGACACGCGGGCCTTGGTCTTTCCATCGTCAAGCGGCTGGTCGATGGCCTGGGTGGCGAGATCGACTGCCAGAGCGTGACGCACATCGGCACCCGTTTCGTGGTCAGGCTGCCACAAGCCGCCAGGCCAGATGCACCCCCTTAAAGGAATCGCCATGCACGAAATCACCGCCCCTCTTGCGCACATACTGGTCTGCGATGACGAGCAGCCCGTGCTCGGCAGCACCTGTGCCTTGCTCAGGGCGCAGGGCTATGCCGTCACCGCCGCCCGCAACGGCGCCGAGGCGCTGGCGCGCATCAATGCTTCCGTGGATCTATTGCTGCTCGACCTCAACATGCCGGTGCTCGATGGCTATCAGGTGCTCGATGCCCTGCAGAAGACCGAGTCCGATCTGGCGGTGATCGTCGTCAGCGGCGAAGACTCCGTCGATGGCGCGGTGAGCTGCCTGCGGCTTGGCGCGCAGGACTACCTGCGCAAGCCTTATGTGCCGCAAGAGCTATTCGCTCGGGTCACCACGGCGCTACGCGAACGCCGCCTGATGCGCGAAAACCGGGTGATGCAGCAACAGCTGGCCGAGTCCGAACAGCTGCATCGTTTTTTTGTCGAAAGCGCGCCCGACCTCATCTACCTGCTCAATGCCGAAGGCCGCTTTGCCTACACCAACCAGCGCATCGAGAAACTGCTGGGCTACCACCGCGACGAGCTCTTGGGCCAGCACTACAAAACGCTGGTGCATCCGGATGACCATGCCCAGGCCGATCTGTTCCTGCTGCAACTCAGCGATGGCAGCCAGCCGCGCCAGGAAACCGAATTGCGCCTGCTGCACAAGGACAGCGCCGAGGGTGCTCGCCCATTCGAGACCTACAGCCTGCCGGTACAGCTGAACTCCACCCTGCTGGCCGGCACCGGCACCTTCGGCGTGGCCCGCGACATCAGCGAGCGCCGCCGTGCCGAAGAGATCATCCGCTTCCAGTCCTCGCACGACCTACTCACCCGCCTGCCCAACCGCGCCCTGTTCAAGGACCGCATTGCCTTGGCGCTCACGCAGGCGCAGCGGGATGGGCGCGCACTGGCGGTGATGTACATCGACCTCGACCGCTTCAAGCTGGTCAACGACAGTCTCGGCCATCTGGTGGGCGATGAGCTGCTGCAGATCGTCAGCCTGCGCATGAAAGAGCTGCTGCGCGAGGGCGACACGCTGGCCCGCGTAGGCGGTGATGAGTTCCTGCTGCTGCTGCCGGGGGTCGAGAGCAACGAGGCCGCATTGCTGGTAGCCAACAAGCTGATCGAGGAGTTGGAGCGCCCGTTCCACATCGCCGAGCACCAGCTGTATCTCACAGCCAGCATCGGCATCGTCCGCCATCCGCAGGATGGTGTCACCGCCGATGTGCTGATCCACCGCGCGGACACCGCCATGTATGCGGTAAAACGCCGTGGCCGCAACGGCTGCGGGTTCTTCAGCCCAGAGATGGAATCTGTGCCCAAACACCGGCTGACCCTCGCCAACGATCTGCACAATGCGGTTGCCAGCGGGCAGATGCGCCTCCACTACCAGCCGCAGGTTGATGTGCGTACCGGCCTGATCTGCGGGGTCGAGGCCCTGGTGCGTTGGCAGCATCCGGTCATGGGGCTGCTGCCGCCCAGCGAGTTTTTGCACATCGCCGAAGAAGCAGGCCTTAGCACCGGCCTCGGCGAGTGGGTGCTAAAAACCGCCTGTGAGGACATGCAACGCTGGCGCCATCTCGGCTGCGGCGAGATCCGGCTGGCGGTGAACTTCTCGGCCAGCCAGGTCGAGCAGGCCAACTTCGTCGCCATGGTGCAGGACACCCTCAAGCGCAGTGGCCTGCCCAACCGGGTGCTTGAAATCGAGCTGACCGAAGAAAGCCTCATCAAGGACATCGGTGTCGTCGTGCGCAAGCTCGCCATGCTCGCCGACAGCGGCGTGCGGGTGGCCATCGACGACTTTGGCGTGGGTTACTCCTCGCTGAGCTATCTGCGCAAGCTGCCGATTCACACTCTGAAAATCGATCGCTCGTTCGTGCAGGACATCCGCAGCGGGCGCGACCTTGGCTCACTGGTGTCCGCCATTGTCAGCATGGCTGCGGGGCTCATGCTCAACTCGGTCGCCGAGGGTGTTGAAACCGACACGCAGGTGGATTTTCTGCAGCGGCTGGGCTGCTACGAGATGCAGGGCTTCCGGTTCAGCCGTGCCGTCGATGCCGACGCCACCTCCGACATGCTGCGCACGCAGCCCTTCGTGCAGCAGCTCGCAAAAGCCGCCTAAGCCTTTTCGCCGCCCAGAACCAGGGTGAGGTCTTTCAGCAGCGCCGAGAACTCGCCGGTCATCAAGGCAAAGTCAGCCTCGAACTGGTCGGCGGGATTCACTCCCGCCCCCTCGTCGCCACCCGCCTCCATTGCCAGCGATTTCACCCGCTTGATCTGGAACGGCTCGACCAGCAGCAAGCTCAAGCGATCCTTCCACAACAGGCCCAAGCGCGTCGCAAACTTGCCACCGCTGATGTGCTCGCGGATTTCCTTGACGCTGAGGTCGTGGCGCAGGTAGCGCACGGTGGCGGCCTCCTCGCCGGTGCCTTTCAGCTCGGCTTCGCTGTCGAGTGCGAACTGGCCGGGGGCGTCGCCCACGGTCAGCCACTGGGTCATGGCACCGCCAGGTGAAAGCTCGGTTTCGAGTCGGGTGACCGGCAGCTCGCCCAGGGTGTTGCGCAGGTGCTCCAGCACTTCTTCCGCACGCGCAGGCGAGGCGGCATCCACCACCACCCAACGTTCGACCGGGTCGATCCAGGCGCGGGTGACGCGGCGCTTGGCGAAGGCGCGCGGCAAGAGTTCAGCGGTGATGCGCTCGGCCAGATCCCGCAGCTGCTTCTTGCCGGGCTTGTAGCCCTGCTTCGACTCCAGCTCCACCGCGCGCAGCTTCGATTCTTCTTTGATGACGCTCGATGGCAGGAGCTTCTGCTCCACGCCCAGCGCAATCATCAGGTGCTTGCCCTGCGAGGCGACCAGGCCGGCATCACCCGCAGGCGGCACCCAGCCCCGGCTCATCAGGCTCATGCCGGTGCAGGGCATCAGCGGTTGCTTGGCGAGTGCGGCCTCCAGCGAGCCGGGAGACATGGCCCAACCCTGGGCAAGACGATAGGCCTGGATGTTCTTGAACCACATGGCTTGGGGCCGCGTTGAAAGGGGCGCGATGATAGTGCAAAAACTTGCCGTTTCAGGCTCTTGCCAGACAGCCAAGGCTTGCGTCACGCTTGTCCCACTAAAGCAATGACGTGAGGGGAGCAGGCATGGCCAAGTTCGTGTGGCAACCGTCAGGGCAGGAGCCCATGGCGTTCGCCATCCGGCAGGAGCGGGTGGCGGTGGGACGCGATGCCGGCAACGACATCCGCCTGCCGGAATTGGCCGTGAGCGCGCGCCATGCGGTGGTCATCACCCGCGTGGGTATATCGACTGTGCATGACCTCAAATCCAGCAACGGCACCTGGATCAACGGCGAGCGCATTGAATCCCAGCAGCTTTATCACGGCGATGTGGTGCAGTTCGGGCGACTGTCGATGAACTACATCGACGAGTCCGACGCTGCCGCCAGCCGCCAGCCGCGCCGCGGCGGCACGCAACGCAACGCGACCGTGAAGCTCGGCACCTCGTCACCGCGCACCACCGCGCCCAACCCGAATGCGACAGGTTCGTTCGCCATTACCTCCCCGCAAGCGCCGCCGCCCGATGCGCCTGAGTTGGCCGAGCTGGATCGTTTGATGGGCTCCATCCGCAGCTTTCGCAGCGGCGAGGCGAAGCAGAACGACCAGAAGCGCAACGAGATGCTGGAGGAATGGAAGAAGGTCATGGGCTATTGCGGCGCCCTCAAGACACGACTCGCCAGCGAACCCAAGGTTCGCTACTTCGAGATTTCCGACCGCCGCAACGAGGTGGTGGTACGCATCGAGCGTGTGCCCGGCCAGCCCACACAGCTGTTGATGCTGACCTGGGGCCACATGGAACAACGCGAGCGCGCCGGAGACGGCATCTGGATGCGCCAGCCTGGCCAGGCCGACAAACGCTACGACAAATGCGCCGACGCCATGCGCGATCTGGTGACCACCATCGCGCACATGGTGGCGTGAACGCGCGCTGCTATGCCGCGCCCTGCTTCGCCTTCAACGGCTTGCTTTCGGCCCTGGCAACGGCCTTCAGCGGGGTGACTTTCGGGCTCTGGTTGAGGTGGTCCAGCGTCACCCAGCGGACGATGTCGATCTTGCCGTTCATGTCTTCGGTCAGCGCTGTGCAGCTCTCCACCCAGTCGCCGCAGTTGAAGTAAGTCACGCCACCGATGTCGCGGATTTCAGCGTGGTGAATGTGCCCGCAGACCACGCCATCGAGCTTGCGCCGCCTGCACTCGTGCGCTACGGATTCCTCGAAGGTGCTGACCACGTTCACTGCCGTCTTCACGTGCTGCTTGGCGAACGCCGAGAGGCTCCAGTAACGCATGCCGAACAGGCTGCGACCCTTGTTGAACCAGTAGTTGAAGCGCATCGCGTTCTCGTACAGGGCATCGCCGGTCATGGCGATCCAGGCGTGGTAGCGGGTGATCACGTCAAAGGCATCGCCGTGGGTGATCAACAGGCGGCGGCCATCGGCCGTGTGGTGTACCAGCTCGTTGACGAAGCGGATGTTGCCGAGATCGAGCTTGAAGGCCACGAACTTGCGCAAGAACTCGTCGTGGTTGCCAGTGATGTAATGGACCTTCGTCCCGCGCTTGGCCTTGGTGAGGATCTTGCGGATGACGTTGGTGTGTTCCTGCGGCCAGTAGAAATTGTGCTTGAGCTTCCAGCCGTCGATGATGTCGCCGACCAGATAGAGCGTGTCGCAGCTGTGGCTTTTCAGGAACTCAACGAGGTGCTCGGCCTTGCACCCCGGTGTGCCGAGGTGCACATCGCTGACCCAGACCGTGCGGTAGTGGGTCTTGCCTTCCTCATGCTTGGCATTGCCGAGTTTTGCGGTTTGCGGCAGGCGGGACATGGATGCTCTCGTGGCTTCACACGAGCGTCATTTTCCACCCGGCCCATGACATCGCCGTGACGCATCTGAATCTGCGCCGCCCACAAAAAAACCCGCATCGCTGCGGGTTTTTGAGGGGATTGAAAGTTGGTCGGCGCGAGAGGATTTGAACCTCCGACCACTACCACCCCAAGGTAGTGCGCTACCAGGCTGCGCTACGCGCCGATCAGACGACTAGTTTAAGCGATCGCGCGGCATTAAGTAACTGCGAGAGCGAAGTAAATCAACTGGGTAGCCGCTTGAGCAGCTCTTCGAGCTCGCGGCGCAGATCCTTGATCTGCTCCTTGCGCGAGGCAGCCGGCGCGGCATTGGCCTGAATCGGGATGGGCGCTGCGAGGCTGTCGATACGCTCCTGCCTCGCCTCGCGCAGGCGCTGACGTGCGCCACCGATGGTGAAACCCTGTTCGTAGAGCAGGCTGCGGATGCGGCGCACCATCTCGACATCGTCGAACTGGTAGTAGCGGCGGTTGCCGCGGCGCTTGACCGGCTTGAGCTGGGGAAACTCCTGCTCCCAGTAGCGCAGCACATGCGGCTTGATGCCGCACAGCTCGCTCACTTCGCCAATCGCGTAATAACGCTTGCGCGGCAGCTCTGCCGACAACACCGGCAGGGCGATCACTTCCGCAGCGTTAGCTTTCATCAACCGTCACCCTCAACCGCAATTTCTGGCCAGGCCGGAACGTCACCACGCGACGTGCCGAAATGGGGATTTCCTGCCCGGTCTTGGGGTTGCGACCCGGACGCTGGTTCTTGCTGCGCAACTCGAAGTTACCAAATCCTGACAGCTTCACCTCTTCACCCACTTCCAGCCGCGTACGCATTTCCTCGAAGAACAAGTCCACGAACTCCTTGGCCTCGCGCTTGTTCAGCCCGAGTTCCTCAAAGAGCGCATCGGCCAGTTCTGCCTTGGTCAAGGTCAAGCGTGCAGCCTCCCATAAGCCTTATGACCGCAGGTTCGCCCTCAGCTTTTGCGTGAGCGCGGTGACGATCCCTGCCACCTGCGTGTCGATTTCTTCAAGGGTAAGGGTGCGGGAATAATCCTGAAAAATCAATCCCAAAGCGACACTCTTTGATCCATCACGCAAACCTTGCCCCCGGTAGATGTCGAACACCAGCGCCTGCACCAGATTGGACCCTGCGGCGGCCCTGGCGGTGTCGATCAGCGCCTGCACGGGGGTCGATTCATCCACGACCAGTGCCAGGTCACGGCGCGAGGCCGGGAACTCCGGCACCGGCTGGGCGACCGGCACGCGGGCGGCGGCAAGCCGCGACCAGTCCAGCTCGAACAGCAGCGGCGCACCCGGCAGATCGAGGCTTTGCACCAGTTCAGGGTGCAGTTCGCCCAGCACACCGACGATCTCTCCATGGCGGATGAGGCTTGCGGTGCGGCCCGGGTGCAGGGCGGAATGAACCCCGGACTCGAAGCGGAAAGCCTCGGCATCGCCACCAAAAGCGGCACACAGGGCCTCGACATCGGCCTTCAAATCGTAGAAATCAACGGGGCGCGACTTCTCGCCCCACTGCTCGGCCGATATCGGGCCATAGGCAAGGCCAGACAAGCGTGGGGTCTCGACGATCTGGTTCTCGGTTTCGGCAAAGGTGCCTGCCAGCTCGAAGAAGCGCACACGTCGCAACTGCCGCTGGTGGTTGTGCAGCCAGGCTCCGATCAGGCCCGTCCACAAGGTGGTGCGCATCACGGCCATCGTCTCGGCGATGGGGTTGTCGAGCGGAATGCCGACGAAAGTCGGCGTAAGTCGAGTCTGGATTTTCGGGTCCACGAAGCTGTAGGTCACGGCCTCCTGCCAGCCGCGTGCGACCAGCGCATCGCGGATGCGCGCGGCGGGGCGCACGTGCTCGCTCTGAGCGGGTGGGATGAGCGCGGCGCGATAGGGCTTGGCCGCGATGTTCTCGTAGCCGAACAGGCGTGCCACTTCTTCGATCAGGTCTTGCTCGATGGCGAGGTCGAAGCGCCAGGTTGGCGGCGTGCAGGCCCAGGCACCCTCCCCCGCCTTGCTCACCGCCACGCCCAGTGCCTGCAGGCGTGACTCCACTTCGCTGGCGGCGATCTCGACACCCAGAAGGTCGATGAGTTTCTGGTGACGCAGCTTGATGACCACGCTCGTCACATCGCCGCCAGCACCGCTCACCGGGCCGGCTCGCCCGCCGCAGATGGCCAATGCGAGCGTAGTGGCACGTTCAAGCGCCTCGGCTTGCAGCGCGGTATCGACACCGCGCTCGTAGCGATAGGCCGCGTCCGACGAGAGCTTGTGGCGGCGTGCGATACCGACGACAGCAGCGGGCGCGAAAGCGGCCGACTCGAAGAAGATGCTGGTGGTGGCCGCGGTCACACCCGAATCCGCGCCACCCATCACGCCCGCCATCGCCACTGGGTTGCCGCCTGCGGTGATCAGCAATTCCTGCTTAAGATTGACTGTGTCTTCGGTCAGCAGCTTCAGCGTTTCGCCCGCTTGCGCGCGGCGCACATGAATGTCGCCACTGAGCTTGGCGAGGTCGAAGCCGTGCATCGGCTGACCAAGTTCAAGCATCACCAGATTAGTGATGTCCACCACGGGATGAATGCTGCGAATGCCGCTGCGGCGCAGGCGCTCGCGCAGCCAATCCGGCGTGCGCGCATTCGGGTTGATGCCTTCGATCACGCGGCCGAGATAGCGGCTGCAATCTGCGGTGTTCTCGATAGTGACGGCGAGTGTCTTGCTGCTGGTGACGGGCGCTTTTTCGATGGCAGGCCTGCAAGGCTGCAAGCCGTAGAGCGCGCCGACTTCGCGGGCGAGGCCGTTGATGCTTAAGGCATCGCCGCGATTCGGCGTGAGCTCCAGCGTCAGCAGCGTGTCGTCAAGCTTGAGATAAACACTGATCGGTGTGCCCGGCGTGGCAGCATCATCAAGTTCCAGCAGGCCTTCGGACTTGTCCGACAGCATCAACTCCTTGGCCGAGCACAACATGCCAGCGGAATCCACACCGCGAAGCTGCGCCGCCTTGATGTGCAGATCGCCTGGCAGCGTGCTGCCGACGGTGGCAACCGGCGCGCACAGGCCGACTCTGGCGTTCGGCGCGCCGCAGACGATTTGCTGCGGAGTGGCAGTGCCGATGTCGACCGTGCAGACGCGCAGGCGATCGGCCTGTGGATGCTTTTCAGCGCTGAGGATGCGACCGACGACCACGCCGTGCAGCGCGTGTTCGGCGAGCGGTGCAGCTTCGGCTTCCAGACCTGCCATGTTGAGCTTGTGGGCGAGTTCGGTCGCGGTCGCGGCCGGGTTGGCCCACTCGCGCAGCCAGTTCAGAGAGAGTTGCATGGCGGGTTCGCCCTATTGGAACTGCGCTAAGAAGCGCAGATCGTTGATGTAAAAGTCACGCAGGTCGCTGACGCCGTAGCGCAGCATCGCCATGCGCTCCACGCCCATGCCGAAGGCATAGCCGCTGAACAGTTCGGGGTCGATGCCGACCGCCTTCAGCACGTTGGGATGCACCATGCCGCAGCCCATCACCTCCAGCCAGCGGGTTCCCTTCTCGGGGTCGTCCCATTTGATGTGGACGTCCGCGCCCGGCTCCACGAAGGGGAAATAGCTGGGGCGAAACAGCGCCTCCACATCGCGCTCGAAAAAGCGTGAGAGGAAGGTGGTGATGTCATATTTGAGATCGGCGAGGCTCACCTTTTCGGCGATGTAGAGACCTTCGATCTGGTGAAACATGGGGCTGTGCGTGCGGTCGTAATCGACGCGATAGACCCGGCCCGGACAGATGATGCGGATCGGCGCCTTGCGCGCCAGCATGGTGCGAATCTGCACCGGGCTGGTGTGGGTACGCAGCAGGCGCGCGCCATCCTTGAGATAGAAGGTGTCCTGCATCGCGCGAGCCGGGTGGCTCTCCGGGATGTTGAGCGCCTGGAAATTGTGGAAGTCGTCCTCGATCTCCGGGCCTTCCACGGTCTCGAATCCGAGTTCGTTGAAGAGGCCCGAGATGCGCTGGATGGTGCGGGTGATCGGGTGCAGGCCGCCGACACCGATGCCGCGACCGGGCAAGGTGACGTCGAGAGTCTCTGACGCGAGCTTGGCTTGCAGAGCGGCATCGGCCAGCGTGTTGCCACGCGCATCGAGTGCCGCATTCAGCGCATCGCGCACGCGATTCACCTGTTCGCCGAAGGCCTTGCGCTCCTCCGGCGCCATGCCGCCGAGGCTTTTCAGCATCTCGGTGACGCGGCCTTTCTTGCCCAGCAGGTCGACGCGCAGGGCATCCAATGCACGGGCATCGGCAGCAGCGGCAATGTCGGCCTGCGCCGCGCTCAACAGCTCATCGAGATTCGGACTCATCCGTTCTCATCCCCAATCAGATTCACCAATAAAAAAGGGGCAGCTTGCGCCACCCCTTTACTTGTAACGACCTGCCGAAACTTAGACTGCTTTCGGTGCCAGCGCGCCAGTGGTGGGCAGCTTGGCCTTGACCGTATTGACGATGGTCGCAAACGCAGCCTTGTCGCTCACGGCCAGCTCAGACAGCACCTTGCGGTCAATGGCGATGCCAGCGAGCGTCAAGCCGTGGATGAACTTGGAGTAGCTCAGGCCGTACTCGCGCACGGCGGCGTTGATGCGCTGAGTCCAGATGGCGCGGAACTCGCGCTTCTTGACGCGACGATCGCGGAAGGCGTACTGGCCGGCCTTGATGACGGCCTGCTTCGCCACACGGAAGACGCGTGAGCGTGCGCCGTAGTAGCCCTTGGCGGCATTCAGGATTTTCTTGTGCTTCGCTTTTGCGGTGGTGCCGCGTTTTACACGTGCCATGTTTGGTTCTCCTGATCTTTATGCGTAGGGCAGCAATTGACGAACTTCTTTCAGGTCAGACCCGTGAATCTGGGTCTCACCACGAAGTTGGCGAATCGTCTTGCCCGACTTCTTGGTCAGGATGTGGCGCTTGTAGGCGTGACCACGCTTGAAGCCGCCTTTTCCGGTAGCGGAAAAGCGCTTGGCAGCACTTTTGTTGGTTTTCAGCTTTGGCATTGCGAATGCTCCAAAACAACAACAGATGTCTTCGGTATTTAGCCGGCTTCACAAGCCCTGACATCGTAAAAGGGCCGCTAACCGGGCTTGCCAAGATGCTGCCAGGGCAAGACTTTTCTTCTTTGGGTTTTGACAACCCGCTGATCTGCTTTGAAAACCTGTGTTGCTTCCAGAAAACCTATTTGGTTTTCTTGGGCCCCAGAACCATCACAGCCTGGCGGCCTTCCAATCTCGCGTGTTGCTCAACCACCGCAATGTCCACCAGATCGGCTTTAATCTTGTCGATCATCTGCATGCCGATTTCCTGGTGGGCCATTTCGCGGCCCTTGTAGCGCAGGTTGATCTTGACCTTGTCGCCTTCTTCCAGAAACTCTTTGATCTGACGCATCTTGGTGTTGTAGTCGCCGTCCTCGGTACCGGGACGGAACTTCATTTCCTTGATCTGGATCTGCTTCTGCTTCTTGCGAGCGGCCTGCTGCTGCTTGTCCTTTTGATAAAGGAACTTGCCGTAGTCCATGATCTTGCAGACGGGTGGCTCGGCATTGGGGGAGATTTCCACCAGTTCGAGGCCATCAGCAGCCGCTTTCGCTATCGCGTCGCGGGTCATCATGATGCCAATCTGTTCGCCGTCCGCACCGATCACGCGCACTTTCTGTGCGGTGATCTCATCGTTGCGTCGATCCTGCTTTTCTGTCGAGATACTTAAATCCTCCGTCTGCCCAACACGGGCGACCCTTGCAAAAGGCCCGCGATCATATGCGAGCGACTGTCACTAAACAAGCACTTGTGTCGCTTTTTTGCTAGCCCTGGAGCTTCTTGATCGCCTCGGCCAGCGGCGCTGGCCGCCCGTAGAAATAGCCCTGTACGTAGTCAATGCCCAGGCTGGCCGCCTGATCAGCCTCCTCGATGCGCTCGACCCCTTCAACCACAACGGTCAAGCCAAGGTCGTGTGCCATGCGAGTCACTCCGAGCACCACCTTTTCACTGGCGTCACTGACCGCCATGCCGCGCACGAAGGAGCGGTCCAGCTTCATCGTGCTGACCTCGAAGAGATGCAGATACGAGAGTGAGCAATAGCCGGTGCCGAAGTCATCCAGCACCACCAGCACACCCAGCTCGCGGCAACGGGCGATGAAGGCCTGCACTTCCACGACGTTGCCGATCATCAGCGACTCGGTGATTTCGAGCTTGATACGGCAATCCCGGCCTCTCAGCTTTTGCACCTGACGGGCTAGTGCTGGCAAGAGCTCAGGGTCGGTGAGCTGGCGCGCCGAGAGGTTGACCGTCAGGAACAAAGGTTCTGCCCTGTTGCCTGCCGCCCCATCCATTTCAATCAGGCTGTCGAACCCGCTCTCGAGTATCCACAGGCCGATACGGTTGATGAGTGATGAGGCCTCAGCCACCGGGATAAACTCATTTGGCGGCACCATGCCATGCCCTGGCTTGAACCAGCGCACCAAAGCCTCAAAGCCGGCTACCCTGCGATCAGACAGGCGCACAATGGGCTGGAAATAGAGCTGAAACTCACGTCGCTCCAGTGCCACTTCGAGCTCCTGCTCAGTCCGCAGCCGGGCAAACGCGAGCTCACGGTCGGCAGCATCCGCATCGCCCTCGGCCAGCACAGCACCTGCACGTTCCGGGCTGACGCGAGCGGCACCACTGGCGCGCATCCAGGCCAGCATTTCGCGGCAACGCAGCACCACCGTACGCAGCAAATGGCGCGTCAGCGGGTCTGCGCCGAGCAGGCGCTCGTTGAGGTGTTCGTGGGTCACCACCAGCAATTGGGTGGGTTCCACCGCAGCGGCCGATGCGGTGCGCACCGCATCCCCCAGCAACGCCATCTCGCCGAATATGTCGTTGACCCCGAGGCGCGCAATCGTCTGCCGCGTCTCGTCCCGCTCGGAGAAAATCTCGATGGCTCCGGACTCGATCACGAACGCGGCATTGCCCTGCTGCCCCTGGCGGAAAAGCAGCTCACCAGCGGCGAGGGTGCGTCGCAGACGGTCTTCAGACACTCAAACTCGCACTCGCTGATTCAAGCGGTGCTCCCCAGTGATGTTTGACGCATCATGGCACTCGACAAAGTGACGCGCAAAAAAAGACCCAAGCATGCTTGGGTCTTTAAGCAACGTGAACCTGGTGGGTCGCCCCGGACTCGAACCGGGAACCTACTGATTAAGAGTCAGCTGCTCTACCAATTG
>JAZKHC010000005.1:0-92149 GCA_040385605.1 Pseudomonadota bacterium
TCAACCCCAAAGTACCAGCCCTCAACTCAGCAAAACTTTTGAGAATGGGTCTAGAACCACTAAGCCACGACTTCCGCGCCTCGCCAGACGCGATTTGGACTCGCATCGCTGAAATGTAAAACGTCTAAACACTACCTAGGCCTTAGCGGCTCTCGGCTTGGTGCTGGCCGCTTTCGTCCTGGTCGCCGTCTTGGTCTTTGCCGTGGGTGCCGCAGCCTGAGTCGCTCCAGCATCCGGGCTCATCAGCTTCACCAGCATCCAGGCAAACAGCTCGTTGCCGGTCTTGCGGTTGATCTCGCCATCGTGAACCAGCTGGTGCGCGCCCCAGAAGGCCATGTGCAGCATCCACACCAGCGCACGCGCCTCGGTCTCCTTCAGGCCGAACTGCTGCACCACCATCGGCGTCCACAGCTTGGTCAGCAGGTGTCGCAGGCGCGTGCCCATGCGGCTTGTTTCGGCGTTGTCGGAATAGGTCGCGGTGATCATCTGCCACAGCGCCCGCACACGCGCCGGATTGTCGCCGAAGGTCTGCTGCTCAACCAGCTGCATCAGCCCGAGCAGGTCGTTGCCGCTCTCGCCAATGCCGATGCGGATGTTTTCGTAGCGGCTGCGGAACAGGTGCGACATGGTGTCTGCCATCAGCTCGTCCACCGAGGCAAAGTGCTGGTAGACCAGCTGGCGGCTGACCTTGGCCGTCTCTGCCACCGAGATCATCGAGAGCGCGGGCCAGCCCTGCTGCTCCACCACCGTCGCCGCCACATCGAGCAGCGCCAGGCGACGGTCGTCACGGGCGAGATAGGCGCGCTTCTCAATCGGCTTTTTGCGGGTCATGGGCAGATTGTAAAGTTCTAGGGCGCGGACAGACGACGAATGATTTCCTCTTCGACCAACCAGAGGCGATCCTGCCCCCACACCGTGAACTCCGGCTCGGCTTCAGTCGCCGTCAGCCGCAAGGTCGGTACCCCCCAGCTACCCGCCGCGATCATGTCCTGCACATTCGCCTCCATCTCGGCTTCCCAGTCCTTGGTATCGAGATGCTTGAGCGCCTCGCTCCAGTTCAGCCCCGCGCGCTCGACGATGCTGCGCAGGCCTGTCAAGGATTGCGCATTCACCCGCTCGCCCCACACTGCCTGGCTGTAGACATGCAGATAGGCAAAGCCGCGCCCCTGCGCACGCGCCCAGGGGAACAGCGAGTAGGCGCGCAGGATCGGCTTGCCGAACGGATCCCAGATGTTGCCGAAGGCGATGCCCAGCGTCTCGGCCTCACGCTGCGTGTCTTGCAGGATGTACACGCCCTTGCGGCGGTCGGCCTTCACGCCCCGCATCATCATCGGCAGCACCGGCCGCAACACCAGATCAAGCGGATACTTCTGGCACAGTGCCGCCACGCGCGCATACGAGAGATGCGTATAGGGGCTGCGCAGCGAAGGGAAAAACTCCAGCGTCAGGCGGCTCGTGGTCGCAGGCGGTGGTGGCGAGATCGGTCGGCGCGTGACGCTGTTGCCCGCGGGCGCATTCGCGCGCCGCGCATTCAAGCTATCCAGCCGCGCTTCGAGGTAGTGCAGGCGGTCGATGCCCCAGTACCACTCGCCCTCGTAATGGAACATTCCACCGAGGTAATGGCCGAGCTGGTGGCGCAGATCGAAGTTTTCTTGCAGCGCCTGTTCCGTCGCCGCTGCACTGGGTATCGCGAGGCCCTCATTCAGTGCTTCGAGTTCGGTAGATGCCGGCTTGTGCAAGGCCGCGCTCACCTGCATCGCCGCTTTGGCGAAAGCACGCGGCTCGCTGATGGCCAGCAGCATGCGGCGCGCCAGCGCGAGGTCGGCCGAAGCTGCGGGCGCCGCAAATGTCAGGCCATAGAACGGCGCCATCGCCGCACATTCGCGCGAGGCCCATTGATTCCACAGGGCCTGCTCATGGATGGCAATGGGTGTTGGCCTGGCGACGACCTTCGGCACCAGCTGGATGTCGTAGCGATCGAGCAGCGGCAGCAGTGCCTGTGCCGCAAGCGCGCTGTAGGGATCGTCCACCTGATGGAAGTACAGCACGGTGTGCGGGCGGCCTTCTGCCTGACGTGCGGCCTCGGCGCGCAGGCGCTGCTGCGTGCGCCGAGCCGGGTCGGCGAAGCGACGCATCATGGCGCTGCGGATGATGCGGACCAGATCCATGCGGGGGATTCCTCTTGAGTTGCAGAAAGGCTTGGAGGCTCCATGCTGCATTTGTATTTACATGGTGTAAAGTTTATTGCAGAGCAGGCGCTGCTATGGCGACCGGCCCACCCTGCCATCGAGGAGCAACACCATGTGGAAAAAGATCGGCATCGCCGCCATCGCACTCGTCGCCATTGCCGCCGTGCTCAACCGCACCGTCGGCGATACATTGATGCTGAAAGTCATGAAGAAGCAGGTGGTCGCCAATCTCTCCGGCGCCAGCTTCGCGGAGTTTGGTGATGGCCTCAACATCGTGCTCTGCGGCTCCGGCTCGCCCTTCCCCGATGTCACCCGTGCCGGCCCCTGCGTGGCGGTGATCGCAGGGCAGCAGGTGCTCATCATCGATGCCGGTTCGGGCTCGGCGCGCAACCTCGCCCCCTCTGGCATCCCGGCTGGCAAGATCGCCGCCGTGCTGCTCACGCACTACCACTCCGACCACATCGACGGCCTCGGCGAGCTGCTGCTGCAACGCTGGGGCAATGCCGCGCACACCAGCCCCACGCCGGTAATCGGCCCGACCGGCGTCGAACAGGTGGTGGCGGGCTTCAACCTGGCCTACACGCAGGACTTCGCCTACCGCGTCGCGCACCACGGCGCGAAGATCATCCCGCCCGGTGGCGCGGGCGGTGTCGCACAGCCCTTCGAGCTGCCCGCGCCCGGCGTGGGCAGCGTGGTCTACGACGTGGATGGTCTCAAGGTCACGGCCTTCGCGGTGGATCACAGGCCCATCGTACCGGCCGTGGGCTATCGGGTGGATTACAAGGGCCGCAGTGCGGTGATCTCCGGCGACACGGTGAAATCCGCCAACCTCGCGCAGTTCGCAAAAGGCGTGGACCTGCTGGTACACGAGGCCCTGTCGCCCGAGCTGGTGGCCGTCATCAGCGGGAGCGCGAAAGACACGGGTGCGGCCAACATCGAGCAGATCAGCCACGACATCCTCAACTACCACACCACGCCCGTCGAGGCGGCCGAGATGGCACAAGCGGCGGGTGTGAAGCAGCTGCTGTTCTACCACCTGGTGCCGGTGCTGCCGCTCAAGCGGTTGGAGCCGATTTTCCTGCGTGGTGTCAGCAAGACTTTCGATGGCGACGTGACCGTGGGCAAGGATCGAACCTGGGTCAACTTGCCACCAAACAGCAGCGCCGTGAACGTGGGTCGCCGTGGCTGAGACGACGCGCGACTGGCTGATCTGGGGCTCGGAGCTATCGCCCTACGCGCTCAAGATGGCGCTCTGCTGCCGCCACGCAGGGTTGCCGCATCGCTTCCTGCCCGAGCAGGGCAGCTGGGCTGAAAACTGGCGCTGTGTGCTGCGGCTCGAACGCCTCAAGCGCGGCCAGCTGCCGATGACCTGGCCGCAGATGAGCGAGGACGACGAGCTGCCGCTCGTGCCCTACCTGTTCGGGCCCGATGGCGAGAATCTCTACGACTCCACCGCCATCGCCGAGTGGCTCGACCGCATGCTGCCTGCCGCGCATACGCTGATCCCCGCCGACCCGCTCGCCAGTTTCGTCGCTCGCCTCATCGACGACTACGCCGATGAGTTTCTGCTCTACGCCGTGCATCACCAGCGTTGGGTGGCCTCGGCGCGCAACAACGATGCGGGCCAGCGCCTCGCCCGCGAATACCGCTTTCAGCTCGGCCCCTTGCAGCCCTTGATGGCGCGCTGGTTCAGCGCGCGGCAGACGCGGCGACTGCCCTATCTCTTCAGCGTCGCGCCCCAGGGCTTTCGTATTGCCGGTTTGCCACAGCGCCGCCAGCCGCCGATGCGCGAGGGCTTCCCACCCACCCATGCGCTGCTTGAAGATGCTTTCGCAAGACTGACAACGCTGCTCGACGTGCTGCTGAGCGAGCGCCCCTATCTCTTGGGCGAGCGATTCACACTGGCCGATGCCGCCATCTACGGCCAGCTCGGCATGAACCTCGCCGACCCCAGCACCGCGGGTGACCTTTGCAAGCGCACACCGCGTCTGTATCGCTGGCTGACCACACTGCACGTCGGCACGCCGCCGCGCGTCGATGCACCGCTCTGCATCGACGCGGCGCTCAGGCCTTTGCTCACGGAGATCAGCCGCATCCACCTGCCGCTGATGCAGCAGAACGCCGAAGCGCACCAGCGCCTGAAGCAGCAAGGGCAAGGTCGCCTCAACGAGGCCGCGTTCAACGCGGGCGAGGCGCTCTACAGCGGCCAGCTCGATGGCCAGCCCTACCGCAGCGTCGCCAAGAGTTTCCAGGCCCGCAGCTGGCGTGATTGCCGGGCGCGTTGGCAGCAGCTTTCACCATCTGTGCGGGATCAGCTCAGCCTGCTGATGCCGAACAGCAACGCGTTCAGTTGACGGCAAAAATCCCGCGCTTGGCCGGCATCCACCAGAGCAGGCCGAATGGCAGCGTGCCAAGCAGCACCTTCAGGGGGTTTGGCTTGAGGCTCTTGAGCATCAGGAAGGCGACCGGCACTTCGAGCACATGCAGGCCGAGAATGATGGCGGCAACCAGCACCGAGCGGTGGCCGCCATCGCCCTGCGCCAGGTGCAGCGCGGCCCAGGCGTAGAAGGCGGTGAGGCCGACCATGTTGGCGATCCAGAAGGCTTTGGTATTGGTCATACGCTCTCCCCAGCAGTAGTGATGATCGGCGTGTCTGTGATGACTTTACATCATGTAAAGTAGTGATGAACCAAAACAGTCGGCATTTCACTGAGGAGAACCCATGATCGAGCTCTACACCGCCCCCACGCCCAACGGCCACAAGGTGTCGATTGCGCTGGAGGAGCTGGCGCTGCCGTACAAGGTGCATGCGCTCAACATCATGGGCGGCGACCAGAAGAAGCCTGAGTATCTCAAGATCAATCCCAATGGCCGCATCCCGGCCATCGTCGATACCGAGGCGGATGACTTTGCGGTGTTCGAGTCCGGCGCGATCCTGATCTACCTCGCCGAGAAGACCGGCAAGCTGATGCCGAGCGATGCCAAGGGCCGCTCGCGCGTCATCCAGTGGCTGATGTTCCAGATGGGCGGCGTCGGGCCGATGATGGGACAGGCGAACGTGTTCTTCCGCTACTTCCCCGAGAAGATCCAGCCAGCCATCGACCGCTACCAGAACGAATCGCGCCGGCTGTTCGAGGTGATCGACACCCGCCTCGCCGACAACGAATGGCTGGCCGGTGATTACTCGATTGCGGACATCGCCAACTGGGCCTGGGTGCGCACGCACCGCTGGTCGGGCGTGAGCACCGAAGGGCTGGTGCATCTCAAACGCTGGAGCGACGCGATGATCACGCGGCCCGCCTGCGTCAAGGGCATCGAGGTGCCGTTCAAACTGCCGAGCATGGGTGAGAGCAAGAAGAACACCGAAGCCGAGACGAGCTTCATCAAGGGCGCGCAGACGCTGCTGCAAAAGTAGATCGCGCATGAGCAAGCCTTATCGCCATTACGCCTGGCAGATGTCGTATTACAGCGGCAAGACCCGCGCGTATCTGCGCTACAAGGGCATCCCGCACGTCGAGCAGGTGATCCGCTTCTGGCACATGGCGCTGATCCAGAAAAAGGTCGGCGCGCAGGTGATGCCGGTGGTGGTCACGCCTCAGGGAGAGTGGCTGCAAGACACCTCGCACATCATTGATGTGCTGGAGCAGCGCCACCCGGCGGCACCCGTGGTGCCCACCACGCCCCGGCAGAAAATGGCGGCGTATCTCATCGAGGCCTGGGGCGATGAGTTCTGGGTGCATTCGGCCATGCACTATCGCTGGAACTTTTCCGAGAACTACACGCAGCTGTTCCGGCACGAGGGCGGCGACAACCTGCTGCCGTTCGCACCGCGCTTCATTAAGAACCAGCTGATCGACCGCATCGCCGTGATGCTGCGCGGGTTCCTCCAGGGCTTGGGCGTGGTACCGGGCCAGCTGGCGGCGGTAGAGCAATGGACGCACTCGATGCTCGATGCGCTCGATGCCCACTTTGCACTGCACGACTATCTGCTGGGCAGCAAACCCAGCCTCGGCGACCTGGGCCTGATCGGCCCGCTCTACGCGCACCTGGGGCGTGACCCCCATCCTGCCCGCGAGCTGATTGCCAAGCGGCCGCATGTCGCGGCCTGGGTCAAGCGCATGCAGCATCCAGCCCAGCCACAGGGCGGCGCGTTTCTGGCTGATGACGCGCTGCCAGAAACGCTCACGCCCTTGTTCCATTCGATCTTTGGCGAGTTCTGGCCGCAGCTGCTTGCCACGCTCGATGCAGCGCAAAAAACGATCCCGACCTTGGCCCCCGGCAAGGGTCTGCCGCGACAGCTGGGGCTCATCGACATCACGCTGGCAGGCCAGCCGTATCAGCTGCGTGCGCGCCCGTATTGCCTGTGGATGGCGCAGCGGCTGCTTGACGTGTTGCATGCACTGCCGTCCGAAGAACAGCAGGCCGTGCAAGCCTGGGTGAGCACGCTCGGTTACGACTCCGCCATGCAGCTACAGATCAAGCCGCGCCTCAAGCGCACGGCCCTGTTCGTGGCAGCGGAGTAGAAGTCCCTTCTTGAGCCTGTCATTCCTGCGAAAGCGGGAATGACAAGGCTTTCAGGCGCGCCAGCTAAAGCGGATCGCACCGCTGGTTGACCTGATAGTCCGCGGTCAATTTCGGCAGCGCGGCTTCATCGGGAATCAGAGAGCGGAACAGCACCAGCCCACGGGTGCTGGGCGAGACGATCACACGCGCACCGACAGGTGCGCTCACCGATCCGCCACGCGTCAGCAGCAGATCGAAGTGCTTGCGGCCCTCGGTATCGCTCTGCGCACTGCGATCGTTCACCGCAAAGAAATTGCTGCTGTCGGCACCGAAGCCCGATACCGAGACGTAGCCATCCTGCACCGGCGCTGTGACGTGCAAGGGGCCGTCGGAGAGATCGAACACGCAGGCGGTGTAGAGCAGGTCGGGGCTCGGCCGCACCACGGTGCGGGCGCTGGCATCGGCACGCGGTGCCGGCAGTGCGACGTTGATGCCCTGGCGGGCGATCACCTCGGCCTTGCGGCGCTGTGCCTCGGGCCGGGCATCGGGCTCCGATGCACCCTCCACACCTTTGTCGGCGATGCGGTGCATCACCAGGGTGTTTATGGCCGTGGGCAGCACCAGCACCGTCAGCAGGTTGAACAGCGGCGTGAGCAGTAGGAACAGCAGCGCGGCTTTCTTCCAGCTCATGGGCAGCTCTCGCGGACGATGGTGGGCAGCGGCAAAGTGGCGAGTTGCGCAAGCACTGCTGGTGCCGGGTTGTAGACGCGCAAGGTCACGGAATAAGGTCCTTCTGCGGGTGTGGGCAGGCTCAGCTCCGTCGCGGCCTGCGGGGCGAGTGCGATGTCGAAGCGGCCATCCGGCGAGGGCGGCAGGTTGCCGGCATGGCGAGCGTAGACTCCTGCCGCGTTCGGCACCAGATAGTGGTCGGCCCCGTAGGCGGTGAGACTCCACCAGCGAGCGGGCGGTGGTGCGCCCTGGACGCGGTAGCGGCACTCACCGCGCAGCGTCTCGCCGCTGCTGTCGGTGAAAGCGGTGTAGTAGACAGCTTCCTGCGGCGTCAGCGCGTATAGCCCGGCGACAGCGACGGCGGCACGCTCCCAGGGGTTCGCGGCCACGCTGCCGGTGTTCGCACTGGTGCGCCAGGGGCCGTTGTGGGTGGCGTGCCGGTCGATGAGATAGCGCAGCAGCGGCTTGGTGCTGAAGGCACCCACGAGTGCCGAGGCGAGAATCACGGCGGCCCAGGCCAGCGCTTTGCGCAGTGCGGAGGTCTGTGTGGACATGCTATGTGTTCCCCGGCGCTGGACAGTGTTTGACACTGTGTAAATATCACTCCAATAATCAATCCACAAGCTCTGCTGCTCACAAGAGCGCACGGAGGAGAACCCGTGGCTGCGCCGCCCCTGAAGATCGTGATTGCGCTGCCGCTGCTGCTGAGCCTTGCGCCCTGCATGGCCGCAGCGCCCGGCAGGACCGAGATGGTGCGCGTGCCTGCGGGCGAGACACGCATCGGCAGTGACAGGGGACGGCCCGATGAAGCGCCGCCGTTCAAGGCAGCGGTCGCCGCCTTCGATCTCGACCGCACACCGGTGACGGTGGCAGCGTTTGCGCGCTTCGTGAAGCAGAGCGGCTTCGTCACCGAGGCCGAGAAGTTCGGCAGCGGCGCGGTGATGACCTTCGGCACGGGGCAGTGGAAACTCGTCGATGGTGCAAACTGGCGCACACCACTCGGCCCCCAGGGCGGGCAGAGCGAGCCGACACATCCCGTCACGCAGGTGTCGTGGAACGATGCTCTCGCCTACTGCGCAGCCCAGGGCAAGCGGCTGCCAAGCGAAGTGGAATACGAGCACGCCTCGCGCGTCGGCAAGCCCGATGGCACAGCGCACGCCTTCGGTGACGATCTGGTGAAGAGCGGCCGCTATCGCGCCAATGTCTGGACTGGCGTGTTCCCGATGCTGAACACCGCAAAGGACGGCTATCGCACCACCTCGCCTGTGGGCGCCTTTGGCGAGGGCCCGCTCGGACTCGTCGACATGGCTGGCAATGTCTGGGAGTGGACCAGTGACTGGTACCGCCCCTACGCCGAGCGCGAGCAGCCCTGGCCTCAAGGCAAGGCGGGCGAAAAGGTGCAGCGCGGTGGCTCATTCCTGTGTGATGCCACCTTCTGCTACGGCTTCAAGGTCACGGCGCGCGGCCATGCCACGCCGGACTCCTCCCACATGCACGTCGGCTTTCGCTGCGCGCGCAGCCTCGCTGACTCACCGAAATCACCATGAAAAAACGCCTGCTGATCCCATTGATCGTCGTCGCCAGTGCCGGTGCGCTCTATGTGCTGCGCCTGCCGATCCTGCTGCATGCGACGGGCTGGATCTCCGACTTCAAGCACCCGCGCGCGCCCAATCGCCCGGTGCCCTGGCAGCAGGGGCCAGCCACCGCGAGCGCCGATGCGCGCCCGCCGAACGTGATCGTCATCCTCATCGACGACATGGGCATCAACGATGTGTCGAGCTACGGCGGCGGCATGCCGCAAGTGCCGACACCACACATCGACCGCCTCGCCACCGAGGGCGTGCGCTTTGATCGCGGCTACGCCGCCAATGCCGTGTGCTCGCCCTCGCGCGCCTCGCTGATGACCGGCCGCTACGCGACGCGCTTCGGTTTCGAGTTCACGCCCACGCCCGGCAACATGGCCAAGGTCGCGCCGCTGCTCACTGCTGGCAATCGCCTGCGGCCGGTCATCGTCCACAAAGACCGTGCTGCACACATCGCACCTTTCAACGAACTAGGGATGCCGCCCTCGGAAGTCACTATCGCCGAGGTGCTCAAGACGCGCGGCTACCACACGGCGCACATCGGCAAGTGGCACCTGGGCGGCACGACAGAGTTCCGCCCCAACAACCAGGGCTTCGACGAAACCTTGTTCATGGAGAACGGCCTGCACTTGCCGCAAGACAGCCCCGAGGTCGAGAACTCGAAGCAGGATTTCGATCCCATCGACAAGTTCCTGTGGCCCAACATGCGCTATGCCGCGAGCTACAACGGCAGCGACTGGTTCGAGCCAAAAGGCTATCTCGCCGACTACTACACCGACGAGGCGATCAAGGTCATCGAGGCCAACCGCAACCAGCCGTTTTTTCTCTACCTCGCGCACTGGGGCATCCACACGCCCTTGCAGGCGTTGAAGAGCGACTACGACGCCCTGCCCGCGACCATGAGCCACCGCGAGCGGGTGTATGGCGCGATGGTGGTCTCCATCGACCGCAGCGTCGGGCGCATCCTGGCCGCGCTCAAGGCAGAGGGGCTGGACGACAACACGCTGGTGGTGTTTACCAGCGATAACGGCGCACCCGGCTACATCGGCCTGCCGGAGGTGAACAAGCCCTATCGCGGCTTCAAGCTGACGCTGTTCGAGGGCGGCGTACGCGTGCCCTACCTCGCGCGCTGGCCCGGTCGCCTGCCTGCGGGTGTGCAGTATCCAAATCCCGTATCCAGCATTGATCTCCTGCCCACCATTGCGGCTGCGGCCGGCGCCGAGTTGCCCAAGGACCGCGTCATCGACGGCGTGAATCTGTTGCCGCATCTCACCGGTGCAAAGGCTGCCGCACCGCACGAGGTGCTGTTTTGGCGTGATGGCAGCTACGAGATGGTGCTGGCGAAAGGCTGGAAGTTGCAGCAGTCCCAGCGCCCCGCCAAGACCTGGCTGTTCCACCTCGACGAAGATCCCACCGAGCAGCGCAACCTGGCTGAGAGCCAGCCTGAAAAAGTGGCCGAGCTGAGAGCACTGCTCGCCGCCCACAACGCGCAGATGAAACCCGCGCTCTGGCCCTCGTTCGTCGAGTTCCCGGTGATGGTGGACAAGACGCTAGACCAGCCCGAGGCGCCTGAGGACGATTACGTCTACTGGCAAAACTAGCGGATCGCAGGCCCTGCCCAAAAAAGGCATCAAGCAAGAACTTGACATGATGTAAAAAATTGATAGGGTGCTTGTGGCTGTTCGACCGCAAGCTTCGTTCGCACGAAGGGAATCACCGCAAGCGCAGGCCGTATCGCGCACTCATCAAGCGGAATCAAACAGCCAGGATTGCCGCAGGCCGCCACGTTAAGAGCAGCCGCTGCAAAGCCCTTTTGTGCGATGGAGGAGATCACCTGTATGACCCGAGCCGCGGCCCCTGCGTATGCCTTTTTCCTGCCTGTGGCGCGCGGGCGCGTCTGGCTGGCGGCGGGCTTGTGCATGGGCGCGGGCACGGCATCCGCCGTTGATTTCTCGCTCGCAGCACTCGATCTCACCGGCAAGTTCGCAGCCCAGGTGTCGGCCGGCACCACTCTGCGCACCGAGGCACGCAGCAGCGATCTGGTCGGCAAGCTCAACCTCTCAGGCCAGCAGGACTTCTGCGACGACGACCCCATCGTACCTCCCACCGCACCGGGGGTGAACTGCACGCTGGTGCCGGGCAACGCCGCCTATCTCGCGCTGCCGGGCGTATCGAATTCCAATGGCGACAACGGCAACCTCAACTACGACAAGGGCGATGTGGTCAACGCCTTGTTCCGCTTCGCACCGCGCCTGCAGCTCACGCACCCGAAGTTTGGTATCGACGCGAGCGCGGTCGCCTTCTACGACCCGATCAACGACGACTTCACCGAATACCACCCCAACAACATCGAGGACAACAACGGCTTTCAGCCGCGCAATACCAAACGCAGCAAGGAGGCCCGCAAGGACCTGAGCCTGGGCGTGAATCTGCTCGATGCCTTCGTCAGCACCGACATTCCCCTGCCGGGTGGGCGCGATCTGACCGTGAAGGTCGGCAACCAGCTGCTGAGCCTGGGCACCACCACCACGCTGGTGTTGAACGGCCTCAACACGGTGAACCCACCGGACGTGAACCTGCGCTTTTTGCCCGGCTCCGACCTGCGCGATGTGTTCCAGCGCGTGCCGCTCGCCGTGCTCACCACCTCGCTCACCGACAGCGTTGCCGTGACCGGCTTCTACCAGCTGCTCTGGAAGCCCGTCACCCTGCCACCCATCGGCAGCTATTACTCCACCAACGATTCGATTGGCGCGGGCGATGGTTACGCGGGGCTTTTGTTCGGCAAACCGCGCGAAGACCCTCTCAACGTCGCCGGCATCGACGAGCGCACGCCCGGCAATGCCAACCTGCTCTCCAACGCCAGCCGCACGCTATTCCCCACCGCCACCCGCAAGGCGCGCAATGGCGGACAGTTCGGCTTCAACCTCAACTATCTGGCCGGCTGGTTGAACAACACCGGCTTTGATTTCAGCTACCTCAGGCTGCACTCACGGCTGCCGACGATCAGCTTCATCGCCTCGCAGGAAGGTTGTGCGAACCAGTCCAACAACCAGGCCGAGGCGCTGGCGGCCTGCCGGGGTTTCTCGACCACGCCGGTGGTGGGTGTAGAGCCGCTGCCGGTGGATACGGTGAAGTACTTCGTCGACTACCCGGAAGGCATCGACACTTTTGGTGCCAGCTTCAGCACCAACCTCGGCTCGGTGGCCTGGACCGGAGAGGTGACCTATCGCCCCAACCAGCCATTCCAGATCGACCCCGTCGATGTCGGATTTGCCGCCTTGCAGCCGGTGTTCCCGCGCGAGTCGATCAACCTCGGCGTGGTGACATTGCCGGGCGAACGGGTGGCAGTGCCGGATTTCGTCGAGACCATCTACCGCCAGAATCCCGAGGTGCTGCCGGGGCAGGTGATCCGTGGCAGCGAGCGCCTGCAATCGCTGGGCTACAACACCTCTTTCCTGTTCCTGCTCGGTGCCAGCGACAACGTCTTTGGCGCGGACCAGATCACCCTTCTGGTCGAGCTGGGCGCGCAGCAGGTGCTGAATCTACCGAGTCTTGAAGTGTTGCAGCTCGCCACGCCCGGCACCGAGTTTCATCACAGCGCCGGTGTCGATGGCAGCGGCACGCCGACGCCCACGCAAGCCCAGAGCGACCCCAGCGCACGCTTGAACCCCAGCTACCAGCCGGATGGCTTTGCCACCTCGTTTTCCTGGGGCTACCGGGTGCTCAGCCAGTTTGCCTACGAGGGTGTGCTACCGAATCTCAGGCTGGCACCCCAATTCACTTTTGCGCATGACGTCGAAGGCCGCGCGCCGCTGCCCAGCGGCGAGTTCTTCGAGGACCGCAAGCAGGCTACCGCAGGCCTCAATGCACTGATCGGCGACCGCCTCTCCACCACCGTGCGCTACACCTGGTTCTTCGACGGCGGCCGCCGCAACCTGCTGCACGACCGCGACAACGTGCAGCTCAATCTCAGCTACGACTTTTGACGCCCCTGCGTCACGACACTCGTTTCAAGGAGTCACCCATGCGCCATATTCAATTGCCCCTGCTGCTCGCAGCACTGTTCGCCAGCCACAGCGCGCTCGCCAAGGTGCCTGCCGACAAGGCCGCCCAACTCGGCAGCACGCTCACGCCCGTCGGCGCGGTGGAAGGCCCCAACAAGGAGGGCACCATCCCGGCGTGGAAGGGCGGCGTGCTCAAGCTGCCCGCTGCCTTCGCCAACTACCAGCGCGACTCGGGCCTGCATTACCCCGAGCCCTTCCCCGAAGACAAGCCTAAGTTCAAGGTCGATGCCAGCAACGTCAAGCAGTACGCGGCCCTGCTGCCGGTGGGCGCGGTGCGGCGGCTGGAGCTCAACCCCAAGCTCTACTACAAGGTCTACCCCACGCGCCGCACGGCGACTTATCCCGACGCCGTCTACGCCGCCACCAAGGCCAATGCGCTGACGGCGACCCTCACGGGCGACGACGACATCCAGGGCGCCACGCTCGGCTTCCCCTTTCCCATCCCCGCCAACGGCGCGGAGGCGATGATCAACCACCGCGTGCGCTACCGCGGCGACTCGGTGACGCAGAGCGGTAACACCATCGTCGTCAGCCGCGAGGGGCAGTTCCAGGTCAACGGCTACGAACTGACCGCACAGTTCGTCTACAGCAATGTGAAGAAGGCCGCCGAGGCCGGCAACGAGCTGATTTTCCAGATCGTGCGCAAGGACCTCTCGCCGCCACGCCTCGCCGGCAACATCACGCTGGTGTGGGACAAGCTCGACGGCGGCCGCGAGGCTTGGCAGTTCTCCCCCGGCACCGCGCGTGTGCGCCAAGCGCCGAGTGTGGCCTTCGACAACCCCATCAACGGCACCGACGCGCTGCAAAACGTCGACCAGGCCGATCTCTTCAATGGCTCGCAAAGCCGCTACACCTGGAAGCTGATCGGCAAGAAGGAGATGTTGATCCCCTACAACAACTACCGCCTGCTGCGGCCAGAGCTCAAGCTCAAGGACATCATCCAGCCCGGGCACCTCAACCCCGAGCACCTGCGCTACGAGCTGCACCGCGTCTGGGTAGTGGAGGCCGACATCAAGCCCGGCTCCGGCAATGTGTTCAAGAAGCGCCGCTTCTACATCGACGAGGACAGCTGGACGATTGCCGCGGTGGATTGCTACGACGCCCGCAACACCCTGTGGCGCTACCAGGAGGGCTTCACCCTGCCGCTGATGCTCGACAAGGCCGTGGTCTCGGCGCCGCAGGTGACCTACGACCTGTTCTCGGGGCGTTACGTCATCAACACCCTGCCCAACCAGCAGGGCTTTGTCGCCAAGTTTGGTGCGGAGTTTCCGCAGGGGTATTTCACGCCGCAGAGCCTCAAAAAGCTTGGACGCACTTAGGGCGTGTCATCAATTAGTTCGTGGTGGCGGCGGAAGGCTGCTTTGGGGCAGTGCTCCGTTGGCTGGTGAGGACATAGAAAGAGCCACACGGCAGCTACCCTTTAGGGCTTGTATAGTTTCAACTTGAACAACTGGAAGCAAAATGACTTCAGG
The DNA here is from genome assembly GCA_040385605.1 of Pseudomonadota bacterium. Taxonomy (GTDB): domain Bacteria; phylum Pseudomonadota; class Gammaproteobacteria; order Nevskiales; family Nevskiaceae; genus Stagnimonas. The sequence continues at coordinate 14,541 of JAZKHC010000005.1, forward strand.
CAAGGCCAATCTCGACAATCAGGGTTCTTTACGTCGAAAGGCTGAAGCACTGGTTCAAGCAGGCTCTGCGCCCGTATCCAAGACCGGAGCGATCGGTGCGAATGCCCTGGCCTTGCTGCACAGCATGGCCAGCGCGCCTGCGAATGCCAGCGCCGCGCTGAAACTGCTGCACGAGTTCCAGGTGCATCAAGTGGAGCTGGAATTGCAGCAAGAGCATTTGGAGCACAGCCGGGATGAACTCAACCTTGCGCTTGAACGCTACGTCGAGCGTTTCGATTGCGCTCCCGTCGCCTATCTCTCGCTGGACCGGGAGGGCCGGATCCTTGAGGCAAACCTCGCCGCAGCCGCCTTGTTTGGCCTTGAGCGAAATGCCATGAATGGCCGTCGCATCGACACGCTCGTGACGACGCAGTACCAACTACTGCTGCTTGGTCTTGTTAAGCGCATGAGCAGTGGCAGCGCAAGAGAAACCTGCGAGGCGATGGTCGAAGCTGATGGCGTTACTCAGCAAGTGCAGATCGTGGCCACCACCTCGCAGAACGAGGCTTCCCTGATGATGGTTGTGATCCCGACGGCCGCCGTCCAGAAGGCTTGATTCGTCATCCTGGGATGTAGATCGCAAGGCGACAGGGCGGCGAGCGGGTCGCAAGGAGCGCGCTGCCAGCTCTTTCTGCGCCCATACTTCGGGCATGCCAATTACGGTGCCCACTGATCCTCTGCACGGTCCACGTGCCGGCGCGCGGATCGTCGCCATCGGCGCATCGGCCGGGGGGCTGGCCGCGCTGGAGCAGTTCTTTGAGCAGGTCACACCCGATAGCGGTCTCGCCTATGTGGTCGTGCAGCATCTCAACCCGACGGAGAAATCCCTGCTGGTGGAGTTGCTGCAGCGAGTCACGACCCTGCCAGTGCGGGAAGCCGCTGGAGCCACGCGCATCGAACCGGACAGCGTCTATGTGATTGCCCCCAACCGGGAGGTGATCGTGGCAGGGGGCGTGCTGAAGTCCGAACTGCCCAGCGAGCCGCGCGGCATGCGCCTGCCGATCAACCTGCTGTTCTCGTCCCTGGCCCGCGACCAGGGTGATCGCGCCATTGCCGTGGTGCTATCCGGCATGGGCTCGGACGGCACCCTGGGCCTGGCATCGATCAAGGCCCTGGGGGGCCTGGTGCTGGTGCAGCAGCCGGAGTCGGCGCAATTCGACTCGATGCCAAAAAGTGCGATCGCTACGGGCCATGCCGACATCGTTGCCCTTGCTGCCGAGTTGCCGGCCCGCATCGAGGCCTACATTGCTCAAGCGCCGCAAACGCTGCGGGCTGACCCGCCGGTCGCGCAAGCCGCCGAGACCGCACCCGCTGATGCGCTACAGCAGGTCTTTGCCCTGCTGTTGCAGCGCACACGACATGATTTCTCGCTCTACAAACCCAGCACCCTGCTGCGTCGCATGGAGCGCCGCATGGCGATCCATTCGATTGCCTCCCTGCAGGACTACACGGGCTTTCTGTCCGAGAATGCCCAGGAGCTCGACCTGCTGTTCAAGGAGCTCTTGATTGGCGTCACCAGCTTCTTTCGAGACGCGGCGGTGTGGCAGCAATTGGCCGACGTCGTCCTGCCGGAACTGCTGAGCCGGCGGAAGAACGGGCAAAAGCTCCGCGCCTGGATCGTCGGTTGTTCGACCGGCGAAGAGGCCTACTCGCTGGCCATGGTATTCGCCGAGGTGCTTGCGAGACTGCCTGAACACAGCGCCAGCACCTTGCAGATATTCGCCAGCGACTTGAGCGCAGATGCCATCGCCGTCGCACGCCGTGGTCAATATGCTGGCGCCATCGCCGGGGACGTCTCCGCCGAGCGGCTGGAGCGGTTCTTTACGGCGAAAGACGGCACCTATCGTATTGCCAAGAGCATCCGCGACAGCGTCTTGTTCGCACAGCACGACGTGATTCTCGACCCGCCGTTTACACGGCTCGATGTCGTGTGCTGCCGCAATCTGATGATTTATTTCGATGCGACGCTACAGCGCCGATTGTTGCCGCTGTTTCACTACACCTTGCAGCCCGGTGGCCTCATGCTGCTGGGCAGCTCCGAGACCGTGGGGCGGTTCAACCGCCTGTTCACCCCGCTCGACTCGAAGCTCAGACTCTACCTGCGGCTCGAAGCCGAAACCGGCGGCAGCAGTGATTTTCTGGCCAAACCATTCCCCCCGCTGTCCAGCATGAAAAAGGAGCTTGCGGTGTCCCCACCTGCCTTGACCACCCGCCAGGCCGACAGCCTGCAAACTGCTGCCGACCACTTGTTGCTGCAGGTGCATGCGCCGCCTGCGGTGGTCGTCAACAAGGAAGGCGATATCGCCTACATCACCGGCCATACCGGCAAATACCTCGAGCCGGCTGCGGGTAAGGCCAATCTCAACTTTCACGCCATGGTGCGCGAGGGTCTGCGCGATCCGATTGCCACTGCCCTGGATCAGGCCCTGACGCAGAGCGAGCCGATCCAGCTGCGCGGCCTGCAAGTCAAAGGCTCGCAGGGCTTGCAAAGAGTGGATGTCACCGTGCACGCCGTGCAGGAGCCTGGCGTCCTGAAAGGCATGACGATGATCGTATTCCGCGATGCCGCAACACTCCCGGCCGGGCGCTCGCGCCGCAAGGCGCAAAGTGATGCCGAAGCCCTGCACCTCGAGGCCCTGCAGCAGTGCCGGGAAGAAATTCAATCCTTGCGCGAAGAGACTCGCGCCTCGAAAGAGGAGTTGCAGTCGGCCAACGAGGAATTGCAGTCCACCAACGAAGAGCTGCAATCGACCAACGAGGAGCTGACCACCTCGAAGGAAGAGATGCAGTCGATGAACGAGGAGTTGCAGACCATCAATGCCGAGATGCAGACCAAGCTCGACGACCTCGCACTCGCACAGAGCGACATGAAGAACCTGCTCAACAGCACCGACATCGCCATGCTGTTTCTCGACAAGGATCTGAATGTCAGGCGCTACACAGACCGGGCGTCGAAGATCATCAACCTTCGGGAAAGCGACATCGGCCGGCCGCTCAGCGACCTCACCATGAGCTTGCAGTACGCCTCACTGCACGACGATGTGCATGAGACGGTGCGAACGCTGAAGTTCTCGGAGAAGCAGATTTTCACCAGCGACGAGCGCTGGTTCTCGGTCCGGATCATGCCTTACCGCCGCCTGGACAATGTCATCGATGGCGCTGTCATCACCTTCGTCGACATCACCGCGACGAAAGAACTGGAGTCGAGGCTCCGCAAGGATCCGACACTGTTGCCGCCAGCCAGTGGAACCACGTAAACAAGCAAGGCTGGGTAGAAGCGAAGCGGAAACCCAGCGGTATCGGGCGCGATGCTGGGTAAGCACTGCGCTCTACCCAGCCAGGGTTAACGCCTACGAAAACACAGGCCAGTAATCGACGATCTTGCCGCCGCGCACCGCGATGAGATCACCGAACTGCAACAGCACGCCTTCGACCTGCTGAGGCCGCAGGAACACCTGGTCGTCCACCTTCAAGCCAGCCGCCGCCGAGGCATTGACGATCTCCTGATTGCTGCTGCGGCCATAGGTGGAGTTGAGCTGCAAGCCCTTGGGTGATTCGTAGTCGGCCATCCAGTAGCCGCCGTAGATGAAGTAGGTCTCGCGCTGATTCACATCCCACCAGGAGAACACTTTCGACTTGTCGTCGAGGCCGGGGATGTTGACCGCACCCGTGGCCTTGAGCACGGGCGTGGCGATGTAGGCGGCGGGCCGGTGATCGGCCAGCGTCACGAGATCGTAGTGATTCGGCTTCAAGAGGCCGGTGCCTACAGAGATGTCGTTGCTGAGTGTTTCGGCCTCGTGCAGCCTGTAGGTGGGGCTGCCGGCGGTGTTGAGCGTGAGGTCGTCGCGCCAGAGCTTGGCGTGTTCGCGGCGGGTGTGATCGACCGCCGCCTGATACTTGGCCATCACCTTGCCCAGCAGCTCCGCGTGTGAGCCGAGCAGGCTCGGCACCAGCGCCACGAAGGGGTCGTAGCCCATGAAACCGGCGAAGCGCAGCTGCTCGGGATTGGCTTCGATCAGTTTCAGAATTTCGCTCAAGGTCGCCATGTCGGCGACTCCGCCGCGATGCAGGCCCACGTCCAGTTCGATGTTGAGGTTGAGCGAGGTGCCCAGACCCTTGGCGAGTGCGAGGTACTGCGCGGCGTGGGCAGGTGTGTCGATCAGCCATTGCAGCTGCCGCGCGGGGTCGAACGCGCCTTGGTGGGTCTTGTAGAACAGCTCCGCTGAGCGCACCGGCAGTGGCTTGCCGATGAGGATGTCCGACTCGGGGAACATCACCGCATCGTGGTTGAGAAACGGTTGATGAAAAGACATCAGCCGGTTCGTCTTCGCACGCTTGCCGATGTAGTCGAGCAGCTTCGGCGAGGGCAGCGATTTTTCGACCACGCGGAAGTGCCGGCCCGGCACCTTGGCGATGGAGGCCACGACGGTGTCGATGTTGTGGTCGAGCGCGTCGAGGTCGATGACCATGCTGGGCCGCATCGGGCCATTGGCTTTCAGCTCGGCATTGAGCGCGGCGAAGTAGTCGTTGTATGGCGCGCCGTTGTCGCGCGGGCGCTGGTAGAGACCCCCGCCGATGGCGAGTGCGCCGAGGCCAAGCAATACGTTGCGACGCTTCATGTAATCAGCACCTTCTTGAGATGTTCATTGAGCATCCGCCCCTTGGGGTCGAGGCGGGCACGCACTTTCTGGTAGTCGTCCCAAAACGGGTACAGCGGTGCGAGCCGCTTGGCATCGAGCGTGTGCAGCTTGCCCCAGTGGGGGCGGCCGCCGTGCTTCCAGAAGATCGGCTCGACCAGGTCGAACAGCGGGCGGTAGTCCACCGAGTGATGCTGATGCACCGAGATGGCCGCTGTGGTGCGGCCCTGCATGGGCGAGAGCCAGCAGTCGTCCGCCGCTACGTAGCGGTATTCGAGCGGGAATAGCGTCCGCACGTCGCTCTTGCGCACCGTCTCCAGAATCTCCTTCAGACACTCCGGCCCTCTCTCCGCCGGCAGCTCGTATTCCATCTCGTTGAAGCGCGAATTGCGCGGGCTGGGGAAGATCGCGTGCGCGCGCCCCACCCGCTGCACCGGCGAATACATGGCGGTCAAAAATCGCTGCATCGGGCCATCCATGCCGGGGATGCCATCGGCGATCTTCGAGGTGAGATCGAGAATGTGATCCACCGGCAGCTCGAACGAGGAGACGGGCGTGTCTTCCGCCGTGGTCTCGTTGAGCGTCTTCACGATGGCACCTTCGGCCTCGAAGAAGCACCAGAACTCGAAGTGGCGATTGGCCTTGACCGAGGCATCGAGCTTGCCGAGCACGCTGTCGAGATTCTCCATCCACTCCTGCTCCTGCAGCTTGTAGGCCGCGCGGTTCTGCAGGGTGAATTGCGTGACGATGCCGAGCGCACCGAGCGAGGTGGTGGCGGCGTGGAAGACGTCCGCATCTTTCTGCGCATTCGCCTCGATCACCTCGCCCTCGGCCGTCACCAGCCGCACGCCGCGCACCATCGACGAGAAAGAGCCGAGCGTGATGCCGGTGCCATGCGTGCTGGTGCCGCAGGCACCACCAATCGACTGCGGATTGACATCGCCCTGGTTGGTGAAGGCCTGTCCCAAAGCCCACAGCGGCTCGCCGATATCGCGCAGGCGCGTGCCGGCCCAGAGCGTGGCTTGCAGCGTGGTGGGGTCGTGGCTCACCACGCCGCGCAGCTGGTCGATGGAGAACAGGGTGTCGTCGGTCTTGCAGAGCGCGCTGAAAGAGTGGCTTGCACCGGTGACGCGCATCGCGCCGGGGGCTGCGCGCATCTGCGCAATCAGCTCGGATTCGTCGCGTGGATTGAGCCAGGCCCTGGGCTTCGATTTCTGCCCGCCTGACCAGTTGTGCCAGGCGGCGTCACCAGGCTTGGGCTCGGGTGCGGGGCCACTGCATCCCGGCAGCAGCGGCAGGGTGCTGGCAGCGCCTACGGCCAGCCCGGCCTTGAGCAGACGGCGACGGTTCTGATTCAGCGATGACTCGGACATCCACTGCCCCCTTGAGGCTGGTTTTACCGATGTCGCCCCCTGCAAGCGGCGCGTATTGTGCGAACAAATATGACAGTTCAGCGGCCGCGCTCACAGCGGTAAAAATAGTTAACCCGGGACTCGCACCATGTGGTCACAACGCCTCGGCACCAGCCTCAGCATCGCCCTCGCGGTGGCCCTCGCAGGCTGCGGCAATTCGCAGATCGGCGGCAGCGCCGGCAATGTCGCCACACCCGCGCCGGTGGCCGAGCCGGTGCTCGCCAAATGCGTGGCGCAAAGCCCCTTCCTGAAAGTGGGCGATGGCCTCGACGCACCTGGCCGCATCGAGATGGATGTAGCGAGGGGCGTACAGAGCGCAGGGGCTTGCCGTGGCAACACCCAGTTCCGCTTCGGCAGCGGCCTGTTCGACGTCACCGGCGTGGTCGCCAACACCGGCGGCATGGGTTGGGAGAACCTGTTCCAGGTGTTCAGCGGCCTGCACATGCGCCAGTACGCCAGAGCCTTCGCCATCGAATCGCCCTGCAATGGCCAGCGGGTGCTGATGGTCTCAACCGACATCGGTCTGATGTGGCCTGCCGTGCGCTTCGGGGTGTTGCAGGCGATTGCGGCGGATGCCGAACTCTCAAAGTTCTACCGCCCCGAGAACGTGATGCTCTCGGCCACGCACACGCACCAGGGGCCGGCCGGTTACTCGCACGACGACGGCGGCAATCTCTTCCACTACGGCTTCGATGCGCTGGTCTACGACACCCTCATCAATGGCATGGTGGCGGCGATCAAACTCGCGCACGCCAACATCCAGGCACACCCCGAAACCGCTGCGATTTCGCTCGCTGATGGCGAGCTGCTCAACACCAACATCAACCGCTCGAAAGTCGCCTTCGATCTCAACAGCGAGGCCGAGCGCCGCGAATTCTTGAACGCGCGCGGCGAGCCCATCGACAACCCCAAGCGCATGGTGCAGCTCAAGTTCGTGCGCAAGGATGGCAGCGCGGTGGGCGTGTTCAACTGGTTCGGCGTGCATGCCACGGTGCTGGGCGAAGACGCCAAGCTGGTGAGCAGCGACATCAAGGGCTTCGCCTCGCTGGGCTTCGAGAAGATCATGCAGTCGCGCTATGCGCCGCCCGCCAACGGCGCCGACAGCTTCGTCGCCGCCTTCGCGCAGGCCGACCTCGGCGATGCCTCGCCCAATCTCTTCATCAAGGAGCGCCCCTACCCCGACCCGACCCGCGGCGGCGGCATGGACGAGTACGAGTCCAACGCCATCAGCGGCACCAAACAGCTGGCGAAGGCACTGGAGCTGTACGCCAAGGGCGCAGCCGTCTCCGGCCCGGTGGAAGTGCGCTTCTTCAATGTGCCGATCAGCGCCATCACCGTCACCGACCCGGTCGTGCTTGATGGCATGCGCCACCCGCCGGAACTCGATGCCGAAGTGAAGCGCACCTGCATGGGCGCGCTCGGCATCTCCTTCATCGCCGGTGCGGAAGATGGTCCGGCCTCGGGGCAGGAGGGCGTGAGCTGCAAGTCCAGCCCCGATGTGATCGCGGCCGCCGCGGCCGATGCCGCCGCCATCAGTGACAACCAGGTCCCGCCCTATGCGCCCTACGGCATCAACCTGCCCACCAGCCTCATCGCCACCGCCGCCATGTGCCAGGCCGACCTGCTGCCGGGCGTGGACTTCGGCTGCCAGGCCGAGAAGCCCGTGGCGATTCCTTCCGGCTCCGCCGTGCTGCCGTTCCAGATCATCCGCATCGGCAACTTCGCGGTGCTGGGCCTGCCTTGGGAAGTCACCACCATGTCGGCGCGGCGCCTCCGCCGGAACCTGCTCGACATCCTCGCTCCCATCGGCATCGACACCCTCGTCGTCGCCAGCCACACCAACGAGTTCGTGAATTACCTCACCACGCGCGAGGAATATTCCAGCCAGCAATACGAGGGGGCTTCGACGCTCTACGGCCCGTGGACGCTGGCCGTGGTGCAGCAGGAGGCGCGCAAGCTGGCGCTTACCCTGCGCGATGGCAAGCCCGCACCCGATGGCCCCGCCTCACCGGGCGATGCGACGCCAACGCTGATCCGCCCCGCCTACCTGCCCTCCGATCTACCCGGTGCCATGACTGGCTTCGGCGATGTGGTCACCGATGTGCCGGCGAGCGCCAAGCCGGGCGACGTGGTGCGGGCGGAGTTCCAGGCCGGGCACCCGCGCAACGATCTGCGCACGCAGGCGAGCTATGTGTATGCCGAGCGCCAAGCCGCCGATGGCAGCTGGAAAGTGGTCGCCGAAGACCGTGACCCGGAGCTGCTGTATGTGTGGAAGCCCGTTCAGGCACAGCCGATCCCGGTCGATGCCGCCGCCACCGGGCCATCGACTGCCGAGGCGGTGTGGCACATCCCGAAGAACACGCCGCCCGGCACTTACCGGCTGCGGCATGAGGGCGCCTCGCGCATGAGCGAGGCAGCGGCGGCCGTGCCCTACAACGGTATCTCCTCGCCGTTCACCATCGCGGGGCCAGTCGCCGAGTGCCCCTGAGCAGGCCTGCACAAAAAAGCCCGCACCGAGCGGGCTTTTTTGGGCCTTGAAGATCAGCCGCCGCTCTTCGCCAGCTCGGCCTCGATGGCCTTCACGAAGTCACCAGCCTGCGGCTTGGTGTTGCTGCCGAAGTGCGTCACCGCCTTGCCGTCGCGGCCGATCAGGTACTTGTTGAAGTTCCAGGACGGCTGCTTGCCCGTGGTGGCAATGAGGTCCTTGAACAGCGGGTTGGCCTTGTCGCCCTTCACGTCGGTCTTGGTGAACATGGGGAAACTCACGCCGAAGTTGGCCTTGCAGAACTTGGCGATCTCCTGGTCGTCCGCAAACTCCTGGCCGCCGAACTGGTCGGACGGGAAGCCGAGCACGACCAGGCCCTTGTCCTTGTAGTTTTTGTAGAGCGCCTCAAGGCCCTCGTACTGCGGCGTGTAGCCGCACTGGCTGGCGGTGTTCACCACCAGCACCACCTTGCCGGCGTAGGCCGAGCAGAGGTTTTCGCTCTTGCCGAGCAGGCGCTTTTCGGTTTTGTCGAGCAGCGGGCTTTGGCAGACGGCGAAGGCTTGCGAGGCGGCGAGTGCAAGGGTTGCGGCAATGAGAAGGCGCATGGGGTTTTCCTAAAAGTGAAGTGATGCAAAGGCTACGCCGCCGACGTGGCGGCAGATTCAGCGGCGCAGCGTACGGTCGAGAAAATCCAGCGCCGCGTCGATGGCCGAGCCATCCATGAAGAAGGCGGTGATGTGGCCGCGGCCGATGATCTTGAACCACTCGGCATGCACGCCAGCAGCATCGAGCGCGGCCTTGAAATCACCGGAGTGGTTGTCGGGCACCAGCGTGTCCCAGCTGCCGTGGTAGAGAAACATCGGCGGGTCGTCTTTGCTCACATGGGTGATGGGCGAGGCCTCGGCGAACTGCTTGGGCATCTGAGACTGGGTGCCGCCCAGAAACTGCGGCACCAGCTTGCCGCCCTTGTACTTGCGCAGGTCGGTGGGGCCCGCGCCATCCACCACCGCCTGCACGCGCAGGTCCGCCGGGCCATCGAGCACACCCAGCATGGCTGCCAGATGGCCACCGGCGGAGTAGCCCATCGCCGCGACCTGGTCCGGCTTGATCTGGTACTTCGCCGCGTTGACACGCATCCATTTCAGCGCCTCGCGCAGATCAGCCACCGGCGCAGGGTAGAGGTAGGCGGGCGCAAAGCGATAGGTCGCGTTCACCACCACATAGCCCCGCTTCGCCACCCGCTCGGCGATCGAGGCCATCTGCTCGCGGCGGTCCGGTGCGGCCCAGCCGCCGCCGTGAATCAGCAGCACCGCAGGCTTGGCCCCTGCGCCACTCGGTTGATAAATGTCAGCCTTCAAGGCCTCGGGCCAGCCCGGCGGCGTGTAGACCACATCACGCTGCACGGTGAAGCTGGAGCGCACCGGCGCGGGCTGTGCGGCATCGGGCTTGCCGATGTAGGTGGAGCAGGCCGAGAGCAGCAGGGCGGCGAGTGGAACGAGCAGGCGCATGAAAATCCTTTAGAGCGTATCGAGAACCAAGCCCAGCAAGACCGCCGCGCCAAACCAGTGACTGTGCGAGAAAGCCGCAAAAGCATCGGCACGGCTGCGGCTCATGGCGCGGCGTTGCAACAGCAAGGCAATCACTGCGGCTACGGCCAGGCCAAGGAAATAGATGACTCCAAGGCCTGAGCGCACACCGGCCATCACCAGCAAGACGAGTGCGGCCATGTGCAGCAGGCTGGTGATGAGCAGCTCCTGCCGCCCGAACAGCACGGCCGCCGACTTCACGCCGATCTTCAGATCATCCTCACGGTCCACCATGGCGTAGAAAGTGTCGTAGGCGATCACCCAGCACACATTAGCCGCCATGAGCAGCCCCGCCATGAGCCAGTCGATGTCACCCCGCACCGCCGAGTACGCCATGGGGATGCCCCAGGAAAACGCGAGGCCGAGATAGGCCTGGGGGAGTGCTACGAACCGCTTCATCAGCGGATAGCTGGCGGCGAGCAGCACGGCGGGAATGCTGAGCAGCACCGTCTCGGTGTTGAGCTTGGTGGTCAAGCCATAGGCGATGAGTGCCAGCCCCACGAACACCCGCACGCCCTCCTGGCGCGTGACGCGGCCGGCGGCGATGGGGCGATCCCTGGTGCGCTCGACGTGACCATCGAAGTCCTTGTCCATCACGTCGTTGATCACACAGCCCGCCGAGCGCATCAGTACCACGCCGAGGGCGAACACGATGAGCACCTTGGCGGGCGGCACGCCACCAGCGGCAAACCACAGCCCCCAGAGCGTGGGCCACAGCAAGAGCCAGATGCCGACCGGCTTGTGCAGGCGGCAGAGCCGCAGGTAGTCAGTGAATTTTTCGAGCATGCGCCTAGCTTATCGCTGCCCCCAGTCGATCAAGGTGAAGGTGCAGCGAGACGCTGGTGCAGCTCCGGCACCTGCATGAGGGCCGCCGAGCCATACCAGGGGTGAAACTCCGCGACCATTTCGCCCTCGCGGATCACCGGATCGCTGGCGACCAGCTTGTCCGCCTCTTCAACCGTCTTCACCGCCAGCACGAACAAGCCGCGCCATTCACCGCCCTTGCCGAACGGGCCGGCGACGGCGAGCTGCCCCGCCTCCGCCAGGCGATTGATGTTGGCGAAGTGGCCGGCGAACATCGCGTCGCGTGCGGGACCATCCGGCATGCGCTTCGGCCCGGTCTTGAGCACCACCAGCACGTAATGGCGCATGCCGCGCGCATCGGCACCCAGCTTCTGCGCCAGCGCGGCGTCGAAGACCGGCTTGGCAGCTGCTGCTGAAGGGTCGTCGGCATGGAGAGGGGCTGAGACCAGCAGCAGGGCGCTGCACAAAAGAGTGGCGAGGCGGTTCATCGGGCAGGCTCCGGTGCGGTGAGCTTGAGGTCGTGGATATGCAGGGCTGGCCTGCGGATCAGGGTGCGGGGGTGCGTGAGGGGAGTGGTGCGGATTCGGTAGCGGCCACCAGATGGGTGCTGCCGGCCATCACCTTCCAGGCCGTGGCGAAGGTCTGCACCGTGCTGGGGGCAAGGATGGTATCGACAAACCACCACTCGCCCTGCACCGCCGTGCGGCTGACGTCGAACACGCTGAAGCCGCGCTGGTCGAGGTCGAAATACTTCATGTGCGGGTTCTGGGTTTTCACCGCGCCTTCGGTGGCATTGGCGGTGCCGCTGGGGCCGACGCTGTCGAGATCGCCCGGCGAGGTGACGGAGTTCACCACGAACTCCACCGCCACCGAACCCGCGCCGCTGCTCGCGGTATAGACCAGCGGATTGTTGGGGTCGTTGCAGACATCGCAGGCCACCGAGCCGTGCAGGTCGCCCGAGATCACCACCGTGTTCTTGCGCGCATCGGCGGCGATGAGTGCCAGCAACTGGTCGCGCTCGGCCTGGTAGCCATCCCACTGGTCGTTGTAGGGATACACGCCGCCGCCGTTGACGGCATTGATGCTGCCCACCGCCTTGTATTGCGCGAGCATGGAGGCCGTGAACAGGCCCTTCCACACCGCCGTGCTGTCGGCGTAGGCACTGGCGAGAAAGGCGCGCTGCGCCGGGCCGATGAGTTGCAGGTCAGGGTTGCCGTAGTCGCTGGGGCTGGCCTCCTGCTCGTCGCGGTCGTACAGGCGCGTGTCGATGAGGATGCAATCGAAGAGATCGCCCACCACGAAGCGCCGCCAGATCTTGAACGGATCAGTGCCCTCGTCGCGCACCGGCAGCCACTCGCGCCAGGCCTTCACAGCCGCGGCCTTGCGATCCGCCCACACGCCCTCAGTGCCTTCGGTGTGGTTGCCCGCGCCATCGCGCCAGCTGTTGTTGGTGCTGTCGTGGTCGTCCCAGAGATGCACCGTGGTCTGCTGCCGATGCCACTCGGCCAGATCGGGATCGAGCCGGTGCCAGGCATGGCGCGCGCGGTAGTCGGCGAGCGTGGTGATCTCGTGCACCGGCTCCACCCGCCGCACCTCGCCGTACTCGCCATCGGCGTACTCGTAGATGTAGTCGCCCATGTGCACGCAAAAGGCCAAGTCGTGCCGCTGGGCGAGCCGCCCCAGGGCATTGAAAAAGCCGTAGCCGAAACTGGTGCAGGTCACCGCGCCGAAGCGTAGGCGCTCCAGCGCCGCACCCGCAGCGGGCAAGGTGCGCGCGCGGCCGATCGGGCTCTGCACGCCGCCAGCACTGAAGCGGTAGTAATAGCTGGTGTCAGGTGCGAGGCCGGTGACATCGACCTTCACCGTGTAGTCGCGGCTGGCATCGGTCTCGAACACACCCTCGCTGATGATGCTGCTCAGTGCCGCATCGCTCGCCACCAACCAGCGCAGGCTGTAGCGCCCTTCGACCGGCGGCGTGTAGCGCGTCCACAGCAGCACACGATCCGGCAGCGGGTCGCCACTCGCCACCCCGTGCTTGAAGCTGCCGCCCGGCAGGCCGCCGACTGGTGCCGATCCACCCGTCGCCGCAGGTTGAAGCGAATCACCACAACCCGCCGTCAGACCCAGCGCGCCGAGTGCCGCGAGACGCCGCAAAAAGCTGCGCCGACTGAAGCGCCGGAGGTTGCCGCGTCGAAGTCGGGCCATGACTAGGAGCCACCGCGAGGTGGTATCTGAAGTGGGAATGGCGCAGAGGCTTGCACCTCGACGTCATCCCGTCCAGTCATATAAAAAGGATGCTTCTGATCGGGATTAGTCACATGCCTAAGATTTCACCTCGTGATTGCATGCAGCTCGCAATTGAACAAATGCGGGAATCCAAAGGACGGGGGCCTAAAGTCGGAGCGGTATTGGTTCTCGACGGCAAGATCATTGCTGTCGGATACAAGCAGCCGGGCGTTCATGCAGAACGCGCAGCGATTAAGTGTGCGATTGCCGCTGGCAAAGACTTGAACGGCGCCATCTTATTTACGACGCTCGAACCCTGCGTATCAGTTCACTCTCAGAAAGAGCCATGCGCTCGGCTAATAGCTGAAGTGGGCATTAAAACCGTTTATATCGGGCGCTATGATCCAAATCCACACATCTACCGGGCCGGGTGGAGGGCTCTACGAGATGCAGGCGTCTCACTCCATGACTTCGAGCCTGAGTTACGAAAAGAGATTGACGAAATCAATCAGGAGTTCATGGATCATTTTGTTGGTGGTACTGGCCCATCGGGCGGTGCTCGCTTCGACTATCAGCAAAATGGCGGCAAATTTGAGATTCAACTTTCTGAATCCGATGAGCGCAGCATCCTGACTCAATGGACGAACAGGGGAGCTAACTCAATTTATGCGTATGCCACGCGCCCAGTACAGGTCGGGTTGGCGCGCTATGCGGTTCAGTTCTCGGAGATCGACGACCCAACCGCCCTTGACTTCACTTACACCGTGCCAGTTCAGGTGGGAGAGATTGCAGCATTCGTTTCTGATATCGGAGCCGTATTGGTAAAGGTGCTCGAAGTAGAAGCTGGCCCAACAGATGGCGCAGCGCAGAGGTTTGTGAAGATCGAATATCAGGTTCGCGCAAAGTGACGTAGCGTGGACAGCCAGGACCGTAGGATGGGCTGAACGGATGTGAAGCCCATCGCATCGCCAATTGATGGGCTTCGCTTTGCTCTGCCCATCCTACGAACTCACCTCGGCATCACCACTTCGGTCAATGGCGCTGGCTCGCTCATCCGCGTGCCGGCCGTCGCCGCCACCGTCATGCCATGCGCCAGCACGTAGTCGAGCTGGTCGCGATAGTGCGGCTGTGGGACGGCGGTGGCGTTGTCGGCGGCCCAGCTCACCATCTGCATGCCGAGCACATCCGGCGATGCGCCCGTGAGCTTGTCTTGCCACCAGTACTCGAAGATCGCGCGCTCATTGGTGAGATCGACAATGCCGTAGCCGTGATCGACCCACTCGATGAATTGCACGTTGCGGTTGGCGGTGGTCACCGCCGTCTCCAGCGCGCGGGTGGCCTGCACGCTGCTGGCGATGGTGGCGGCGTCGGCGCTGGCACCGCCATCGACCAGCGCGCGCAGCACCAGTTCGTCCGCACCACCACGGCCAAGCGAGCTGGGCGCGAACTCGACACCCACCGACAAGGCGCGGTTGTTGAGCACTGGCGTGTTGCCGGTGGTGACGCGCACCGAGCCGGCCGCCGTGTTGATGGCGGTGCTGCCATTGCGCGTGCTGCGCGCGGCCACGCCAGAGACGTAGCTGGAGACCAGCGTGGCGCTCTCGATCACGTCCGAGCCGAAGTTACCGTGCGTATCGCCGCTGACGAACACCGTGCCATGCACGCGCGTCTGTGCCGGGTTGTCGCCGCGTAGCGCGGTGCAGAGTGCGCTGCGCTCGGCGGTGTAGTTGCTCCAGCGCGAAATGCCGATCTTGGGCACCGATGGAAATCCGGCGAGCACATCCGGCGTGTCGGCGGGCGCGAACCAGGTCTGGTTGTTGACGATCTTCCATTGCACGCCGGCCTGCTCGGCCGCGACCATGCTGCCGGTGAACCAGTCGAACTGCGGCTTGCCGTAGAGCGTCGGCGTGTCGGCGGGCAGATGGCTGGCGTCGAGCGTGAGGCCATAGCCCGGCAGGCCGATCTGGGTATCGACGCCGAAGAACTCGGCGAGCGGCCCATATGGCAGGCGGCGATACAACAATTTGCTGTCCGGCGGCGCGGGATAGCTGCCGTCATCCACCAACAGAAAATTGCCGCTGCCGTCGGCGAGCGGCGGGCGCGAGGGCGTCCACTCCCAGAACACCTGCGTGGTTTGCGCGAGGGTGGTGGTGCTCTCCATGCCGTCCTGCGGCGTCGGCAGCTCGTTGCCGTAACCGGTGTCGATGTCGTGGTTGTCCCAGACGATGAACCAGGGGTGCTGCTGGTGCGCGCGCATCAGTGCGGCATCGCTGCGGAACAGGGCGTAGCGGCGGCGCAGCTCGCTCAAGTCCAGCCAGTCGCGGTTGTCGACGAAGCCCAGGTCGCGGCTGTTCTTGCGGCTGCGCACGAACTCGTCCTGGTCGATGAAATCGTAGATGTAGTCGCCGCAGTGGATGACCAGATCCAGATCGTTGCGATCTGCGATGTGGTCGTAGCCGCTCCAGGTGCTCGACCAGTAGCTGCTGCATGCGGCCACCGCAAAGCGGATGTTGTCCACCGCAGCGGCAGGCGCCGTGCGGGTGCGGCCGGTGATGCTCTGCTGGCCCAGGGCGCTGAAGCGGTAGTAGTAGGTGGTGGCGGGCGCGAGGCCGACCACGTCCACCTTCACCGTCCAGTCGCGCTCGGCGGTCGTGCTCTGCGTGCCGCTCTTCAGCACCGGCGTCATCGTCGGGCTGGTGGAGACCTGCCACGTGACCGGGATGCTCGCTGCACTCGGCACGATCTCGGTGATGCGTGTCCACACGATCACCCGATCGCTCAGCGGGTCACCACTCGCCACCCCATGGGCAAAGGGCAGCGCCAGCACCAGCGGAAAGTCGAAGCTCGCGGGCTCCTGCCCCGGCGCGGGGAACACCGGATCGGGGATGGTCGGCGTCGGGCTGGGTGTCGTGGGAGTGGTCGGCGGCACGCGCGCCAGGCCGGACTCACCACAAGCATCTAGCAACGGTGTCGCGGCAATCAGGCCAGCGGCTTTCAGAAAGTCGCGGCGATCCATTGGCGGTGGCGGCATAAGGTGTCTTCAGGTCGGGCCAGCAGAATAAGGCCGCAGATGGTTTTCGCCAGCTCGGTTCTCGAAGGCCACGAACAGGCTTTCGTTGCGGCTGACGGCGCTGATGGTATCGACCACCCACATCTCGCCGACGACGCGCGCGGGGGTGATATCCAGCAGGATGTAGCCGTGCTTGGAATCATCGTGGTGCTTGATGTGCGGCGAGTGCGGAGCGAGATCGCTGACGCCGAAGAAGCCGCTGGTGATGCTGGGGGTGACGAACTCGACGGCGAGGCTGCCTGCGCCTGTCGCACCGTCGTACGTGGTCTGGGGGTCTTCCGGCAGATCCATGATGAAACTGTTGTGCCAGTCGCCGGTGCAGACGATGGCGTTGTTGACCTTCGGCGTCGTCGCCGAGCCCTTGAGCACGTCGTAGAAGCGCTGGCGCGCCGGCGGATAGCCGTCCCACTGGTCCATCCAGTTGTTGGTCTTGGCACCGGTGGCGGTGACCTCGTTCAAGTGGCCGATCATGGTCTGGTTGCCGATCAGCTTCCAGGTGGCTTTCGATCCGCGCAATTTGTCGGCGATCCAGGCCTCCTGCTCCAGGCCGAGCATGGTGCGCGTGGCATCGCTGCGCGCGGCGTCGGTCTCGCCGCTCACCTGCTCGCTGCGGCCCTCGAGGCGGCCATCGAGCATGAAGAGATCGGCGAGATCGCCGGCTGAGAAATCGCGGTAGATGCGGCGCGAGCCATCGGCGTTGTCGCGGATGGGCAGGTGCTCGAAGAAGACCTGTGTGGCGGTGCTCTTGCGCACATTCCACAGCGGGCCGACGGCGGGGTTGGGCGGTGGCGCTCCCGTGGCGTAGGCGTCGTTGCAGGTCTCGTGGTCGTCCCAGATGACGACCATCGGGTGCTGGCGGTGCAGCTCGCGCAGCTCGGCATTGTCGGCCTTGTAGTTCTTGTGGCGCGTGCGGTACTGGTCGAGCGTGACATCGGTATCGGCGTAGACGTAGTCGCCCAGGTGCAGCACCAGATCGAGGTCGGCACGCTCGGCGACGCGCTGGTAGGCGTTGAACACGCTGCCGCTTTGTGAGCAGGTGACGAGGGCGATGCGCAGCTTTTCGACATTGCCCGTGGGCAGGGTGCGCGTGCGCCCAATGGGCGAGCCGCCGTCTGGCAGCAGAAAGCGGTAGTAGTAGCTGGTGCCGGGGGCCAGGCCGCTGACATCGACCTTGACGATGTAGTCGCGCGCCGCCGCCGCACTCGCCGTGCCCTGCGCGACGATCTGGGTCAGGGCCGGGTCTTTGGCGATCAGCCAATCCACATTCGCGGTGGCGGCGGGTGTTTGCGTGATGCGCGTCCAGAGCACCACCTTGTCCTGCGTCGGGTCGCCGCTGGCGACGCCATGCTGGAACGCGGCGCTGACCGGTGCGGGGGCTTCAGGTGCCAGCGCGGCAACACCCGTCGGCGCGGGCGCAGGCACTGGACTCGGTGTGGGTGTAAGCGGCGGAGTGGCGGAGGCTGTAGCGACGGGGGGCAGCGAATCCTCGTGGCAGGCCGCAAGGCCCGTGGCCGCGATGACGGCGGTCTGCTTCAAGAAACTGCGGCGGTCCATGGGTGGCGGCATGTCTGGGCTCCCTTTAGTGAGGGCCGCCTTGTAGCGCAGCTTTGTTTCAGCCATTGCACGCGCGACACTAGAGGGTGTTGCCGGGTTATGGACGCGCAGCGGCGGAAGGCGGTTTTGGGGCAGTGCAAGGAGCGAGGCGCAGGCAATATGTCGATATTGGCAAGCCTCGTGACGCTGCAATGCCCCAAAGCGTTTGGCCTAAGCGGAAGTGACTTAATGTCACTTCCGACCGCAAGCCAAACGCTCCCGCCCCGAAGGGTTGCGGCCAAAACCGCGCATTGCTTCGTTGCGAGACTAGCGAAGGCAACAAGCCTTCGCGTCGTTTCGCGCCTCGCACTGCGCGGTTTTGACCGGCAACGCTGCGCGTCCATAACCCGGTAACACCCTCTGTTATGTCTTTACCACTCCCCGCCACCGGCCCACTGCTGCCGGCACTCAAAACCCATTTCGGCTTCGACGGCTTCCGCACCGGGCAGGAGGACATCGTCCGCGATGCGCTGGCAGGCCGCGATCTGCTCGCCATCATGCCCACCGGCGGCGGTAAGTCGCTGTGCTTCCAGCTGCCCGCTCTCTTGATGCCGGGCGTGATGATCGTGGTCTCGCCGCTGATCGCGCTGATGCAGGATCAGGTGCGCCTGCTCGCCGACAACGGCATCGCGGCCACCTTTCTCAACTCGTCTTTGAAGGGTGGTGAGGCGAGCGAGCGCATGAGCGCGCTGCTCAGAGGCGAGATCAAACTCCTCTATCTCGCCCCAGAACGGCTGCTGATGGTGGACTTTCTCGAGGGCTTTCTGCCGCGATTGAAAGAGGCGCAGGGCCTGAGCGCCTTTACCATCGACGAGGCGCATTGCGTCAGCGAATGGGGCCATGACTTTCGGCCTGAGTATCGGCAGATGCACCTGCTGCGCCGCCACTTCCCGGACGTGCCGGTGTTCGCCTTCACCGCCACCGCGACGGTGCGGGTACGCGCCGACATCGTGCGCCAGCTCGCACTCATCGAACCGGCCCTGCACGTCGCCAGCTTTGATCGGCCGAATCTGTTCTACAGCGTCGCGCCGAAGTCCTCAAAGACCTACGGTGCGCTGCTGACGCAGGCAAAAAAGGGCGGTGCGGGCATCGTCTACTGCCTGTCGCGCAAGCGCGTCGATGAGCTGACCGAGCGCCTGCAAGGCGATGGCATCGCCGCCCTGCCCTACCACGCCGGGCTCGATGCCGAGACGCGCAGGAAGAATCAGGATGTGTTCATCCGCGACGACGTCGGCGTGATGGTGGCGACCGTCGCCTTCGGCATGGGCATCAACAAGCCCGACGTGCGCTGGGTGGTGCATTACGACCTGCCCAAGTCGCTGGAGGGCTATTACCAGGAGGCCGGTCGCGCCGGACGCGATGGCGAGCCGGCGCTGTGCGCGCTCTACTTCGGCCCCGGCGATATCCACACCGCCGAGTTCCTGATCGCGCAGAAGCTGCACCCGGTCACCAGCGAGCCGCTGGTTGAAGAGCAACGCAACGCCCGCCAGCAACTGAAGCAGGTGCTCGACTACGCCGAGACCAGCGCCTGCCGCCGCAGCGTGCAGCTGCGCTATTTCGGCGAGAACTTCAGCGGCCCTTGTGGCGCCTGCGACAACTGCACTTCAAGCCGCGTGATGGAGGACTGGACGGTGCCTGCTCAGCAATTACTGAGCACGGTGGCGCGCCTCGCCAAGCTCAACCAGCGTTTCGGCGCCGGCCACGTCATCGACATCCTGCGTGGTGCGAAAACCGAAAAGCTCATCCGCCAGAACCACGAGGCCATCAGCACCTACGGCCTGGGCGCGGACAAATCAGCGGACGAATGGCGGCACCTGGTGCGCGTGCTCAAGCACCAGGGCCTGCTGGAGGAAACGCAGGATGGCTACCCGATGCTCATGCTCAACACCGCCAGCTGGGCAGTGCTGCGCGGCCTGCAAAAAGTCGAACTGGCGGCCGCACCCAAGGCCGAGAAAGTGAAGCGCGAGAAGAAGGCACGCGGCAAGTCAGCCGCCGAGGCGCCAGCACTGGGCACGGCCGAGGAGATGCTGTTCCAGCGCCTGCGCACCCTGCGCAAGAAGCTTGCCGACGAGCAGGGCGTGCCGCCCTACGTGGTGTTCGCCGATGCCGCCCTGCGCGCGATGGCTAAAGTCCAACCCACCACGCTTACCGCCTTCGCCGAGATCCCCGGCGTGGGGGCCGCCAAGCTCGCGCATTACGGCGAGGTGTTCATCGCAGAGATTCAGGGCGCTCAGAATGCCGCGTGATCGGCGCTGCTACAGCAGCGTGCGGGCAGCCACCAGATGCTTCGACCACACCTTGCTGGTGATGTCGATCTCCCGCACCTTCTTGTGCCCGACCGAGGCGTGTATGGCGCGGCCATCTCCGACGTAGACGGCCACATGCAGCAGCTGCTGGTTGCGGCGCATGCGGTAGAACAGCAGATCGCCCGCTCGCAGCTTGCTCAGTGAAACTTTCGTGCCGATGCGCAGCTGGTCCATGCTGACGCGCGGCACTTCGAGCCCGGCGGCGGCGTAGGCGCGCAGCACCAGACCGCTGCAATCGAAGCCCTCGCGGCCACCCGTGGCACCAAAACGATAGGGCTCGCCGAGGTTGGCGCGCAGATAGTCCGTGATGGCTTCGCGGTCGGTGTCGGCGGCGCGGTCGCTGGGGGTCTCCAGGGTTGGCTCTGGTAAGCGGCGCGCATCCAGTTCTTCATCCAGCAGCATCGCCTGGCACGGCGCGGCCAGCAGGGTGCTGGCGAGCAGCAGCAAAGGCAGATGGAGGCGACGGGAGGACATGCGCGCATCGTTGCCGGACGCGACGACCTGTGGCGTCAGGTGTTGACCAGCGGCGTCAATCGACCCGCCGAGCGTGCTGGACTTCCACCCAGATGTCGGGTGCTGCCTGACTCAGGCGATCTGATTCGCGCTGCCGTTCACGGCACTCCGCCTTGCGCGAGTGCAGCAGCGGAGAGCCCCTCCAGCGCCAGTCCGTAACCCGCGTCGTCCGCCAGCAGGCGGCGGTAGGGCTGGGTGAATAGCACGCGGCTGTAGCGGGCAGCGAGCGCGGGCAATTGCGCGAGCTGGGTGGCGATCTCGATGGCGCGTGCTAGCAACTGCTCGCGTTCGTGAATCTCGCTCACCACTCCAAGCCGCAGCGCCTCATCCGCACCGAGCTTGTGGCTGGTCAGCAGAAAATGCCTGCCGCGCGAGGGGCCAAGCACGGCGGGCCAGACGATGTGGACGCCATCGCCGGGGACGATGCCCCATTCCAGGTGGCGATCCTGGAACACGGTGTCGGGCGTGCAGAGCACGATGTCGCAGAGCAGTGCCAGTTCGCTGTGCACGCGCGCGGGGCCGTTCACCGCGCAAACCATCGGCACCTCGATGTCGAGCAGGTTGCTCAAGACCTTGCGGCCATCGAGATTCACCCGGTTCCAGACCCAGGGCAGGCCGAGGGCGCTCATGCCCTCGCGGTCGATCTTCACCATCCACTCGTCAGCGGTGCCGGTGAGCACCACGGCACGGTTGCGACGGTCGCGCGAGATGTCGTGGAAGGCATCGACGAAGTCGCGGTGGGCGGTGGCATTCCAGACGATGGGGCCGTCGTCGGTATGCATGCGAAGTAGCAGCACACCGTTGGAGTCTCGCTGCATGGCGAGATTGCTGTAACGGTTGAAGTAGTCGGTGCTGGTGGCGGCGTGGCCTGTGCTCATTGAGGTTCTCCTCCTCTCGTGCTGCTGAATGTTACTGGCCGCCCATGCCTGCCGGATGCAGAGGCTGCCTATACTCAGCACATGGACTTCTCCCCTCGCCCGATGATCCAGAAGATCGGCACCGCACTGCGCACGCAGCGGGTGGCGCGGGAGTTTGGCATCGAGACGCTGGTGCGCCTCTTGAGCGAGTACCTGCCCGACGACCAGATCAGCGAGGTGCGCCGCGCCTACACCTTCGGTGCCGAGATGCACGCGGGCCAGTCGCGCACTTCGGGCGAGCCCTACATCTACCACCCGCTTGCCGTCGCTCGCATATTGGCCGAGATGCGGCTCGATCACGTCACCCTCATCGCGGCCATATTGCATGACGTGATCGAAGACACGATGGTGTCGAAGGAGGAGATCGCCAAGCAGTTCGGGCAGGAGGTTGCCCTGCTGGTCGATGGCGTGTCGAAGATCGAGAAGATCGAGGGCATGAGCCGGCAGGACCGCCAGGCCGAGAGCTTCCGCAAGCTGCTGCTGGCAATGACCGATGACCTCCGGGTGATCCTGGTCAAGCTCGCCGACCGCCTGCACAACATGCGCACACTGGGTGCGATGGCCGGCGACAAGAAGCGCCGCATCGCCGCCGAGACGCTCGAAATCTACGCGCCCATCGCCCAGCGTCTCGGCATCAACACCCTGCGCCGCGAGCTGGAAGACCTGGCCTTCGCCAACCTGCACCCGCACCGCTACGAGGTGTTCGTCAAGGCCGTGGCCGATCGCCTCGGCGATGCCAAGGCGCTGATCCGGGAGATCGAGGGCAGGCTCAGTCGCGCGCTTGCCGACGAGGGCGTGGGTGCGACGGTGGTCGGGCGGCAGAAGAGCTACTACAGCATCTATAAAAAGATGCAGTCCAAGCGCATGAAGTTTCTCGACGTCATGGACCTGCTCGGCTTTCGCGTGGTGGTGTCGAAACTCGACGAGTGCTATCGCGCCCTCGGCATCGTGCACCACGTGATGAAGCCGGTGCCGGGCCTGTTCGACGACTACATCGCCAACTCGCGCGGCAATGGCTACCAAAGCCTGCACACGACCTGTGTCGGCCCCGAGGGCAAGAAGATCGAGGTGCAGATCCGCACCCGCGAGATGCACCACGTGGCCGAGAGTGGCATCGCCGCACATTGGCAGTACAAGCTGGGCCGCAAGGAAAACGCCAATGCCGCGCCCCAGGCGCGCGCGCGCGAGTGGTTGCAGATGCTGCTGGAATCGAGTGGCAGCGGGGCCAACGAGCTGGTCGAGAACGTGAAGGTCGATCTCTTCCCGGACGAGATCTACGTGTTCACGCCGCGCGGCGAGATCCGCCGCCTGCCGAAGGGCGCAACGCCGGTGGACTTCGCCTACACCGTGCATACCGAACTCGGTGACCGGCTTGTCGCTGCAAGAGTCGAGGGCCATCTGGAGCCGCTCAACACGCCGCTCAAGAACGGCCAGACCATCGAGATCATCACCAGCAAGCACGCACGGCCCAATGCCGCCTGGCTCAATTACGTCAAGACTGCGAAGGCGCGCATGCGCATTCGTGCCTTCTTGAAGGATCAGCGCGAGGACGAGGCGATCCGCCTCGGCCGCCGCCTGCTGGAGATCGCGCTGCGCGAACTGGCACTGCCCGCCAACATCCTCAACGCCACCAACGTCGCACCCGTTCTAAAGAGCTATCAGCTAGACGAGGTGGAAGATCTATACGCCTCCATCGGTACCGGCGAGCGCCTGGCACCACTGGTGGCGAGGCACTTTCTGCCGGAGCCGGTCGCGGGCAGCAAGCCGGTGGTGCGCAGCGGCGATGCCCAGGCACTGGCGGTGGAAGGCACCGAAGGTCTGCTGGTGGACTACGCCCGCTGCTGCCGCCCGCTGCCCGGCGACGACATCATCGGCTACGTCTCGACTTCGCGCGGCATCATCATCCACCGGCTCGACTGCGAGCATGTGCAGGCCCGCAAGGGTGGCCCCGGCGAGCGCATCGCGCTGGTGTGGTCGCCCAAGGTGCAGGGCGATTTCATGGCGGAACTGAAGTTGCAGGCCATCAACCGGCGCGGCCTGCTGGCGAATGTCGCGGCTGCGATCACCGAGGCGCTCAGCTCCATCGAAAACGTGCAGATGCCGCAAGGCGTGACCGGTGAAGAGGCGATCGAGATTCGCTTTCTCGTCACCGTGCGCGACCGCGTGCACCTCGCACGCGTGCTCAAGCGCGTGCGCCGCCTGAGCGTGGTGGACAAGGTAAGCCGCGCCTAACACGGTAACTGTCGGCCACAAAAAAGGCGGCCCGAAGGCCGCCTTTTTTTGAAGCCCGTCGCTCAGTGCAGCTTGCGGCGACGGCGCAGCGCCAGACCAGCCAGCGGCATGAGCGCCAGCAGGCCCATCGCACCGCCACCAAAGCGGCCCTCACCGCCCACGGCCGGTATCGGAGTAGGGGCCGGATTGACCGGCGGCACCGTCGGCGTGGTCGGATCAGTCGGTGTCACCGGAGCGGTCTTGCTGCAATAGAACACCTGGGTGTCGTCGATGAACCAGCCGAGGTTGCCACCGCAGCCGTCCTGCCCAAACTCCCAGCGGAACTTGATCTTCTGGCCCTTGGTGGCACCAAGGTCGGCGATCTTGACCACGGTCGTGCCCCAGCTGCCGGTGGCCTCGCCCTGGTCGCTGCCAGTCCACGCCGCCTCACCCGCTAAGGGGCTGGTGTTGTTGCCGTTGCCGGGCAGGCCGACGGGGTCGGGGATGGGCAGCAGCGGCGAGTCGCCGAACACGCCGGTGTGCTCGTTGTACGAGAACGCAGCTTGCGGCACTATGGCGAAGGCCCCGCCGTCGACGCTGTACTTGAGGTTGCCGCCATCGAAACCCTGTTCGGACTGCATCAGGTGGGTGAACGAGAGGAAGCTCGCGTTTTCCGGCACGGTGATGTCCGGCGAGTCCATGCTGATGGAGCCCGAGGCATCGCCACCGGCAGCGCAGGTGCCATCGCCATCGTTGCGCGCGAACAGCGCCTTGCCGGTATGCGGTGCGACGAGATCGGAGCTGATCGAGAAATCGAAGGTGGGCGAGTCGAAGTCACCCGTGATGTTCTTGGTCTGCACCCAGGTGCTGGGGATCACGCCGCCCTCCCAGGTCTCCTTGAAGGTGGGGAACACGAACTCGCCCGTGGGGCAGGTGGCGGGCGTGGTGGACTCGGCCTTGAGCACGTTCACGTAGCCGCACTTCTCGCGCACGGAGCTGCGGAACTGCACCGCTTCGATGGCCTTGGTGACCGCCGCGCAATCGGCCGCCGTGATCACTTCGGTGCTGACATTGCCGAGCACGTCATTCAACGGCTTGCCCGTGAGGTCGCGGCAGGACTGCTCCAGCGCATCGGCGTGGGCGCTGAAATTGCTGGTCGGCGTCTGGTACTGCGTCTCCGCCTGGAAGTAGATGTGCGCGGCCTTGGTCATGCCGATCGCGGGGATCGTCACGCCATTAAAGGTCTTGCCGTCCACCAGCATTGCGTAGGCGTGGTTTGGCACGCCCGAGTTGGTGTGCACGCCGCCGTTGTCGCCGGTGTCGCAGTAATAGTTTTCGCTGAGGATGGTGCTGCCCGGCGAGGCCGTGCCGAGCACCTGCGTCGGCATGCCGGCGGTGCCGGAGAAGGGCACGTTGATGCCGAAGGCATCCGGATCCCACATGTCGCGCAGCAGCACGCCGGCAGCGGCTTCGCTCAGGTCTTCACCCACCACCCAGCGACTGCCGCCGTTCTCAAAGTAATCGCCTTCGGTCAAGGTGGCACCCAGCGGGCCTTCGAGGTCATTTACCAGGTCGTAGGTCTCGCCGAAGATGTCGGAATACGCCTCGTTGAGCGCGCCGGACTGGTACTGGTAGACCAGACCGTGGGTGTATTCGGTGTAGGCATGGCTCCACTCGTGGCTGACCACGTCGTCAGCGTCGAAACCGGGGCAGTAGTTGGTGGAATCCCCGTTCCAGTAGGCATTGGGGCAAGCCTCGTTGACCAGATACACGCTGCGCTGCTGCTGGCCGGCCTCGGGGGGACGCGTGAAGTCGTAGCCGTCGGCCACGCCGAACAGGTTCTTGTAGAGCGCCCAGGTACCGCCGGCGTAGATGTAGAGATTGTTCTGCGGCAGATCAGGGCTTACGGTCGAGGCATTGGCCTTGCTGTCGAGCACCAGCGGCGGGTCAGCCGGGGCCGTGACCGAGCCTTCGGTGATAACCGCGGGCACGTCTTGGTTGGGCGTGAAGATGGCGCGGTTGAGCACCGAATGGATTTCATTGATGCGGTTGAGCAGGCCGCCGGTGTTGGCATTGAGGATGATGCGCTCGCGCACCGGGTAGGCCACGCTGCCGCCCTTCACCATCACCTCGTAGGCGAGGAAGTTGCTGCCCTCCACACCCTTGAGGAGGCCGGTGCGGTAGAACATCAGGCGGCTGGATTCGACCGAAAGGTTGCGCACGTCGGGGTACATCTTGCGGGTGGCGGCAAAGGCGCGCTCGCGCAGGAAGGCGATGTCCTTGGCCGGGGAAATGGAGAGCGATTCAAGGCCGGGGATGAACACACCGTTGACGCCGACGATGCCCTTGGAGTTCATGTGCACCACCAGGCGCGCACCGAAAACCGGCAGGCCGGACTGCACCTGGTCGAGATGGACATGGGTGATGCCGGCGCGGTCGGTGGAAAGCCGCTTGAGCACCAGCTGGTTCACCGCATTGCCGACCCCGGCGATGGCCCCGTAGCTGGCCAGGAAGTTCTGCGCGCGGGCAAGGGGCTCCAGGCTTGCACCATCCGCCACCAGCACCGCGCCCGGCAGGGCATGCACAGCCGCGAAGGCATCATTGGCGCGCAGCGCGCTGGTCAGTGCGCCGCCGCTGGAACTGGTGAGCAGCTGCAAGGCCTCGGTGGTGGAACCAGCGATGCGGTTGGGCAGTGCTGAAACCGAAAAAGCGGAGACGGCCAAGGCAAATGCCAAGGCCGCCTTTGCAGGCGAGTGAGTGTTGTTCATGATGTGCAGACCTCAGAAGAAGGTAATGAAGCTCTAAATGTTGTGCAGTGACCTGTGGTCACATTGTTTTCAAGCTACTGCAATAGGCCTGCCATTCTTGATCTGATGAGCTACTTTTTTTGCATTTAAGTCTGATTTATCAATAATTTGACGATTCATTCATATAAGGATCACGCATGCCCCGCCAGATCATCCACACCGCCGATGCCCCTGCCGCCATCGGCACCTACTCGCAGGCCGTCAAGGTTGGTAATACGGTGTATTGCTCGGGCCAGATTCCGCTCGACCCAAAGACCATGGCGATGAGCAACGCCAGCATCGAGGATGAGATCCATCAGGTGTTCAAGAATCTCGCGGCGGTCGCCAAGGCCAGCGGTGGCTCACTGGCCGACGTGGTGAAGCTCGGCGTGTTTCTCACCGACCTCACGCACTTCCCCAAGGTGAACGAGATCATGGGCCAGTACTTCAGCCAGCCCTATCCCGCGCGAGCAGCCGTCGGTGTCGCCAGCCTTCCGCGCGGCTCGCGGGTGGAAGCAGACATGGTTCTCGTCCTCGAGTAAGCCGCGCATGGCCGCCAAACCGACGGCGGCGGCAACAGCTGCGCGTCTCGACTCGCCGACGCAGTTTCTGAAAGGCGCCGGCCCGTTTATGGCGGGCGTGTTGCGCGGGCTCGGCATCGAGACTGTGCAGGACCTCTTGTTCCACCTGCCGCTGCGCTATGAAGACCGCCGCCATGCCACGCCCATCGCGCACTTGAAGGCCGGTGAAGAGCTGCTGGTGATGGGCAAGGTGGTGGCGAGCGATGTGCGCTTTGCGGGCAAACGCACGCTGCGCGTCGCCATCGACGACGGCTTCGATGGCCTCACCCTGCGCTTCTTCCACTTCAACGAGGCGCAGCGCGCGGCCTTCATCAACGGCAAGTGGGTGCGGGCCTACGGCACCGTGCGGGCGGGCAGTGGCGGCTTCGAGATCATCCACCCCGAATACAAGATCGCCGACTCGCGCGAGGCCCTGCCGACCGAGGCGCGGCTCACACCGATCTACCCGCTGACGGCCGGTATCACCCAGCCCAAGCTGCGTTCGCTGATCGCCAATGCGTTCGAGATTGCCGCGCGTGAGCGTGGTCTCGTCACGCCCCTACCCGGCCTGCCACAACCCGACACGCTCGCCGCGCTCAAGCTCATCCACTTGCCGGAAGGCGATGCCGACTCGCAGCAGCTGATGGCGGTCACGCACCCGGCGCAGGTGCGGCTGATTCACGAGGAACTGCTCGCCCACCAGCTCTGCATGCGGCTGCTGCGGCGGCAGGTGAAGATGCGCCCCGCGCCGTTGCTCACCGGCATCGCCGAGGCGCATCGGGCGCTGCAAGCGGTGCTGCCGTTCAGGCTCACCGGCGCGCAACAGCGCGTCGTCAAGGAGATCGCCCTCGACGTGTGCGAGCCGCGCCCGATGCTGCGACTGGTGCAGGGCGATGTCGGCAGCGGCAAGACGGTGGTCGCGGCCGTGGCGCTGGTTGCTGCTGCCCAAGCCGGCTTTCAGGGCGCACTCATGGCCCCCACTGAACTACTCGCCGAACAGCACGCCATCAACCTCGCCAAGTGGTTCGCGCCACTCGGCCTCAACGTCGTATTTCTCGCAGGCAAGCTGAAAAAATCGCAGAAAGACCTGGCCCTTGCCGCCATTGCGACTGGCGCGGCGCACATCGTGGTCGGCACGCACGCGATGTTCCAGCAGAGCGTCGCCTTCTCGAAGCTCGCACTCGTGGTGGTGGACGAGCAGCACCGCTTTGGCGTCGGCCAGCGCCTTGCCCTACGCGACAAGGGGCCTGCCGGCGCATCGCCACACCAGCTCATCATGTCGGCCACACCCATCCCGCGCACGCTGGCGCAGACGCTCTACGCCGATCTCGACGTCAGCGTGATCGACGAACTACCGCCCGGCCGCACGCCCATCACCACCGTCGCGCTCATCAACGAGAAGCGGGCTGAAGTCATCGAGCGCATCGGTGCGGCCTGCCGCGCGGGCAAGCAGGTGTACTGGGTCTGCACCCTGATCGAAGACAGCGACGAGCTGGAGGCCGAGGCCGCCGAGACCATCGCCCAGCAGTTGCGCTTACACCTGCCCGATCTTTTCATCGGCCTCGTGCACGGCCGCATGAAAGGCAGCGAGAAGGCCGCGCAGATGGCCGCCTTCAAAGAGCGCGCCACGCAGTTGCTGGTCGCCACCACCGTCATCGAGGTCGGTGTCGATGTGCCCAACGCCAGCATCATGGTGATCGAGAACGCCGAGCGGCTTGGCCTGGCACAGCTGCACCAGCTGCGCGGCCGCGTCGGCCGAGGTGCTA
Organism: Pseudomonadota bacterium; assembly: GCA_040385605.1. Lineage (GTDB taxonomy): Bacteria > Pseudomonadota > Gammaproteobacteria > Nevskiales > Nevskiaceae > Stagnimonas. Next base: position 43,452 of record JAZKHC010000005.1, read on the forward strand.
CTGCGAGCCAGTGCGTACTGCTCTACCAGCCACCCCTGGGCAAGAACGGCCGCGCGCGGCTCGACACGCTCAGGCGCACCACTGACGGCTTCGAGATCGCGCAGAAAGACCTCGAACTGCGCGGCCCTGGCGAGCTGCTGGGCCGCAGGCAAACCGGCGTGATCGGCCTGAAACTCGCCGACCCGCAACGCGATGCGCCGCTGATACCCGCCCTACAAACGCTCGCAGACGAGTGGCTGGACTCGCGTGCGGAACTGGCGCGAATGCTGATCCGCCGCTGGGTCGGTGATGTCGAGAAATACGCCCAGGTGTGAGCCACAAAAAAGCCCGCTCGAAAGCGGGCTTCTTGGAGCGCCAAACCTTTACAAGTCGAACGAGGGGTCGAGTGCTTCGAGTTCCATCTTCGGGGCCTGGATGGCGGGCAGTTCCTGCTCGTCCAGCACGCTTTCGGTGACATGGCCGGCGGCGATTTCCTGCAGTGCCAGCACGGTGGACTTGTGCGTGCCCCAGGGCAGATGGGCTTCAGCGCCACGGGCCAGCTGGCGTGCACGCTTGGCAGCGACCAGGGTCAACTGGAACTGGTTGGGGATTTCGTGAAGGCAATCTTCGACGGTGACACGGGCCATGTAGAACTCTCGGCGGTGAAACTTTGGGTCGCGGAGGATAGCCGAACGATGCCTAGTTTTCCAGCAGTTCAGCAATCAGCGTCCCATAACGGGCTTGTTGGTGCTGCAAAGCCAGACGCGGCGCGAGAAACAGCGCAATCAATTGCTGCAAAGCGGTCTCGAAATCCTCATTGACGACCAGCGACTCGTATTCCGCAAAGTGGCTCATTTCATCACGGGCCAAGGCCATGCGTTCAGCAATCACGCTGTCGGCATCGGTGCCGCGCCCGCGCAAGCGGCGTTCAAGTTCCAGCCGCGAGGGCGGCAGGATGAACACGCTTTTGGCCTCTGGGACTGCGGCACGCACCTGGCGCGCGCCCTGCCAGTCGATGTCGAGCACCACGTCGCGCCCGGTGGCCAGCAGCGCCTCGGTTTCTGCCCTTGCCGTGCCGTAGCGGCGGCCGAACACATGGGCGTGTTCGAGAAAGGCATTGGCCGCGATGCGCTCGACGAAGCGCGTCTCGTCGATGAAGTGGTAGTGGCTGCCATCCACCTCGCCTGCACGTGGAGCGCGGGTGGTGTGGCTGACTGAAATCTGGGCGTGGACGCCGAGCGCGGCAAGACGCGGCAGCAAGGCGCGGCTGAGCGAGGTCTTGCCGCCACCGGAGGGCGCGGAGACGATCCAGAGATGGCCGTGTGTGGTGCTCATGCGCAGAGAATGGCGGCGTGGTGGCGCAGATGATCGGGCACGAAGGTCTGCACGAAGAAATAGCCGTGGTCGTAGCCCGGATGGCGGCGCAGGGTCAGTGATTGGCCGACTGCTTTTGCGGTGGCCTCCAGCGCATCGGGCATGAGCTGGGTGATGAACTGGTCGCCCAGGCCCTGATCGACCAGGATGTGGCCGGGGTAGGTCTCACGACGCAGCAGCTCGCAGGCGTCGTAGTTTTTCCAAGCCGCTTCATCAGTGCCGAGATAGCGCGTAAAGGCCTTGTGGCCCCAGGCACCGGCGGTGGGATTGGCAATGGGCGCGAGCACCGAGAGCGAATGCCAGCGGCCCGGGTGCCGCAGCGCGCTCACCAGCGCGCCGTGCCCGCCCATGCTGTGGCCAAACAGGCCGCGACGATCCTTGCGGGCCGCAAAGTGCGCCTCGACCAGCGCGGGCAACTCGACATTCACATAGCTGCCCATGCGGTAGTGCGGGGCCCATGGCGCTTCGGTCGCATCGAGGTAGAAACCGGCGGCGAGGCCGAAATCCCAGCTCTCCGCCTCGCCCGGCAGGTTGAGCCCGCGTGGCGAGGTGTCGCAGCTGACCAGCATCAGGCCCAGCTCGGCGGCGAGCCGCTGCGCACCGGCCTTGATGACGAAGGTTTCCTCGGTGCAGGTGAGGCCTGCCAGGTAATAGAGTGCGGGCACCGGGCCAAGGGCTGCCTGCGGCGGCGTGAACACGGCGAAGTTCATCACCGTGCCGGTGCTCTCGCTGGCATGGCTGTAGAAGCCTTGGATGCCGCCGAAACATGCATGGCTGCTGCGGGTGGTGATGCTCATCGTTTCAAGCCTTGCTGCGTGCGGCCATCAGGCGCATGCACAGCGCCAAGCCTAGACCCCAGGCGGCGTTGAGCAGCAGGCCACCGACCACGATCTTGGGGTTCACCGCCAGGCCCTTGAGCGGGAACACCAGCAGCATCGCCACCGCCGTCGGGCCAATCGCGCCGAACACGAGGGCCTTGAGCCAGTAGCGCGCGCCCTGGTCGCGGCGGATCAGCCAAGCCACCGGCGGCCCCCAGAGCCCGCCGAAGAAGGCGAGCGAGAGCACCGCCGGCACGCCTAGCGGCGGCACGGGGCTGAAGTTGAAGGCGGGTACCGGCACCAGTCCGGCGGCATGGAACACCGCGAACAAGCCCTGGTGGAACACCAGCGTGGCGATGAAGCCTGCTGCAAATGCCTTGAGAAGCCACATGGGTCTTAAGTCCGCTTGCGATGGGGAGCCTTGAGTTTAATCGCAGCGATGCCGCAAACGCGCCAGACGGCCGCACTTCGTCACGCGCTTGCAAGAACTGCGCGTCACGATTGACGATTGGCATGGGCGCTCAGGCAATTTCGCCAGCATCCGAACTTGCGAGGCATCCAACATGAGTGGTCCCCGTCGTCTCCGTAGCCGTCTGCGTCTGCGCCGCCCGCTCGGCGTCTCGCGCCGTGATTTCCTGAAACGCGCCGGCGGCATGGCGGGGCTGGCGCTGATCGGGCCTGCGCTCACGGCCTGCGGCGACAGCTCGCTGGTGGCGGGCGGCAGCGCCTCACCGGCGCCCAGCCCCTCGCCTTCGCCAGTGCCCACCGCCAAGGTCTCGCCGTTCAACCACGGCGTCGCCTCGGGCGACCCGCTGCCGGGTGCGGTGATCCTGTGGACGCGCGCCACGCCCGAGGCCAGCGAGGACATCGCGGTGACGGTGAAGGTCTACCGCGATGCCGCACTGACGCAGCTGTTCGGCATGAGCACGCAGACCGCGACCAGCGCCCGCGACTGGACCATCAAGATCGACTTCGCCGGTCTCGCGCCGGCGACGACTTACTACTACCAGTTCGAGGCGGTGGGCTTCAAAAGCGTGATCGGCCGCACCAGGACGGCCCCCGCCGCGACTGCGGTGACGCCGCGCCTGCGCGTCGGCGTGGTCAGCTGCTCTTCGTACGCGCACGGCTTTTTCAATGCCTACCGCATGCTCGCCAAACGCAGCGATCTCGACGTGATCCTGCATCTCGGCGATTACATCTACGAGTACGGCAACGGCGAATACGGCAACACGCGCACCTACGAACCGGCGACCGAGATGATCACCCTCGCCGACTACCGCACCCGCCACAACTACTACAAGCGCACCGATGCCGACCTGCGCGAGGTGCATCGCCACACGCCGTTCGTCACCGTGTGGGACGACCACGAGACCACCGACAACAGCTACACCAGCGGCGCGGTCAACCACACCGAGGGTGTCGAAGGGGTCTGGCAGGAGCGCAAGGGCTTCGGCCAAAAGGCGTACGACGAGTGGATGCCGATCCGCCTGCCGACACCGGGCGACCCCAACAAGATCTGGCGCACGCTGGCCTTCGGCAACCTCGCCGAGTTCGTGATGCTCGACACCCGACTGTTCGACCGCGACGAGCCGACAGGCGTCAGCGATCCGCAGGCCAATATGATCGCCTCCGATCCGGCGCGCACCTTGCTCGGCGACGAGCAGCGCAGCTTTCTCGAAGGCCGCCTGATGAACACCGCCGCCAAGTGGCGCGTGATCGGCCAACAGATCATGGTCTCGCAGTTCAAGGTCGCCCCCGGCCCCGATGCCGCCGGCACCAGTGTCTACTTCAACTACGACCAGTGGGATGGCTACCAGGTGGATCGCAACCGCCTGCTCAATTTCATCGGCGACAACAATCTCACCAACGTGGTGGTGCTGACCGGAGACATCCACTCGAGCTGGGCGCACGAGCTGACCACCGACCCGAACAATCCGCTGGTCTACACCCCGGGCATCGCAGGTGTGGCGGAGAGCACCGGTTCGGTCGGCGTGGAATACGTGGTGCCGAGCGTGACCTCGCCGGGTTTCGAGCAGATTCCCACCTTCCCCACCACCAACGACGCGGTGCTGGTGCCCAACCCGCAGCTCAAGTACTTCGAGGGCACGCGCAAGGGTTATTGCATCCTCGACATCACGCCCGCGCGCTTCCAGTGCGAGTGGTATTACGTGCCGCAGATTCTGACCTCGGCCGACGGCGAAGCCTTTGGTGCCGCCTGGGGCACGGATGACGGCAGCCAGCGCCAGAGCGAGGGTACCGCGACGACTCCAGTGGCCGACGCACCGCCGCTCGCGCCCTGAAGACCGCAACGCAAAACGCCCCGCACTCGCGGGGCGTTTTGCGTACGGCTTAAAGCCTATTCGAGATTGGCGATCTGCTCGCGCATCTGCTCGATCAGCACCTTCATCTCGACGACATGGTTGGTCATCTCGGCATCCTGGCTCTTGCTGCCGGTGGTGTTCACCTCGCGGTTGAACTCCTGCATGAGGAAATCGAGCCGGCGACCGACTGACTCCTTGCCGGCCAGCGCCTTGCGCATCTCGACCAGATGGCTGGCGAGGCGCGAAAGCTCCTCATCCACGTCCAGACGCTGTGCGGCCATCGCGGCTTCCTGCGCCAATCGTTGTGGCTCGACCTCGATACCGAGATCGGCCACCTTCGCGCGCAGCTTGTCCATCCAGGCATCGCGCACCTGCGGCGCGCGGGCCTTGACGAGGGCTGCAAAACCTTCCAGCGAGTTCGCGCGTTCGCGCAGGTAGTCGGCGGTGCGCGCGCCCTCGCGCTCGCGCGTCTCGTTGAACATTTTCAGTGCCTCGTCAAAGGCACTCAGAGCCTCGACATGCAGGGCGGCAAAGTCGAAGGCCTGCTGCTGTAACACGCCGGGGAAACTCAAGACCCGCACCGGGTCGGGTGTGGCGGTGGCACCGAGCGCGGCATTGACCTGATCGAGCGCGGTGTTCAGGGCCGCAAGCCGGGCGAGATCGACGTGCAGCGCGCTTTGCGCGGCACCATCCAGCGTGTAGCGCAGGCTCACTTCGAGCTTGCCGCGCGAGACCTTGGCCTGCGTGCGCTGGCGCAGCTCGCTTTCGAGCACGCGGAACTCCTCCGGCAGCTTGAGCGTGAGGTCGAGAAAGCGGCTATTGACGGCGCGCAACTCCCAGGCAAGTTTCGCCCCCGAGGCCATGCGCTCGACGCGCGCGAAGCCCGTCATACTTCTCACCATGCCTGCATTGCTCATCAAATCTCTCGCTCGTTGGTCGGCGCGCATTGTAGCGATGGCACTCTTGGCCACCGCCGCGCATGCCGAGGCACCGACGCTGCGCTGGAAGATCGTCGCGGAGTATCCGCGCGACGCCACCGGCTTCACCCAGGGCCTGCTCTGGCACGAGGGCCGACTGTTCGAGAGTGATGGACAGTACGGGGCTTCGCAGGTCACAGAGAAAAAACTCAAGACTGGCAAAACACTCAAGGCCACGCCACTGGCTGCCACCGAGTTTGGTGAGGGCCTTGCGCTGCACGCGGGCGCGCTCTGGCAACTCACCTGGCGCGAGGGCGTGCTGTACCGCTACGACCTCGACCTCCAGCGTACCGGCGGCCTGCGCTACGGCGGCGAGGGCTGGGGTCTGGCGAGCGATGGCAATGCGCTGATCGTCAGCAATGGCTCGGCAGTGCTCACCTGGGTCGATCCGGAAGGCCCTAGCGTGCTGCGCAGGCTCGAAGTGAAAGACGGCGACACCGCCATCGCCAAGCTCAACGAGCTGGAATGGGTCGCGGGCACGCTCTACGCCAATGTCTGGATGACGGACCGCATTGCCCGCATCGACCCTGATACCGGCACGGTGAGCGGTTGGCTTGATCTCGCCGCCCTGAAGAAGAAGGCCGGCATCACCGCAGCCGACGAAGCGCGTGGCGCGGTACTCAACGGCATCGCGTATCGCACTGACAACAAGCATCTGCTGGTCACCGGCAAGTATTGGCCGAAGATTTATGAGATCAAGCTCTTGCCAGTGCGTTGAGCAAATCACCGTGGATCAGCGCCTCGCATGAGCAGAGAGACGGCAAGACTGGACCCGGAGAAGTTGCGGCGTCTGCTGCGCGCGAAGGACCGGATCGACGCGTCCTGCCACGAGGGCTGGCCTCGGTGAGCCATGTTTCAGAGGCGCACTTCGCGCGCTCGTTCAAGGCGGCTTTCGGTCTGCCGCCGCACCGCGAACTGCTGACCCGGCGCATCGAGCCGGCCACTGCGCTGATTAAGCGACAGCGATCTGTCCATCACCGAAATCGCCTTGCAGACGGGCTGGCGCAGCTTGGGTACCTTTGGGCGCATCTTCCGCGATGTCACCGGCGAAAAACCGACCATGCTCCGTGTGCGCGCACGCCAGGCGGCGCACGAACTCGGCGGAAGGCATTCAAAGCCCCCGCAGCAGTAGCAGAGAATCTGCGGCGCAGCACCGCCAAGCCCGCAGCCCGCAGCCCGCAGCCGGGCGTGAGGGCTGGCACGCGGAAAGGGTCGCTTAAAAAACTTCAAGCCCTGGTAGAAACAGAGCGCGTTCGCCCGTCATCTCCGTAGAAGCACTGAATCGTTCGGTGCATTTTTGAGGAGATTCCCGTGTTGAAAACCTTCACTCTCGCCCTCGCATTCGCCGCTGCGGCCACGGCCTTTGCTGCGGAGACACCAGCTGCCAGCGGCAGCGACTACCTGCTGATCGTGCAGGAGTCGAATGCCGATTTCGCCACGCGCAACGACCCTGCCAAGGCCGGCGCCTACTGGGCCAGCTTCAAGGCCTATGGCGACGAACTCGGCAAGGCCGGCGTGATCCGTGGCGGCAATGTCATCCTGCCGCCGACGGTGGCGAAGACCATCACCGCCAAGGGGGCGAGCGTCGGCCCCTCCGACCAGGCCAAGCTCCAGCAGGGCGGCTACTTCGTGATCCACACCGCCACCGAAACCGAGGCGCTCGACTGGGCTGCCAAGTGCCCGGCGTTGAAGACCGGCGGCGCGGTGGAAGTGCGCGCCATCATCCCCCAGAACATGTAATTTCAGACCCCTCCAGGAGCATAGCCATGCAATACACCATCCTCATCTACGACGCCGCCAGCAACAGCGACCCCAACACGCCGCATGTGATGGCGGCCCACTTCGCTTACGGCGCTCTGCTGGTTGAAGCCGGCGTGATGCGCGGAGGCCAGGGCCTGCAACCGCCGCAGACGGCGAAGAGCCTGCGCCTCAAGCAAGGCCAGCGCGTGGTACACGACGGCCCCTTCGCCGATACCAAAGAGCAGCTCGGCGGCTTCTACATCATCGAGGCCGAGTCGATGGAGGCGGCACTGCACTGGGCCAAGCAATGTCCGGTGAGCTCCGATGGGGGCATCGAAGTGCGCGAGACATTGCCCGGCCCCAACTGATCGGAGAACGCTCATGCAATACACCATCCTCGTCAATGAAACCGCGGCCGACTTCGCCCGCCGCAGCAGCGCCGAAGCGCCAGCCTATTGGGGCGCCTACATGGCCTACAACGCTGCCCTCGCTGCGGCCGGCGTGTTTGTCAGCGGTGCGGGATTGCAGCCGCCTGCCACCGGCACCACCGTGCGCCTGCGCGGCGGTGCGCGGCAGGTGCACGACGGCCCGTTTGCCGATACCAAGGAGCAACTCGGCGGCTACTACGTGATCGAAGTGCCCAACCTCGATGCGGCGCTGGAATGGGCGGCCAAGTGCCCTGCTGCGCCCACTGGCTCGGTTGAGGTGCGGCCTCACGTTCCCATGCCTGGCTAGCGCCGGACATTCGACCGCCTGATGCAAGCGAGCCAGATCGCCGAGCGAGCCGCCCGCGAAAGCTACGGGCGGCTCGTGGCACTGCTCGCGTCGAAAAGCGGAGACCTTGCCGAGTCACAGGATGCACTTGGCGAGGCCTTCGTCGCCGCGCTCGAATCGTGGCCTCACGCGGGCGTGCCCACCAACCCCGACGCCTGGCTGTTCGCTGCCGCACGCCGCACGCTCATCGACCGCTATCGCCATGTCGCCGTGCGCGATGCCGCCGTGCCCGATCTGCAATGGCTGGACGAGCTGCACGCCGTGGACCCGAGCGAACCCATCACCTTCCCGGACGAGCGCCTCAAGCTGCTCTTCGTCTGCGCCCACCCGGCGATTGCCGCCGAGGCGCGCGCGCCGCTGATGCTGCAAACCGTGCTGGGCCTCACCGCCGAACGCATCGCCAGCGCCTTTCTGTTCTCGCCGAAAACGCTTGGCCAGCGGCTGTGGCGGGCCAAGCAGAAGATCAAGGCCGCGCGCATCCCCTTCGATATCCCCGAGGCCTCGCAACTACGAGAGCGCACGGCCGATGTGCTGGAGGCGATCTACGCTGCCTATGGCACCGGATGGGACGACGTGGCTGGTGCCGACGAAGGTAGCCGTGACCTCACCGAAGAAGCCATCTGGCTTGCCCGCGTGCTGGTGCAACTGCTGCCGACCGAGCCGGAGGCGCGCGGACTGCTCGCACTGATGCTCTATTGCGAAAGCCGCCGCGACGCCCGCCGCGACGCGGACGGATGCTATGTGCCACTCAGCGAGCAGGACACAACGCGCTGGCAGCGCGCACTGATCGTCGAGGCCGAGGCCACGCTCAACGCCGCCGCGCAATGGCGGCAGTTCGGGCCGTACCAGATCGAGGCGGCGATTCAGTCCGCACACGCCCAGCGTGCTATCAGCGGCCGCATGGACTGGCAGGCGGTGGCGCAGCTCTACGCCGGATTGGTGGGCCTCACCGGCAGTCTCGGGGCCGAGGTGGCGCATGCGGCGGCTCTGGCCGAAGCCACGGGTGCGGGTGCCGGCCTCGCGGCGCTGGATGCACTGCCCACCGAGCGTATCGAGAGCTACCAGCCCTACTGGGCCCTGCGCGCCCACTTGCTGCGCCGCAGCGGCGATGCCACGGGTGCGACGGTCGCCACCACGCGCGCCATCGGCCTCACCGAAGACCCCGCCGTGCGTGCCTGGCTGGCGAGCCGCTGAGCGCGCTCAGTGATCCGCTGCCTTTCGGAAGCGCGCCGTCCAGCCGGACAGAGTTCCATCACGACGGTCGACGCCGCCTGCCTGGTTCACGCCGCGAGCTGGGAGCTTGGCGTGGAGCGCGAAATCGCCAACTCGTCCGGCGTCATGTCGACCGGCACCTCGGCGAACAGCGGCGTGCTCAGGTAACGCTCGCCGGTGTCGGCCAGCATGCAGAGGATGTTGGCCCCCGGAGCGGCACCGGCGGCGACCTGCAAGGCGCCGGCAAAGTTCGCGCCGGAGGTGATGCCGACGAAGATGCCCTCCTTGCGGGCCAGTTCCGCAGACCAGTGCAGCGCCTCGGGGCCCTGGATCGGCAGCACCCGATCGATGACCTGGGACTGCACCGCGTCGGCGGTCAGCTTGGGGATGAAATCGGGCGTCCAGCCCTGCATCACGTGCGGCTTGAAGGCGGCGTGGGGTGCGGCGGGCGACCCATCAGGGTGGCGCGCCTGCTCGCCGCCGCTGCCGAGCAGCGGCGCGTCGGCCGGTTCGCAGACCACGATGCGGGTGTGCGGCGAGTGCTCGGCCAGCACCCGCGAGACGCCGCGCAAGGTACCGCCGGTGCCATAGCCCGTGACCCAGTAGTCCAGCCGCTCGCCCTCGAAGTCCGCGAGGATCTCGCGCGCAGTGGTGCGCGAGTGCATGTCCGGGTTGGCCTCGTTCTCGAACTGGCGGGTCAGGAACCAGCCGTGGGCCTCGGCCAGCTCGATGGCCTTGGCCACCATCCCCATCGCGCGCCCGGCGGCGGGCGTGAGCACCACCTTCGCACCGAGGAAGCGCATCAGCCGACGCCGCTCGACGCTGAACTGCTCGGCCATCGTCACCACCAGCGGATAGCCCTTGGCCGCGCACACCATGGCGAGCCCGATGCCGGTGTTGCCGCTGGTGGCCTCGATGACGGTCTGCCCGGGCTTGAGCTGGCCGGACTTTTCTGCCGCCTCGATCACGCCGAGCGCCAGGCGGTCCTTGATCGAGCCGAGCGGGTTGAACGCCTCGACCTTGACGAAGAGATTCACGCCCGGCGGGGCCAGCCGGTTGATGCGGACGACCGGCGTGTTGCCGATGGTCTCCAGGATGCTCGCGAATCTCGCCATGAGAGAGTCCTTGCTTGCGGAGGTTGTGAGAATAGCCAAGTCTCGCCCGCGAGGAGCGAGGGGTCCTGTCCCGGCGGCTTACTTGCCGGTGAAGGGCATCGCGTCCAGCGGCGATTCGAAGGCAATGAACAGCACGCAGGCCGGGCCCTTGGCGCAGGTGGCGTCGTGCGCCTTGCCGGCGGGGCCGTAGGCATAGGCTCCGGTCTTCATCTTCATCGGGCTCTGCCCCTCGTAGCGGACTTCCAGCTCCCCCGAGACCAGCACCATCCGCTCTGCGGAAGTGTGCGTGTGCTTCGGGATCGTGAAGCCGGACGGCACCTTGAAGAACACGTCCACGTTCGGCTTGGCCGGGTCGCCGTGCAGGATCGCGATCTCGCAACCCTTGGGGATGAACGCGGGGCAAGGGCCCCATTGCAGTTGCGTCGCGTCGATGGTGTGAGAGCTTGCAAGCTCGCCGGCGCGCGCCGCACCGGTGGCCAGCATGCTGGCGGCGAGCAGGGCGAGTGAGGGCAGGATGCGGGATGGCTTTGACATGAGGGCTTCTCCGGTGGGCGTTGGCAGATAGATCGGCATCGCGGCGCGGCTTTGTCGGCCACTCCGGCCAGCCGCATACTCCAGCGGCCGACCGGAACACCCTAGTCACCCGGCGTGGAGCAGAGCGTGGACGAACGCGTGGCAGCCGCCGTGGATGCGCCCACCCGGTCCTCCGGGGCGGCGCTTCGCGTGCGCCTGCTCGGCCGCTTCAGCATCTGGCGGGGCGAGCAGGCGCTCACACTGCCGTCCTCGCGCAAGCTGCCGGCGCTGTTCGCCTACCTCGCACTCGCCCCCCGCGCCCTGGGGCGCAGCCAGCTCTGCGAGCTGCTCTGGGAGGCCCCGAACGACCCGCGCGGCGAGCTGCGCGGCTGCCTGAGCAAGATCCGCCGTGCCATCGACATTCCGGGCCGCCGCAGCGTTGTGACCCAGGACGACACGGTTCGGCTCGACCTCGAGCACTGCGTCGTCGACGGCATCGAGATCGTGCGCGCGCTCGGCGAGGGGCTCGAAACTCTGATGCCCGCGCGCAAGCGCGCCCTGGTCGGCCTGTTCGCGGGCGAGTTTCTCGAAGGACTGCAACTCGCCGACAGCCCGGCCTTCGACTGCTGGCTGACGGCCCAGCGCCGACGCTTCCGCAGCGCGCAGGCCGCGCTGCTGGAGCAGCTTTCGCAGGGTGCGGACGACGACGCGGCGGCCGGCTACCTCGAACAGTGGCTGCAGCTCACCCCGTTCGACGTTCGTGCCCACGAGACCCTGCTGCAGCGTCTGGCTGGCCAGGGGCGAGTTCAGGATGGCCAGGCGCACCTCGCGGCGACCACGCCGCTGTTCGAAGCCGAGGGACTCGACGCCGCACCGCTGCACGACGCCTGGCGCGCGGGCCTGGCAGGCAGCCACCCGGCGGCCGCGGGGCGCGAGCCGGCGCTCGTCACCGTGCAGGATGCCCAGGACCGACTGGAAGCCCTGGTGATCGCGCCGCGCCAGCGCGCCTCGCTCGCGGTGATGCCGTTCGTGGATCAATCGACGCCGCCGCGCCAGCGTGGCGGTCTGGCCGATGCCCTCGCCTACGACCTGACGACCCGGCTGGCCAAGCTGCGCAGCATGTTCGTCATCGCGCAGGGCAGCGTGTTTGCCCTGCACGCGCGCGGCATCGGGCCGGAGGAGGCCGGCCGCATGCTCAACGTCGACTACGTGGTGAGCGGCGCGGTGCAGCGCAACGGCGCCGGCCTGTCGGTGGGCGTCGAGCTGATCGAGACCCGCACCGCCCACGTGCTGTGGTCGGAGATGCTGCACCCGACGCTCGACGACACCTTTCAAATGCTGGAGGAGATCGGCAACCGCATCGTCGCCTCGATTGCCGGCGAGATCGAGACCCTCGAACGCAACCGCGCCATCCTGCGACCGCCGATGTCGCTCAGTGCCTGGGAGTCCCATCACCGCGGGCTCTGGCACATGTATCGGTTCACGGCGGCGGACAACGCCGAGGCGCGACATTTCTTCGAGACCGCGATGCGCCTCGACCCCGGCTTTGCGCGCGCCCACGCCGGGCTGTCGTTCACCTATTTTCAGGAGGCCTTCCAGAACTGGGGGCCGCGCGCGGCGGCGGTCGAGGGGGCCTATCGGGCCGCCAGTCAAAGCCTGGTCGTCGACGATCGAGATCCGGCCGCGCACTGGGCGATGGGTCGAGCGCTGTGGCTGCGAGGGGAGAGCGAGACCGCGATCGTCGAGCTGGAGCAGTCGATCAGCCTGTCTCCCAATTTTTCGCTCGCGCACTACATGCTGGCCTTCGTGCAGGCACAGGCGGGCGACCCGGCCGTTGCGATCGCGGCGGCCGATCGCTCGCGCAGCCTGAGCCCTTTCGACCCGCTGCTGTTTGCCACCCTGGCGGCGCGGGCCATGGCACTGGCGCGCCTGGGTCGCTACGAGGACGCCGCCGAGTGGGCCGTGAAGGCCGCTGCCCGCCCGAATGCTCACGTCCATATCCACGCCATCGCGGCCTGCAGCCTAGCGCTCGCCGGCCGTCTCGACCAGGCCCGGGCTCAGACCGCTGTCCTCCGCCGGCAAGCACCGGGCTACGCGATGTCCGATTTCTTCGCCGCCTTCCAGTTCGACGCCATCGGCATCGAACGATTCCGCGGCGGCGCACAACTCCTCGGCATGCGCTGATCAGGGACGAGTGATCCGCGGGCCTCCGTTCGGCGGAAGGGCGGCGGCACACAGGCGAGCGAGTTGGCGCATGGCGACTCCCGACTACTTGAACACCGCGAAGGCTGGCGACGCCCAGCCCTGCCCAGAATAGCCGGGTGCGGCGGGCAGCGGCGTGCCGCCGTAGACCACCTCGCCCTTCGCATCCTGATAGGTCAGCCAGGGAATGGTCGGGCCGAAGCCCACGGGCGGCTTGCTGAAATCGCAGACGCCGTTTGGGAAGATCGCCTGCATCGCGGCCCACTGCGCATCACTCAGGGGGCGCACGCCGTAGTTGTCGGCGCGGTTCAAAGGCTTCAACTGGCACTTGTTGGTGATGGCCTGTACCGAGTCTCCCGCGACGATGCGCGGTGTGGAGTACTTGGGCACCACGCCGGGCGGGCAGAGCGTGTCGAGCGTCTTCACACCGCTGCCGTTGAAACAGGCATCGGCGAGAAAGCCCGGTAGTCGGTTGGCGAGCACCTTCTCTGGCAGCGGGCGATTGCCCTGATCGGATTCAATGGCGGAAACCCAGGCATCCATGGTGTCCAGCGCGTTGAGCGCGAACATGAGATCACCGATCAGCGCCGTCGGGCCTTCCCAGATCAGCTGGTTGTCGTGCTTGCCATGCACGGCTTCCAGACGCAGACGCGTGTGCAACACATGCACGGCGTCGTGGGCGATGCCCGGATCAGGGCCGCGACCGTCAATGATGGGCACGCTGTTGAGGTTGCTGGTGGTGTTGATCGCACCCGTTCGGTAGGCGCGCATCAGTGCGAGCGGGTCGCCCACGGTGCGCTCCGGCTGCTGGATGATGTCGATCGAAAGCCCGCCGATCTTCTGGTTCACATCGACGAACTGCTCCGGCAGGATCAGCCCGGTCTGCAAGGCCGAGAGGCCGTACTGCACGCCGACGTTATCTACCGCCAAACCACCAAAGCCCTTGCCGATGGCCTGTTCGTTGGCCGTCCACACACCCATGTCGCGCGGGCCGAAGACGTTGATCATGTAGTCCTGCACACCGCAGCGCACACCGCCGGGGTTGGTGCTGGCGTTGTAGAGCTGCTCGGGCGGCAGGCCGTTGCAGTCCGGGTTGGCGGGGTTAACGGCCGCCTTGAAGAAAGCCTCGTCGGCAGCAATGGCGTTGACCGGCGTCAGATGGCCTTCCACGTCGGCGAACTGCGTGGGCAGCCAGGGCACCGCCCACTTCTGAGGCTGCTCGAAGTACTGGCGCAGCAGGTTGTATTCGGCGAACTGCACGGCGGTGGTGAACACGTCCGGGTAGCTGCAAGTGACGATCAGGCCCTGATACACGCCGGGGTAGCTGTTGGCGACGTGGTGCTGGGTGATCGAGCCGCCCGAGCAGCCGGTGCCGAGCGTGTAGCGCAGTTCGCCGTATTCCTCGATGAGGCGCTCCTTCACCATCACCAGCGATTCGGCCTGCGTCACCACATTGCAGTTGTGGCCGAGGTTGTCGAGCGCGGTCGAGGCCACCGCAAAGCCCTTGCCGAGTGCCTTGGTGTAGCTCTGTTCGACGGCGGGGTTGCTGGGGATGGTGCCGGAGTAGTCGTCGAGCGGCGGATTGCCGTCGGTGAAGGTCACGCCGCAGCTGCCTCCGTGGGTGATGAGCAGCTTGCGGTTCCACTGCGCCTGCGGGGCCCAGGGTTTCCACCCCTTCGCCGGGTCGAACAGAGTGAGAATGATGTACTGGTCGCGGTCCTGGAAGCCGCGCTCCTGCCGCACGATGAAGGGCATCGGCTGGCCACCCTCGGGCGTGGTCATCGCCACGTCGCTCGGCGGACTGGCCGGGTCGTAGGCTTGCAGGCCGGTCAGCGTCGGGTCGGTGGACTTGTAGAGGAATGTGTATTCGGCCGGCTGGTCGCACTGGCTGTTGATGGCCTTCGCAGCGTTGCTGCACTTCCAGGGCTGCGGCTGCGGGCCGCCGAACACCGGGCCGCCGTTGGGGTGGTTGATGATGGCGACGGTGGTGGCCGCGCTTTGACCGATGCGCGCGCTCAGCTTGTTGTCGCCGAGCTTCAGGCCCGTGAGCTGCGCCATCAGGCGGCCGTTTTCGCGCAGCGCGAACTGGCTCGACACGTCTGCACCGTTGAGCGTCATCACCACCGTGCTCGCGGCCGTCCCCGCAGGGGTGAGAACTTCGATCAGCGCATCGCCGCCGCTGATGAGATCCGCGCGGTTGGAGAGCACCTTCACCGTGGCGGGGCCGGTTACGTTGCCGGGCGTGGTGGGCGGCGCGCCGACCAAGCTGCGCGGGATACCGGAATCACCGCAGGCCGACAGCGACAGTGCGGCGACGAGCGACATGGTGGCTGCGAGCGTGGCGCGGGGGCGCAGGAACGGGGTGTGCATGGTGATTTCTCCTGCCGCAGCGTGTGTGGATGGCGTGCTCTTGAAATGGCACTTCGAGATCGCAGCTGCGGCCGCGCAGAGTCCCACAAGCTGAGGCGGATTTCATCGGGTAGTAAAAGCCCAAGGCCCGGCCCCGGAAAGGAAATAATTATTTCCCCATCGCTTTACAAACGCCGCGATCGACGCGGTCAATCGACCTGCCGCTTGTCATAAGACCCCGTTCTGCATAGCATCAGACGCATCCACCTTCTGGACGGAGAATTGAAAATGTTGATTACCCAAGAGCACCGCGAGATTTACGATGGCGTCAAGAAGTTCGTGGTCAACGAACTCAATCCGCACATCCCCCAGTGGGAAAAAGACGGCATCTGGCCCGCGCGCGAGGTGTGCAAAAAGATGGGGGCGCTCGGCTATCTCGGCATCAACAAGCCCGAGGATGTCGGGGGCCTAGGCCTCGACTACAGCTACGAGGTGATGTTTGCGCAGGCGATGGGCAACTGCATCAGCGGCAGCCTGCCGATGGCGATCGGCGTGATCACCGACATGGCCACCCCGGCCGTCGCGCGCTTCGGCAGCAAGGCATTGAAGGCCGAGTTCCTGGCACCGGTCGTCGCAGGCGACATGATCTGCTCCATCGCCGTTTCAGAAGCGAGTGCAGGTAGCGACGTGGCGGGCATCAAGACCACCGCGATCAAGGACGGCGACGACTACATCATCAACGGCTCGAAGATGTGGATCACCAACGGCACGCAAGCCGACTGGGCCTGCGTGCTCGCCAACACCAGCGAAGGCAAGGTGCACCAGAACAAGTCGCTCATCATCGTGCCGCTCGATGCCAAGGGCGTGACCCGCAACACCAAGCTCGACAAGCTCGGCATGCGCGCCAGCGACACCGCAATGATCTTTTTCGACAACGTCCGCGTGCCGCGCCGCAACCTCGTGGGCCAAGAGGGCATGGGCTTCGTGTACCAGATGATGCAGTTCCAGGAGGAGCGCCTGTATGGTGCGGCCTCCGGCATCGACGGCATGACCAACCTCATCAACGAGACCATCGACTACACCCGCCAGCGGCAGGCCTTCGGCGGTTCGATTCTCGACAACCAGTACGTCCACTTCCGCCTCGCGGAATTGAAGACTGAGGTCGAGAGCCTGCGTGCCCTCGTCTATGACACCACCGAGCGCTACATCGGTGGCAAGGAGAAGCTGGAAGACATCGCAATGCTCGCCAGCATGGCCAAGCTCAAGGTCGGCCGAGTCGGCCGCGAGGTGACGGACTCCTGCCTCCAGTTCTGGGGCGGCCAGGGCTTCATGTGGGAGAGCAACATCGCGCGGGCCTACCGTGACACGCGGCTGGTGAGCATCGGCGGCGGCGCCGACGAGATCATGCTCGGCATCATCTGCAAGTGCATGGGCACGCTGCCGAGCAAGAAGGCCAATGAGGCGAAAAAAGCGGCGCAGGCGGCGGGCAGCGAGAAGATTGCGGCCTAGTCGCTCGCCACCAACAAGAAGCCCGCCTTCGGACGCGGGCTTTTTTGTTGAGACCGCTGGCGCTCAGGGTGCGAGTGGGGCAGCGTCCGCTCGCGCCGTCGAAGGCACCGTGCCCAGGGCCAGGCGGTTGCTGCCATCGGCATCGACCAGAACGCGGCGGAAGCTTTCGGTCGCATCGCGCACCGTCGGCAGGCCGGTGAAAAAATACTCGCCCTGCACGCGGGCGCTGGTGATGTCGAGCAGCAGATAGCCACGCTCGGCAATGTTGGCGTATTTCAGATGCGGGTTATTCGCCATCAGGAACTCGCCGAGGATGCCGACGTTGGCGACACCCGAGTTGCTGAACTCCACCGCCAGCGAACCCTCGCCCGTCACCGGGTTGTATTGCGTCGGGTCACTGGGCTCGATGGGCAGGTCGAAGGCGGTGACGACATGGGTGTCGCCGGAGAGAAACACGACATTGTCGATGGCCTTGTCCTTGATGTGATCCATCACCGCATTGCGGTCGAAGCGGTAGCCATCCCAGGCGTCTTCGTTCAAGAAGGTGCCGCCCATCGCCTCTGGCAGCGGCACGACCTTGACGGGTGCGAAGGTCATCTGCTGGCCGATCAGTTTCCACTGCGCGGTGCTCGTGCTGAGCGCGTTCAGGAACCACTCGCGCTGGGCGTTACCAAGGATGGTCTGCTCGGCGCTGACGAGGGCGGTGCCGTTCTGCACGGCGCGGCCTGCAAGGCGCGTGTCGAGCATGATGATGTCCACCAGGTCGCCATACTTGAACGTGCGCTGGATGCTGCCATTGCCTTCCGGCAGATAGCCCGAGATCGGCGCGCCGGGGCAAGCTGCGGCGGTGGGCGCATCGAAGGCAGTCACGGCGTTGTCGCGGATCGGCATCCACTCGAAGTACGCGCGGATCGCCCAGCCCATGCGCTCTTCCCAGCAGCCCTCGGCGCCCTCGGTGTGGTTGTCGGCGCTCGCGCGGTAGCTGTTGTTGGTGGTCTCGTGGTCGTCCCAGATGCAGATGAAGGGATGCTGGCGGTGGCAGGCCGCGAGGTCCGGGTCGCCCTTGTATTGCGCATGGCGCTGGCGGTAATCGCTCAGGCTCACGATCTCGTTGGCGGGCGAGGCGTCGCGCCCTTCGATCTGCGAGGTGCCGCCGGTTTCGTAGATGTAGTCGCCGAGGAACAGCACCGCGTCGATGTCGGCCTTCTTCGCTACCGCGCCATGCGCGTTGAAGTAGCCGAAGGTCATGTTCTGGCAGCTGGCAGACATGAAGCGCAGACGGTCGGCCTCCGCGGCCTTCGGCGCGGTCTTGGTGCGGCCGATGGGCGACTTGATGACCATGCCATCGCCGAGGGTGATGCTGAACTGATAGTAGTACGTGGTGTAGCTCTGGAGTGCTACGGCATCGACCTTCACCGTGTAGTCGCGCGCGGCGTTGGTGATGAAGCTGCCGCGCTGCACCGGGGTGGCGAGATCGCCCGCCAGGCTCATGAGGTAGTCCACCTTCACCACCGCGTTCGCCGCGACGGTGTCGGCATCGAGGGTGACGCGCGTCCACAGGATGACGCGGTCGGTGAGTGGATCGCCCGAGGCGAGGCCATGCAGGAAGGCCGCCATCTTCGGGGCGACGGCAACCGGTGCCGGGCCCGGTATCGGCATAGGGGCAGGCGCGGGAGATGGCAGGGCCAGCGTGGGCGAAACACTCGTGCCGCAGGCATCGAGCAGGGGCACGGCCAGCGCGAGCGCCGAACCTTTGAGAAAGCTGCGACGGCTCAAGCCGGGGCGGAGTGTGCGGAAACGACGGCGGTGCAATGCGCCCATGGGAAATAACCTGGAGAGTGGAGCCCTGATCCCTGGGCGGAAGCACTCGGGCCACCGATCTGATCGGCCCCAAGGCGGGGCGCACTCTGCCGCGCGTCTGTGACGCGCTGAGGTAAGTCTTGTGACATCTGCCGCCGGATCAGCGGATCAGCCGAAGCGCACGGCCCAGCCAAAACCCACGGGGATGTCCATCGACTTCTCCAGCGGCATGCTCTTGGCGAGCGCGATGGCGACGCGGATCGGCCCGCCGTGCGTCACCGCCAGCACGGTCTGGCCGGTGCGCGCGGCATCGGCGGCGGCCCGCTCCACCCAGGGCTGCACGCGGTCGGCCATGGCCCGCAGGGACTCCCCACCGCCGGGCCTGTACTGCAACAGCTGGCTGGCCCAGTCGTCGAGATCCTCAGTGGGTATCTCGGCCCAGCGCCGTCCTTCCCAGCTGCCGAAATCCATCTCGGCCAGGGCGGGCTCGACGGCGCTCTGCGCCGAGATCGCATCGGCCAGCCAGCGGCAGCGTTGGCGCGGGCTGGTGAACACGCTGCCGAAGGGGCCGTGCTGCTTGATGAGCTGGCGCGTGAAAGCCGGTACCTGCGCCTGCGAAGCGGCAGACAACAGCACATCACTGCGGCCGTAGCAGATGCCTTTTTCGAGTGCGACCGGCAAATGGCGTACGAGCACCAATGGCATTTTCCCATCCCCTGACCGCAAAACCCATCCGCAATGCCGTGAACGCTACTTGCCGGGCGGCGCCAAGGCAATCGCCGGGTGGACGGGCTTGCGCGCGGCATCGAGTGCGGCGCAGAGCTGCTCGACACCCTGCACCTGGCGCGGACCGGCGCGCGCGAGCAGGTCCGGGTCGATGGCGATGAGGGTGGGCATCGCCTGCGCGGCCTTGGCAAAGCGTGACCAGTAGGCGGTGACGGCCTGCACATCCAACGGGGCGTGGATGACGATCTGCGGGCGTGCAGCCAGCACCGCCTCGTCGGTGACGGGTGCGGCGAGCGTGGGCAGGTCGGCGAACACATTCACCCCGCCGCAGAGCGTGATCGCCTCACTGATCGGGCTGACACGGTTGATCGAATACACCGGCGCAGTTTCGATTTGATACAGCACGCGTAGGGGTGCTGCCTGGGCATGGGTGCTGCGCAGCGTGGCGAGGCGACGCCGGTAGTCATCCGCCGCCGCCTGCGCTTTTGCGGCGGTGCCGAGCAGATTGCCCAGTTGCACGAGCGCATCCGCCACCTCATCCAGCCGCTCGATGCGCAGCGCCGTCACCGGCAGCTTCACGGTCTTGAGGCGGTCGAGCTGGGCGGCGGGCGTGCCGCCATCCCAGGCGATGACCTGCGTCGGCTGCAGGGCCAGCAAGGCTTCGAGATTGAGCTGGGCGACATCGCCGACGCTGGGCAGCGCCCTGATCTCGGGCGGAAAGTCGCTGTAGGCCGTGACCGCCACCAGTGCCTCGCAGCCGGCGGCGGCACACACCAGCTCCGTCAGATGCGGCGCGAGGGTCACGACACGCGTCTTGCCCGGCACCGGCAGCGCCGGCTTGCCGCAGGCGGCGGCGCACACAACGACAAGCACTGCGGCAGCGAACCCGCGGGAGAGAAGCATCAGCGACATCAGGACAATCCTTGAGAGTTGGGCTGGCGAAAGCGCCCAGCCCGTCCGCGTACTGTACCGCGCCCGCAGATCACGGACGGAAACACACCATGCGCCGCGTCCCCCTCTCGCTCGATGACGAACTCGCCGACCAGTTCGACCAGTTCGACCAGTGGGCCGAGCGCGGCATGCGGCTCGGCAAGATTCTCCTCGTGCCGCTCGAAGATCATGGATATGCGCATCCGCATGTCCATTCCCACCCTCCACGCGAGCTGCCTTTCATTTAGCCGTGCAAGGCGGAGTAGTGCCGCTGGCTCAGGGTGTCCATTTCAGGCGCGCATACACGCTGCGCCCATCCACGGGGAGGAACTGAGCCTAGTCGGCGCCATGGCGTTGCGGATGACACCGCTGCTCGAAGCGTATTTCCTGCCGCCGAGATTGCGCGCCTCGGCAAACCAGCTGAGCGGCGGCAACAGGACGTCACCCGCCTTCACACCAAACACCGTTTAGCCATCGGCGCTGAAACTGTTGGCGAAGTCGATGAAGGTCATGTCGGTGGTTTCGGTGGTGATTGAGCGTGGCGCGATACACGCTCAAGTCCCATGGCAGGCCCGCGTTCGTGCCGCGTGTGCCGATCTCGGCGGTGACCGCGCGCTGCGCCTTGAGCGGCTCGCCGACGATGGCCTGCGGCCCTTCGCCGAAGCTGGTGGCTCGAAGCTGCCGCCGACATTGCCGAACTGCTCACCGCCATTAGCTGCCATTCACCTGACCTGCGGGCACGAACAGGGTGCCACGGAACACTTCCATTGGAGGTCTCTTGGATCGGAGTTTGGAAGGCGGACGACGCAACACCCCACGGCGCGTCCAGTACGCGCTGGCACTGCCTCGAAACCGCTCAGTGATCGTGCTGGCTGTGATCTTCAGCAGGCGGTGACTCGGGCTCTCGCGGCTCCACGATCAGCAGCACCTCCATCGCAGCCGCATGCTCGAACTTGAGCGTCACCGGCAAACTCTGCCCTGCCAGCAGCGGTTGGCGCGGGCCGAACAGCATCAGGTGGATGCCGCCGGGTGCCAAGCGCACCGTCTTGCCGGCGGGCAGCGCCACGCCATTGCCAAGCGCGCGCATCCTCATCACCCCGCCCTGCATCTGCGTCTCGTGGATCTCGATGCGCTCGGCGGCAGGGCTTTCGGCAGCGATCAGGCGATCAGCCTTCTTGCCGCCGTTGGTGAGGGTGATGAAACCCACCGCCGGCACGCCGGGTGCGGCGGTGGGGTGGCTGTAGGGATGGTCGATACGGATTGACGCGGCGCTGGCTGCGGCGGCGCAGAGCAGCGCAAGCGCGGAAAAAATGGTTTTCATGGCGTTCTCTTGAAAGCGAAGCTGGTGGCCTGCCGCGCGGGAAGTGCGCAGCTGCTCTTGGGCGGGCGTTTCTAGAGAGCCGGCGGGCCGCGGGCCGGAGGCGGCAGTGGGGGTTGTGCGAGCAGCGTGCTGCGGGGCGACGCCTGCGGCTGGTCGTGTGCGGCGCTGCGGGGCAGCGCCTCCACAGGCAGCAGTGGCAGTGCGCCATCGCCAGCCGAAGCGCAGACGCAAGCGTGCCCAGCGGCGGACATGCCACCCACCGCCTTCCCATCGCCGCTCACGCTCGGCAGCCCCGGCGCACACCACACCAGCGCCGGGTCACCCTGCATCAGCACGCTGGCGAGCGCGGCTTGCGGCACCAGGCCCTTGAACAGGGCAATGAACAGCACCCAGGCCCAGGCGCGCGCGCGCCAGCCCTTGAGGGCACTGGCTGCGGTTGGGCGGGGCCTGTTCATGCAGGCATTGTAGTCAGCACGGCATGGATTTTGTGATGCATATGCTCAGCTCAGATCGCACGCGATCCGCGCCCCAACAGGGGGCCTGCGCGCTATCATTTGTCATCACACCCCTCGCCTGCCGCGAGGGGACCGCATATTCGGAGAGTCGAGATGGGTGCAAGTATCAAACAGGATGGCGGCGACGAGGGCGCGCCGGTGGCCGAGATCAACGTCACGCCGCTGGTGGACGTAATGCTGGTGCTGCTGATCATCTTCATGGTGTCGATGCCGGCGATGATGAACCAGCTGGTGATCGAGATCCCGAAAAAATCCAGCACCCCGCCGCCCGCCAACGTGAAGCCGAAGCCGACGATGTACGTAATTGTCGACGACGTCGGCAGCTACTTCTTCCAGTACGGTCTTGAAGGCGCGCTGGAGCCGGTGCTGTTCGAGGAACTGCCCGCCAAGCTCATCGCCAAGGCCGACGAATACCAGAAGGAACTGGTTTACGTGAAGGCCGCCCCCCGCATCGACTACGGCCGCGTGGTGGTGCTGATCGAGATGATGGGCAAGACCGGCTACGCCAAGGTCGCGCTCGACAAGAACGATGCCGCAGCACAGCTCGATGTGCCGGGCGAGGCTGCCGCCGAAGCGCCCCCCGCATAACAGCGGCAGGCATGAAAAAGCCCGCGCAGTGCGCGGGCTTTTTTGTGGCTTGAGGATTCCTCTCAGGCTTCGACGGTCTCGATGGCCTTGCGAAGCTTCTTCATCGCCGCCACCTCGATCTGGCGGATGCGCTCGGCCGACACGCCGTATTCGTCGCCCAGCTCCTGCAGGCCCGCCTTCTCGCCATCGCTCAGCCAGCGGCGGGTGAGAATGTCGCGCTCGCGGACATTGAGCGAGACCAGCGCGCCGCGCATTTTCTCCTCGCGGGCGTCCTGCCACTCGGATTCCTCGATGGCGGCGATGTCGTTTCGGGCGTCGGCGAGGTAGTCCTCCGGCATGTAGGCCTCTTCGCCATCGCTGCTGGGCGAGGCGCTGAAGCTCATGTCGGAATTGCCGAGGCGCGCCTCCATCTGCATGACCTCCTCGGGCTTGACGTTCAAGTCTTTGGCGATGGCCTGCACTTCGGCGGCATTCATCCAGCCGAGACGCTTCTTGGCCCCGCGCAGGTTGAAGAACAGCTTGCGCTGCGCCTTGGTGGTGGCGATCTTGACGATGCGCCAGTTCTTGAGGATGTACTCGTGGATCTCGGCCTTGATCCAGTGCACGGCAAATGAGATGAGGCGCACGCCCTTGTCGGCGTCGAAACGCTTCACGGCCTTCATCAGGCCGATGTTGCCCTCTTGAATGAGATCGGCCATGCCGAGGCCATAGCCCTGGTAGCCACGGGCGATATGCACCACGAAGCGCAGGTTGCTGACGATCAGCTTCTGCGCCGAGGTGAGGTCGTTCTTGTCCTTGAGCTGGCGGGCCAGCAACTGCTCCTCCGACACGTCGAGCACGGGGATGCGAGCGACATGCTGGATATAGGAATCGACACTGCCGGTCAGCAGGGCCGGGTAATGGTTTGCACGCAAAGCGATAGCGGTGGTCATCGTCAATCTCCCAATGAGGCAGCAAAGATTAGCACTCGCAAACTGAGACTGCTAAGTGAGCGCTAAGTTGCGCCTTCGACCCTGAATAAGGAAATAAGCAATGTGGATGGCCCCGATATGAACAAGCTATGGCCTGCGACATAGGTTATCGGGCAGCAACGCGCAGCGATCTGCGCTTATTGTGGCTCGATCTCTCGCAAGTGGCGCGAGACGGTCCACCAGGCCCCGATCCAGCCCAGCGCGATGCCCAGCGCGAACATCGCCAGCGTCGCATCCAGCGGAAGACCTTGCAGCTGGTAGTCGGAGCCGTACAGGCCCGCCAGCTCGCGCGCCGGCTGTGAAAGGGCGAATACGGCAGCGAACACCAGGCCCCAGGCGATCGCCCCGCCGACCAGCCCATACCAGAGACCGGTGTACAAGAAGGGCCTGCGGATGAAGCCATTGGTGGCACCAATGAGTTTCATCACCACGATCTCGGCGCGCTTGGCTTCGATGTCGAGACGGATGGTGTTGCCAACGATGACGATCACCGCGAGGCTAAGCACCCCGGCAATCAACAGCACCAGCCGCTGGATCAACGCCAACACCGCGTAGAGGCGGTCCAGCCACTGGCGGTCGAGCTTGGCAACCTCGACCTCCGGCAGCGCACCCAGCTCCACCACCAGCGCGTCGATGGTCGCGCGCTGCACGCCCTTGACTGGCGTAATGGTGATGACAGCGGGCAGCGGATTGGTTTCGAGCAGGTCGAGCGCCGCACCGAAGCCGGAAAGCGCCTTGAACTCCTGGAGAGACTGATCGCGGGTTATGTAGATCGCCTCCGCCACACCGGGGCGGGTCTTGAGCTTGGCGATGACCGCCTGCGCCTGCTCGGGCGTGGTGCTGTCCTTGAGGAACAGCGAGGCTTGCAGCGTGCTCTCCCAGGAGTAGCTCACCGCGTTGATGTTCTGCACCATGGTGTGCAGGCTGGCCGGCAGCGCCAGGGTGATGCCGATGACGAAGCAGGTCAGCAGGGCACCCGAGAGGTTGCGGTAGAAGCGGCCGAGCGTGAACGCCATCTCGCGCGCATGCCCCTGCGCGAACCGCGCCAGGAAATTGGGGCGCAGCTCCGCGCCTTGCTTGGCACCCGATTTCGCGCTAGCCGAAGTCAACGGTCTTCTCCATCATTTCCGGTGACTGGCGCGTGCTCAGCTGCCCCTTGTCGAGGTGGATCACTCGATACGGCAGCTTCTTGATCAGCCCCACCGCATGGGTCGCCACCAGCACCGACACGCCGACTTCGTTGAAGCGGCGGAACAGCTCCATGACCTCCAGCGCCATGACCGGGTCGAGGTTGCCGGTGGGTTCGTCGGCCAGCAGCAGCTGCGGCTTGGCAACGATGGCGCGGGCGATGCCGACGCGCTGCTGCTCACCGCCGGAGAGCGTCATCGGCATCACTTTCTCCTTGCCGAGCAGACCCACCGCATCGAGTGCGGCGCGCACGCGGCGGCCGATGTCGTCGTGGCCGATGCTGCGGATCACCAGCGGCAGGGCGACGTTGTCGAACACCGGACGGTCGTAGAGCAGGTTGAAGTTCTGGAACACCACGCCGATCTGCTGGCGGAAGGCGGGGATCTGCCGCGATTTCACACTGGAGATGTTCTGGCCGTTGACCATCACCTGTCCGCGCGTGGGCCGCTCCAGGAGGGCGACCAGCTTCAGCAGGGTGGATTTGCCCGCGCCGGAGGTGCCGGTGAGAAAGGCCATCTCGCCCTTGGCCAGCGTGAAGGTGACATCTGAGAGCACATCGCCCGAACCCTCATAGCGGTGGCTGACGCGGTGAAAATGGATGATGTCCGCCATGCTGGCGTGCTGCCCCGTGTTGTTCTATGTACCGATCAATGCTTCGACATACGCCTCGGCATTGAAGGGTTCCAGGTCCTCCATGCCCTCGCCCAGTCCGACGAAGCGGACCGGCAAGGACAACCTGCGTGCGATGGCAAGCAATATGCCACCTTTCGCAGTGCCATCCAACTTGGTGATGACCAGGCCCGTGAGCCCGATGGCCTCATGGAACTGCACGGCCTGGTTGAGCGCGTTCTGGCCCGTGGTGCCGTCCACCACCATCAGCACTTCATGCGGCGCGTAGGGGTCGTGCTTTTGCAGCACGCGCTTCACCTTGCGCAGCTCGTCCATGAGGTGCGTCTGCGTATGAAGGCGGCCGGCGGTGTCGGCGATCACCAGGTCGAAGTCGCGCGCCTTGGCGGATTGCACGGCATCGAAGATCACGCTGGCGGAATCGGCCCCCGCACCTTGCGAGAGCACGGGCACGCCAGCCCGCGCGCCCCAGTGCGTGAGCTGCTCGACCGCAGCGGCGCGGAAGGTATCGCCCGCCGCCAGCAGCACCTTTCTGCCCTCGCGCTGGTAGCGCGCGGCGAGCTTGCCGATGGTGGTGGTCTTGCCAACCCCATTCACACCTGCCACGAAGATGATGTACGGCTTGATGAAGTCGGGCACCACCAGCGGCTTGGCGATGGGCAGCAGTAGTTCGAGCAAGGCGGACTTGAGCAGAGCTTTCAGCTGCGCCTCGGTCTTGACCTTGCCGAGCCTTATCTGAGTATCGAGCCGCTCGATGAGCCATTGCGTGGCCTCTATGCCGGCATCGGCCATCAGCAGCCGGGTTTCCAGTTCTTCCAGCGCATCGGGCTTGAGCTGCTCGGCCGCGAACAAGGTGCCGATGTCGCGGGTCAGCCAGCTATCGCCGCCGACACTCTTGTTGAGCTTGGTGCGAAATCGCAGCAGCGCGGATTCGGTCATGGCTCAAGCCTGCGCCAGGATCTGGAAGGCTTCGCGCGCGGCGGCAAGTGTGTGGGCAATCTCGGCCTCGCCATGTGCGGCCGAGACAAAGCCCGCCTCGTAGGCCGAGGGTGCGAGATACACACCCCGATCCAGCATGGCGTGGAAGAAGCGGTTGAAGGCCTTGAGATCGCAGCGGCCGACATCGGCATAGCCATTGATGGGGCCGGCGCTGAAATACAGACCGAACATGCTGCCGACCTGGGTAGTGGTGAAGGGCACGCCCGCCTCGTTCGCAGCCTGCTGCAAGCCCTTGAGCAGGGTGCTGGTGCTGGCCGCGAGGCGCGCATAGATCGCCTCGTCGTCGAGCGCCTTCAACAGCGCAAGGCCAGCCGCCATCGCCAGCGGATTGCCGGAGAGCGTGCCCGCCTGGTAGATCGGCCCGACCGGGGCCATCTGCTGCATCAGCTCGCGCCTGCCGCCGAAGGCCCCCACCGGCAGGCCGCCGCCGATGATCTTGCCGAGCGTGATGAGGTCAGGCTGCACGCCATACAAGCCGGTGGCCGAACGTGGATGCACGCGGAAGCCGGTCATCACCTCGTCGAAGATCAGCAGCGCGCCGTACTGGTCGCAAAGCTTGCGGAGGCCTTGCAGAAACCCTGGTGCGGGCAGCACGCAATTCATGTTGCCGGCCACCGGCTCGACGATCAGCGCGGCAATGTCGCCCGGATGCGCCTTGAACAAGGTTTCGACCGAGTCGAGGTCGTTGTAGGTGGCGGTGAGCGTCAGTGCCGCAAGCACCGCCGGCACACCGGGCGAGGTCGGCACCCCAAGCGTCAGCGCGCCGGAGCCGGCCTTCACCAGCAGCGAATCGCCGTGGCCGTGGTAGCAGCCCTCGAACTTGAGGATGTGGTTGCGGCCGGTGGCACCACGCGCCAGCCTCAGCGCGCTCATGGTCGCCTCGGTGCCGCTCGAACACAGGCGCACCATCTCCAGATGCGGCACACGGGCGCACAAGAGCTCGGCCATCTCGATTTCGGCCTCGGTCGGAGCACCATACGAGAAGCCGGTGAGCGCCTGCGTGCGCACCGCCTCGACCACGGCCGGATGCTGGTGACCGAGGATCATCGGCCCCCAGGAGCCGATGTAGTCCACGTAGCGATTGCCGTCCGCATCGGTCAGCCAAGCGCCATCGGCGGCGGCGATGAAGCGCGGCGTGCCGCCCACCGACTTGAAGGCGCGCACGGGGGAGTTCACACCGCCAGGGATGGTTTTCTGCGCGCGCTGGAACAGCTGTTCCGAAACAGTCATTGCTCGAAAGGTTGGCTTGGCTTGGAGGGCAGCAAGTTTAGGCGATGCCACCCTCAAGGGCGGAACAGCTCGGAATAACTTCGCGCGGCGACCTCGATGTCTCCTGCCCCGAACACGCCACCGATGGCGGCGATGTAGTCAGCCCCGGCCTCGATCAAGGGCGGCGCATTTTGAGGTGTGATGCCGCCGATCGCACAGATCGGCAAGGACAGCGTGCGACGCGCCTCGCTGAGTAGCGATAGGGGCGCGATGGCCGCTAGCGGCTTGCTGCCGGAGGGGTGGAAGGCCCCGAAGGCGAGGTAGTCAGCGCCCGCCTCGGCAGCAGCCTGCGCACGCAGCAGCGACTGCCCGCAGGTGGCACCCAGCAAAGCGTGCGGCGCGGCGCGACGCGCCAGCCGCAGATCTCCATCCTCAAGGCCGAGATGCAGGCCGTCGAAGCCCTCATCGGCCACCCGCTGCGCAGGGCCATCGTTGAGTATGAGCGGCACGCCCGCCTCGCGGCACAGGGCCTGCAACTGCCGGGCATGGCCCAGCCGCGTGGGCGCGTCGCTGAGCTTGTCGCGGTACTGCACCATCACCGCACCGCCACGCAGCGCCGCCGCGACGCCGCGCAGCAGCGTGGAGAGGTCACGGCAGAGCGCATCCGAGGTGATTGCGTAGAGGCCGCGGGGCGGCAAGCGCCTCATCGCGTGGGCAGGATGCGTCGCGGCACCCATCGCCCCTGACCGACGGCAGTGGCATGCCGCAGGGTTTGATGCACGTATTGCTGCGCGCCTTGCAGCGCGTCTTCCATACCCTCGCCCAGTGCCAGCCGGGCGGCGATGGCCGAGGCCAGCGTGCAGCCCGCGCCATGAAAACTGCCGGGCAGGCGCGGCTGCTCGAAAACCCGCACCGGCTGCCCCGGCACATACCAGCGGTTCTGGGCCACCAGGCCCGGCTCATCCCCGCCGGTGATCAGCACCTGCTGGGTGCCGGCGTCCAGCAGCTGGCGCGCGGCAGCATCGAGGTCCATCTCGCCCGTCCAGCGGCGGGCCTCGGCGGCATTGGGGGTAAGCAGAGTGCAGAGCGGGAACAACTGCACCCGCACCTGCTCGGCAAAAGCCACCGTGCTCAATTCGGCACCGCCACCCGCGCGCAGGATGGGGTCGATCACCACCGGCACTGCGGCCTGCTTGATCACGGCCACCAGCAAAGGCAGCTGCGCGGCATCGCCGAGCAGCCCGACCTTGATCGCCGCGATGCGGCAATCGCGCCACAGAGCCTGCCACTGTTCGGCGAGCAGAGCGGCGTCCACGTCCACCACGCGCGTGACGTTGCGGGTGTCCTGCACGGTCAGCGCGGTGATCAGCGACAGCGCATGCGCACCCTGAGCGCCCACCGCCTCGATATCGGCCTGAATGCCCGCCCCGCCGGTGGGGTCATAACCTGAACAGCAAAGCACATTGACCACTTTCCGATCCCTGGCGAACTACGACCTCTGTTTGTGCGCCGCAGCATGCGAAAATGAACGTTATGCACAGCAATGGTTGCCAAGCCCCGCGAGCCTGCAAATAGCGTCATTTTTCCGTCAGAATGCTGCAACGACGAGCTAACATGATGATATTGAAACAGTATATTCCCTGCTCAGAAAATCATCTTTGCGCCGCAAGCGTTGCAACCATGCGGCTTTCGGGCTGAAGGGCCGGGCTTATGCACAAAGTTATCCACAGAAATTGTGGGCAGTCCGCATTACTTTCGCTATTTCAGCAACTTATTGTCTGAAGTTAATGTGAAGTGTTGAACAATTGAAGTCGTTGCCAGCGCCCGCAAATGCACCGCTCTGGTGCAGACCTGCAATTCCGGGCTGGCTTCGCGGAGTCGGCCTGATGCAGGTTTTCATCGACTGGGCGGTCCGATCAGGCAAGCCTTGGCTACTTCACCACCCGCAGATGCCCCCTGCCCTTCGGCTTGGCGGCATCGGCGGCTGCACCGGCTTGTGGCGTGGCACCTGAAGGTGCTGGCTGCGGGCCTGCACTCTGCGGTCCCGTGGGCGGCTCCACCTCGCCAAACACCAGCCCCTCGCCATTCTCGCGTGCGAAGATCGCCAGTACCGCGCCGGTGGGCACGAGCACGTCGAAGGGCCGGCCCGAGAAGCGCGCCGAGAACCAGATGGGATCGTCCTCGACGTTGAGCGACTGCACGGCCATCGGCGAGAGATTGAGCGTGATGCGCCCCTCCTGCACGAATTGCAGCGGCACATTCACGCCCGGGTAGTCGGCCGCCACAAGCAGATGCGGCGTATGGCCGTTGTCCACACACCAGTCGTAGATGGCGCGGATGAGATAGGGGCGGCGCGACTTGTGCGAGCGCGCCATATTCAAATTGCCTTGAAGTAGGCGGCCAGCACCGGGCGGGTGGCGAGCTTGTCGCGGTACCGCTGGGCATTCTCGGGCAGCTTGAGGCCGAGCGACTGCACGCCCTTGAGCCACACGGCCCAGGCGAGATCAGCGCGGGTGTATTCCACCCCGAGGAAGTACGCCTTGCCGCCGAACCAGCGGCCGCAATTGAGCACCTGCTGGGCGATGGGCGACTTGGCCTTCGCACTCCGGGCTGCCAGCGCCTCTTGCAGCACCGGGAACAGTTCGGTGGCGAACTGCTCCAGCACCATGCGCACCTTGGCGCGGCCAGCAGGGTCCTGCGGCATCAGGCGCGGGTGGGGATATCGCTCGTCGAGATATTCGACCACCACGCGAGCACCCGTCAGCAGCAGCTCGCGGTCGGCGAGCGCGGGCAAGCGCAGCTCGGGGTTGATCACCAGCAGGTCTTCGTTGGGCCGCGAGGGGTCGATGCGCTCGCAGCGGGCGTCATCGACATCCTTCTCGGCGAAGGCCAGCGCGGCCCAGTCGTTCCAGGGGTCTTTCGGAGCGACGTACAGCATCAAGCCCGCCTGCGGGGCGGGCTTGCCGATGGTAGCGAGACGCGAACGGCGCGTGACCAGGCTCATGGATGGCTCCGGCGGCATCGCGCCGCAGGGTCTGGCCGACGTTTGTTCACGTCGGCTTCGAGCAGGGTGACGCGCTGGCGGTCAATGGACGTCCTTCCAGTATTCTTTTTTCAGCAAGTAGGCAATCGGGAAGAACAGGAACAGGAAGATCATCACGTTCCAACCGGTGCTGATGCGGTGGTTGCGGCCGGGTTCAGCGGCGTAGACCATGAAGTTGGTCAGGTCGGCAACGAACTTCTTGTATTCCTCTTCGCTGAGCTTGCCCTTCTGCACCAGCTCGAACTTCTTCGCACCATGTGCTGCCGCTTCGCCATGGCCTTCACCTTCGGCATGGTGCTCGACCTTCTTCTGCAAGCCTTGCAGCTCCCAGAGCACGTGCGGCATCGAGGCACCCGGCAGCACGGTGTTGTTCACACCGAGCGGGCGGCTGGGGTCGATGTAGAAGCTCTGCAAATAGTCGCTGATCCATTCCGGGCCGCGCGCGCGCGCCGTCAGGCTCAGGTCAGGCGGCTGCGCCCCCAGCCAGTCGGCAGACTCCTTCGGCATTGCGGTGCCGATGGTGTCACCCACCTTCTCGCTGGTGAACATCAGGTTGGCCTTGAGCTGGTCTTCCGGGATGCCGAGATCAGCCGCCATGCGGTTGTAGCGCAGGTACTTGAGGCTATGGCAGCCGGCGCAGTACGACATGAAGTCGCGCGCACCGCGTTGCAGGCCTGCCAGGTTGGTCGTGTCCACACGGAAATAGGGGTGGTCGCCCCCACCGCTGGCGAGCGCCGCCGGTGCGGTGAAGAGCCCTGTGGCGAGACCGACCAACAGTGCGGCAGCGGTCTTAATGAGCTTCATAGGTCACGCGCTCCGGAACGGTCTTGTAGGAATCGAGCTTGGTGTAGATGGGCATCAGCAGGAAGAAGCCGAAGTAGACCGCCATGCCGATGCGCGAGATCAGCGTGCCGAAGTCGCTCGGCGGCTGCATGCCGTAGTAGTTGAGCGCGATGAAGGCGACCGTGAACAACCCCAGCGCGATCTTGTAGTACGGGCCCTTGTAGCGGATCGACTTCACCGGCGAGCGGTCGAGCCAGGGCACGAAGAAGATCACTGCGACCGCGCCGAACATGGCGATCACGCCCGGGAGGGCTGAGCCGAACATCGGCGGTGTCGCGCGCAGAATCGCGTAGAAGCTGCCGAAGTACCAGGCCGGGGTGATGTGCTCGGGTGTAGAGATGGCGCTGGCAGGGATGAAGTTCGGCTTCTCCAGGAAGTAGCCGCCGCCATCCGGTGCCCAGAAGATCACCGCGCAGAAGATCATCAGGAAGACGGTGACGCCGACGATGTCCTTCACCGTGTAATAGGGGTGGAAGGGAATGCCGTCGACCGGGATGCCCTTGTCGTTCTTGTGCTTCTTGATCTCGACGCCATCGGGGTTATTGGAGCCGACTTCATGCAGCGCAATGATGTGTGCGACCACCAGGCCCACCAGCACGAACGGCAGCGCGATGACGTGCAGCGAGAACAGGCGGTTGAGCGTGGCATCGGCTGGCGAGTAGTCGCCCTGGATCCACACCACCATGTCCGGCCCGATCACCGGAATGGTGCCGAACAGGTTGATGATCACCTGCGCGCCCCAGTAGCTCATGTTGCCCCAGGGCAGCACGTAGCCGCAGAACGCTTCGGCCATCAGCACCAAAAAGATTAGCGAACCGAATACCCAGATCAGTTCACGCGGTTTCTGATAGCTGCCGTAGAGCAGGCCGCGGTACATGTGCAGGAACACGACGATGAAGAAGGCAGAGGCGCCGGTCGAGTGCATGTAGCGAATGATGTTGCCCCAGGGCACATCGCGCATGATGTATTCGACGGAGTCGAATGCCGTCTCGGCACCCGGCTTGTAGTGCATGGTGAGCACGATGCCGGTGATGAGCTGGTTGACCAGCACCAGCAACGCCAACGAACCGAAGTAGTACCAGAAGTTGAAGTTCTTCGGCGCGTAGTACTCGGCCAGATGATCCTTCCACATCTTGGTGGCCGGGAAGCGATCGTCGATCCAGCCCATGAAGCCGGTCGTTTTGTAGGGGTTGGCAACAATGCCCATGTGAAGCTCCTGAAGAGAATCCGGTATCGCGCTTTAAGCCGCTGTCTGGTCTTCGCCGACCACCAGTTGGGTGTCGTTGGCGAAGCGGTAGGGCGGCACCGAGAGGTTGACCGGCGCGGGCGAGCCCTTGAAGACGCGGCCTGCGAGATCGAACTTGGAGCCGTGGCAGGGGCAGAAGAAGCCGCCCTCCCAGTTGGCCGAGATGTCCGGTGCCGGGTGCTCGGGGCGGAAGGTGGGGATGCAGCCCAGGTGAGTGCAGTTTGCGATCAGCACGGCCAGCTCGGGCTTGATGGCGCGCGCGCCGTTCTTGGCATATTCCGGCTGGGTGGACTTGGCGGACTCAGGGTCGATCAGATCACCCGTGACCTTGGTGAGGCTCGCCACCATCTCCGGCGTGCGCTTGACGACCCAGATGGCCTTGCCGCGCCAGGTGGTGGTGAACTTCTGGCCCGGCTCGATGGCCGAGAGGTCAATGGTGATCGGCGCGCCGGCCGCCTGCGCCTTGGCGCTGGGGCGCAGCGAGGCGAGAAACGGCCACACCACGGCGGCACCACCCACCACGCCCATGCCGGAGGCGGCAAGGGTCAAAAAGCGGCGGCGGCTGGTATCCACATTCGGGTTGGTGTGGATGGCACTTTCAGTGCTCATGTCGGGTCAGTCCTTGCTGGAATCTTGAATGCTGGGCTCGTGACGCCGGGCCATGAAGCAGGCACCCGCGCCGACCATGAATTGATCAGCGCGAGTATAACGGCCGGGGCTGGCTGGCGTCACGGGCGGAGCTGCCCGGGGCAGCGTCAATCGCAAAAAATCAGCGCCGCTCAGAACTGGTAACGGACATAGACCTGCGCAAAATCGCGGTCCTTGTAGACGTTGGCGCCGTCCGCGCCGCCAGTGAACCAGGTATAGCCCGGCACGATGGAGAGCGCGGACTTGTAGCGCGCCTCGATGTTGAGGGTGGCGGTCTTGCGGCCTTCGACGAAGTTGGTGTCGAGCGGCTGCGGCGCCGTGCCGTTCAGGTCGTGCTGCCAGATGATCATGGGCTGGAAGCTGATGCCGGGGAACACGCTCTCGTATCGGATCAGAGAGATCACGCGATAGCCCCAGCTGAACTTGTCGGGATAGAGATCAAGGTTGGCCTGGGTGGGGTTGAAGCGCAGGCCGTCGGGGCCGAAGGAGCAGGTGGGGTTTTTCGAGCAGGCCTGGAGCGAGCGGTCCGAACCGCTGCCATCGGCACCGGCGCTGGCGTGCGTGAGTGTGCCGGGTGCATCGAATTGCAGCACGTCCAGCGGCGGCAGCCCCGGCACCCAGGTGGCACCCACCTCGAACAGGTTGATGATCTGGTCGGCACCGATGAAGTTGTCGGTGGCACCCAGCACCTGGGTGGCACCGAGGTTGAACTGGTAGACCTGCATGCGCTCGTAACCCTGAATATAGCCGGGGTTGCGGCGGTCGTACGGCAGGGTCGGATCAGAGCCGGGGTTCTCGCCCACGGCTCCGCCGCGATAGGCGGTGAGAAAACTCGGGAAGGCGCGCGCCGAACCGATGGCATGGCCGACGGCGAGATCGAAGGTGTCGTTGTAGGGGCCCTTGGTGCCGGCGGCATCGACCACAAAATCGCTGGAGGGGTACACCGTGGTACTGCCATCCGGCAGCGTGCCCACACCGCCGACGGGGCCGCCCGGCAAGGCGGCGAGAATCGCCTGCAACTCTGGAGGCAGGGCTTGCGTGCCCGTGCCGGTGAAGGTGCCGGTGCCTGCGCAGGGGCCGGCACGGCCTGAGTCGGCACCGATGTCGGGGTTGTGGCAGCGCGTCAGCGTCGGGCCGTAGGCGGCGAACAGCACGTCTTCGACATCCACCTGCAAGGGCAGGTCGGGCCGGTAGGCGACCTCGCCCTGCAGCGAGAACTCGCCCACCGTCGTGTTGAACGAGAAGCCCAGCATCTGGATGTTCTTCGGGTACTCGAACTGGATCTTGGCGGTGTCGAACAGAATCGGATCGCTGGTGGCACCCGCCGGGTTATTGGGGTCCGTCAGCTGGTTGAGGATGGGGATGTCCGGGCAGTCCAGTACGAACTGGGCGGAGCTGCGCGAATTGCGGCCGCAGGAATCGAGTGCCGCGAAGGCACTGATGTAGGGCAGCTTGGAGTGGTAGTTGAGGAAGTACAGGCCCAGCTCGGAGCCATTGTTGAGCCACTCGGCGTAGTACTTGAGCGAGGCACCAAACTGGTTGGTGAGGCCGAAGTTCTTCGGCTCGCGGTCGCGCAGGCGCTCGACGCGCAGGCTGGTGTTGGTCAGGCCCGAAAGCGCGTTGTCGAGCAGAAAGCCGACGCCGTCCGGATCTTCGGCCGAGCCGCCAAAACTGACCGTGACGAAATCACCCGCGTTGTCGGTGCCCAGGTCCGCAAAGGAGAAGAACGAACCCTTGGCGGGGATCTCCACCGGCGACCACTCGAACTGGTAGAAAGTCTCGAAGGTGAGGCCTTCCAGCGGCTGGCCGCTGAGATACAGCGAGGTCTGCGGCGTGAACACCTCTTCCACCTGGAAGCCGGTGCGCAGGAAGTTGTTGGCGTTGACCGGCTGCGCCTGGTTGATAGAGTTGATCACCAGCAGAGTGGATTCGCCCCAGTTAATGGTCTGGCGGCCAAACTTGACGGTGAGCTCCTGCTCCTCGCCGAGCGGCACCTTGCCGTAGGCCACCGCATCGAGCAGCTGAAAGCCCTGGCCGATCTGCCGCAGCGTTTCGGAATCGCGCTTGTTGCGCACCAACTGTCCTGCGCCGTAGACGATGCCACAGGGTGTGCCGGGTGCAACGCGATCACCGCAGGGCACCGAGTCGCTGCGCGCGAGGCCGTTGTTGTTGGCCGCAGTCGCCGCAGTGCCGGAGGTCGCCGCGTTGGCGAAGGTCAGCCGGTTGGGGTGGTACTCCTTCAGCTCGTTGTTGACGAAGTCGTGGAACACCAGCGCGCGGGCGAAAAAGCCCATGTCACCCCGGGTGAGCGTGATGTCCTGGGTGATCTTGAGCGGGGCCTGAGTGAAATCGTGCTTGTCGTAGTTGAGGTTGCCGTCGTCGAAGTTGAGCGAGTACTGGCCGGGCACCTCGCCGAGCCGCGCCTGCGGGTAGCTCTGGGTGCGGAACAGGCCCTGGCAGGATTGGTACAGCGGGTTGCCATTGGGCAGGCGGCCGCAGACGTTCGGGTCGATGTTGCTCTTGCCGACCAGATCGGCGCTCTGCTCTTGCATGCGCACCTGCGCGCCGAGCGAGGTGGTGGTGTTGAGCACGCCCTCGATGCCGTCCTCGCCGAACGGCAGCTTGAAGTCGATGGCAAACGCCAGGCCCGGCAGGGCCAGCAGCAGAGCACCCAGGGTGTTCGCAACGCGCATCTTGATCTCCTCTCGTTCACCGCTTTTTTAGCTGCGGCCCGTCGTTGCGGGCTCGCTGTTTTCCTGCGTGCTCGACACCACTTCCGGGCGATTACCGAGCCATCTGACGTTAGCAGTCGCGCCATCACAGGGCAATACGAAATCCAGTGCAGATCAGCGATTCACGGCAGGCGAAAAAAGAAATCCGTGTTACCTGCTCGCGCCCGCTGCGCGCTCAGGCCCGATGGCAGGCGAGGCGGTGATTCTCAGCGTGCGCACGCAGCAGGGGGGCTTCCTGGCTGCACTGCGCAGAGGCCAGCGCGCAGCGTGGCGCAAACACGCAGCCCTTGCTGCGTTCGCCTACACGCGCGGGCAGCCCGGCGATGCCCGGCAGGCGCAGGCCCTGGGCGAGATAGAGCGGCGAATCCAGCCTTGGGCGGCAAGCCAGCAGCGCCTGGGTGTAGGGATGCTTCGGCGCAGCCAGCAGTGTCTTTGCCGCGCCCTGCTCCATTACCCGCCCGGCATAGAGCACGAGCAGCTCATCTGCGATGTCGGCCATCACGCCGAGATCGTGCGAGATCATCAACAGCGCCAGGCCCATCTCGCGCTGGAGCGTGGCCAGCAGTTTCAGAATCTCGGCCTGCACCGTGACGTCGAGCGCGGTGGTGGGCTCGTCTGCAATCAGCACTGCGGGCCTGGCCAGCAGCATCATGGCGATCATCACCCGCTGACGCTGCCCACCACTCAGCTCGTGCGGATACTGCTTCAGCCGCCGGGCAGCTTCGGGGATGCGTACCGCATCGAGCATGCGCGCCGATTCCGCGAGTGCGGCTGCACGGCTGGCCCCTTGATGCTGTTCCAGCACCTCCGCGAGTTGCAGACCGATGCTGAGGTGCGGATTGAGGCTGGTCATCGGATCTTGAAAGATCAGGCCCATGCGCGCGCCCCGCAGGGCGCGCCGCTCAGCGGGCTTGAGCGTGGTGAGTTCGCAGCCCTCAAACACCAGGCTGCCCTGCACTTCTGCATTGATGGGCAGCAGGCCCATCAGCGCCAAGGCGATCTGTGATTTGCCGGAGCCAGACTCGCCCACGAGCCCCAGTGTCTCGCCGGCCGCCAGCGTGAAGCCCACATCGTGCAGCACCGGCAGGCGCTGCTGCCGCGTGCGGTAGCTCAACGAAAGCCCACGCACATCCAGCAGGGTGCTCATGCGCTCTCCCGCGGATCGAGCACATCACGCAGCGCATCGCCCAGCAGGTTGAAGCAGAGCAGCGTCAGCGCCATCAGGCTGGCGGGGAACAGCAGGGCCCAGGGTGTCGCCTCCATCTCGCGCGCGCCCTGGTTGATCAGCGTGCCCCAGCTGGTTGCCGGCTCCTGCACGCCGAGGCCGAGAAAGCTCAAAAAGGACTCGGTGAGAATGACCTGCGGAATGGTGAGCGTGACCGTGACCATCACCACACCTGCCAGGTTCGGCAGGATGTGCCGCCAGAGGATTGCCGCATCGCCCATGCCATGCGTGCGGGCGGCGGTGATGAACTCACGCTCGCGCAAGGCCAGGGTCTGCCCGCGCACGACGCGCGCCATGTCGAGCCAGTTGATCGCGCCGATGGCGACGAACACCAGCACCAGGTTGCGGCCGAACAGCACCATCAGGAGGATCACCAGAAACAGGAAGGGCAGCGCGTAGAGAATGTCCACCGCGCGCATCATCCACTCGTCGATGGCGCCGCCGAAGTAGCCCGCCACGGCGCCATAGGCCACGCCGATCGAGAGCGAGACCAGCGTGGCGGCGAAGGCCACCAAGAGCGAGATTCGCCCGCCTTCGAGCGTGCGCACCAGCACGTCGCGGCCGAGACTGTCGGTGCCGAACCAATGGGCGTTGACGAGGCTGGGGGCGGTGGCCCAGTCGCCATCGAAGTCGATCGAGTCCACCGCATGCGGCGAGAGCAGCGGCCCGAAGACCAGCGCCAGCACGATCAGCAGCAGGGCGGCGAGTGCGAACATCGCGCCACGATGCTGGCCGAAGCGCGCGAGCAGTGAGTGCGGCGCGTGCATCAGCTGCGCACGCGCGGGTCGAGCAGGCCGTAGGCGAGATCGACCAGAAAATTGAAGAAGACGATCAGCGCGCCGTAGAGCGCGACCACGCCGAGTACCAGCGTGTAGTCGCGGTTGAGCGCGCCCTGCACGAAGTAGCGGCCCACGCCCGGCAGGTCGAACACCTGCTCGACCACCACCGAGCCGGTGAGAATGCCCGCCGTCGCTGGCCCCAGATATGACACCACCGGTATCAGTGCCGGCTTTAGCGCGTGGCGGAGGATCACCTTGGCGGACGACAAGCCCTTAGCGCGCGCGGTGCGCAGATAGGGCTGCTGCAAAACCTCCAGCAGGCTGCCGCGCATCAGCCTTGCGATGAGTGCAATCTGCGGTAGTGCGAGTGCGGCAACCGGCAACACCAAGTCACTCCACCGCCCAGTTACCCAGCCACCGGCTGGCAGCCAGCGCAGGGTGATGGCGAACAAGAGGATCAGCAGCGGCGCCACCACATAGCTCGGGATCGAGATGCCGAGCAGGGCCGCGCCCATCAGGCCGTAGTCGCCGGGCCTTCGATGCAGCAGTGCCGCGACGATCCCCATCGCACCCCCGATGAATACCGCCAGCCCCATGGCGAGCGCGCCCAGCGTGAGCGACACCGGCAGTCCTTTGGCGATCAGCTCGCGCACGCTGAAACCCTCGTATTGGAACGAGGGCCCGAGATCGCCCCGCAGCAGGCCGCCGACGTAGCGCAGGTACTGGAGCGGCAGCGATTCGTCGAGGTGGTATTCGGCGGCGAGTGCGCGCTCGATCTCCGGCGGCAGGCTGCGCTCGCGGTCAAACGGCCCGCCGGGCGCGAGCCGCATCAGGAAGAACGTGAGCGTCACCAGCAGCAGCAGCGTCGGCACCGCCGTTGCAAGCCGCAGCAGGCCACGCTGCATCATCGCCTGGCCCCGTGTGCCAGCACGCGGAGGTCTTTGCTGTAGTGGTAGTCGTAGGCATTGTCCTGCCAGCCGGCTACCCAGGGCTTCACCAGATGCTTCGACACATAGGTATAGATCGGCAGCACCGGCAGATCAGCCAGCAGAAGGCGCTCGGCCTGTTCGAGAAGCGCACGGCGCGCGGCGACATCCGCTGTGACCGCCGCCTGTTGTAGCAGGGCGTCGTAAGCCGGGTTGCGATAGACCGAATCGTTGCGGCCATGCGTCGAGGTGGGCAGATCGAGAAAGCTGGTCGCGTCGTCGTAGTCGCTGATCCAGGCGCTGCGGAACACTTGCGTCACCTCGTGCTGCTTGCGGTTTTGCAGGAAGACCTTGAACTCCTCGTTGATCAACCGCGTCTCCACGCCCAGCCATTGCTTCCACATCGCGGCGACCACCACGGCAATGCGCTTGTGGTCGTCGTGAGTGTTGTAGCGCAGCTCCACCGTCAGCGGATTTCCAGGCCCGTAGCCGGCCTCGCCGAGCAGCTGTCGCGCCACTGAGAGCTTCCGTTCGCGCGACCATGCGGCCCAGGTTGGCAACTGCGGTGTGTAGTTCCACATGCCCGCCGGGACATAGCTGTAGGCCGGGAGTGCGACCCCATTCATCACCTTGCCGACGATCACCTCGCGGTCAATCGCCATGCTCAAAGCCCGTCGCAACTTGGGATTGTTCTTGAACGGCGGCTTGGAGAGATTGAAGCCGTAGTAATAGCTGCCGAAGTACGGCGCGATGTGCAGCTCGCTGCCATAGCGCGCGCGCAAGGCCCCGGCCTGCACCAGCGGAATCTCGTAGGTGGTGTCGAATTCATCCGCCGCATAGCGTTTCAGCTCGCTGCTGATGTCTTCGCTGGGGTGGTAGACCACGCGCTCGACGACGGTCGCCGCATTGTTCCAGTAGCGCGGGTTGCGCAGCAGCTCGACGTGCGATTGCACCACCCAGTCCTTGAGCTGGTAGGCACCGTTGCTTACCAGCCGCCCGGGGCGCGCGAAGTCCCTGCCCCACTGGGCGAGGCTGGGGCGATGCACCGGGAAGGTGCTGGGGTGCGAGAGCAGGCCGAGCAGGTACGGCGTGGGTGCGCGCAGGTGGATGACGAGCGTGTGCGCATCCGGTGCCGTCACACCGAGAGCGGCTGGTGGCTGCAAGCCCTTGAGGATCGCATCGGCCTGTTCGATGGCCGAAAGCATCTGCGCGAAGGTGTTGCCAGTGGCAGGCGCGATGCTGCGCTTGAGGCCCTCGGCGAAGTCCTCCGCCGTCAGCGGTGAGCCATCGCTCCAGAGCAAGCCATCGCGCAGGGTGAAGGTATGGCGCAGGCCATCATCGGAAATGCGCCAGCTTTCAGCGGCGGCAGGCACCACCTCTCCTTTCGGCGAGATGCCGGTGAGGCCCTCGAAGAGATCGCGCGCGATGTTGTTTGCGCTCACGCCCTCGGAGCGGTGCGGGTCGAGCGAGTTGGGCTCGGCGCCATTGCCCTGGTGCAGCACCTGTTGCGCAGGCGGTGCCAGTTCTGCTGCGGTGGCCGCGCCGCAATGCAGCAGCAGGCCGAACAGCAGCGCGCACCACTTCATGCAGGCTTGTGCGCGGTCTTCTTCATCGGCATGCGCTGACCCAGCGTTACCGCCACCACGCCGCCCAGGATCACGCCGGTGCCGATCATCTGCGTGGGGCTCAAGTGCTCGCCCCCCAGCCAGGCCCCAAGCAGCACAGCGATGGCGGGGTTTACGTAGGCATAGGTGCCGAGCAGCGCAGGCGTGACGTGATGCACCAGCCAGTAATACGCGCCGTAGGCAATGCAGGATCCGAACACGGTGAGATAAGCCCAGGCCCACCAGGACTGCGCCGTCCAGCGCCAACGCTCGTGTTCGCCAGCGGCAAAACCGATCGCGCCCATGAGCACGCCAGCGATCAGCATTTGCAGTGCGGCCGTCATCAAGGGCGCGCATTGCAGAGGATTGCGTCGGCCGAAGATGCTGCCCGCGGCCCACAGCACTGGCGAGATCATCAGGGCGATATACGCGCCGACCGGTGCGGACTTGTGCAGCAGGCCCTCGCCCATCAGCACCGCCACGCCGACAAAGCCGGTCAAGAGACCTGCCCAGGTCATCCAGCCGAGCCTCTCGCCCCGCGCACCCAGCGTCCCGAAGCCCGCCATCCACAGCGCCGAGGTGGCGACCATGAGTGCCGCCTGGTTGGAGGCGACCCACTGCTCGCTCCAGGTGACGAGGCCATTCGCTCCCACCAGCAGCAGCACGGCGGTGATCACGATCACGCGCCAGTCGGCGCGCGTGCTCGGCAGTGACAGGCCCTTGGCTTTCGCAAACGCGAGCAGGATCAAACCGGCAGCGATGAAACGCAGCGAGGCGAAGAGATACGGCGGCGTGATCTCCACCCCGAAGCGGATGGCTAGATAGGTCGAGCCCCAGACCACATAGACGATCAGCAGCGCGCCGAGAATCTTGCCGAAGCCCGGGCTTGCGGCGGCGTTCACAGCGGCAGTGGCGTGTTGACGCCGTTGAATGCATCCATCTCGATCATGGCCTTCCCAATTAGTTCGCGTTCCAAATCGCTCAGCTGCGGGTGCCAGATGTCGGCAATCAGCACCACGCGGGTGTGATCCGAGTCGTTCCAGGCCTCGTGCTCGATGGTGTCGTCGAACACGAAGGCCTCGCCCACCTGCCATTGTCGCGCGACATTGCCAACGCGGTAGCCGCAACCCTGCGGCACGATCAGCGGCAGATGCACCACCAAGCGCACATTCGCCACACCGGTGTGCGGCGGGATGCGGGTGTGCGGCTTCAGCACCGAGAACATCGCCGCTGGCATGCGGCCCTCCACCGCTGGCTGCGGCAGTTTGGAGAGCGCCTGCATCGTGTTGGGGCAGCGCGCGCAGTTGTCCTGATAACGCCGACCGTAGTGGTAGAACTGGAAGGCGCTCCAGTCCAGCGAGTGGTTGAGTGCCGCCCACTGGTCGAGCGGGATGCCATCGCCGTACTCGACATAGGGCGTGAAGCCCTGCTGGCTCGCCAGCACGTCGGCCAGCTCAGCCTGGATGGCGGGCGTGGCGGCTTCCAGTTCCGCCAGCCAGGGGAAGTTCTCGCGCGGCCAGAACTCGATGGGGGGCAGCCCGGGATAGAAATAGTTGGAGGGGTTTTGCTGAGCACGCGGCTTGAGGCCCAGAGTGGTGTCGAAGAACTGTGCGAGCCGCTGCGTCTCCGCAGCACTGGCGGCAGTCGTCCTCAGCAGACTGGCATCCAGATGCGCACGCAGTTCTTCCTGGTAGCGCCGATGCAGCTCGCGCCCGCGCTGCACCACTGCCAGCGTCGTCGCATCCAGACGCGCATCGGGCGGTGCCTGGGTCAGCGCCGTGCCGAAAGCCTGCGCCGCCTCGCGCACCCTGCCTTCGCGCTCTATCAGAGTGGCTTTCATCAACAGCGCCGGAAAATAGCGAGGTTCGACTCGAAGGGCCTGTTCAAGTGCTGCCCCGGCTGCCGACATATCCGCCGTGGCGCGGCATGTTGCTGCCAAGTGCAGCCAGAGCGCCGGATTGCCGCGGTCGAGCTGTGTGGCTTGGGTGAGCAGCAGCCTGGCCTCGGCCACACGCCCTGCCTGCATGGCACGCCCCGCCTGCTGCGCAAGGGCTGAGGCAGCGGCTGGGTCGGCAACATCCGCAGGGTTGGGGGTCATGTGTGCTGGCTGATCGGCGCGAAAGTATCGCTCACAAAAAAGCGGCGGGTCTTTGCAGACCCGCCGCTTCGAGATGCAGCTGTGCAGCGATGCGCTTT
This sequence comes from Pseudomonadota bacterium, assembly GCA_040385605.1. Classification (GTDB taxonomy): domain Bacteria; phylum Pseudomonadota; class Gammaproteobacteria; order Nevskiales; family Nevskiaceae; genus Stagnimonas. The sequence goes on from JAZKHC010000005.1 coordinate 86,451, forward strand.
AGAAGTCCAGCGTCACGCTCGAGAAGATGAAGCGGCCAAGCGCGTCATACACCTGGGGATAGGTGTTGCCGCTGCCGGACACCGAGCTGATGTTGCCGCTGTTGACGATCGGCGGATCGTTGTCGAGCACGTTGTTGACACCAACGCGGAGGGTGTAGGCCTTCTGGAAGCGGATGCTGCCGAACAGGTCGAAGTAGCTCTGCGGCTTCAGCTTGGCGTCACGGTTGTTGCTCAGACCCACACCGTCGGTTTTCACACCGTCGAAGTAGCGCCAGGCGAGCGACAGCGAACCGTCAACCCAAGGCAGCTGCCAGGTGTTGCGCAGCTTATGGCGGTACTCGGTAACCGGAGCGCCGCATTGGGTGCCGTACTTGCCCTTGCACTTGTAAGTGGAGGACGAGTCACCCGGAATGGGCGTGACATCCTGCTTGAGCAACAGCGAGCCGACGTAGTCGATCACGAAGGTGCCAGCGTCCGGGAGGCCGATCTGCGCACCCTTCACACGATAGTCGGCCTTGAAATCGACGCCTTCCACTTTCAGGCGGCCAGTGTTCTGCACGGTGTCGATGACGAAGCCGTTCTGGCCCAGCCACAGCGAGCCGAACGTCGGACCGGAGTTGGGATCACGGTTGATCAGGTCGCAGAGCTGGCCGCGCTCGTAGCAGGCCTGGAGGATCGTATCTGCGCCGTAGCCGCTGATGAAGCCGTCGACCTTGATGCTGTAGAAATCCACCGAGGCGCTGGCACCCTTGAGGAAGGTGGGCGTGAACACGAAGCCTGCGGTCACCGTATCGGCTTTTTCAGCCTGCAGGCCGGGGTCGGTGCCGACCTGGCCGTTGTACTGGCTGGCAGGGCTCGGGTCGATGGTGCCGTAGAGACCCGGATTGGTGGCAATCAGCGGATCGTTGGCGCACTGCGCACGGGTTGCAGTAGCTTCACCGTCTTCCGCCGTGCCGTTCTCGTTGTTCGCCGTGCCCGCGCAGGGGTCGGTCGAGCCATCGAGCTGCACATTGGTCGGCTGCGACAGCTCGCCGATGTTCGGTGCGCGTACCGCGCGGTTGTAGCTGAAGCGGGCCTTGATGTCGTCCGTCGGGGCGTAGTTCAGGCCGAGCTTGTAGGCGTCGGTCGGGGAGATCGAGCTGTAGTCTGAATAGCGATAGCCGAGGTCGATGCTGAGCTCTTTGCCAAGCGGCTGATCCTGCCAGATCGGCAATTTCACTTCGCCGTAGATTTCCTTGACGTCGAACGAGCCAGCCGCGTTGAGCGATGCGCCGCCCTGACCGGCGAGATCGCCGCTCTGGAACGCCGAGTCGAACTCGTTGATGGCCTCTTCGTCGCGGTATTCGACACCGATGGCGAGGCTGATGTTTTCCTTCGCAAACGGCGACTGCACGCCCACAGGACCGGACACGAAGCCCGAGAACACGCGCTCCTGCACGACACCGTTGGCAAAGCCCGGCAGCGTCAGGTAATTCAGCGCGGCGGGCGTCACGCCACCGACCTGGAAGATGTTGTAGGGCACGCAATTCGGATCGCTGCCGTCAATCACAGACTGGCAGGTCGGCGTGCCATCGGGGCCGGTCACCACATCCAGCGCACGGATGGTGCGCGCGCGCGAGAACTCGCCGCGATAGATGTTGTCGCGGATGGTCTTGCCGTACTGATAAGAGGTGTCGTAATCCCATTCGCCGATCAGGTTGCCCTTGACGCCGCCGAGGATGCGGTACGAGGTGTGGCGCAGGTCGCTGTCGCGCGGACCGCCTTCGACGTTGCGGCGGCCGATGAGTGCATCGACCGTATCCATGCCTTCGGTGAAAAGGGCAGCTTCCTGCTGGTCGGAGATCAGCGGATTGTCGCGGCTCAGGGTGTAGATGTCGTTACCGAAGAAGGCACCGGAAGGCGCGATCACCGCATTGGTGCGGTCATCCATGAACATCACCTGGGCATAGGCCTCGGCGTGCTCGTTGAACTCGTAGTTGGCGAACGAACCCAAGGTGTAGCGTTCGTCGTTACGCTGGAAATAGTTGAACGGATTGAAGTTGAATGCATCGCGCGCGCCCACAAAAGAACGGAAGGTGTTTCCCGGTCCCGTCGGGTCGAGCGTGAAGTTGCCGTTATCACCCAGAAAACGACCAAGAGCGTTGGTTGACGAACCGGCGCAGGCCAGCTCATTGGCACCCGAGGCACCCAGAGAGCAGGAGCTGAAGTCACGCTGGCCCTGGTCGATCGGGTCGATCTGGCGATAGGTGGCATAAGCAGTGATGTTGCCCTTGCCGTCGCCGGTATTGGTGCCGATGACTGCGCTCAGATCCCAGGATTGGCCATCCCACTTGTTCTTGCTGGGGATGGCAAAGTTGCGAGACGCGAGCAGGGCATCGTAGGGGCCGTCATTCTTGTGGTTGAAGATGCCGCGCTGGGCCTCCACACGCACGCCTTGAAAGTCCTTCTTCATGATGAAGTTGACCACGCCCGCGACAGCGTCGGCACCGTAGGTGGACGATGCGCCACCGGTGAGCACATCGACGCGGTCGATCAGTGCGGCGGGGATGAAGTTGAGATCGGCCGTGGAATCACCCGGATCACCCGGCTGCACGCGCTTGCCGTCGATCAGCACCAGTGTGCGGGAGGAACCCAGGTCACGGAGGTCAACCGTGGCGGTGCCGGTGGCACCGTTGGCGAGGTTGCCGCCCTGGTCCGCAAACACCTGCGGCAGGCTGTTGAGCAAGTCTTCGACGCGGGTGGTGCCCTGCGCCTTGACTTCGGCCGCGCCCACGGTGGTGATGGGGCTGGAGCTGGTGAGGTTGGGCGACTTGATGCGCGAGCCGGTGACCGAGATTTTTTTCAGCTCGACTGAAACCACGGCCTTCTCGCTGGCCGCAGCGGGCGCAGGCGGCGCAGGCTCGGCGACCGCGATGGTATCGACGGTGGCAGGCGGCGCTTCGGCCGGGGCCGCAGCGGGAGTGGCTGCCGGGGCAGTCTCAGCGGGCGGAATGGCAACAGCGCCAGAGGCATCTTGCGCCACGACCGAGAAGCTCGCCGCAGCAAGGCCGCTGACGAAAGCGGCATGGGCCGCCTTGCGGAACAGGCCGTCAATACTTAGTTTCATTTTGAATCCCATTGAGTGTGGACTTGAATGAAGCCACAAGGCCTCACTCCCTTTGCACGACGCAGCAACATCAGTGCCAGTCCTTGGCTCCTGTTTGCCCGCTTTCTTGATCCTCGAAGCGTTTTTTACGAAATTGCTGCGCCTTTGATATCGAATGTATTTTTTGTGCGCGCGCAGGTCAATCGTTCTTGCCGAAAAAAATCGGCCCTGCCATCCCGCCCACGTTCTCCGTACGGTGACAAACACGGCCATTCACCGCCTTGCCAGCTTCCTGCCAAGCCGGTGCCAAGGCACAAAAAAAAAGACGCCGAGGCGTCTTTTTTGTTTTGATGCTCTGAGAGGGATCAGGCGCTGGCCGTCTCGGCGGCGGGAGCCTCACTGCGCTGCACCAACTCGATGTAGGCCATGGCGGCAGCATCGCCCGCGCGGTAGCCGCAGCGCATGATGCGCAGGTAGCCGCCAGGACGCTGCTTGAAGCGCGGGCCCAGCTCAAGGAACAGCTTCTGCACCGCATCGCGGTTGCGCAGGCGGTCGAAAGTGATGCGGCGGTTGTGCAGGGAATCTTCCTTCGCACGGGTGATCAGGGGCTCCAGCTCGCGGCGAAGCTCCTTGGCTTTCTCCACGGTGGTGCGGATGATCTCGTGCTCGATCAGCGAAGCCGACATGCTCTGCATCATCGACTTGCGGTGTGAACTGGTGCGGCCAAGACGGCGGCCTGAAACTTTGTGGCGCATGACTAATCCTTACTCTTGCTTTAGGCCGACGCTTTCGGCGACGACCAGTTGTCCAGCTTCATGCCCAAGTCGAGCTCGTGGCTCTTGAGGGCTTCTTTGATTTCGTTGAGCGACTTCTTGCCGAGGTTCGGGGTCTTCATCAGCTGGGTCTCGGTGCGCTGCACCAGATCACCGATGTAGTAAATGTTTTCGGCCTTTAGGCAGTTGGTCGAACGCACGCCCAGCTCCAGCTCGTCGATGGGACGGAAAAGGATCGGCGAGACATCCTTCTTGCTGCTGATGGCAGCGACCACTTCCTCGGCTTCAAGGCCGACGAACACGGTGAGCTGGTCGCGCAGGATGCGGGCAGCCTGGCGCACCGCCTCGGCGGCGTCAATGCCACCGTTGGTGTCGATGTCGAGAATCAGCTTGTCCAGATCGGTACGCTGCTCAACGCGAGCGCGCTCGACGGAGTAGCTGACGCGCCGAACCGGGCTGTAGCTGGCGTCGAGTTTGAGCACGCCGATGCCGGAGCCTTCCTCTTCCGGGCGGGCCAGCGCGGGCTGGTAGCCGCGGCCGCGCGTGACGCGCAGAGTCATGTTGAGCTTGCCACCCGTGAGGTTGGCAATGACCAAGCCCGGGTTGACGATCTCGATGTCGTGGTCGAGCTGGATATCACCAGCGGTGACCGGGCCCTTGCCGGATTTGGCAATGGTCAGCGTGGCCGAGTCGCGCGAGTGCATGCGGATGGCGACGTTCTTGAGGTTCAAGAGAATGTCGAGCACGTCCTCCTGCACGCCTTCGATGGCACTGTACTCATGGACCACGCCTTCGATCTGCGCTTCGGTGATTGCGGCACCGGGGATCGAGGACAGCAGGATGCGACGCAGTGCGTTGCCCAGGGTGTGGCCAAAACCACGCTCCAGCGGCTCCAGCGAAACGCGTGCGCGATTGGGACCAGCTTGCTCCACGTCGATGGTGCGCGGTTTCAGCAAATCGTTGACGATGCCCTGCATTGAAAAATCCTTTCTAGAAACTTACACGGTCGGGCGAACAGCCCGACCTGGATACACACCAGATCAATTACTTGGAATAAAGCTCGACCACCAGGTTCTCGTTGATGTCCGGCACGATCTGGCCGCGCTCAGGAGCAGACTTGAAAGTGCCCTTCAGACCCTTCTCATCCACATCGAGCCAGTCGGGGAACCCGACCTGCGAAGCGAGCGTGAGTGAAGCGGCGATGCGAAGTTGGCTCTTCGACTTCTCGCGCACCGTGATCACATCGCCGACGGCGACCTGATACGAAGGAATGTTGACCGGCTTGCCGTTGACTTCGATGGCCTTGTGGCCGACGAGCTGACGCGCCTCCGAACGGGTTGATGCAAAACCCATGCGATAGACGACGTTATCCAGACGGGCCTCGAGAAAGCGCAGCAGATTGAGGCCAGTGGCACCCTTGCCGCCGGAGGCCTTCAGGTAATAGTTGCGGAACTGGCGCTCCAGCACACCATACATCCGCTTCAGCTTCTGCTTCTCAGCCAGCTGGTTGGCGTAGTCGGACAGACGCGGCTTGACGGCACCATGCTGACCAGGACGGGTTTCGAGCTTGCACTTGGTTTCTAGGCTGCGGGCGCGGGACTTGAGCAGAAGGTCCATGCCGGCGCGGCGGGAAAGTTTGCACTTGGGGCCAATATAACGAGCCATGATATTTCTCTTGAATTAAACGCGACGACGCTTGGCGGGACGGCAGCCGTTGTGCGGAATCGGCGTCACATCAACGATGTTGGAAACCTTCATGCCGGCGGCGTTGAGCGCACGCACGGCAGATTCACGGCCCGGGCCGGGGCCCTTGACGAACACTTCGACGTTCTTCACGCCGT
>JAZKHC010000006.1:0-188052 GCA_040385605.1 Pseudomonadota bacterium
CCTGGTGGGGGCTGGACTTCCCCTTCATGCGCCGCTCCACGCCCGAGCAGATCGCAAAGAATCCGGCGCTGAAGGGTAAGGATGTCGAGACCACCCGCAAGACCTGCGAGAAGTACGAGGGCGTGCCGGTGGCGATCTTCAATTTTCTCGAAGGCACGCGCTTCACCAAGGCCAAGCAGGCGAAGCAGGGCTCGCCGTACCGGCATCTGCTCAAGCCCAAGGCGGGTGGCTTTGCCTTCACGCTCTCCGCCATGGGAGGGCGGCTGCACACGCTGCTGGATGTCACCATCGTCTATCCGGAAGGTGCAAAAACCTTCGGGCAGTTTTTGGGTGGGCGGGTCGGCAAGGTCATCGTCGATGTGCGCAAGCTCGATATCCCAGCCGCTTTTTCTCAGGGCGACTACGAGGGCGATGCCGTCTTCCGCAAGAGCGTGCAGGACTACGTGGCCAAGCTCTGGGCCGAAAAGGATGAACGCATCGGCAGCCTGCTCGCCGAGGCGCACAGCGGGTCTTGAATCTGCGACACGGCCTTCTTAAATTGCGCGCATTCCCACCCTGACTGCCGTGCCCATGTCCCGTCGTCTGCTCATCCTCAAACTCAAGGCGCTGCTCGCGCACTTGTCGATCAGTGCGGTGCTGGTGGGTGCCGCACTCGCCCTGATGCTGCTGCACTGGTTCCCGCCGCCGCTGTTCGCCACCGATGGCGGCGGCATCGGCTTGAAGCTCCTGGTGCTGGTCGATCTCGTACTTGGCCCGCTGCTGACCTTCGTGGTGTTCGACCCCGCCAAGGGCAAGCGCAAGATGGTGTTCGACCTCACCGTGATTGCGCTGTTCCAGCTCGGTGCATACGGTTACGGGCTTTGGAATATCCACGCGGTGCGTGTGCAGGCAGTGGCTTTCCACGAGGGCCAGTTCTACGCCGTCACCGCCGCGCGTTTTGCCGAGCAGCAGATCGAGGCAGATGGCTGGCAGCCGCTCGGTGATGAAGCGCCTCACCTTGTTGATGTGCGCGAGCCCAAGGATGGCGAAGAGAGTTCCGGCGTCGGCATGTTCCAGCTCGTCAGTGGTCTGGAACCCTATGAGCTGCACTTTCTTTACCAGCCCTTCGACGCCACCGCTGCCACACGCCACTGGTCGCAGGGCTACACCTTGCCAGCTCTGCGAAACACGCAGCCCGCACTGGCGGATGCTGCGCAGCAATGGCTTGATCGAAAGCAGCTGGCCGCCGAGACAGTGCGCTTCTATCGAGTCACCGGTTTCTATGCAAACGCCGTGCTGGCCATCGGGCAGGATGGCCGCTGGCTCGGCGGCTTCAAGGGCGATCTGCCGAAAGCTATTTCTTCGCCGTGACCCAGATGGTGATGATGGCGTCGAACACCTTCTCGCCACGGGTGTCCAGCACATCGACGTTCACCGGCAGCTCGAAGCCTGCGGTGCCGTAGACCGTCGCGGGGTCGATGGTCGCCACCGCGCGCAGGTCGGTCTCGGCCTTCTTGAGATAACGCACGCTCATGCTCTTGGGCAGCCAGCGGTGCGTGGCGGGTAGCGTCGCTTCTGCCGCGATGCCCATCGCCGCCTCGGCCATGTTGCAGATTGCAATCGCGTGGAAGGTACCGATGTGGTTGTGTACGGCGCGGCGCTTCTCGGCGGTGAGTTCGGCGCGGCCGTGTTCCACCACCTCGAAGCGCGGCTTGACGGTGCCGAAGTACGGGGCCTTGCGGCTGATGGCCTGCGAGAACAGCCATTTGCCGCCGGGCTTCGACGACAGGGTGTTCCAGAGTTTGAGGACGGCGCTGGGCTTGGGCACGAGGAGACTCCGAATGGAAGATGGGTAGGAAGATCATCCCCGTGATGACGCCTGCCTCGCAAGCGCGGCTACAGTAGCGGCCAGAAAAGCGGGCGCCATCACGAGCGCCGCGAGGAGAATCACCCATGCAAACCCTTTCGCCGCGCTGGCTGCTGCGCGCCCTGCTGCTGGCGGCGGCCGCACAGCTCGCCGCCTGCGGCAACTCCTCCGCACCCCTCGCGGCGATTGGCGCACCCAGCGCGCCGGTGGTGACGCCCGCTGATCCCGCCACTCTGGTGCTCAAGGCCGAAACCGTGCTGCCACCGGGGCAGAGCGGCTTCGTCAGCGTCGCCGGCCAGGCAGAGGGGCAGGCGAGTGGCGCGCCCGGCGACTACGGCCCGCATCTCGATGACCAGCGCGATCTCTACTGGAGCTTCAAGGCCAAGCCCGGCGTGCTGGGCAGCAAGCCCGGCGTGCCGTTTGCACCCAAGGCGGGCGTGCAGGTCTACCGTGACGACTACGGCGTGCCCATCGTCTATGCCGACAAGCTGTTCGACCTCTGGTACGGCGTCGGCTACTCCATCGCGCAAGATCGCCTGTTCCTGATGGACGCCGTGCGCCGCACCGCGCTCGGCAGCTTGGCCGAACTCACCGGTTGCGGCGCGGTGCCGGCCGACTTGCAAGCGCGTGTCAGCGGCTACACCGCCGCCGAATACCAGGCTTTTTTCGACAAGCTCACACCGGATGCCAAGGACGCCGTCAACGGCTACGTGGCCGGTGCCAATGCCTGGGTCGCCCAGCTCGCCACCAACCCCGATGCCCTGCCTGCCGAGTACGGCCTGCTCAGTTCGCAGCCGCAACCCTTCACCGCGCAGGATGTGCTCGGCTCAGGCGTCTACATCACCCGCTTCGTGGCGGCCGAGGGCGGCAGCGAGTGGCAGAACATTGCCCTGCTCAAGACGCTCAGCGCCCGCTACGGCTCGGCGCGCGCAGGCAAGGATGCGTTTCAGGATCTGATCTGGCAGGACGACAGCAAGGCCGTCACCAGCGTGCCAGTGGGCGAGGGGAGTTTCAGCAATCATCCTGTCTCCGCCGAGGGCCGCGATGCGGTGTTCGAGCGCATGGCCGACTGGGCGGTGACGCTGCCCGAGACCATCCGGCGCGGCGACGGCACCGGGCATTCGACGGCACCGGTGCCCTGCTCGCAGCCTTCGCTGGCGGCGGCGGGTAATTCGTCTGCAGGATTGGCGGGCGCGGCGCGGCGGGAGATTGCCTTGCTGCCCAAGCCAGTCAAGGCGCAGGTCAAGCGCATGGTGGCCAGCAAGGCGAAGCAGCAGCGCGAAACGCAGCAGAAGATCGTGCTCGCCCTCGCCGAGCTGCGCGCCTATCTGCACGGCGGGAGCTATGCCTTTGCACTCGCGCCGAAGCGCACGCGCGACCGCGGCACGCTGATGGTCAGCGGCCCGCAGCTGGGCTACAGCTACCCGCTGCTCCTGGTTGAATACGAAATCCACGGCGCGGGTTACGACGCGCGCGGCAGCTCGGTGCCGATCCTGCCCGTGGTCGGCATCGGCTACACCGAGCACGCGGCCTGGGGCCTCACTACCGGCTACTCGAAAACCATCGACAGCTTCGTCGAAACCCTCTGCTCCACTGCGCAGATTACGGCGGGCACTTGCAGGGCCGACCAGTACTTCCATAACAACGTCTGGAAGGACATGAGCTGCCGTACCGAGACGCTGAACTACCGCGCGGCACAAAGCGGTGTGCCTGTCGGGCCGCCCGAACTCACGCAGAGCAACAAGGTCTGCCGCACCGTGCACGGCCCCCTGGTGACGCGTGACGACGCCGCTGGCCTCGGCCGCAGCCTGAGCTACGCCATGTGGATGCGCGAGACCGAGACCATCGAGGGCATCCGCGAGTGGAACAAGGCGAAGTCCTTCGCCGAGTTCGATGCGGCAATGAAGAAGGTGACCTGGAACGAGAACACCACCGTCGCTACGCGCGATGGCCACATCGCCTACTACCACCCCGGCCTGCACTTCGCGCGCAATGCGCAGACCGACCAGCGCCTGCCCATCCCCGGCACGGGTGCCTTCGACCACACGGGCCTCATGCCCTTTGAGCAGACCCCGCAGGTGCGTGACCCGGCGCAGGGCTTTCTCGCCAACTGGAACAATAAGCCCGCCATCGGCTGGCTCGATGGCGAGGGCCTGGGCAACACCAGCCGCCCCGGCGGGCCGGGCCAGCGTGTGACCCATGTGCTGGACAAGCTCGGCACCCGCAGCGATTGGGCCTACTCCGACCTGATGGCGCTCGACCAACACACCGGCACCATCGACCCGCGCGCGCGGCAGTACCGGCCGGTGATGTCGGCCTTCCGCACGAGTGCTGCCGCCAGTTTGAGCGAGGTGCAGAAGGCCGCACTCGATCTGGTGCTGGGCTGGGACGCCAAGCATTACGGCCCCGGCATTGACCTCGCCAACGAGACCGCCACCGATGGCCCCGCCGCAACCGTGTTCGGCGTCTACGTGACGGCGCTGCGCGACGAGCTGTTCGCCGCGCTCAAGGAGGATGTGCTCGACAGCGGCGTGCCGGACTCCGACCCCAACAATCCGGCCCCCGCCGCCGGCCTCACCAGCTATGGCCGCGTCAGCGGCGTGGGCAGCCATGTGTTCGACCAGAGCGTGATGGACAACGTCGTGGTGCGCGTGCTCGACCCCACCACGAGCGGCATCACCAATCGCCGTGACTGGGCGGGCGGCCGCAGCCGTGATGCCGTGATGCTCGCCGCGCTCGACACCGCCCTTGCGCGGCTCGCCACCAGCTACAACGGCGGCACGGCAATGACGGTGGCTGATCTCGCCAAGGCGACGCGCGTACATCCCAGGAGCCGCATCTGCTCGCTCACCGGCGTGATTGGGCCGGGGTCGGACACCTTGCCCGGCACCAGTTGCGTGACCATGCCGTACCAGGATCGCGGCAGCTGGGTGCATCGCGTGGGATATGAGAAGCCCTGATCAGAACACGAAAGGCAGCAGCCACCAGCTGCGCTTCTTGTAGCTCGCCCACTCGGGGTAGCGGCTCATGCTGGCCTCCTTCATCGCCATGTTCGGCGCGAACAGGCTGAGCCAGATGTAGGCGAGCCAGGCGAAGGGCAGCCAGTGCATGACCATCAGGGCGAAGCCGAGATAGATCATCATCTCGCCGAGGTAGTTCGGGTGGCGGATATAGGCATGCACGCCGTCGCTGATGAGGCCGCGCTGAAGGCGCAGGGTGTAGTACTTCTGCGCGTCGGCGGTGATCATCAAGGCGCTGCCGGTAATGACCAGACTGATGCAGACGGCGAACCACGCGGTCATCGGCAAGGGGTAGTCTGGTATCGCGGTGCCGGAGATCAGCAACCAGCCGAAACTCCAGTACATGGCGAGTCCAAACAGCGCGAACAGCCCGCCACCGATGGTGATGCGGTGCTGCCAGCCGGGGTCGGGAAAGCAGAAATCCTTCAGCAGCCACACCAGGCCGTAACTGCCATGCAGCGCGAGATATATCCATGCGGCGGGCGAGGTCGCAGCCGGCGTGTGCGGCGCATAGAGCCACATCAGCAGGCCGAGGAAGAAGAAGGTGCCGCCCTTTTGGAAATTGATGATCCAGGCGAACTTCCAGGGGCGCAGGCCGCCGCCCAGGTCATACATTAGCCAGTTGTTGTAGCGGCGCAGGGCAGAAGCCCAGGCGGGCGCATTGCTGGGGATGGTCTGGCTGCTATTGAGCGTGGTCGTGGTCATGCCGATTCTCCTCGCGGTCTGAGGCCGCTGGCCCGTAATCTACGCCGCAGCCAAGAACAATTCAGACTTCCAGAGGAGACCCATGAAGGACTACGCCCAACACGACGCCACCAGCCTCGCCGAACTCGTCGCCACCCGCCAGGTGAGTGCGGCCGAGCTGCTGGAGGCGGCGATTGCCCGCGCCGATGAGGTTGAGCCGAAGCTCAATGCCATCGTGCAGAGGCTCGATGCGCTGGGCCGCAGCACGGCCAGCGGCACACTGACCGGCCCCTTCGCGGGTGTGCCCTTCCTGCTCAAGGACTACGGCCAGGAACTCGATGGCGTACCGAACATCTGCGGCTCGGCGGCACTGAAGAACCACATCGTCCACGGCGACAGCGCCTACACCGCGCGCAGCAAGACGGCGGGGCTGGTGATCTTCGGCCGCACCGCCACGCCAGAGTTCGCGCTCAAGGGCGTCACCGAGCCCGAGGCTTTCGGGCCGACACGCAACCCCATCAACCCGGCCCATACGCCGGGCGGGTCGAGTGGTGGCGCGGCGGCAGTTGTGGCGGCAGGCATCGTGCCGATGGCGGGTGCCTCCGATGGCGGCGGCAGCATCCGCATCCCCGCCGCGTATTGCGGGCTGTTCGGCCTACGTCCCTCACGCGGCCGAGTGCCGTATGGGCCGCACCACGGCGAGGGCTGGGAGGGTGCGTCGAGCGAGCATGTGCTCACCCGAAGCGTGCGCGATTCAGCGGCGATGCTCGACGTGTTGGCAGGGCAGGCGGCGGGTGATCCCTTCACCATCGCGCCGCCTGCTGTGGCGTTTGCCGAGCTGGCAAAGCGCGCGCCGGGCAGGTTGCGCATCGGCTTTTCGACCCGCTCGCCCATCGGCACCACCGTGGATGTCGAGGTGCGCGAGGCGGTGCTGCGCGCCGCCAAGCAGCTTGAAGCCATGGGCCATCATCTCGAAGAGGCGGAGCCGGAGCTCGACGGCCTGGCACTCGCCAAGAGCTTCTTCACCATGTATCTCGGCCAGGTCGCCGCCAACATGCGCAAGTGCCGCGCACTGGGTGCCAAGGAAAACGACTTCGAGCTGGATACCCGCGCCTTGGGTCTCTTGGGCGAGGCGCTCTCCGCCGGAGAATATGTGAACGAGCGCCGCAAATGGAACGATTACGCGCGCGCCCTGGGCGAGTACTTCACGCGCTTTGACCTGTACCTGCTGCCCACCACCGCCTACACTGCGCCCCGCATCGGGCAACTCGACACGCCTGCGCTGCAACGCGCCGCGATCAAGCCCATCCTCGCACTGGGCCTGGGCAAGGCCCTGCTCCGGAGCGGGCAGGTGGACAAGATGGTGCGTGACAACTTGACGATCACGCCCTTCACCCAGCTCAGCAACCTCACCGGCACGCCCTCGATGAGTTGCCCCCTCGCCACCAGCAGCTCAGGTCTGCCGATTGGCGTGCAGTTTGTCGCACCCTTCGGCGAGGAAGGCAGGCTTTTGGCGCTCGCGGTTCAGCTGGAAGCGCATTTTATGCCCGGAAAAAGCGCGATCTGAGCGCGCTGGCTTTACACTGCGCCACGAAATCATCGGAGTGCCTCATGGCCAAACCCAACTACCAGTTCGAGAAGCGCCAGCGCGAACTGAAAAAGATCAAGCAGCAGGAAGAAAAGCGCCTGAAGAAACTGGCGGGCGGCAGCAGCAGCGACGCCGTTGAAACTCCCGATGCAGACGATGCAACCGCGGCACCCACCACCCAACCGGAGCAAACCTGATGAGCAAGGGCATGGATAGCAAGAAAGAAACCAAGAAAAAACCGTCGAAGACCCCGGCTGAGAAGAAACTCGCCAAGGCTGAGAAGAAGAAATAGTGCTCGCGCTGACATTGCGCACAAAAAGGGCGGATCACTCCGCCTTTTTTGTTTCAGCCTTGCGCACGCCATGAAGCCACCCAAGGGCCTGCAACCGCTGGTGGACAACGGCATGGTCGATGCCGTGCTGCGCCAGCTCAAAAGCGGCAAGGAGGCCTCGGTGTTCGTCGTCGCCTGCGGCGATGAGGTGCGCTGCGCGAAGGTCTACAAGGAGGCCGAACACCGCGGCTTCCACAAGCTCGCCCAGTACCAGGAAGGCCGCAAGGCCCGTGGCAGCCGCGATGCGCGCGCGATGGGCAAGGGTGCCAGCCGCCACGGCCGCAAGCAGCAGGAAGAGGAATGGAAGAACGCCGAGGTCGAGGCGCTCTACCGCCTTGACTACGCCGGGGTACGGGTGCCCAAGCCGCATGGCGTGCATGCCGGCGTGCTGCTGATGGAGCTGGTCTGCGACGCCGACGGCCACCCCGCGCCGCGCCTGAACGATGTGGACATCACCCCCGAGCAGGCGCGCGAGTGGCATGCCTTCATGATGCGGCAGATCGTGCTGATGCTCTGCGAGGGGCTGATCCACGGCGACCTCTCGGAATACAACGTGCTGGTCGATGCCGCAGGCCCGGTGGTGATCGACCTGCCGCAGGCGGTGAGTGCCGCCAGCAACAACAATGCCTTTTCGATGCTGGAGCGCGACGTCAACAACATGCGCGCCACTTTTGGTCGCGCGGCACCCGAGCTGCTGGACACCCAGTACGCACGCGAAATCTGGAAGCTTTTCCAGGCCAGCGAATTGAGGCCGGACAGCGTGCTCACCGGTGTGTTCGTCGATACCTCGCCCGAGGCGGATGTTGATGCCGTGCTGAACCAGATCGAAGAAGCGCGGCTCGAAGCCGAAGCCCGCCAGCGCGGGCGCGATGCAGCCGAGGCAGAAATCTAGCCCAGCAGCTGTTGCTGCAACAGCGCGCGCTGGATCTTGCCCATGTGGTTGCGAGGCAGCTGCCCGCAGAGGTGATAGCGGATGTGCGGTATCACCCGGCCCAGCACGGTTTCCAGCACCTGCTCCAGCTGCGGACGCGGGATCGGCGCGGTTGACTCGATGGCAAGGTGCAATTCTTCTTCTGCGGCAGCCGTGGGCACTGAAAAAATGCAGACGCCGGTCGCCCCGAGTGCATCCTGCAAAGCCTGCTCGAGCGGTGCCGCCGCGAGTTTCGAGCCCAGCACATTGATCACCTCGGTGACGCGCCCCCGCAGGGCCAGACGACCGTCGGCAGCCAGAATGCCGAGGTCTCCGGGGTAAAAGTAGCCGTCACGGAAGAACCGCTGCGAGGCCACCGGATCATCCAGATAGCCCTGCACACCATCCAGCACGCGCACGCGCAGCTGGCCCTGGCTGCCGGCTGGCAGCGGCTGTCCCGCCTCATCGACCACCTGCACCTCGCGGGCGGGGTGGATGTGATGCCACTGCAAGCCATCGCTGTTGTCGTAGGGCGTGACAGCCAGCGTCAGGGCTTCGGTTGAAGCCAGTACGGTGAAGATCTGCCGGGTGAGCCGCGATTGTGCGATCAGGGCCAGTGCCTTCGGCAGTGCGCCGCCGGTCACGAGCAGACGCAGGCTGGCGCAATAGGGCAGGGCGTCTGCCGGGGCCTTGAGCAGATGTCCGAGTGTCGAGGGCGTGGCAAACGCATGCGTGACCGGCAGTGCCTGAAACACGCGGTGTGGCTCGGGTCCCTGATGGAATACCACGGTGCCGCCCACGGCCCAGGTGATCAGCGGCCAGCGGTAGCCACCGGCGGTGAGCTTGAGAAACTCGCCGACATAGACCACCGACTGCGCAGAAATGCCATTGATGTCGGCGTGCAGCGGGACACTGGCCGCCTCGGCCACCGCATCGCGCAGCACCATCTTGTAGCTGCCGGTGGTACCTGAGGTCATCAGCACATGCCCACCCTCGGGCAGCGCGCTGGCGGCAGCGGCTTGCGGTAGCGGGACATCGGCGAGCTGCGCGATGGGCGCTGCGATCACCAGCCGCCAGCCCTTGTCCGCCACCTGCATCGAGATTTCGGGTCGGTGCTCGCCAACCGTCGTCACCACGCTGTCGATGCGAGCGAGGCTCAAGTCGGGAAGGGTCTTTTCGGCTGGCACGCAGAGGGTGTTCAGCCCAAGGCTGCGCAGCGCGATGCCATGCACCCAGGCCGCCGCCAGATGCTGGATGGCGAGCACCACGACGCTGCCGGGCCGAAGTTTCTGCGCGGCGAAATGCTGGCGCGAGATGGCAATGCGCTGCGCCAGCCCGGAGTAGCTCCAGGTCACGCCGTTGTGGATCAGCGCGAGTTTCGCTGGTGTCAGCTCTGCCTGTCGGGTGATCGCTTCGAGCAGCATGCGGCTAGCGGCTTGTCGGCGGCTGCCGCACGGTCGCAGTGCGCAGCTCGCGGAGTGCCTGAGCACCCACCCAGCGCCGGGAAGCTTGGGTGCTTTGACCAGCCTGGCTTTTAAGGTGCAGCCAGCTCACTCGCGGGCACCCATCCGGCGATGCCTGTACCCTTGACAAACCACCACTCGCCGGCAACGCCGCTGCTGCTGCCGTCGAGTGTCACCACCGTGTCGGCGCTTGCGCTACCGACCAGCCGCGAATCGGCCTTGGGCTGGGCGCGGATGCCAGTGCCGGCACGCACTGTGGCGCTGCCGCTGGTGCCGAAGGGGGCGACCAGCTTGGGAGCGGGGGCCAGATACACATCGCCGCGCTCGCGTGCCACCGGGGCTGTGGTCGCGCTGCCACCGAACTGTGGGCGCCAGACCAGGCCAATCTTGACGATGCTGAGCGCGGACGTGCCGTCGATGCTGAGGCCTGGGAAGGCCTTGACCTTGGTGGGCTGTTCCAGCTCGAAGCGGGCGCCGATCTGTTTCGAGAACATCCAGTCGCCGCCAAAGCCGAAGCTCAGGCCTGTGGTCTTTTCGCTGGCGCTGTCGCTGCCATCGGAAATCTTGCCGTCCAGCGAGTAATAGCCGACCTTGGCCCAGACCCGCGAGCCATCGTCATTGCCGAGCTTGAGGGCGATGCCGCCAAAGGCCTGGAACCCGTCGTAGCTCAGGCGCAGGCCACCGCTGTCGTCCACCTTGAGCTTGCCGCTGTCGTAATAGCTGCCCTCGAAGAACAGCGGGAAGGCCCCGAAGCGATCCACCTCGTAGCCAGCAGCTAGCGAGAAGCCGGTGCCGTCCTTCACATCATCGAACTTGGTGCTGGTGCGGGCCAGGCTGCCGGAAACGAAGGGAGCGGCCAAGGCCGGGCTTGGGGTGCAGATAGCGAGTACGGCGACGACGCACAGCGGGGCTGCGAAACGCGGCAATGACATGGGATTCCCTTTTTGGATGTGTTTTCTTATGTGCAGGCGTTCATGGTGCTGCAACGCTCACTTATTCTCATGAATCACCCGGGGTCTGGCAAGCCAAAAAAGCCAACTACGCAGAGGCATGCCGGGGTCATTCCAGCTCGGCCGCGACAAAGCCTGCCTCGGCCCTTGCTGCATGGTTGAACGGGGGCCTGAGCTGGATGTTCTGCTCGGCCAGCAGGCGACGGAAGGTGGACACCGGCGCCAGCTTGCGTTCGGCACAGAGGTGGTGAAACCAGCGGGTGCCGATCTCGACGTGGCGCACCTCCTCGCTGAGGATCACTTCGAGCACGGCCATGGTGTCGAGGTCGCCCACTTCTCGCAGGCGGTTGATGAGGTTCGGGGTCACGTCCAGCCCGCGCGCCTCCAGCACGCGCGGCACGCAGGCCATGCGCAGCAGCACGTCGTGCGCGGTTTTCTCGCAGGCTTCCCACAGGCCGTTGTGGGCGGCGAAGTCGCCGTAGTCGTAGCCGAGCTGCTTGAGCCGGGTTTGCATCATCAGGAAATGCCGCGCCTCGTCCTGCGCCACGCTCAGCCAGTCCTTGTAATAGGCGGGAGGCATGCCGCCAAAGCGCAGGCCGGCATCGAGTGCCAGATTGATGGCGTTGAACTCGATGTGGGCGACGGCATGGCAGAGCGCGGCACGGCCTTCGATGCTGCCCAGCCCGCGGCTCGGGACCTCGCGTGGGCCCACCAGCCTGGGCCGGTCGGGACGGCCGGCCTGCAAGGGCATGGCAGGCATCGCCGCAAGCGATTGCAGGGCGGCCACGCGGCTGCACTTATCACCGGGATCACTGGCGAGAAAGGCAGCGAGGGCCTCGGCACTCACGCGCAAGTCCAGGCATGGCGCCCGAGGCCGGGGCCTTCCAGTACCACCTGGTCGCCCGGCACCAGAGGCCCGACACCGGCGGGCGTGCCGGTGTAGATCGCATCACCGGGCTGCAAGGCCCAGGTCTGGCTCAGGATGCTGATCTGCCGCGCCACGCTGTAGAGCATCTGCGCGGTGTTGCCGCTTTGCCGAAGCATGCCGTTGACGTGGCAGCTGAAGCTGAGCGCCTGCAGATCCTGTTGCAGATAGGGCTGGAACTCACCCAGGGGTGCCGCACAGTCGAAGGCCTTGGCCAGCTCCCAGGGCTTGCCCTTGTTCTTGAGCTGGGTTTGCAGATCGCGCAGGGTGAGGTCCAGGCCCAAGGTGATGCCGGCGACGCAGTCGAGCGCGTCTTCCACGGACACATCGCGGTCGCCGCCCGTAAGCAACACCACCAGCTCAGCTTCGTGGTGAATGCTGCCGACGTTCCTGGGCAGCACGATGGGTTCGCCCACGGGCACGATGCAGCTTGCGGGCTTCATGAACACGACACACTCCCCGTCAGGGGCGTGGCCGAGATGAGCCAGCTCGGCGACATGATCCGCGTAGTTCTTGCCGATGCAAAAAATGCGACTGACGTTCATGGGTTCAAACCTTTGGCGGAGTGGGGTCGCTGTGGCGCGAGATGCCAGCGGTGATGACGAAGCGCATGGCTTCTTCAAAGCTCATATCCAGCGGCGTGAGATAGCTGCGCGGCAGCAGCAGGGTGTAGCCGCCGATCTGGTAGCTCATTGGCAGGTATACCGCGACCTCATCTGCCGTGCCCGGCAGCCCAGCGGCTGCAAGAGAGTCCACCGTGATGAAGCCCACCAGACGGATCGGCACATTGGGCAGCGATACCATCACCACCTCGGTGAAGCGTCGCTCGCCCTTGTTGCCCATCAAGCCGGTGAGGTCGCGCACGGCACCGTAGACGGTCTTAATCAGCGGGATGCGGTTGATCGCATCCTCCAGCCACAGCAGTACCTGCCGGAACATCACGCCCTGCAAGCCCAGGCCGACCATGAAAATGATGGCAACGGCGAGCAGTAGTCCCATGCCCGGTAGGTAGAGGGAGGTCGGCAACAGAATGCCCAGCATGCCGCCCAATACCGATTCGGCGGCGCGAATCAGCCACATCACCAGGGCGATGGTGACGAGGATGGGCAGCACCGCGATCAGCCCGGTGAAGAAGGTGCCCGCGAGCTTGCGCAGGGTGATCCTGCGGGGGCTTTCAGGCGCTGGGGAGTGTGAGCTGTTCATGGGATGCGGGTGGCGGATGGCGGGCAGTGTATCGGCACAAAAAAAGGCCGCATCGAGCGGCCTTTTTTGCACTGCGTGCGGCCTCAGATGCGCTCTTCGATACCGAAGGCCTTGAAGCCCTTGGTCTCGAAGTTCTTGCGGAAGGCGTCGCGCAGCGTGGTGGCGGTGGCGTCGTAGGCGTCCTTGTCCGCCCAGGTGTTGCGCGGGTTGAGGATGGCCGAGTCCACACCCGGGCAGCTCTTGGGCATCTTGAGATTGAGGATGGGCTGCACCTCGGTCTCGACGTTGTCCAGCTCGCCGTCGAGTGCCGCCTTGAGCAGCGCGCGGGTCACCTTGAGGCTCATGCGCTTGCCGACGCCGTACTTGCCGCCCGACCAGCCGGTGTTGAGCAGGATGCAGCGCGCCGAGCGCTCCTTCATCTTCTTGGCCAGCAGCTCGGCGTAAACGTTGGGCTTGTGGCTCATGAAGGGGCCGCCGAAGCAGGCCGAGAAGGTCGGCTGCGGCTCGGTCACGCCCACCTCCGTGCCAGCCACGCGCGCCGTGAAGCCCGAGACGAAGTGATACATCACGTCCTTCGGCTCGAGGATCGAGATCGGCGGCAGCACGCCGTAGGCATCGGCGGTCAACAGCACAATCGTCTCCGGGTGCGGGCCACGGCCGTTCGGCATGGTGTTGGGCACCACGCTGAGCGGGTAGCTCAGGCGGGTGTTCTCGGCGATGGAGCCGTCGTTCAGGTCCAGCTCGTCCGGGTGGCATTCCGGCATGGTCTTGCCGGGCAGTGGCGGCACGTTCTCGATGATGCAGCCGGCCTTGCTCATGGCCTCGGCGATGACAGGTTCAGCCGCCTTGTCGAGGTTGATCAGCTTGGCGTAGCAGCCGCCTTCGAGGTTGCACAGGCCGTTGTCGCTCCAGATGGTCTCGTCGTCGCCAATCAGTTTGCGGCTGGCATCGGCCGAGAGCGTGGTCTTGCCGGTGCCGGAGAGACCGAACAGGATCGCGCCATCGCCCTTCTCGCCGACGTTGGCCGAGCAGTGCATGGAGAGCCTGCCCTGCTTCGGCAGCAGGTAGTTGCCAACGGTGAAGATGGTTTTCTTGTTGACGCCGCAGTAGTCGGCGCGGCCGGCGACGACGCAGATGCGGTTGCGCACGTCGATGATCACGGCGACTTCGCTGCGCGAGCCATCACGCTCCGGCTCGCAGACGTAGCTCGGCACATTGAGCATGGTCCAGCGGCGAGCTTCGATGTCGCTCACGCCAACGAGGTCCTTCGGGAACATGTTGTCGACGAAGGAGGCGTGCGTGGCGTATTCGCCAACGAAGCGGTAAGGGACGGCGAAGTCGGGATCGCTGCCCATGAACACGTCTTTCACATACAGCGTGGCTTTCTTGTCGTTCAGGTGCTGTGCGAGGCGCTTGAGCAGGCCCTCGTACTTGGCCGGGTCGTACTTGCCCAGGTCAGCCTTGAACCAGATCTCGTTCTCGACTTCCGGCCAGGCGACCGCGAAGGTGTCCTTGGTGCGGCGGCCGGTGCAGTCCGGGTCGGTGTAGTAGACCAGCGGGCCTTTGTCGCCCAGCACGGTGGGGAATGCTTTCTGCGCCAGGTCCGAACCGCCCTTGGTGACGCGGCCCTTGTCGTTGGCGATGGCCTCGTGAAACAGCTCGGTCTTCGACAGGTTGTATTTGTAGGAGACGGTTTTGAGACCGAGGAGTTTTTCGAGATCAGCCTGAAAGGACATTGCAAACCCTTGATGGAGAGAAAAGATGTGACGGGCGAGCCGTCGAAGGCGCGCAGGATAGTGCCGCGCGGCAGTTGCCAGCAAGCCAAACCGCCGCTCAGGGATGGATCGGGCTGATAAGATTTGGCAATCGTTACCGTGTCGGAGTGCGCAAATGCTTGTGCCAGCAGTCAATTCAGCTTTGCGCCGTCGCACCGAGCTGCTCGCGGCGCTGATGATTGGCTTGGTGCCACAGTGTTTTGCCCAGGCCGGCTACGACTCGCTCAACCAGTTCGGCGACCGACAGATCGGCCACTGGGGCGACCCGGGCTCAGGGTATTTCGGCAATCCGGCGGTGGGCAATTTCGACAACTCAGTGCTGCGCGAGCCTGCGCCGGGCACCAAACCGATGGGCAAGGTGAATAGCGGCAAGCCGGTTGAGCCCTCGCCCTACGTCAGCTTGCCTGCGCCGAAGGATGCGGCACCGCAGCCTGCTGGCGGCAGCAAGGCTGCAACGGTGAAGCCGGCTAAGAAAAAGTCGCCCGCCAAAAAAAAGACGGCAGGCTGATCTTTAGGGCGTGTCATCAACCGCGCATGCTCGCAGCGTTGCGAGGCAAAACCGCGCAGTGTGATGCGCGATTGATGGCACGCCCTATTGGAAGGCGTTGACTTCGGTCGGCAACTTGAAGCCGGCCACCGATTCGCGCAGCTTGGCGGAGAGCACGTTCAGCTCGCCGACGGACTCGGCGGTCTGGTGCGCGGTGGATGAGGTTTGCACCGACACCTCGCGGATACCCTGCATGACGACCGCCAGCTTAGTGGTTTCGGCGGACTGCGCGCGCGAGGCGCCAGCGATGTCCTGAATCACCTTGGCAAGCTCCTGCGAACTGGCTTCGATGCGGGTCAGTGCCAGGCCTGCTTCTTCCGCGCTCTTGGCACCGCCCACCACGTTGGCGGTCGAGCGTTCCATCGAGGTGATGGCCTCCTGGGTATCGGCCTGAATGGTCTTGACCAGGCTTTCGATCTGCTTGGTCGCCGAGGCGGCGCGTTCCGCGAGGCGCTGCACTTCGTCCGCAACCACCGCAAAGCCACGGCCCGATTCGCCGGCCATGGCTGCCTGGATCGAGGCGTTGAGCGCCAGGGTATTGGTCTGCTCGGCGATGTCGTTGATGAACTCGATGATATTGCCGATTTCCTGCGAGCTTTCACCCAGACGCTTGATGCGCTTGGCGGTGTCCTGGATCTGCTCGCGCAGGGTTGCCATGCCGGCGATGGTGCGACCCACCGTGGCGGCACCGCTGTGCGCGGTGTCGACCGAGCTCTTGGCCTGTTCGGCCAGTTTTTCGGCGCGGCCTGCGACATCTTCGAGCGAGCGGCTGGCGGTGCTGATCGACTGTGTGGCGCGCACGATTTCGCGCGCCTGGCCGTCGCTCGCGGTGCTCATCCGCTGCACGCGGTCGGTGGTGCTCGATGCAGCGGCGGCGATCTCGACCGAAGTGTCGTTGATGGTGCCGACCAGGCCGCGCAGGGTCTGCACGGTGTAGTTGAGCGAGTCGGCGATGTTGCCGGTGAAGTCGGCCGTCACCGTCAGCTCGCCGGTGAGGTCACCGTTGGCGAGGTTGGTGATCTCATCCAGCAACGAGAGAATGGCCTGCTGCTGTACGCTGTCGTGTTCGGCAGCGGTGCGCTCGCGGCGGCGTGCCTGGGTGATGGTGAGGTAGACGTAGAGGCCGATCAGCGCCAGCGCCACCAGGGTCGCCAAGCCGCTCAGAATCGTCACCGAACCCGAGATGCCCAGCTGGGCCTGGATTTTCTGGCGCAGCTTCTCGGCTGCCGCCTGGGTTGTCTCCTCATAGGTGGGCAGCATGCTGGCCGCGCCTTGCAGCGCGGCCACGGGCTTGATGTCCTGGGCGATGGCGGCGGCTGCCGTCTCGACCGTGCCAAAGGCGTCGCTCACATACTTGGCGGTGGTGCGGTCGATCACGCCGGTTGCGGCCAGCGCCTTGTGGTCGCGCTGGAACTCGGCGACTTCGGTGCTCAGGCTCTGCGAGGCGGCCTCGGACTGGCTACTGTCGGAGAGCGTCTGCTTGGCGAGTGCCAGGATGCGGTAGAGCCGCATCAGCTGGCGCGTGACCACATAGGTGTCGCTGCCGCTGGACGTGCGCGAGACCTTTTCGACCGACTCCGCGTAGGCGCTGATCGCGGGCGGCACCACATCGGCAATCGCCTTCGCGTTGGTCGACACCCGTCCGTACGGCACGGCGTTGTCCTCGACGGTTTTCAGCGCCGCCTTCATCGGCGTCCAGGCTGCGACCAACGACTCCAGGTCGGGCCTGGCATCGGCCGCCAGCGCGCTGATGCCAAGCTCGGCATTGCCGTCCTGGTACGCCCTCAGGGTGGTGTCGAAGCCCTCGCTCAGGCTCCGCACCAGGGCGAAGTCGGGCTGCACGCCGGCGGCGGCATCCGAGCCGGTCTTGGCGAGGCTCTTGAGGGTATCCACCATAAGGCGGGAGGAACTGAGCAGCGACTGGTTGCGCGCGACCGAAGACTCGTAGGTGAAGAAACCCGCGATGGAGACGAACAGCAGCACACCGGCTGCCGCCAGCACGACGAAATAGTTTTTTTCCGCTGAGGCGCCGGTGAGGGTGGCCATCGTGTTCCTTGGGTCTGGTGCGGGGCGGTCAGCCGATCAGGGCCTTGAGCTTGGCCAGCAGCTCGGCCTCTTTCACGGGTTTGACGAGGTAGTCCTTGGCACCTTGGCGCAGGGCCCACATGCGGTCGGACTCCTGGTTCTTGCTGCTCACCACCATGATCGGAATCTTGGCGGTGGCAGGGTCGCGCGCCATCTGACGGGTGGCCTGGAAGCCGTTCACGCCCGGCATCACCACATCCATGATCACGCAGTCGGGCTTCTC
This sequence comes from Pseudomonadota bacterium, assembly GCA_040385605.1. Classification (GTDB taxonomy): domain Bacteria; phylum Pseudomonadota; class Gammaproteobacteria; order Nevskiales; family Nevskiaceae; genus Stagnimonas. Next base: position 17,551 of record JAZKHC010000006.1, read on the forward strand.
ACTCTTGATGCGGTCGAGCGCATCCTGGCCGCTGGTGGCCTCAATGACCTCATGCCCGGCCTTGACCAGGATATTGCGGATGTTTTGAACGTCCGTGGGCGAATCGTCCACGATCATGACTCGAGCCATTGGCTGCTTCCCTAACACTGTGGTTGCTGTAATGCCGCGAAGTTACACGATTCCGCAAACCTGCGGCAGGGTGATGTGGCTAAACGAATGTGCGCACTGCACGTCCCGTGAAGGCCTGCCCCGCAAACGGCGTGTTACGGCCCCGGCTTTGTAACTGGGCAGTGGTCAGCGTCCAGACTACGGCCGGATCGATCAACGCCAGCGGCGTGCGCTCACCTTCTGCAATGCGCGGCGGCGGCATGCACAGCACGGCGGCGGGGCCAACGCTGAGCCGGGCGGCGCATTGCAGCGGCGAGAGCACGCCATCCTCCACCAGCCGCAAAGCCAGCGGCAGCAAGGTTTCAAGGCCCGAGATGCCGGGCTCGGTGAGTGGGAAGGGGTTGACCTTCGCGTCCGGCTCGTGCGGTTGGTGATCCGAGCAGAGTGCGCTTATCACACCCTTGGCGAGCGCGCCGCGCAGGGCGTCGCGGTCATCAACCGAACGCAGCGGCGGGATGACATGCGCCATGGCATTGAAGCCTTCGAGCGCGGCATCGGTGAGAAACAGCTGGTGCGCGGCCACATCCGCCGTCACCGGCAGTCTGCGGGCCTGCGCGCTTTCCACCAGTTCGGCGCCTCGAGCGGAGGAAAGCCGCCCGAAATGCACGGCAGCGCCGGTGTCTTCCACCAGCGAAATCCATTGGCGGATGGCCGCCACCTCGGCCGCGACCGGAATGGCGGAGAGCCCGAGCTTGGTCGCCATCGCCCCCTCGTGCGCGCAACCGCCGTTGGCGAGTGCGGCATCGAACGCGACCACATGCACCGTCAGCCCAAGGCCCTTGGCATATTCAAGCGCGCGCCGCGCTACCAGCAGGTTGGCGAGTGCCGCCATACCGTTGGTGACGCCCACCACACCGGCAGCCTTGAGGGCAGACAACTCCGCGAGCGCCTCACCCTGCAAACCCACCGTCAGCGCGCCCAGCACCCGCACCTGAGCGGCAGCGGCGAGGGCGGCCTTGGCGTGGATGCGATCGACCACGGCAGGCGAATCGGCGACTGGTTTGGTGTCTGGCGGCATCACCAGCGTGGTGATGCCAGCCGCCAGTGCGGCCCTTGCCTCGGAGGCAATGGTGGCCTTGGCCGTGGCGCCCGGCTCGCGCAGGCGCGCGGACAGATCGATGAGGCCCGGCATCAGCCAATGGCCTTGCGCATTGATGGTCTCGTCCGCCGCCGGGGACTGGCCCACATGGCTGATGCAGCCGGCTTCGAGGCGCACATCCGTGACCTTGTCGGTGCCGCTGGCGGGGCAGAGGATGCGGACGTTCTGTATGAGGATGGAAGTGGTCATTGCGCGTCGTTCGCCAAAATCTCTGCCATTACCGCCATTCTCACAGACACGCCGTTTTTCACCTGGTCGAGAATCACCGAGCGTTCGCCGTAAGCCACGTCGCCCGCGATCTCGACCCCACGATTGATGGGGCCGGGGTGCATCAGCAGCACATCCGGCTTGAGTGCGGCGAGGCGCTCGGCCGTGAGGCCGTAGTCGCGGTGGAACTCCCCCAGCGATGGCAGGAAGGCACCCACCATCCGCTCTTTCTGCAGGCGCAGCAGGATCACCACATCCACGCCGTCGAGGCCGCGCATCAGCTCATGCTCGATCACCACGCCGGGCGCGAGCTGCTCGATGCCAGAGGGGATCAAGGTCGGCGGTCCGATCAGACGCAGGTCTTTCACGCCCAGTGTGGTCAGCGCATGGATGTTAGAGCGCGCCACCCGGGAGTGGACGATGTCGCCGACGATGGCGACCGAGAGCTGATCGAACGATTTCTTGTAGCGGCGGATCGTGAATGCATCCAGCAAAGCCTGCGTCGGATGCGCATGACGGCCATCGCCCGCGTTGAGAATCGCCACACCCGGTGCCGCATGCTCGGCAAAGAAGTGTGCAGCCCCCGAAGCTTCGTGGCGGATCACGAACAGGTCCGCCTGCATCGCTTCGAGTGTTTTCAGCGTGTCGAGCAGCGTCTCGCCCTTGGCTGTGGAGCTGGCCTGCACATGCAGGTTGACCACGTCGGCCGAAAGGCGCGTGGCGGCCAGCTCGAACGTGGTGCGGGTGCGGGTGGAGTTCTCGAAGAAGAGGTTCACCACTGTCTTGCCGGTAAGCAGGGGGTCTTTCTTGAAGCCGATCTCGGCGGCGCGGGCATAGGGCTCGGCACGGTCGAGCAGGCGCTCCAGCAACAGTCGCGGCAGGCCCTCGGTGGTGAGCAGGTGCTTGAGCCTGCCGCTGAAATCGAGCTGTAGAGAGGCGGTCACGTCACGCTCTGTAGAAATTGTTCGAGCAGGATTTTAGCCGCTAGCCCATCGCGGTCGCCCTTTTTCACGCGCCGCGTCATGGCTCCGCTGCTGCGGGCATCGCGCAGCAGATCGTCTGCCGCGCGCGAGGAGTAGCGTTCGTCAGAGAAATGCACGGGCAGCTTGCTGCGCGCTTCCAGCTCCTTGGCGAACTTGCGGGTGAGGGTGGTGATGCGCTGATCGCTGCCGTCTTCCATCAGCGGCAGGCCCACCACGAGCGCCGCGGGACGCCATTCGGCGATGAGTTTCAGCACCGCATCCATGCCGCCGGTAAGCGTCGCCAAGGGCCGCGCCGTGCCGGTGATGGTGTCGCCAACTGCGGTCCCGATGCGCTTCTCGCCATAGTCGAAGGCGAGATAGGTCGGCACTCTAGGCGTGCCCGGCGTCGCCGCCGAGCTGGGTCACATCGACCCCAAGCAGACGGGTGGCGAGCTTCCAGCGGTCCGATGGCGGCGATTTGAACAGGATGCGCTGGTCCACCGGCGTGTTGAGCCAGCTGTTCTGCATGATCTCGCTTTCCAGCTGCCCCTCGGCCCAGCTCGCGTAGCCAAGCGCGACAAAATAATGCCCTGGCCCCTTGCCCTCGCCAATCGCCTTCAGGATGTCCTTGCTGGTGGTGATGAACAGGCCGCCACCGATGTTCATGGTCGAGTCCCAGTCATCCGGCCCGTCGTGGATGACGAAGCCGCGCTCCGGCGACACCGGCCCGCCCCAGAACACCAGCGGGTCGCCGGTGAGATCGGTATCGGAGAGCTGCATCTGGCCCAGCATGTCGCGTACTTTCAGCGACATCGGCCGGTTGATGATCAGCCCCAGGGCACCACGCTCGTTGTGCTCGCAGAGCAGCGTGACGGAATGGTTGAAATGCTCGTCGTCGAGCGCCGGCATCGCCACCAGAAACTGGTTGTTGAGATAGTTGTCTTCGGACATGCCGCCAGTATAGCGGGCGGTCATGGAGTGACAGGCAGGCGGGGCAGGGCCTCGCCTTCGGCCAGCGCATAGGCCAGCACGCTGAGCACCGCCGCGTTTTCTGCGAGGTGGCGTGGGTTGACCTTGTCGAGTGTGTCGGCAGCGGTGTGGTGGATGGTGAAGTACTCACGGCCATCGGTCAGTGGCGCAAAACCCGGCACGCCGAGTTTGTTGAGCGGGCCGATGTCGGCACCGACTCCGCCGAGGCGGAAATCGATAATGCCCGCACCGATGCCAGCGAGCGCCTCGCTGACGGGCTTGAGCAGCGGCAGGGCCGCAGGCGGCACATTGGCGGCGATGCCGGTGGGGTGGCCCGCGCCAAAGTCCATCTCGATGGCGGCGAGGTGGCGGCTGATCTGTTCCGCATGGCTGGCGGCGTAATCGGTGCCGCCCTTGAGGCCGTTTTCCTCGTTCATCCAGGCCACCACGCGGAGGGTGCGGCGCGGGATGAGTCCCAGTGCCTTCAAGGTGGCGGCAACCTGCATCGCGGCGGCGACACCGGTGGCATCGTCCTGCGCGCCGGTGCCCAGGTCCCAGCTGTCGAGATGGCCGCTGACCAGCACGATCTCCTCGGGCAATTCGCGGCCCTTGAGATCGGCCACGACATTGAAGCTGTCGGCATCGGGCAGGCTCTGCGGCGTGAGCGTGAGCTGCATCGTCACCTTGCCCTTGGCCGCCAGGCGTTCGATGAGAAGGCAATCCTCGGCGGCGATGGCGGCGGCGGGGATCCTGGTCACGCCCTCGGCGTAGCGCAGCGCGCCGGTGTGCGGCTGGTGGTTGCCGATGGGCCCGACCGAGCGGTTGAGGCTTGCCACCGCCCCAAGCGCGGCGGCCTTGGCCGCACCCGTGCCGCGATAGACCACGGCTGCGCCATAGGCATCGCCCGCGCGGCCGACTGCGGCCATCTGCTCATCAAAGACGGCGGTGAACAGCACGATCCTGCCCGCCACCTTCTCGCGCCCGAGCGCGGCCAGCTCAACGAAATCTCGCACCGGCAGCACTTCGGCCGTGAGGCCTTTCTTCGGGGTGGCAACGCTGCCGCCCAGCGCAGTGATGGCGAGCTTCTGGCTCAGGCCTTCGGCGTGGTTGTTCCAGTCGATCAGCGTCGCGGCTTCTTCGCCGCGCACCCAGTGCGGCACCTTCACGGGTTCGAGTGTCACGTTCAGACCCAGGGCGCGCAGCTCATCGGCCACACGTTGCACGGCAAGGGCGGCACCCCTGGAACCTGACAGGCGATGGCCCACCTCGTCCGTGAGCATCGCGGTCTGGCGGTAGGCGTAGTCGGAGCCCAGCGCCGCATCGCGGATGCGCACCAGGCTTGCGGCCAGCGTGCTGTCGCTCGCGGTGGGCACCGGCTCGTCATGCGCAAAGGCACCACTGCTGAAAGCAGTGACGAGCAGGACTGCGAGCAGGGTCTTGGTCATGGTGACGAGGTCAGCGGGCAAGGTGTGCATCGACAGCGGTCATCAGCCGGCCCGCAATGTCGGTGCCAAAGGCCGAGTCGATCTCGCGGGCGCAGGTGGGGGAGGTGATGTTGATCTCGGTCAGGTGCTCCCCGATCACATCGAGGCCGACGAACCAGAGGCCTTTTTCGAGCAGCTTCGGCCCGAGCGTTTCCGCGATGTGTCGTTGCGCAGGGTTAAGCGGACGCGGCTCGCCGCGGCCACCGGCGGCGAGATTGCCGCGCGTCTCGCCGGCTTGCGGGATGCGCGCGAGGCCGTAGTCGATGACCTCGCCGTGGACGATCAGCACGCGGGTGTCGCCCTCGCTGATCGCAGGCAGGTATTTCTGTGCGGTGATCATCTGCTGACCGTAGTCGCTGAGCTGCTCGATGACGCTGCCGAGGTTGAGGCCATCGGCCTTGACCCGAAAGATGCCGCGCCCGCCCATGCCGTCGATGGGCTTGTAGATGACATCGCCGTGCTCGGCGTGAAACGCGCGCAGGGCGGCCATGTCAGCGGCGAAGAGCGTGGGGGGCGTGAACTCGGGGAACCAGGCCGTTGCCAGCTTCTCGTTGTAATCGCGCAGTGCCGAGGGTTTGTTGAGCACCAGTGCGCCCTGCTGCTCGGCCAGTTCCAGCACCCAGGTGGCGGCGATGTAGCCAGCGTTCACCGGCGGGTCGCTGCGCATCAGGATGGCGTCGAGCGTGCCGAGCCGCTGTGCTTCGGCATCGCCGAGCCAGTCGAACCAGTGCTTGCGGTCATCGTGGACCTTCACCCGGCGTCCACGACCATGAGCAATGCCCTCCTTGACCCAAAGATCGGCGATGCCGAACACCACCAGATCCCAGCCGCGCGCCTGTGCGGCGAGCATGAGCGCGAAGGTGGTGTCTTTGTAGGGCTTGAAGTCTTCGATGGGGTCACAGACGAAGCCGATCACTCTGCTCATTGCGCGTCGCTCGACATCACGGCAGCCGTCTCGCGCGCGGCAGCCAGCAGGGCGAGGCGCGCGACGACGCCATAGGCGAAGAACTTGTTCGGCTCGGCATCGGGTGCGGCATCGGGCTCCGGGCAGTTGCAGGCATTGTTGAAGGCGAGCTGGCGGAACTGCGCACCGGGAGCGTTGAGGTTCTCGGTGTTCGAGCGGCCCGCGTGCACGCGGTAGAAGCCGCCGACGACGTAGTGGTCGATCATGTAGACGACAGGCTCCGCGGTCATGTCCGGCGAATCGGGGGCGGCATCGCGCCAGTGCTCGAAGGTGTAGACGCCCTCCTGGAGGATCACCCCGGTATTCTCCTTGCCCTCCTTCATCGAGGACATCTTCTTGCGCGTGTCGCGGTTCATGTTGCGCACGTCATCGACGCTCTTCACGGTCATGATGCCCATACCGTAGGTGCCGGCATCGGCCTTGACGATCACGAAGGGCTCGTCGGTCACGCCGTACTCGGCGTATTTGGTCTTGATGTCTTCCAGCAGCAGTTCGACGTTGCTGGCCAGGCACTCCTCACCCTCGCGCTTGGCGAAGTTGATCTCGCCGCAGTTGCGGAAGGCGGGCGTCAGCAGCCAGGGGTCGATGCCGAAGGCCTCGGAAAAATCCTCGGCGACTTCCTTGTAGTGGGCGAAGTGCTGGGTCTTCAAGCGGTCGCTCCAGCCCAGCCTGGGGTGCGGTACCACGGGCTGCTTCAGGCCTTCGAGGATGTCAGGTCGGCCGCCGCTGAGATCGTTGTGCAGCAGCACCAGGCAGGGCTTGAAGCCGTCGAGATAGACGCGGTCGTCCTCGCGCTTTAGCGGCTCCAGCAAGAGCTTCTTGCCCGAGGCCAGCTCGAAGCTCTGCGGCTCCGCGAGGCCGGGGATGATCGAGCCGATGCGCACCGTGTAGCCGGCCTTGACGATCAGGTCGCGCAGGGTCGCCAGGGCTTCGAGATAGTAGAGGTTGCGGGTGTGGTTCTCAGGCACCAGCACCACGTTGCAGGCCGAGGGCATCAGCCGCTCGAAAGCCGACTGCAGGGCATGCACCGCCAGCGGCTCGAAGGCGGGATTGAGATTGTTGAAACCAGCCGGGAACAGGTTGGTATCGACCGGTGCCAGCTTGTAGCCGGCATTGCGCAAATCCACCGAACAGTAAAACGGCGCGGGCGTGCGGCCGAATTGCTTGCGGAACCAGGCTTCGATCTGCGCGCTCTTGTCGAGCAGGGTCTGTTCAATGGCGAACAGCGGCGCGGTGTGGGCCGTGGTGAGGTTGGGGACGGTCGGCAGGCGGCTGTCGAACATGGGCGTTCCTTCGTGATAGGCAGGGCAAGGTGCCGCCTTGCGGCCGCACACCACACCCAGATGATGGCGCAGATGGCCTTTGCAAGGGCAGCCATAAAAGTGTGAGCGCCGCAGCTTGTGTGCTACAAAGTCGGCACCGTGAGGGGCTGAAACCCGCACGTCTACAGACAAACCAAGGGAGATGGTCCGTGTCCACCGAAGCCACCCAGCCACGCGCGCCGAGTGCCGCCAAAGTGATGGTCATTGATGACTCGCAGACGATCCGACGCACCGCCGAAACCCTGCTGATGAAAGAGGGCTACACGGTCATCACCGCCGCCGACGGCTTCGAGGCGCTGGGCAAGATCGCCGACCAGAATCCCGATCTCATCTTCATCGACATCATGATGCCGCGGCTGGATGGCTATCAGGCCTGTGCGTTGATCAAGGGCAATGCCCGCTACGCGAAAACGCCGGTGATCATGCTGTCGTCAAAAGACGGCTTGTTCGACCGCGCCCGCGGGCGCATCGTCGGCTCGGATGAGTATCTCACCAAGCCTTTCACCAAGGACGAACTGATTGGCGCGGTGCGCGCGCACCTGAAGACCGCATAACCGTTCGCCCCGCATGAGCACCAACCTGCGCGCTTTCGCAAGCGACCCCTTCCAGCTGCTAGCCGTACTCGAAAGCCGGGTGCAGGCCACCCGTCCCGATGTCGTGCGCCGCCGCAACGATGTCTGGCTGGGCCTCGGTTTCCGCATCCGCGAACACTGGTGCGTGGCCCCGCGCGAGGACGTGCGAGAGATCATTCCGCTGCCGGCGCTGAGCCGGGCGCCGGGTGGCAAGCCCTGGCTGATGGGAGTCGCCAATGTGCGCGGCAGCATTCTTGCCGTGGCCGACCTCGCGCAGTTTCTCGGCATGCCGCGCAAGGTCTCGCAGTCCACCACCCGGGTGCTGATCTTCAACTCCAGCAAGCTGCCGGTTGGGCTGCTGGTGGACGAAGTCGCCGGCTACCGGCAGTTTTCGGTGGGCGACCAGCGCCACGACCGCGTCGCCAATGCCGGTGCCCTGACGCCCTACCTGCTGGGGGCCTTCGAGCGCGAGCAGGAAACCTGGCATGCCTTCAGCCTGCACAAACTGACGGAAAGTCCGGAGTTTGCCCATGCTGGATATTGAGGCCCCAGTGGCACCTCGCCAGCAACTCGTGCTGGCCAACGGCCTGCAATGGCTGGCACCCGAGATCGATGCCTCGCTGCACCGCGTGCGCCTGCTGATCGACCAGCAGCAGGAGGCCGAGGAGGGCGAGCTCGATACCGAGGCGGTGCTCGCCGAGCTGAAGCTGGTGCTGGGCGCGCTGCGCATGGCCGACTGCCATGGCGCGGTGATCCTCAGCGAAGAGCTTTGTGCCGCCGTGGCGGCGGTGGCGGGTGGCAAGCTGTTGCAGCCCAACGCGGCACTGGCTGCCGTCAGCGGTGCCACGCTGCAACTCTCGGACTACCTCGATGCCCTGCGCCAGGGTGCTGCCGACCGTGCCGCCGTGCTGCAACCGGCCATCGGCGAACTGCGCCTGGCCTGCGAACAGGTTGCTGCGACGGAGGCCGACCTCTTCGTGCGGCAGATGCTGCTGATCGGTGCCCTGCCGCCGCTGCCCCCCGGCAGCGGGGAGCCCGGCGCTGCCGCTGCGGTGGTGGCGGGCAAGCTGCTGCCGGCCTTCCAGTCCCTGCTGCTGCAATGGCTCAAGGGGCTGGATGTCGCCAACTCCCTGCTCAAGCTGCGCAAGGTGGGCGACCACATCGCCAGCCATGCCTCGCGGCCCGAGATCGTGCTGCTCTGGAGCGCATTCGCCGCTGCCATCGACTCTCTGGTGACTGCCCCCGGCACCGAGTCGCTGGAGCTCAAACGCTGGGTCGGCCGCCTGAGCCAGCAGATCAAGGTACTGGGCGAGCAGGGCGAGGTGGCAGCGGCGGTGCAGGCCCCGGAGATTGCCTGGCGTCTGCTCGCGCATGCCGCGGCCATCCACCACGGTGGCAGCCGCTGGCTGATGCTGCGCCACTACCTGCCGCTGGACTCGACGCTGCCGATCGAGCCGGCGCTGTCGGAAGCACGCCTGCATCTGCGCGGCCCCAACACCCGCCTGCTCGAAAAAGTGGCGGACGAGGTGCGTGCCGACCTTTCACTGGTCAAGGACGGCCTCGACCTCGCCCTGCGCTCCGGTGGCTTGACGCCAGATGCGCAGACCGGCATCCGCGACCGCATCGGCCGCATCGCCAACACCCTTCTGCTGCTCGGCCTGCCGCAGCTCGAACAGGTGCTGCGCAACCAGGCGGGCGAGCTGGGTGGGCTGGACTCCAGCACCGCCGAGAACCAGAGCCAGTGGATGCGTATCGCCACCGCCCTGCTGCGCGTCGAGCACAGCCTGGAAACCGCGCTGTATCGCCCCTTGCGGCAGAAGCAGGCCGAGCCCTCTAGCGATCCGGCTGTCGAGCTGATCGAGACCGTGCCGCATTCGCAGGACCTGCGCGAAGGTGTCAACGCCCTGCTGCGCGAGATGCTGGTCGATCTCGCCAAGCTCAAGGCCCAGCTCGATGCCTATCTCAAGGGAGCCGAGCTGCGCGTTGCCAACGAACCGCTGCAACTGCTCGGTGAAGTCAGCGCGGGCCTGATCATCCTCGATCATCTGCCGGCCGCCACGCTGGTTGGTCAGCTGCGCGACTGGCTGCGCGAGGCGACACCCGCCGAGCTGCGGCACGATCCGGTGCTGGCGGTGTGCTTTGCCGAGGCCGTGGCCGCACTCGAAATCTATCTTGAGGCCCTGCGGGATGTGCTGCCGCAGCCCGGGCGCGTGCTGGAAACACTCCACACGGCGCTGCAACCCTTCATCACCGGGCCGGTCGTCGAGCTTTCCCTGCCTCAGCCAGCGTCAGCCGGTGAGGCCTTGCAGCTGGCCGCCGCCAGCGAACTGCTGGTGGCCGACACCCTGCACCCCCTGCGGGAAATGGCAGCCATCGAGTTGCCGGCATCGGCCGACGACGACCCTGGGCACTTCGTGGTGCCGGCCGCCGTCGTGGTCGAGCCTGCGATGCTCATCGAAGCAGCTGACGCGGCTGAGCCGATGTATGCCGCCGCAGAAATGCCGCTGCCAGAGGCCAGCGCCACGGTTGAAAGCCCGGTGTCCGCACCGGCGGCGGGCAATGACGATCCTGAAATCCGGCTGATCTTCATCGAGGAAGTGCAGGAGGTTCTCGATACACTCAAGCGCCAGCTGCCGGTCTTTCACCGCGACCCCTCCGAGCCCGGCACGCTGGGCGAGATTCGCCGCGCCTTCCACACCCTGAAAGGCAGCGGCCGCATGGTGGGTGCCGACCGAATCGGCGACTACGGCTGGGCCATCGAACACCTGCTCAACCGCTGCATCGAGGGCGCGCTGCCGGTCAACCGCGCCGTGGTCAGCCTGATCGACGATGCGGTGCAGCAGCTGCCGGGGCTGCTGGCGGCCTTTTCGGAAAACCGCCTGGCCGACGAGGCGACACGGGCGCTGGTTGCCCGCGCGCACTTTCTCGCCAGCGGCCGCGCGCCGGAGATGGTCGAGAAGGATGTGCTCGAAGTGTTCCGCGTTGATGCGCTCGACCGCCTGGCCGATCTCGAACGCTGGCTCGCCGACGCCGCGCACCGCGAAATCGACCCCGATGCCGTGCGCGCCCTGCACACCATCAAGGGCTCGGCGGCGGTGGTCAACGCCGAGCCGCTCAGCCAGCTTGCCGGCGCGCTCGAAAGCGTGCTCAAGCACCTCACCGCCGCCGAGGCCGCCATGCCGCCGGAAGTGAGCGCCGTGTTCGGGGAAGTGCTGCCGGTGCTCAAGGACTGGACGCGGCGCAGCGGCCAGGCGACACCGCCCGAGAGCGCCGACTGGCTCGCCCGTGTCGAGGCGCTGAAGCCCTTCCTGCCACCGTCGGGCGAGACCCGCAGCCTGGTGCGCCGCGACTCGCTGGTGAACCTTGCCTATGAGCGCCTGCAACTGGTCGAGCAGCGGCTGGTGTCTTGGACACTGAACCCCTCCGACGCCGAGCTTTGCGCCGCGATGGGCCATGCCGCCGAAGGCCTCGCCACGGTCTCGGCCGAGTGCCTGCCGCTGTCGCGCGGGGCCGAGGCGCTGACCGAGCGCCTGCGCAGGCCCGACCTACAGGGCGAGACGCCCGATTCCGCATTTTTCACCGCACTCACAAACACGCTCGAAAACTTCTACCAGTTTCTCGATGCCTACCGCGAAGGCGGTATCCGCGACTCCGGCCGCGAGCTGGCTGAGCTGCTGCGGCAGCTGCCGCTCACCAGCCCCTCAGCCCAGGCCGAGAGCGAGCCGCCGGTCTGGCCCTTGCCCGACCACGATCCGATCGCCTTCGAGTTGCAGCAGCCCGGGCCGGTATGGGCGGCGCCTGAAATGGTGCTCGCTGGTGAAACGCCGTCGCCCGAGCTGGAGCTTGAGGTGCTGGATGCGCTGCATGCCATCCCGCACCAGATGCCGCTACCGCCCGAGAACGTGGACGACGAGCTGGCCGCCCTGTTCGTGGAGGAGGCCCGTGAGCTGATCGATCTGCTCAAGCTCGAAACCCTGGCCTGGCAGCCGCCGCAGGCCACGCCGCTCGCGGTCATACATGCGCTGCACACCCTGACCGGCAGCGCCCGCATCACCGGCTATAGGGCACTCGGCGATCTCGCCCACGGCTTCGAGCGCCGTCTGCAGGGGCTTGAAACCGGGGCGGCATCAGCAGGGGTGATCCGTGCCGAACTGCTGGCGACGCTGCCGGTGCTGGAACAGGCGATCGATGCCTTTGCGATGATGGTGAGTCCGGAGGCGCTGGCGGTGCTGCATCCGGCCGAAGCGTCTGCCAGCGCGGGCCTGATGCCGCAGTACGATGAATTTATGCAGGGGCTCACCGGCGAGCAGCGCTTCAGCGAGACGCTGCTCGACGACGGCGTCGATGACGATGCGGCGCACCCTCCGCAGGAGCCTTCCACCAGCGCCTTGCCGGTCGATCAGCCCAGCCTGCCACCCATCGAGCAGGCCGGTGGTCTGTTGCAGGCACAGCCGAGCCTGATCGAGAGCATGGATCAGGACTGGCAGGATGTTGCAGGCAACACCCTTGGCCACACGGTGCCCCACCAGGAGCAGATGCTGCCCCCGGCCCCCGCCGTGTGGGCCGCCGGCAGCGCGGTCGACGACATCGACCCCGAGCTCGCCCAAATCTTCATCGCCGAAGCCGGCGAGATGCTGGAGGCCATGACCACCGCGCTGGCCGACTGGCGGCGCGATGCCGGCGACCCGGCTGCCATCAGCGAGCTGCAACGCGCCCTACACACGATGAAGGGCGGCGCACGAATGACCGGCTTCATGCCGATGGGCGATGCCAGCCACGAGATGGAATCGCGGGTGGCGGAGATACTGCTGCGCGGACAGGCGCCGACGACGGACGACCACATCGCACTGCAGGCCGATCTCGAATCCCTCGAGCGCATGCACGACGCGCTCTCCCGCGGCCAGTACCCCAATGCCGCGTTCTCCGGCAGCCCACAGCCGCTGCCCGGCCCGGTGGATGGCGGCGAAGAGCGCGATGAGGAGCTGCCGAAAAACGCGCCCGCCAGAGTCCCCGAGCCGATGCTGGAAGGCTGGGAGCCAGAGCTGTTCTGGCAGCCCGAGCAGGACAGCACCATCACCAGCCGCCGCGAGCTTGCGCGGGTGCCGGTGGAAAGCCTTGACTCGATGCTCAACGAGGCGGGCGAGATCTCCATCTACCGCTCGCGTCTGGAGCAGCAGAACACCCTGCTGATCAACCAGCTCACCGAAATGCGGCAGACCGTCGTGCGCCTGCGCGAGCAGCTGCGCCTGATGGATATCGAAACCGATGCGCAGATCGCCGCACGCGGCCTCAATGCCCAGGGCGGCAGCGCGACGCCGGACCGCTACGAGCAGGACTTCGACCCGCTCGAAATGGACCGCTACTCGCGCATGCAGGAGCTCTCCCGCGCGCTGGCCGAGGCCGTGGGCGATCTTTCCTCGCTGCACCTCACCATGGATCAGGGCGTAGCCGAGGCGCAGGCGCTGCTGTTGCAGCAGGGCCGCATCAACACCGCCGTGCAGCAGGGGCTGATGGGCACGCTGATGGTGCCGTTCTCGCGCCAGGTGGCGCGCCTGCAACGTGTGGTGCGGCAAACCGCGCAGGAAGAAGGCAAGCTCGCCGATGTGGTCTTCGAGGGGGTGGAATCCGAACTCGACCGCAACGTGCTCGAACGCATGACCGCACCGCTGGAACACCTGCTGCGCAACGCCGTCGTGCATGGCCTCGAAGACCCGCAGGGCCGCAGCAATGCGGGCAAGCCTGCGATGGGCATGGTCTCGGTCAGGCTCAAGCGCGAAGGCACCCAGCTCTTGATGGAAATCGCCGACGACGGCCGTGGCCTCAACTTCGATGCCATCCGCACCAAGGCGACCGAAAAAGGCCTGCTGCCAATGGGCGCCAACCTGGGTGAGGACGAAATTGCCCGCTTCATCTTCGAGCCCAATTTCTCCACCGCGGAGGCGCTCACCCAGAGTGCGGGCCGTGGTGTCGGCATGGATGTGGTGGCCAGCGAGGTCAAGCAGCTCGGTGGCTCGCTGGAGCTGCGCTCGGATGCCGGGCAGGGCACCCGCTTCACGGTTCGTCTGCCGCTCTCGCTGGCCCTGTCGCAGGCGCTGATGGTGAAAGTCGGCGAAGAGGTGTATGCCCTGCCGCTGGTTGCCATCGAGGGCATCGGCCGCGTGCCGCGCGCCTCGGCGGCCACCGCTGCCGGTGGTGGCGAGGCTGAGTTCAACTACGCCGGGCACGACTACCGCGTGCGCTACCTGGCCGAGTTGATCGATCTGCCGCATGGCGTGCCCGAGGATGTGCGCACCGTGCCGGCCGTGCTGGTGCGCATGGGTGAGGGCGTGGCCGGTGGCGACCGCCGCGCCGCACTCGTGGTCGATCAGCTGCTGGGCAACCGCGAGGTGGTGTCGAAGGCCGTCGGCCCGCAGCTCTCATCCATCAGTGGTGTTGCCGGTGCGACCATCCTGCCGAGCGGCGAAGTGGTGCTGATCCTCGACCCTTCGGCCCTCGTCATCGACCGCGCCCGCCGCCGCCTGATCGCCGAGGCCGCCGCCAGCCGCGCGGCGATGGAGCGGCAGTCGGTACAGGGCGGTCGGCTGATCATGGTGGTGGACGATTCCGTCACCATGCGCCGCGTCGCCGAGCGCCTGTTGCAGCGCAACGGCTACCGGGTGATCACCGCCAAGGACGGTCTCGATGCCATCGCCATGCTGCAAAACGAGACGCCGGCGGCGATCCTGCTCGACATCGAGATGCCGCGCGCCGACGGCTTCGAGGTTGCCGGTTTCGTGCGCCACAACGAGCGCATCCAGGACACGCCCATCATCATGATCACCTCGCGTTCGGGCGACAAGCACCGCACCCGCGCCGCCACGCTCGGCGTCAACCGCTACCTGATTAAGCCCTACCAGGAGGATCAGCTGCTGCACGAGCTGCGCAGCCTCTTGCAGGCACGCGAGGCCGAAGCCGCATGAGTACCGAAGCCGCCGCCAAGCAGCTGTACTGCGTGCTGATCGCGCTCGAAGGCGACACCCTGCTGCTGCCCAATGCCAGCATCGCGGAGACCGTGGGGCAGGATGCGCTGACCGTCAACGAGGCCGAGCCGCTGTGGGTGGCGGGCGAACTGGAGTGGAGCCGCCGCTCGCTGACCGCCATCCGTTTCGAGACCTTGAATGGTGCAGCCCACGCCGCGCTCACGCGTCGCGCGCGCCTGGTGGTGCTGCAAGCCCTCGATGCCGAAACCAGCGCGGCACCGCTGGCGCTGGTGGCGCAGAGCTACCCGCACCTGATCACCGTCAACCGCGAGGCGATCTCGCCCCTGCCGCTCAGGCCGGGCGACAACCCGCAAGCCGTGCTGGCGCGCGTGCGAGTGGGCAACAGCGAGGCGCTGATCCCCGATCTTGATTACCTGCGGCGGCAGGTGGATGGCTTGAGCGGGTAAGCTGTGGCGCGAGAGCGGAGCCGTTTGATGGCCGCCGCGAGGACAACCCCATGAAGCATTCCCTGCGTAGCCTGCCGTTGTTGTGCGCCCTGTTGCTGCTGGGTTGCTCCGACAGTCCTGATCCCGGCCCCGTTCGCGCCGCCAACCCCGGTGCCGACCCCGGACTGGTGATGCCGGGCACGCCCGGCTCGCCAGCTGCGGGCAGCTCGCGCGCCGGCACCATCTACACCATCACCATTCCCTCGCCGCTGGGCGCGGGTGAGACCATCTCGGCGACGGTGATGGAGCCGACGACCCTCACCGGCGGCCAGAAATATCCGCTGGTGTTTCACTCTCACGGCTTCGGTCAGAGCAAGCAGACCGCGGGCGAGGCCGGCGGCGTGCTGATGGATGGCACCCAGCGCCTGCTCGATGCGGGTTACGGCGTGATCAGTTTCGACGAGCGCGGCCATGGCAACTCCGGCGGGCTGATCACCGTAATGGACCCCGACCGCGAGGGCCAGAACGTCATCCGCGTCTTCGACTGGGCCGAGGCCAATCTCGACTGGCTGCTGTACCGCGGCGGCAACCTGGTGGCGGGCAGCATGGGCCAGAGCTACGGCGGCGGCTGGCAGTTGATGATGAACTCGATCGACCCCAAGCAGCGGCTCGATGCGATAGCCCCGCGCATTACCTGGCATGACCTGCGCTACAGCCTCAACCCGGGCGGCGTGCTCAAGTCGGGCTGGGTCGGTGTGCTGTTCGGTGCGGGCACGGCAGCGGGCGATGGCAACAACTTCGACCCCTACGTGAACAGCACCCTGCAAAACGGCATCACCAGCAACAGCATCAGCGCCGAATCGCTGGACTACTTCGGCTACCACTCCAACCGCTACTTCTGCGAGGGTCTGAGCTTCGCCACCAACGGCGGGCCCGGTACTTCGCCGAAGATCGCCAGCCGCGCGCCGCCCAGGCTCAACGCCCTGTTCTTCCAGGGCATGCGCGACACCCTGTTCAACTTCAGCGAGGCCACGGCCAATTATGAGTGTCTGAAAAAGCTCGGTGGTGATGTGCGCCTGTTCGGCTACCAGTCCGGCCACAACACCCTGCAGGTGATTCTCGACCCCGGCCAGGCGGCACAGCCGCCGACCAGCGCCATCGACAACGCCTGCGGGCCGTTCGACACCGATGCTGCCATCAAGCTGTTCTTCGACGAGCATCTGAAAGGCATTGCGGGTGCGGCCAACTCGCTCGGCAAGGACGTCTGCCTCTCGCTCGCCGCTGGTGATGCCGTGCGCATTCCCAGCGTCACCAAGGGCAAGGCCGGCACTGCCTACACGGTGCCGTCCACCATCGTCATCGCAGGTCTGGGCGCGCTACCGGTGGCGGCCGATCTCGGCATCGTCGCGGGTGCGAATGGCGATGTGTTCGGCGGCATCTCCGAGGTCGAGCTGGACATCGCCGATACCACTGGCGCCTCGGCGGCCGCAGGCAGCGATGCGATCGTCTTCGTCGGCGTCGGCCACCAGCGTGCGGCCATGCCGGGTGTTTGGGACTTGATGGACAACCAGCTGCTGCCCCTGCGCGGCCTGGGCAAGCACAACGTGCCGCTGGTGGGTGTGGCCGAGCGGTTAGCGCCCGGCGACAAGATCGGCCTCGTGTTCTACGGCGCCAGCCAGCAGTTTCCGCTGACCGGTTCGGCGCATCCCATGAGCCACTTCACCGCGCCCGTCACCATCACCGGCAAGGCCTGGATGCCGCTGTTGGGCAATCTGCCAGCCGCAACTGCACCCTAAAGTGCGGCGCGAACGGCCTCGCGCAAGGCCGGCACGATCTCGGCCTCGAACCAGGGCCGTTGCTTGAGCCACAGCGTGTTGCGGGGGCTGGGGTGCGGCAGGGGGAAGTAGCCCTTTGGCAGGTGCTCGCGCCAGCGGCGCACGGTCTGTTCCAGCGTCTCGCGCCGTGCATCGAGGTAATGCAGCTGCGCGTAGCGGCCAATCAACAGCGTGAGTTTCAGATTGGGCAGCAGGGGCCGCACCTGTGCATGCCAGAGCGGCGCGCATTCGGGGCGCGGGGGCAGGTCGCCGCCCTTGCCGCGGCCGGGGTAGCAGAAGCCCATCGCCATCACGCCGAAGCGGCTCTGGTCGTAGAAGGCCACGCTGTCGAGTGCCATCCATTGCCGCAGGCGCACGCCACTCGGATCATCCCAGGGCAGACCGCTGGCATGCACGCGGGTGCCGGGGGCCTGGCCGGTGAGCAGCACCTTGAGCCGCGCATCGACGCGGATGACCGGCCTGGGGCCCAGCGGCAGGTGGGCGGCGCAGAGTGTGCAGGCGCGGATTTGGGTGCAGAGGGTGTCAAGAGAGGTGGCCGGCATGGCGCACTGTAGTGCCTGTTGCGAGGGTTCTGGATGAGGGTTGGAATACGGCAGCATGCAAATTCTGCTGCGCCATGCATAGCCGCCCAACGGTGGTAACGAGCCGCTATGCTGCACTCAATTTCCTGGCTTCCACAACGCACCATGACGGCTCTCGATACCCTCATCCTCGGCCTGTACGGCATGGCTGCCGAACCGGACTGGCGCGCCGCGCGCGAGCGCGCGCTCGAGCTGCTGCGCATCCACTTCCATGCCCAGTCAGCAGCCTGGATCACCACCAGCGAAGGCGGTGCGGGGCCGTTCACGGAATCGGTGCATTCCGGTTTCACCAAGGTGCAGCTGGTAGGCCTCAAGTTCAGGGCGGCAGAGCCGGTGCAAACGCTGGAAGTGCCGGGCGGCACGGTGCGCGCGGTGCGCTACAACCACGCCAGTCGCCATCTGGTCAGCGTGCTGGTGCTGCGCTGGAGCAGTGCGGTGGCACCACCGGATGCGGCGATATTGACCAGCGCCGTCGGCCAGCTTGCCGAGGCCTCGGCACTGGCGCAGAAACTCTTTGTGCAACGCGACGAATGGCTGATGTCGATGGGCCGCTCCAACCGGGGTGCTGCGGCCCTGGTGGATGCACGCGGCACTGCGCATGCGGGCACTGATCGTTTTCGCAAGGTTCTGGAGGCTCGTCGCTTCCCGCCCAACCAGCTGCCCTTCACGCTGCCTGACCTCGGCAACGATGCCCACGCCGCACTGGTGCACGAAGGCCTGCATGTGCGCATCGAGCGCATGGATGGCCTGTTTCTGATCCATCTGCGCGAGCCGCTGCCGCTGGATATCCTCTCGCCGCGCGAGCAGCAGATCGCGCGGGCGCTGGGTGCGGGCAAGACTTTCAAGAGCGTTGCCAAGCAGTGCGACATCTCCATCTCCACCGTCGCCAACCACGCCACCCGCATCTACCGCAAGCTCGGCATCTTCCGCCGCGAGGAACTGGTAGAGCTGATCCGCGCGCCCGGTGCCGCGCCAGCCACCGCGCCCACGCCGAAGGCCGGGCGCATCAAGAAAGTCGGGTAAAAAGAACCCAGCCGCTCGCGCGGACTGGGTGTTCGGCTAGGCTCCCGCACAGAAGGCCATCAGGTCTCGTTCTGGAGAGAGACAATGAAGCTGCTGCTCACTGGCGCGCTCGCGCTGGGCCTGCCCCTGATGGTGCAGGCGATCCCCGAAGGCCCGGCGCCCAACACGCCCGACTGGGCCGCGCGCGAGGCCGCCAACTACGCCCGCACCCTGGAAGCCCCCAGCGAGCAGCTGGCCCCGGCCTTCCAGCAACGCCTGCAAGCGCAGAACCTGGCGAACGAAACCGAGTGGCTGATGCGCGGCATCAGCGACCCCGACTGGTTCAGCCCGCAGAGCGGCAACACCAATCTCACGCCGCTGTGCACGAGCTGGATGATGCAGTGCGCGGGCGATCCCTTCCGCTATCCCGGCGTCGATCCCTTTTACGCCGATGAGGCCGAGGTCACGCCGCTGGTGATCTACGACCAGGACTGCGCCCGCCTCAATGGCCGGGTGTGGGCACCCAAGGGCAGCAAAGCCGGTGATGGCCTACCGGCGGTGGTGATCGAGACCGGCTCGATCCAGGCTCCCGAACCGCTCTACTGGTGGATGGCGCAGGCCCTGGTGAAGAGCGGCTACGTGGTGATGAGCTTCGACGTGCGCGGCCAGGGCCGCAGCGACCAGCAGACACCCACCGGCGGGCAGGGCAGCAATGCCGACTCGACAGTGTTCTGGAACAACCTCGTCAACGTCATCGACTTCTTCCGCTCCTCGCCGGTCGCGCCGTATCCACACAACGTGAGCTGCGCTGGCACCTACGCCACGGCAGTGACGGATTTCAATCCCTTCTTCGACCGCATCGACCGCGACCGTCTCGGCATCGCCGGGCACTCGCTGGGGGCCACGGGCGTGAGCGTGGTGCAGTCCTACGGTGCCGAAGGGGCCGAGCCTTGGCCGGGTGTATTCGATACGGCCAATCCCGTGAAAGTCATCGTCGCCTGGGACTCGCTGCGCACCCCTGGCCCTGTGAGTGGGAGCACGCCCGCCGTGGTGCCGCGCGTGCCCGCCATGGGACAGACCAGCGAATATGGCATTGCCGGGGCGGCTAAGACTGCGCCGCCCGACATCGAGGGCCACAAGGGCGGCTACCGCGCCTGGCGCGATGCGGGGCTGCCGGTCTACCAGCTCACCATCCAGGGCTCGACGCACTTCGAGTGGAGCCTGATCCCCACCTTTCCCACCAGCAGCTGGTGCCCCGAGGTGGTGGACGGCCAGTGCGCTGGCGGCTGGGGCCGGCCGCTAGCCGAGCACTACTCGCTTGCCTGGTTTGACCGCTGGCTGAAAAAGCCGGGCGAGCAGGGCTTCGACACCGCCGACGCCCGCCTGCTGGCCGATGCGGATTGGGTTGATCGCTACAGCTTCTACTCCAAGGCCGCGCGCGCCTTCCCCTCGCGCGATGGCGCGAAGCAGCTCTGTGAAGACATCCGCGCCGGCTGCCCGGTGGTGCCTGGCGTGCCGGTGGTGATTGTCGATCCGCCACCACCGATGACGCCACCGGTCATTGCGCCGAAGCCGGTCGCCACCGCAGCACCGGATGCCAATGGCCGCTTCGGCGGCGCATTCGGTCTTGGCGCGCTGGGCCTGCTACTGGCAATGGCACTCCGCCGCCGACGCTGAGCGCAGCGGTGAGAAACGGCGCGCATGGCATCATTCGCGCCGTTTTGCATTGAGGCAGGCCATGGCAGTGATCATCGAAGCGCGCGGCTTGGTCAAGGCCTACCCCAAGGCCAAGGTGCAGGCGGTGGCGGGTGTGAGCTTTGCCGTGCAGGCGGGCAGCTGCTTCGGCCTGCTGGGCCCCAACGGCGCAGGCAAGTCCACCACCGTGGAGATTCTCGAAGGGGTGTCTAAGCCCACTGCGGGCGAGGTGCTGTTCAAGGGTGAGACCATCCACTTTGGCAGCTCGGCGAAGCAGTACCGCGACCGGGTCGGCATCCAGTTCCAGAGTACGGCGCTGCAGGAGTTTTTGACGGTGCAGGAGAACCTGCGCTTCTTTGCCGCGCTGTACCCAAAGACCCGCGACGAGCAGGAGCTGATCAAGGTCTGCCGGCTGGAGGAGTTTCTAGCTCGTGACACCCGGAAGCTCAGCGGCGGCCAGCGCCAGCGCGTGCTGCTGGCGATCGCACTCATCAACGATCCCGAGATCGTCTTTCTCGATGAGCCGACGACGGGCCTCGACCCGCAGGCGCGGCGCAATTTCTGGGAGCTGGTGCGCGGCATCAAGGCCGAGGGCAAGACCGTGCTGCTGACCACGCATTACATGGAAGAGGCCTACGAACTCTGCGACGAGATCGCCATCATGGATCACGGCCGCATCATCGCGCAGGGCTCGCCGCAGACCTTGATGGCCGAGCACTTCCATGAGTCGGTGATCGAGCTGCCAACCACACTCGCGGCACCGCTCGCACCGCAGCTGGCTTTCGTGGATCGCGGCGAACTCTCGGAGCTGGCCACGCCCGACATCGCCGCCAGCATCGAGCAACTGCGCGCAGCCGGTGTGCCGCTCACACAGCTGCGCATCCGGCCTCCTACATTGGAAGACCTCTTTTTGAAACTCACTGGCCAAGATTTGCGAGCCTGATCCATGAACCTCAAACGACTCGGTGCCATGACCTGGGCACGCAGCCTGGAGTTTCTGCGCGACCGTTCCGCCCTCGGCTGGAACTTCGCCTTTCCACTGCTGATGGTCGCGGGCTTCGCCTGGATTTTCTCTGGTCCTTCGCAGCCGCTGTTCAAGGTGGCGGTGCTGGTGCCCGCAGGCACCACGCTCACGACGGCCAGCCAGCCAGTCGCTGCCGCACCCGGCGTGCAGTTCTACGATGAGACTGACGAAACCATTGCCCGCAGAAAGGTGGCGCATCACCGCATTGATCTGGCCATCGATTTCACAGAGACGCCGGCACGCTACTTCGTCAATCCCTCGTCCGAGAAGGGCGCGGCGGTCGAGGCGCTATTGAAAGGCAGCGGCAATCTGGCCAATGGCAGCGCGCCTGATGCCATCCGCATCGAGGAGGCGGGCGCGGGCATCCGCTACGTGGACTGGGCCGTCCCCGGAGTGCTGGGCATCAACCTGATGTTCTCCTGCCTGTTTGGCATCGGCTATGTGATCGTCCGCTATCGCAAGAGCGGTTACTTGAAGCGCCTCAATGCCACGCCGCTGACGGCGGCCGAGTTCATCGTTGCGCAGCTGCTCTCGCGCCTCGTGCTCACTTTCCTGGTGACGGCAGTGGTCTTCTTCGGCAGCAACCTCTTTCTGCACTTCCGCATGGAGGGGAGCTACTGGCTGCTGGCGCTAGTCACGGCGGTGGGCAGCTACTCGATGATTGCGATGGGCCTGGTGGTGTCGGCGCGCGTGACCTCGGAGGAACTTGCCGGTGGCCTGCTCAACCTTTTGTCCTGGCCGATGATGGTGCTGAGCGGCGTGTTCTTCTCATTGGATGGCGCGCCGCAGGCCGTGCAGTGGGCTTCGCAGCTATTTCCGCTCACCCATCTGCTGAGTGCCGCAAGGGCCGTGATGCTCGATGGCGCAGGCCTGGCGAGTGCGGCCGTCGCCACGCCCTTGCTGGTGCTCGTCGCCTGCTCGGTGGTGTTCACCTTTCTGGGGGCCCTCGGCTTTCGCTGGACGCAGGACTGAAGCCACAAAAAAGCCCGCGTCCATCGACGCGGGCTTCTTGTTGCGAAGCTCGGGGCTACACGCCGTCCTTGATGATGTCGCCCGCGCCCAGCAGGGGCAGGGCGATGCTGCCTTTCACGTTCACCGCAGGCACCAGCACATCGCGTGACCAGGTGATGGGGAACTGCGCGTGGAAGGCATACACCAGCAGGGCCAGTTCGTCGCCAGCAGCAAGACGCTCGCCGACGCCGTTCATGCGGATGCTGTGCTTGCCAAAGCCACGCACCGGCGTGATCTGGTCGTCCATCTGGTCGTAACGGGTGGTGCCGGCCTTGCGATGGCCGATGGCGAGAAACAGGATGGGATCGCAGGCACCGACGGCGATGGGGGCCGGGCAGCTTTCCATCTCCATGCCGGAGAGGCCGCTGATTTCGATGTCGATCACCGGCACGCCTGCAATAACGCCCGCCGTCGCCAGCGTGGTGAGCGGGATGTCGGCCAGTAATTGCTCGCGCGCACCGGTGCCGAGCAGCGCACCGGCAATGCCGAGCGCGCCGCTGAATTGCGGCGTATCGAGTGCGAACTCGAACGGCGTGCCGCCCACCTTGATCTCCGGAACGCTGATCGCATCGCCACCGGCGAGGCTCAGGCAGGGTGACTTGCCGGTGGGCAGGGCAGCATCAATCGCGCCCTTCTTGAATTGCAGCTTCTCCTCGAACCAGGCGAACTGCACGTCGTTGAGCACCAGCGAGCCGCAGTTGCGGGCCCCGCCGGCATCCTGGAAGTTGGGTAGCGTCACGGCGGCGTAGAAGGGATCAAGTCCCTCTTCGGCACCCGGCACGGAGCTGGCACTCACCGGCAGGATGTGCCCGGACTCGTGGCTCAAGAAGCGCACATCGCCACCGCGGCCTTTAAGGCAGTTGTAGTTGTTGAAACCGTCGTTGAAGTTGAACAGGGTGTCGCGGGTGCCCTGCGTGACCAGCACATCCAGCGCGGGGAAGGGACGCGGCGGCACGCTCAGCGGGTCAGGCATGGCGACCATGAAGGCCTGAGGCTCGGCAGCCTTGCCCTCGCAGAAATACTTGACGCTGTGATAGGTGAAAAAAGCGCGGCCCACGGCGGGAAAGATGTTGGTCGCCGCACCCTCGACGAGCGTCTCGACGATGGCCTGGTCCTGATTGGTGCCCATCGGCATCACCCCGGCACCGGCGCTGGATGCACCGCTGGCCTCACCCACGCCCGAAAGCGCCAGCACATAGCCGGACTTGATGACGTCGTTGGGGTTGAGCGCGAACACGAGGTCGTGCGGCGTGATGTCAGGGGCCAGCACGCGCAGGCGCTGCTTGGGGTCGGTGCCGGCCAGCAGCAGCTGATACATGCCACCGTAACTGCCACCGAAGCTGCCCACGTACATCTCGCCGTTGACGCGGCGGCGGAGACCCGGGAGGTCTTCGGCCCAGTCGAGGATCTGCACCAGGTCCTGCCCTTCCTGATCCGGGCTCATCACCCGCACCGTGCCGCCACTTTCGCCAAAGCCGCGCTCGTCGATGGAGATGACGTAGTAGCCCGCTGCCGTGAGCCGCGCAATGAAGCCGCCACGCGTCTCGGTGCGCGCGCCGCCGTAGCCGTGGCCTTCGAGCACCAGCGGGTAGGTTTGCCCGGCGACGAGATTGTCCGGCTCGAACATCTGGAAGGAGACATCCACGCCATCGACGCGCGAGGCCAGCACCACATGCTGGTCGCCGCCGGCGCGGGTTTCGGTGACGGCGATTTTCGGTGGCGGCAGCTTGCCCACGTCCGCGAGCGGCGCACCCGGTGCCGGGGTGCCCGCAGGGCCGTTCATCTGGCTGTTGCCACAGCCAGTGAGCGCCAGCGCGGCGGCCAGCAGCAAATAATTGCGCTTCATGTACGGGTCTCCTCCGTATTTATTTGTTCTAATCATGACTTACACGCACTTCCTGATGTGGATTCGGACTGTCACAGAGATGAAATTACCAGTCGCCCTGCTGTGCCTGAGCTGCCTCCTGGCGGCTCCCGCGCGGGCGGATATCTGGCTCTGTGTGGGTGCCAACGACCGCCAGAGCATCCAGGACAAGCCCTGCGCCAAGGGCATGCGGCAGAAGTCGCATGTGCCGGATGCGCCGCGCCGCAGCGCCAGCCCTCCGCGTGTGGCCGAAGCGGGTGTGCGCCCGCCCGCCAAAACGCCCATCGAGGTCGGCCTCCAACGCAACAGGACGGTGATCTGCAATCTGCTCAACACCGAAAAGGCCGATGCGCTGGCCCAGATCAGCGGCAGCAGTGCAGCCCCCCCGGGCGAAAACCCGCAGGACAATCTCGGCAAGATCGAAAAGCAACGCACCCGCGTGGGATGTGATGCGGGCTAGCCCTTGGCTTCCGGCGCTGATGGCGCTGCTGTTGCTCACCGCCTGTTCGACTGCCTCGTACTACTCGCATGTGCTGCGCGGTGGCTACGCGGTGCTGCAAGCGCGCGAGCCGATCGACGACATCCTCGCCGACCCCTCCCGCGACGCCGCGCTCAAAGCCCGCCTCAGGGGTGTGCAGGCCACAAGGCGCTTCGCGGCCAGCATGCTCGCACTGCCCGACAACGGCAGTTACACCGAGTTCAGCGAACTGCACCGCCCCTTCGTGGTGTGGAATGTGTTCGCGGCCCCGGAACTCTCGCTCGCGCCGGTCACGCATTGCTTCCTGGTGGCAGGCTGCGTGGCCTACCAGGGTTTCTACGACGTGAATCGCGCCAGGGCCGAAGCACAGCGGCTGGAGGCCGAAGGCCACGAGAGCTTCGTCGGCGGCGTGAGCGCCTATTCCACCCTCGGCTGGTTCGACGACCCGGTGCTCTCCAGCATGCTGCTCTGGGATGACGAGCGCCTGGCGGCCACCATCTTCCACGAGCTGTCGCACCAGCTCACCTATGTGCAGGACGACACCGCCTTCAACGAGTCCTACGCCAAGTTCGTGGAGCTGGAAGGCTTGCGGCAATGGCGCATCGCGCGCGGCCTGCCCGAGGTGCTGCCGGCTGACCTTGCCTTCGAGGGCGTGTTCATCGAGCGCATGCTGCAAGCCCGCGATGCACTCGCTGCGCTGTATGCCGGCCCCAGCACCGATGCAGCCAAGCGGACTGGCAAGCAGGCGATCTTCGACACGCTCAAGGCCGACATGCAACAGCTGATCGACAATGCGCAGGCAGGCCCTGATTACCTGCGTTTTTTTGCCACACCGATGAACAACGCCAAGCTGCTGCCGTTTGGGCTTTATCATCAATGGCGGCCTGCCTTCGCGGTGCTGTTTTCGCAGCAGGGCCGTGACTGGCTGCGGTTTCATGCTGCTGTCAAAACCCTGGCCGGACTCGATACCGCGCAACGCCAGCAACAACTGCAATCTCTACAAGCCCTAGCCGATGCGCCGTCCAAGTAACCTCGTTTTCTGGCTGCCCGTGTTCTGCGTCTCTGCCTGCGCGGCGGCGGGCGGCGGCACGCCCTCGCGGCGCGATGCCGAAACCTTCATCCTCGAAACGCTGCGCAAGCAGGAGGGCGAAGCCTGGGAGCGCACCGGCCAGTTCATGATCTGGACCTACGGTTTCGACCGCGCGCGCTGCCTGCTCACCGTGCAGCGCGAGGCGGAGCTGGGCGATCTGTTCCAGCAGCGCATTCCGCTCGCCACGGCCAGCGCGGTCGGCACCCAGAACAGCGAGATCGTGTTCGACTGCCGCAACGGCGCGGCTTGCATCGAATACAACCTCAAGAGCACCCAGCGCGCCGACGAACAGCGCGTGGCGCGCACGCGGGTGCTGGTGATGGACCATCAAGACCTCGCCCCGCTGATGAACGCCTTTGCCGAGCTGCACCAGCTCTGCCGCGACCCCTATGCGCCAACACGCCGATAATGTGGCGTTGCCCCTGGCTCATCTCTTGAGAGAAATTCCATGCTGATAACAAACGCCCGCCTCATCAACAGTGAGCTGGGGATTTCAGGAAGCGCCAGTGGCGCTTCCTGCCCAGCGAACGCTTGGGGCTGGGCCCCCAAGCAGGCCCCTTCTGGAGAAAACTCATGCTAATCGTCAATGCAAGATTGATAAACGAGGGCGCGATCACCGAAGGCGATCTGCTGATCAGGAACGGCCGCATCGAGAAGATCGCCGGCTCCATCACCGCACCGCCGGGCACGGTCGTGCATGACGCCAGGGGCAAGCTGCTGATGCCGGGCATGATCGACGACCAGGTCCACTTCCGCGAGCCGGGCCTGACCCACAAGGGCCATCTGGCGAGCGAGAGTGCGGCGGCGGCGGCAGGCGGTATCACCAGCTTCATGGAGATGCCCAACACCATCCCCAACACCGTCACCCGCCAGGTGCTGGCCGACAAATATGCGCTGGCGGCCGGCAAGTGCTTCGGCAACTACGCCTTCTACTTCGGCGGGGCCAACGACAATCTAGAGGAAGTGAAGCGCCTGATGCCCGGCGAGGCACCCGCGGTGAAGGTGTTCATGGGGGCCTCCACCGGCAACATGCTGGTGGATGACCCGGCGACACTCGACGGCATCTTCGCGCACAGCCGCCTGCCCATCCTCACCCACTGCGAAGACACGCCCACCATCAAGGCCAACGAGGCCGCCGCACGCGAGAAGTTCGGCGAGGATGTGCCCTGGAGCGAGCACTGGAAAATCCGCAGCCATGAGGCCTGCTACCTCAGCACCAAGCTCGCGGTGGGCCTGGCAAAAAAGCATGGTTCACGCCTGCATGTGCTGCACCTCACCACTGCGCGCGAGCTGGAGTTTTTCGAGCCAGGCCCGGTAGAGAGCAAGCAGATCACGGTGGAAGCCTGCGTGCATCACCTGTTCTTGAACGACAGCTTCTATGCCGAGCGCGGTGCCGCGATCAAGTGCAATCCGGCGGTGAAGAACGAGAGTGATCGCGTCGCCCTGCTCAAGGCCGTGCGAGAGGGTGTGATCGACATCATCGCCACCGACCACGCGCCGCACACCATCGCCGAGAAGGCCCAGGGTTTCTGGAAGGCACCGTCTGGCCTGCCATTGGTGCAATACGCACTGCCGATTCTGTTTGCCCTGGTCGAGCGTGGCGAGCTGACGCTGGAGCAGGTGGTGCAGAAGGTCTGCCACGCACCGGCGCTGCGCTTCGGCGTGGTGGATCGCGGCTTCCTGCGCGAGGGCTACCACGCCGATCTCACCCTGGTCGATCTCGAAACCCCGACGCTGGCCCGCAATGCCGATGTGCGCTCGCTGTGTGGCTGGACGCCATTCGATGGCATGCGCTTCCCCGCCAGCATTGCCGCCACCTGGGTCAACGGCGAGCTCGCCTACGATGGCAGCAATGTGCTGCCGGTGCCGCGCGGCGAGCGAATGATCTTCAAGTGAGTGCCGAACTCTCGCGTTGCCCCTGGTCGCTCTCCACCCAGCAATACCGCGATTATCACGATCATGAATGGGGCCGCCCCTGCCACGACGAGCAGAGGCTGTTCGAGATGCTGCTGCTCGAAGGTGCGCAGGCGGGCTTGAGCTGGCGCACGATTCTCGAAAAGCGCGAGGGCTACCGCGTCGTGTTCGATGGCTTCGATGCGCCGCGCATGGCGGGCTACAGCGATGCGGAGCTTGAAGCAAAACTCAAGGACGCCCGCATCGTCCGCAACCGCCTCAAGGTGTTCGGCTTTCGCCGCAATGCCGCGGCCTATCTCAGGCTCTGCGAGAGCGAGGGCAGCCTCGATGCCTGGCTATGGCAGCACGTCGGCGGCAAGACAGTGCTCAACCACTGGGCAGAGCATGGGCAGGTGCCCGCGACCACGATGCTTTCCGATGCGATCAGCAAGCAGCTGAAAAAACGCGGCTTCACCTTCGTCGGCAGCACCATCGTCTATGCCTGGTTGCAGTCGATGGGGGTGGTGAACGACCACCTCACCCGCTGCGCCTGGCACCCGCACTACGCTGGCTGATCTGCCAGCGGCAGCACCAGCGAGAACACGGCGCCACCACCTTCGCGGTCCTCGTACCAGAGGTGTCCACCCATGCGCTCGGCTTCTTCCTTCGAGATCGCCAGGCCCAGGCCGCTGGAATGTGCAGCCTCCTGGCCCGGCAGCTTCATGTAGCGTTTGAACAGCTTGTCGTGCTGGTCTGCAGGCACACCGGGGCCACGGTCGGCGACGGTGATGCGCAACATGCCGCTGCGCCCCACGCTCGCCTCCAGCTCGATGGTTTCATCCTTCGCGCCGTACTTGATGGCGTTGGAGACCAGATTGTCGATGATGTGCCTCAGCGAGAGGGCATTGGTCATCACCATCGGATCGTCCTTCATCGACAGGTGCAGCGAGATGCGATCGGCATCGGCCACGGGCCTGAGTGCGGCGAGCGCATCCTGCAGGATGGGCTTGATGGCCATCGCCGAAACCTCGACCGTGCGCAGCTCATCGCCCTTGGCCCAGCGGCCGAGGTAATCATCGATGAAGGCGAGGCAGCGGTTGGCGCTGTCCTTGATGCCTTGCAAGGCGGTGGCCTGCGGCGCGGCCATCGTGGCTTTGCCGAGGGTTTCGGTCGCCATCAGGATGCCGGCGAGCGGGTTCTTCAGATCGTGTGCGACCACCTGCGTCAGCTCGGCGCGCTCGGCGGCGAGCTGCATCAGCTTGTCGCGGCTGCTCTTGAGTTCGAGATGGGTCTTCACCCGCGCCAGCAGTTCTTCGGAGACGAAGGGCTTGGTGACGTAGTCCACCGCGCCGGCCTCGAAGGCCTTCACCAGCACCTCGCGCTCGTGCGCGGCGGTGAGGAAGATCACGGGTGTGTCGCGCGTGCGAGGGTTTTCCTTGAGTTTCGTGCAGACCTCGAAGCCATCCATGCCGGGCATGCGCATGTCGAGCAGCACGATGTCGGGCGTGCGCTGGTCGCAGCGGGCCAGGGCCTGCTCGCCGCTCAATGCGGGCATCACGTCGTAACCGCCCTGCACCAGCAGCGCGCCCACGGCCTGGATGTTCGGCGGCTGGTCATCGACCACCAGCACCAGCGCCTTGTGCGCGGCGTCGGCGGGATGGGGGGTGCCGGTTTCGTCTGGCTTATGCGGCATGTCTTGTCCCTTTCAAAACGTCTTTTATGTCTGCGCGCATGGTTGGTCAGACCTGCAGCAGTTGATCGCAAAGTTCCTGCAGTTCCTTGATGTGTTTTTCGAGTGCCACGATGTCAAACACCGCCGAGGTGTTGCTGATCAAGTCTGAGCGCGAGCTGAGCTGCACGAAAGCATCATCCTCCGCCAGCTTGCGCATGTGTACCACCAGGGCGGTGACATCGTCGCTCGAAAGTGTTCGCGCAGCGCGGGTGACGAACTCGCAAAGCTCGGGCAGCTCGATGCGCCAGCGGGCCAGGGCGCCGGGGCTCAGCTGCGCCTCGGCGACGGCGGCCACGAGGTCATCGGAGGTCGGCAAGGGCTCTTCGCTGGTGAAGAAGCGGCGCAGCTCGGTATCGAGCATCTCGCGGGTGATGGGCTTGCGCAGGTAGCCGTCGAACTGCTTCCGCAGGCGGCCTTCCTCGCCCAGCATGCTCGATGCGGTGGCGGCGATCACACGGGTGTTAGCAAGGGCGGGTATGGCGCGGATGCGCCGCAGCGCCTCGACGCCGTCGATATCGGGCATGCGGATATCCATCAGCACCACATCGGGCAGTTCCTTCAAGGCCAGCGCCACGCCGTTGATGCCGCCATCGGCGAGCAGCACCTGGTGCTGGCTGTCCATGAACAGACCCTCGACCAGCCGCCGGTTCAGCTCGACATCGTCCACCACCACGATCTTCAAAGGCTTGAGCGGTGCGGTGGAGGCCGCGCTACCCATGGCCCGCGCGACCTGCGGCGTGGCATCAATGGCGAGATGCGGGATTTTCACCGTGAAGGTGGAGCCCTTGCCGACGATGGAATCGACCCGGATTTCGCCGCCCATCAGCTCGACGATGCGCTTGACGATGGAAAGCCCCAGACCCGCGCCGGGCGCGGAAACGCCACCGGCATTGAGCTGGATGAAAGGCTCGAAGATCTTGCCTAGCTTGCTCTGAGGGATGCCGACGCCGGTGTCGGTGATGGCGATGATGAGGGTGATGTGGCCGTCTGGCGCGGGCTGCACGAGCACGCTGGTGGTGACGCTGCCCTCGTTGGTGTACTTGAGGGCATTGCCCATCAGGTTGATGACGACCTGGCGCAGCCGCAGCGCATCGGTCATCACCTGGTCGGGCAGGTTGTCGGGCAGTTGAACCTCCATCAGAAGGCCCTTTTCGGCACCCATGTGCGAGAACAGGGTCTCGCAGCTGCGAAACACCTCGCGCAGGTCGGTGGGCTGCGGGTGCAGCTCCAGCTTGCCGGCCTCGATCTTGCTCATGTCGAGGATGTCGTTGATCAGCCCCAGCAGCACCTGGCCGCTCTGGGTGATGGCCTGCACGTAAAACTTCTCGCGGTCGCCCTTCACCGTGTCTCTCAGCAGTTGCGCGAAGCCGAAGATCGCGTTCATCGGCGTGCGGATCTCGTGGCTCATGTTGGCGAGGAAGGTGCTCTTCTCTCGGTTGGCGATGTTGGCGGCATCGGCGCGCGCGCGCTCGGTATCGAGCACCTGCTGGGCCCTGGCCTGGGCGCGCAGCAGGAACAGGCTGGCGAGGCTGACGAGTGCTGCGATGAGGATCAGCGAGAGCAGGATGCCGTCGCGCGTGGTTGAAAGCTCGGTGACGCGATCCATGCGCTCGAAGGCACCCTTGCCGATGCTGCTGCGCAGCGCCTGCATGTCGGTGCGGAAGTCATCCATCAGCGCCTTGCCGACATCGGTGCGCACGAAGTCCATGGCCGCCTCGCGGCCCTGGGTGCGGTCGATCTCCAGGCTCCTGCCCAGCTCGAACAGCCTGTTGTCGAGGCTTTGCTGAATGCGCACGAACAGCATCTTGTTGTCTTCGCTGTTGAGTTGGCCCGCAATACTGCCGAGCACCACCTTGATCCGCAGCCTTGCCTCGACCTGCGGCTCCAAGTAGCTCTGCTTGCCGGTGATGAAATAGCCGCGCTGGCCGTTTTCAAGGTCGGTGGCGAGCTGGCCCAGCTCGTTGACATCGGCCAGCAGGCGGTTGTCGTCTGCGATGCGGTCGCGCTGCGCCGCCACTTTCTGGTTCAGCACATAGATGACGCTGCCGATGCCGACCAGCAGCAGGACCACCAACAGCGAAAAAAACTGCATGTAGCGCCAGAAGCTGGCCGTGCTGTCCTGCTGGTCCACCAGCGTGTTCCGCACGGTCTGTAATCGGTCGATCATGCTTGCGGCCCGGGCGATGAAGATCAGCAGCGGCGAGCTTACCAGCCGGTGCAGGCTCAAACGGCATCGTTCAGGAAACTCGCCAACGCAGGCCGTCCTTGGCATCTTCGAGGGTCACACCCATGTCCTTGAGCACATCGCGGAGGCGGTCGGACTCGGCCCAGTTTCTGGCTGCGCGCGCCGCTGTGCGCTCGGCGATCAGGGCTTCGATGGCGGCGGTGTCGAGCCTGTTCTCGACCGCGGGAGGCGCATAGGCAAACCAGGCCTCGTGGCCCTGTAGCAGCAGGCCCATGAGCAGGCCTGCATCGAGCAGCTCGGCCTTGATGCGCGCCTTGTCGGCGGCATCGCTTGCCTTGTTGGCCTCGCGCGCCAGTTCGAACAACTCGGCCAGTGCCATCGGCGTGTTGAGGTCGTCTTCGAGCGCCGCGACGAAGGCCGCTGGTGCAGTCACTCCGCTGGCAGCTTCGACATCACCCAGTTCGCGCAGCGCGCCGTAGAGGCGGTCGAGTTTCTTGCGCGCATCGGTCACGACATCCTCGTTCCAGTCCAGCGGCTGGCGGTAGTGACCGGTGAGCAACACCAGGCGGATCAGCTCGCCCGGGATGAACTTGACCAGTTCATGCACCAGCGTGACGTTGCCGAGCGACTTGCTCATCTTCTCGCCCTGCATGTTGACGAAGCCGTTGTGTAGCCAGTAGCGGGCAAAGGTCTTGCCGCCATGGGCGCACACGCTCTGCGCGATCTCGTTTTCGTGATGGGGGAAGATCAGGTCCAGGCCCCCGCCGTGGATGTCGATGGTTTCGCCCAGCACTGCCTCGGCCATCGCCGAGCACTCGATGTGCCAGCCGGGACGGCCACGGCCCCAGGGGGAATCCCAACCTGGCTGCTCGGGCGTGGAGGGCTTCCACAGCACGAAGTCGCCCGCGTGCTTTTTATACGGTGCGACTTCGACCCGCGCACCCGCCATCAGCGATTGCTCGTCGCGCTTGCTGAGCTTGCCGTAGTCGGCATAGCTCAGGGTATGAAACAAGACATTGCCCTGCGCCACGTAGGCGTGCTCGCTGGCAATCAGCCGCTCGATCATCGAGATGATCTGGGGCAGGTGGGCGGTCACGCGCGGTTCGAGGTCAGGCCGGGCCACACCGAGCGAGGCGAGATCTTCGTGGTAGGCCGCCGTGTAGCGGTCGGTGATGACGCTGATCGGCACCCCTTCCTTGACGGCAGCGGCGTTGATCTTGTCTTCAACGTCGGTGATGTTGCGGGCGTAGACCACCTGCGGATAGCGGCGCTTGAGCACGCGGGCGAGCACATCGAACACCACGGCGGGGCGGGCATTGCCGATGTGCGCATAGCTGTAGACCGTCGGGCCGCAGACATACATGGTGACGCGCGCCGGGTCGGTGGGGATGAAGTCTTCCTTCTTGCCGGCAAGGGTGTTGAAAAGCTGCATGGGCGATGCCACTCAGTTAAAAATCGAACGAGGCGGCAAGGATACCTTGCGCCCCCACCCGAGAGGCTTATGCGCAAACCCGGCAGCACTTTTGAAAGCGGTGTCTACCGCAACAATTACTCGCGTGAGAGCCATGGTCTGGGGGGTGCGCTCAAAGCCTTCTGGGGTGCGCGCGGGCAGTTTGCGGGGCAGAAGCCGGTCCGCTTTGAAAAGGCGGTGAATGACCCGGCCTTTCTCATGGCCAATCGCAGCGTGCCGACGCTGACCTGGGTTGGCCACGCGACTTTTTTGCTGCAAGTCGAAGGCCTCAACGTGCTGACCGATCCGGTGTTCTCCCGCCGGGTCTCGCCCTTTGTTTTTGCCGGGCCTGAGCGGCTGGCACCGCTGGGCCTGACTCTCCAAGAGCTGCCACCGATCGACCTGGTGCTGCTCTCGCACAACCACTACGACCATCTCGACGAGGCGGCGGTGAAATGGCTGGCCCGGAGCAATCCCACACTGACTTTCGTGGTGCCGCTGGGTGTGAGCAAATGGTTTACCGCGCGCGGCATTAGCTCCGTCGTGGAGCTGGACTGGTGGCAGGACTGCACCGTGGGTGCCGCCAAGGTCACTGCCTTGCCCGCGCAGCATTTCTCAGGTCGTGGACTGTTCGATCGCAATGCCACGCTCTGGTGCAGCCTGTTGCTGGAGGTGGGGCAGAGAGATGAGCCACAGCACGGCAGCGGCATCGAACTGACCCGGCCGGCCGCCGCAGTCGCCATCAAAGCCGGGAATCTCTCAGGGGCGGCTTGCAAGAAGATTTATTTCGCCGGCGACACCGGCTACTCGAAGGACTTTGCCGACATCGGTGCCGCGTATCCGGGCATAGACCTCGCCCTGCTGCCCATCGGTGCCTATGAACCAAACTGGTTCATGCGCAGCGTGCATGTGAATCCGGAAGAGGCCGTGCGCATCTTCCAGGACCTCGGCGCAGCCCAGGCCGTGGCGATGCACTGGGGTACCTTCAGGCTCACGCTGGAAGCTCTCGACGAACCGCCGCAACGGCTGACCGCCGCCTTGGCCGCACAGGGCATTGCCCCTGAGCGTTTCCGGGTCATGCGGCATGGCGAGACCAGCCGCATGACACTGCGCTGATCAAAGCATGGCGACGAGGGCAGCCCCGAGGAGGGCACCTGCCAGAAAGGCCCAGAAACCCCAGACATATCGGCGTTTGAAGCGTTCGTTGCCGGTAATGGTGTCGTAGTAAGTCAACATCGCTGCACCCCTGAAAGTTGAGGATGGCTAACCCGGTTGCCATCTTTTTTGTGACCACTCTCTCAATTTATGCAAGAAAGATTCCAAGATTCTTACAAGCGGCGATTTTTTTACCGATGGCGTGTCAGCCGCAGGCGACCAGCCAGTTGGCCACTTCACCCTGTGCTTCTCGCGCGGGGCGGCGGGTGAGCTCCAGGGTGTGGAAGCCAGCCTTGCCCGCTGCCCGATCCGCAAAGAAATATTTGAGGCTCTGGTAGATGGTGGGAAAGGCGATGTCAGCCCAGGGGATTTCGTCCTCTGCCATCAGCGCCACCTCGCTGCTCTCGGTGGTCGGGCCGAACACGGCCCCATCCGGCAGCACACCGCGGTGGATCAGGTAGACCTGCGAGACATAAGTGACGGTGATGACGCACAGCAAGTCCTGCACCTCGATCACCGCC
Organism: Pseudomonadota bacterium; assembly: GCA_040385605.1. GTDB lineage: Bacteria > Pseudomonadota > Gammaproteobacteria > Nevskiales > Nevskiaceae > Stagnimonas. The sequence continues at coordinate 52,219 of JAZKHC010000006.1, forward strand.
TGCGATTCCTCCAGCCCCTCGCGTGCCGCGCCCTGCGCGCTGGTTTCGCCCATTTCCATGAAGCCGGCGGGGAATGTCCACATGCCAAAGCGCGGCTCGATGTTGCGGCGGCACATCAGGATGCGCCCATCGCCTGCCTCCGGGATCACCCCGACGATGATCTTGGGGTTGATGTAGTGGATGGTCTTGCACACCGTGCAGACATGGCGTGGCAGATGGTCGCCATCGTCGGGGACGCGCACTTCCACCGGGCTGCCGCAGGCGCTGCAAAACTTCATGCGAGTCTCCAATATGCGAAGTGCACATGTTGCCTCAAGATCAATGTGAGACTGCGTTTTTCAGCCCCGGCGAGGGGGCGATGATTTCGCGTCAGCGAAATCATTGGGGGCGACCAAAACCTCACGCCGCCAGGCACCAAATAAAAAGCCCGCGCGAGCGGGCTGTTTATTTGGTGCCTGAGGGGAGACTCGAACTCCCACGGGGGGTTGCCCCGGCGGATTTTGAGTCCGCTGCGTCTACCGATTCCGCCACTTAGGCTTGAGACTGGGCGCGGATTATAGCGGCGCGTTGCAGGCCCGTGACGGACAATGCGCGCATGAAACGCTCCGACTTCACCTACCACCTGCCGCCAGAGCTGATTGCCAGCCATCCCCTCACCCCGCGCTCTGCCTCAAGGCTGCTGCATGTCGCGGCTGATGACCTGCATGACCGGGCCATCCGCGATCTGCCCGGCCTGCTGCGCGCGGGCGATCTCATCGTGTTCAACGACACCAGGGTGATCAAGGCGCGGCTGCTCGGTGCCAAGCCGACCGGTGGACGTTGCGAAGTGCTGGTCGAGCGGGTGCTGAGCGACCGAGAAGTGCTGGCCCAGCTCGGTGTCAGCAAAAAGCCGCAGGCAGGTGGCGAGATCGTTGTTGCCGATGGGCACTTCACATTGCTTGGCCGCGACGATGACCTGTTTCATTTGCGCTGGGATGGCTCCGGCACGGTGTGGGAGCTGATGGAGCGGGCAGGGGCCCTGCCGCTGCCGCCCTACATCGAGCGCACGCCGGATGCCGAGGACGAGACCCGCTACCAGACTGTGTTCGCCGACAAGCCGGGTGCTGTGGCTGCGCCCACGGCGAGCCTGCACTTCGACGAGGCGCTGCTGGCCGCACTCGCGGCGCGCGGGGTGCGGAGTGCGAAGCTGACCTTGCACGTGGGTGCGGGCACGTTTCAGCCGCTGCGGGTCGAGAATCTCGAAGACCATGTGATGCATGCCGAGCGGTACGAGGTGCCTGCCGAGACCGCCGCCGCCATCGCCGAAACCCGTGCACAGGGTGGCCGCGTGCTGGCAGTCGGCACCACGGTATGTCGTGCGCTGGAAAGCGCCTTCGCCGATGGCGGTACGCCTACAGGCGACACGCGGCTGTTCATTACGCCCGGATATCACTTTCGCGCGGTGGATTTACTGCTGACCAACACCCATCTGCCCGAATCGACTTTGCTGATGCTCGTGTGCGCCTTTGGTGGTTACGAGCGCCTGATGTCGGCCTACCGCCATGCGGTCACACAGCGGTACCGCTTCTTCAGCTACGGCGACGCGATGTTGATCGAGCCTCAGCCCTTGGCAGGAAAGTAAGCCGCGCGCAGCTGGGCTGCGGCACCGATCCATTCGGTGAACACGAACATCCACAGGATCGGCGGGCCGTCCATGGCGAGGATGATCCAGATCAGCGTGGCGCCGATCCACAGGCGGCCCCAGCCGTCGACCACGGCCATCCAGCTCTGCGCGTAGAGGATGCGCGCCACGCACCAGAGCGTGACCAGCGAACCCATGAGGCTGACGAACATGAGGTGGATGGGCTCGAATACCGGTGCGATGGCGACGCCACCCAGCCAGCCATTCATCAGGTAGAGGCCGTTCACGAAATAGATCGAAAGCGGCGGGATGGCAGGCATCCAGCTCACCGCGGTGTCGAGCCAGGCCCAGAAACGCACGGTCTTGACGGGGATGTGGTCGAAGCGGGTCATGGCGCGCCGGGTTGGGCTTAAGTTCAGTTTGGACTGCGAGCATAAAGCCGCGATTCAGTAAAACAAGCGGTTCTCGCCCCGCCTCACGCGCATCACCGGCGACGCCATGACATTCCGCTGGCCTGAACCACTTCAACTGCGCAGAACATTGCGTCGCGCCTTGCGGCCGCTGCGCGGCCAAGAGCCGCTGCCGCTGCGTGCGGAGCTGTTCAGCGCCGAGCAGATGGAGCTGCACGGGGCCCGACTGGGCGAGACCCACCGTCTCGCCAGCAGCGGCGCCGGCACCAAGCTGCTGCGACGCCTGCACAGCAACGAGATCGAGTTGCAGGGCGTCTACGGCCTGCTCACCGCAGCACTCGACGACCATCAGCAGATCACGCCCTCGGGCGAGTGGCTGGTCGACAACTTCGGGCTGATCGAGGAACAGATCCTGATCGCCAAGAAGCATCTGCCGAAGGGCTATCACAAGGGCCTGCCGATCTTGAGCGAAGGCCCCAGCGCCGAGCTGCCGCGCGTGTATGCGATGTCGCTGGAGATCATCTCGCACGGGGATGGGCAGGTGAGCGAGTCGGTCTTGCAGCACTTCATCGCGGCGTACCAGTCCACCGGCGGGCCGCTCAGGCTCAGCGAGCTGTGGGCCATCCCCATCATGCTGCGACTGGCCTTGATCGAGAACCTGCGGCGTGTGATGGCGCACACCGGCCTCGGCCGCCATGCCCGCAACCAGGCCAAGTACTGGGCCGAGCAGATGCTCGATGTCGCCGAGCGCGAGCCGCGCAACCTCATCACCGTCGTCGCCGACATGGCGCGCGCCAATGTGCCGCTCACGCCCCCGTTCGTGGCCGAGATGGTGCGCCGTCTGCAAGGCCACAGCGCCACCCTGGCACTGCCGCTGTCGTGGATCGAGCAGCGGCTGGTGGAGCAGGGCGGTTCGACCGTCATCAGCATCGAAGCCAACATCCACGACCAGACGGCCGCACAGCTCTCGACCAGCAACACCATCGGCACGCTGCGCAATCTGGATACCTGGGACTGGCGCGATTTCGTCGAGGGCCTGAGTGCGGTCGATGCCGCGCTGCGGCAAGACCCGAGCGGCATTTATGCGCGCATGGACTTCGCCTCGCGCGACCAATATCGGCATCGCATCGAGGCCTTTTCAAGACGCTCCGCCGGCAACGAGCCGCAAGTGGCTGCCGCGGCCATCGCGCTGGCCACTGCCGCACGGCAGCGCGGCGAGTCGGCACCCGCCGACCACGTGGGCCATTACCTGCTGGGCGATGGCAAGCCCGCACTCGAAAAGGCGCTGGCCCTGCCGCCGCAGCGTGATGTCGAGTGGCTGATCCAGCGCGTGCCGATGACGCTCTATGGTGGCATCGCGCTGCTGCTCGCCACGCTGCTGGCGGTGGCCGTGCAGGGCTGGCTCGCACCGGTGGCGAGCGAGCACACGGTGCAGATCGCGCTGTGGCTGTTGATCGCCTTCTGCGCCGGGGATGTCGGCCTCAATCTCACCCACTGGCTGTTTTCGGTGTGGATGACGCCGCGCTACCTGCCGCGCCTCGACTACCAACTCGGTATCGACGCGAGCGCCCGCACGGTGCTGGTGGTGCCAACCCTGATCACCAGCAGCGCCGGCATCAAGCGCCTGCTGTACGAGCTGGAGGTACGCTTTCACGCCAACCGCGATGCCGCGCTCAGCTACGCGCTGCTCACCGATTTTGGCGATGCCGACAGTGAAACGCTGCCCGACGATGCAGCACTGATCGCCGAGGCACAGCAGGGCATTGCACTGCTCAACCAGCGTCACGGCGGCGAGCAGTTCCTGCTGCTGCACCGCCCCCGCCGGTGGAACGTGAAGCAAGGCGTGTGGATGGCCCACGAGCGCAAGCGCGGCAAGCTGGCCGATCTCAACCAGCTGTTGCTGACCGGAGACGCCAGCGCCTTCAATCACACCGCAGGCACACTCGCTGCGCTGCATGGCACACGCTACGTCATCACCCTCGACACCGACACCGAGCTGCCCCGCGATGCCGCGCGCGAGCTGGTTGCGGCAATGGAACATCCCCTGCACCAGCCGCGCTTCGACGACGCCAGAAATATCGTGGTCGGTGGCTATGCGATTCTGCAACCGCGCGTCTCCTCGGGCCTGGCCGGTGCCAACGGCTCACGCTACGCGCAGTTCATGGGCGGCGAGGGCGGGGTGGATACCTACACCGGCCTCGTCAGCAGTGTTTATCAGGACTTGTTTGGCGAAGGCTCCTTCGTTGGCAAGGGCATCTACCATGTCGCCGCCTTCGAGCGCGCCCTGAAAGGCCGCCTGCCGGACGACCGCGTGCTGAGCCACGACCTGATCGAAAGCGGCTACGCCCGCGCCGGCCTCATCGCCGATGTCGAGATGGTCGAGGACTACCCGACGCAAGTGCTCGACGACGTCAGCCGCCACCACCGCTGGGTGCGCGGCGACTGGCAGGTGGCCTCGTGGATCATCGGCCGTCTACGCAATGCCGCTGGCGAGCGTGTGGCCAACCCGATCAACACCATCACCCGCTGGAAACTGTTCGACAACCTGCGCCGAATCTTCGTCGCCCCCGCACAGCTCACCCTGCTGCTGCTCGGCTGGCTGTGGTCGGAGACACCGCTCGCCGTGACGCTTGCCGTCGTCAGCCTCATGGCGCTGCCGTCGCTGTGTGCGGCACTCGATGCGCTGGTGCGCGCGCCGCTGCTGCTGCTGCGGCATCTGCACCACCTCAAGCTCAGCCTGCTGCGCGCCAGCTACGAGCTGGCCTGCCTGCCGTTCCATGCCTGGTGGCAGCTCGATGCCACCCTGCGCACGCTGTGGCGCCTGAACATCAGCGGCAGGCACCTGCTGCAATGGCGCGCTTCCCATGCCGGTGACGAGCAGCATGATCTGCGCACGATCTGGCGGCGGATGAGCGTGATCCCGCTCACGGCACTCATCGCCACCGTGGCCTGCGCCTGGGTCTCGCTGCACCACCTGCTGGTGGCACTGCCCATCGTGCTGATGTGGATTGGCGCACCGCTGCTCACCTGGTGGCTGTGTCTGCCGCGTGCCGCACATCTCGCCGCACCGGCCAGCACCGACCGCCGCTACCTGCGCAGGCTCGCTTGGCAAACCTGGCGTTACTTCGACAAGCACGTCACTGCCGCCGACCACTGGCTGGTGCCCGACAACGTGCAGCAGGCACCGCGCACGGTCGTCGCACGCCGCAGCTCTCCCACCAACATCGGGCTGTCGCTGCTCGCCAATCTGAGCGCCCACGACTTCGGCTACATCGGCCCCTACACCCTGTTGCGACGCACCGCCGACAGCCTGGCCTCGCTGATGCGGCTGGAGCGCCATCGAGGCCATCTCTACAACTGGTATGACACTGAAACGCTGGCACCGCTGCTGCCGCGCTATGTATCGAGCGTGGACAGCGGCAATTTTCTCGGCTGTCTGCTGGCGCTGCGTACGGCGCTGCTCGAACTGCCCCAGGCGAGCGTGATACCCCCGCACTGGCTGCAAGGCCTGCTCGATGCGCGCACGCCGCGCCCGGCACGCACCACGCTCGACGAGCAACTGCGCCTGCTCGACGAGGGCCACAGCGCGCGGCCAGGTGGCGATGCGACGGCTCTGGCGGTGGAGATTTCGGCCTTCTTCTCACTCGCCGATAACGATGCGAGCTTTCTCGAACAGCTCAACCAGCTTGAACACGAGCTGCGCCGGGCCTTCCCCACTTTTGGGGCCGACGAAGAACCGGGCATCGCGCGCGTGGGCGCAAGCCTGCAAGAGACGGCGACACGCCAGAGCCGTGCCGGTGCCTGCGCCCGCGATGCGCTTGCCCTGCTCGACCGCTGCATCGCCGACATCGACGCGCTGCTCAAGGTCGAGCACGGCTTTCTCTACGACAAACGCAAGAATGCGCTCTCGATCGGCTTCGATATCGAAAGTCACCGGCTTGACCGCAACTCGTATGACTTGCTGGCCTCGGAGGCTCGCCTGGCGAGCTTTCTCGCGGTCGCCTCTGGCGAAGTGCCGCAGCGCAGCTGGTTTGCGCTCGGCCGCCAGCTCACCCCCGGCACCGCCACACCCTCGCTGGTGTCGTGGAGCGGGACGATGTTCGAGTACCTGATGCCGATGCTGTTGATGCCGAGCTACGCCAACTCGCTGCTTGACCACTTCTGCCATGCGGCGGTCAAGCAGCAGATTCACTACGGCACGGTGCGACAGGTGCCCTGGGGCATTTCGGAGTCCGGCTACAACGCCGTGGACGACGCCGAGAACTATCAGTACCACGCTTTCGGCGTGCCGACGCTGGGCGTGAAAAAAGGCCTGGCGGAGGACCTGGTGATCACGCCCTATGCCACGGTGATGGCGGCGATGTTCGAGCCGGACGAGGCCATTGCCAATCTCAAGCGGCTGGAGTCGTACGGCATGCGCACGCCGATGGGTTTCTTCGAGGCGCTGGATTTCACGCCCGCCCGCGTTGGCCGCGACGGCGCGCCGGTGCCGGTGCGCTCGTTCATGGCGCACCACCAGGCGATGAGCCTGCTGGCGATCGACGCGCTGCTGCACGGCCACCCGATGGCGCGCCGCTTTGCCGCCAATACGACGGTGCGTGCGACGCTGCGCCTGCTGCAAGAGCGCGTGCCCGAGGCGCGCCCACCGCGCAGCGTGCGCACCAGCACCCGCCGTGAACATTTGTTCGAGAGCCCCGGCAGCAGCGTCCGCAGCTTTGCCACGCCGCACACGGTCACGCCGCAGATACAGCTGCTCAGCAACGGCCGCTACCACGTCATGGTCAGCAACGCTGGATCGGGGTCGAGCCGCTGGAACCATCTGATGCTCACCCGCTGGCGCGAGGATGTGACCCGCGATGCCTGGGGTGCCTTCGTCTACCTGCATGATATTGGGCGCGACGAAACCTGGAGTGCGACCTACCAGCCCACCTGCACGGTGCCGGATCGCTACGAGACGGTATTCAGCGACACCTCGGCGGAGTTCAGCCGCCGCGACCACGACATCGACACCCAGATGGAGATCATCGTCTCGCCGGAGGATGACGTGGAGCTGCGCCGCATCCGTATCACCAACCGCAGCACCGAAACGCGGGTTCTGGAACTCACCAGCTACGCCGAGCCGGTGCTCACCTCGCTGGCCGACGATGCGGCGCATCCCGCCTTCACCAAGCTGTTCGTGCAGACCGAACTCCAGCCCGCGCTCGAGGCGGTGCTGGCGACGCGCCGCCCCCGCGCTGGCCACGAACAGCACCCGACGATGCTGCAACTGATGTGCGTGCGCGGTGAGCCGGTGGCGATGGTGAGTTTCGAGACCGATCGTGCCGCCTTCATCGGCCGTGGTCGGAGCATCGCCAATCCGCTGGCGTTGAAGAAGAGCGGTGCGCTCGGCGGCAGCGCGGGCTGCGTGCTCGACCCGGTGTTCGCCATCCGCCAGCGCGTGCGCATCCAGCCCGGGCGTACGCTCACCATCGACCTCGTCACCGGCGTGGCGCGCGACCGCGAAGGCGCGCTCGCGCTGGTCAACAAGTACCGCGACCAGCGCATGGCCGACCGAATTCATGACCTCGCCTGGACGCAGAACCAGGTGAGCCTGCGCCAGCTCGCCATCAGCGACCGCGAGGCGCAGCTCTACCAGCAGATGGCGGGCCATGTGGTCTATGCCAGCAACCGCCTGCGCGCGCCGCCTGGTGTGATCGCGCGCAACCAGCGCGGGCAGTCGGGACTGTGGGGCTATTCGATCAGCGGCGACCTGCCGCTGGTACTGGTGAAGATCCGCCACATCGACAACATCGGCCTCGTGCGGCAAATGGTGAACGCCCACACCTACTGGAAGAGCCGTGGCCTCGCCGTCGATCTGCTGATCTGGAACGAGGACCACGCCGGTTACCGGCAGCAGCTCAACGATGCCATCAACGCCATGATCGCGCTGCCGCACGACCGCCAGCCCGACGAGCGCAGTGGCCGCATCCACCTGCGCAGCACCGACCACATGCCGATGGAAGACTGCCTATTGCAGCAGGCGGTTGCGCGGCTGGTGGTGAGCGATGCCGATGGTTCGCTGATCGAGCAGGTCAACCGCCGCCAGCTCGATGAAAACGACGGGCCTGTGTTCGTGCCGACGCGCAAGCCCGAGTCGCTTGCCTACCGCGGGCTCGATGCGCAATTCACCAGGCCGGTGCTGCTCGACAATGGCCGCGGCGGCTTCAGCGCCGATGGCAGCGAATACGTCATCCCAACCGATGCCCAGCGCCGCACGCCGCTGCCCTGGTGCAATGTGCTCGCCAACCCCAACTTCGGCACGGTGGTCTCCGAGAGCGGTAGCGCCTACACCTGGGCGGAGAACGCGCACGAGATCCGCCTGACCCCCTGGGCCAACGACCCGGTGAGCGACCCGAGCGGCGAGGTGCTGTACCTGCGCGATGAGGAGACCGGCCAGTACTGGTCGCCCACACCGCTGCCCTGCGATGGCCTGATGCCGTACGTGACACGCCACGGCTTTGGCTACACGGTGTACGAGCATCTCAATCGCGGCATCCGCAGCGAGCTGTGGGTGTACGTCGCACTCGATGCCTCGGTGAAGTTTTCGGTGCTGAAGCTCAGCAATCTCTCGGATCGGCCGCGCAAGATTTCGGTCACCAGCTATGTCCACTGGCTGCTGGGCGACCGCAGCGAAAAGTGCGCGCCGCATCTGGTCACCGAACTCGACGCCGAGACGGGTGCCATCTTCGCGCGCAACGCCTACACACCCGACTTGGGCGGCAAGGTGGCGTTCTGCCACCTGAGCGGCTTGCAGCGCAGCGTCACCGGCGACCGCGCTGAGTTCATCGGCCGCAACGGCGAGATTCGCCGCCCCGCCGCCATGCGCCGCGCGCGTCTCTCCGGGCGGCTGGGCGCGGCACTCGACCCCTGCGGCGGCATTCGCACCCATACCGATCTCGCGGTCGGCCAGACGCAGCAAGTCGTGTTCCTGCTCGGCTTGGGCAGCGACACCACGCACGCGCGTGGCATCGTCAAGCTGTTTCAGGGCGCGATTGCCGCGCAGAACGCACTGGCCCGCGTGCGCAGCCACTGGGCCGATGTGCTGGGCCGCGTGCAGGTGCAGAGTGCGGATGCGGCCTTCGATGTGCTGGCCAACGGCTGGCTGCTGTACCAGACCATCGCCTGCCGCCTGTGGGCGCGCAGCGGCTACTACCAGTCGGGCGGCGCGTTCGGCTTCCGCGACCAGCTGCAGGACTGTCTGGCCCTCGTCCACAGCGCGCCGCAGCTGCTGCGCAAGCAACTGCTGCTGTGCGCCTCGCGCCAGTTCGTCGAGGGCGACGTGCAGCACTGGTGGCACCCGCCGGCGGGACGCGGCGTGCGCACGCGCTGCTCGGATGATTTTCTCTGGCTGCCGCTTGGCACCGCGCGCTACGTCACCGCCACGCACGACACCGGGGTGCTGGATGAGAGCGTGCCTTTTCTCGATGCCCGCGCCCTGGCGCCGCACCAGGAATCCGACTACGACCTGCCACGCCTGAGCGGCGAGAGTGCGTCGCTGTACGAACACTGTCGGCGTGCCCTGCAGCGCGTCGGCCTTGGTGCGCAGGGCCTGCCCCTGATGGGCGCGGGCGACTGGAACGACGGCATGAACCTGGTCGGCATCGAAGGCAGGGGCGAGAGTGTCTGGCTGGCGTTTTTCTACGCGCGTACGCTGCGGGATTTCGCCCCCGTCGCGCGACTGCGGGGCGATACCGGGTTTGCGGACTGGTGCGCGACCACCGAGGCCAAGGTGCGAGCCAGCGTCGAGGCGCATGCCTGGGACGGCGAGTGGTACCGCCGCGCCACTTTCGACGACGGCACGCCGATGGGCAGCGCCGCCAATGTCGAATGCCGTATCGACTCCATCGCCCAGAGCTGGTCGGTGCTCTCCGACGACCGCACCACGCCGCGTGCGGCCCAGGCCATGCAGTCACTCGACACCCACCTGGTGCGGCGTGATGCGGGCCTGATCCAGCTCTTGCACCCGCCGTTCGACGGCCGAGGCTCCGACCCCGGCTACATCCGCGGTTATCCGCCCGGTGTGCGCGAGAACGGGGGGCAGTACACCCACGCCGCCATCTGGGCGACGATGGCCTTTGCACAGATGGGCGATGCGCGGCGGGCGTGGTCGCTGGCCGCGATGATCAACCCGCTGCAACGCGGTGTGGACCTTGCGGCCAGCGACATCTACAAGGGCGAGCCCTACGTGGTTGCCGCCGACATCTACGGCATCGCCCCGCACACCGGCCGCAGTGGCTGGACCTGGTACACCGGGTCGGCCGGCTGGATGTACCGCCTGATGATTGAGTCGCTGCTGGGCCTGCAACGCGAGGGTGGCGAGCTCTCCATCGCTCCGCTCTGGCGCGAACAGGCCCAGAGCTGCCGCGTGCAATACCGCTACGGGCACAGTTGCCTGCTGCTGAGCATTCAGTTCGATCCCACAGTCACCGGCACAACCCTGGCGGCGAGCGATCTGGTGGTATCAGGCAGCCGGTTGACGCTGCTGGACGACGGAGCCGAGCATGTCGTCGAAGTGCTGGTCGGAAAGCCCCCGGCCAAAACGAACGCGCAATAAAAAGCCGCCAACGGTGAGGCTGGCGGCTAAAAGACTGGCGAGGGAGTGCGCCAGTGCAGTCTGTCCGTTCAGGAGGAAGGGAGGAACCTCCAGAGCGTGTGAGCGATTGCGAGGTTCAAATTACGAGCTGTGCGTGAATCGGGTCTGAACTCTGCCGCACAATAGGCAGATGCAATTCCAACTCCTCAAAACCGACGGCGCGGCGCGGCGCGGTCGCCTGCATCTCGCGCATGGCGTGGTAGAGACGCCCATCTTCATGCCGGTCGGCACCTATGGCACGGTGAAGGCGATGACGCCGCCTGAACTGCGCGAAGTGGGCAGCCAGATCATCCTCGGCAACACCTTCCACCTCTGGCTGCGCCCTGGCGAGCAGACCATCTCCAAGCTCGGCGGCCTGCACCGCTTCATGAACTGGGACGGGCCGATCCTCACCGACAGCGGCGGCTTCCAGGTGTGGAGCCTGTCGGCGCTGCGCAAGCTCACCGAAGAGGGCGTGCACTTCGCCTCGCCGGTGAATGGCGACAAGGTGTTTCTCTCTCCCGAAAAATCCATCCAGATTCAGCATGCGCTGGGCAGTGATGTGGTGATGCAGTTCGACGAATGCACGCCGTACCCCGCCACCGAAGATCAAGCACGCAAGAGCATGGAGCTCTCGGCGCGCTGGGGCGCACGCTGCAAGACCGAGCATGGCGACAACCGCAACGCCCTGTTCGGCATCGTGCAGGGCGGCATGCACGAGGGTTTGCGCAAGGAGTCGCTGCAACGACTCACCGAGATCGGCTTTCACGGCTATGCGGTCGGTGGCCTCTCCGTCGGCGAGCCTGAGGACGAACGCCTGAAGGTGCTCGATGCGGTTGGGCCTGCGCTGCCCGCTGCCCACCCGCACTACCTCATGGGCGTGGGCACGCCGCGTGATCTGGTGCAGGCGGTGGGGCGCGGCATCGACATGTTCGATTGCGTCATGCCCACTCGCAACGCCCGCAACGGCCATCTGTTCACCAGCGAGGGTGTGATCAAAATCCGCAATGCGCGGCACAAGGATGACCCCTCGCCGCTCGACCCGAAGTGCAGCTGCTCGACCTGCGCGAATTATTCGCGCGCCTATCTGCACCACCTGGATCGCTGCAACGAGATCCTCGGCTCGCGCCTGAACACCCTGCACAACCTGCACTACTACCTCGACCTGATGCGGCGCATCCGCGAGGCCATCGAGCAGGGGGTGTTCGCGGCCTTCGCCAAGGATTTTCTCAGCAGCCCCGAAGGTACACCGGCTCGCTCTAAACTGAGTCACTCAACCGAACCTGCACCGGAGTAAAGCCATGCGCTGGAGAGACGCGAGACGCAGCAGCAACATCGAGAACGGCGGCGGCGGTGGCATGGGCTTTGGTGGTGGTGGCGGCGGCAAGCTCGGCATCGGCGGCATTGCGGCCGTGGTGGTCATCAGCCTCATCCTCGGCAAGAACCCGCTGGAGATGCTCGGGCTGGTCAATTCGGTGGTCGGTGGCGGTGGCCCGGTTGCCACGCAGAGTGCCGCGCCCACGGCTGAGAACACCCAGAACCGCGAGTTCGTCTCTGCCATTCTGGGTGAGACTGAAGATGTCTGGGGCGCGATCTTCCAGGCCAGCAACGCGCAGTACGAGCAGCCCAAGCTGGTGCTGTTTTCAGGCGGCGTGCAGACCGCCTGTGGTGGTGCTTCGAGCGCCAGCGGGCCGTTCTACTGCCCCGGCGACCACAAGGTGTATCTCGATACCGAGTTCTTCGCCGAGATGCGCGCCAAGCTCGGTGGCGGGGGCGACTTTGCCGAGGCGTACGTGATCGCCCACGAGGTTGGTCATCACGTACAGACGCTGATTGGCGTCAGCGCCAAGGTCAACGAAGCGCGCCGGGCGGGGCAGGATGTGAAGGGTGATGGCGGCCTGTTGGTGCGGCAGGAGTTGCAGGCTGATTGCTTCGCTGGCCTGTGGGCCAACAAGGCGCAGGCGCGTCATAACTGGCTGGAGGCGGGCGACATTGAAGAAGCCATGAACACCGCGACTGCGATTGGTGATGATCGTTTGCAAAAACAATCGCAAGGCGAGGTGGTGCCGGATGCCTTCACGCATGGCACGGCGGCGCAGCGGGTGCGCTGGTTCACCATTGGTTTCGAGAAGGGCGATGTGAATGCCTGCGATACGTTTGCGGCGCGCGCGCTTTAACTGTTTGTGTATTGGTTTGTCGCGCTGACGCGCTCTGCTGACTGTGCGTTTGGTGTGAGTGCGGTTTCGCCTAAGGGCGAGTTACTTCTTTTTGCTTGTGCAAAAAGAAGTAACCAAGAAAAAGCACACCCTGATACGGCGGTGCCTTCGGCACTGCCCTGCGATGCTCGAGCCGAGGGGCGCTGCGGAACTCGCTCGCATGAAGCCGCTCGCTCAAACAATCCTCGCTCAAAAGACCCCCTCGTCCCTGCGCTTCTCGGCGCCTCCTAAGGGGCCCAACAGCACATCAAAAGCATGAGCGCTTTGCGCTCACCTGCATTCCCGCTTTCGCGGGAATGACAACGCTGTTGTTGCTTCTTTGATCTTGCCAAGCGCATTGCACTCACCAACTCGACGTCATCCCGGCGAAGGCGGGAAGCGAGCGTGAGCGCAGCGAATGCCGTGCTTTGGCTGGTGATTTGGCTTGTGATGTCGGGCCCCGTGGGAGGTGCCGAGAAGCGCAGGCTCGAAGGGGGCTGTGCGCGAGGACTGTCTGAGCGAAGCGAGTTCCGCAGCGCCCCTTTGAGCCGAGCATCGCAGGGCAGTGCGAAGCACCACCGTATCGGGCCGCCTTTCTTTTGCTTACTTTTCTTTGGCGAAGCAAAGAAAAGTAAGTCGCCACAGGCGAAACCGCACTCACCCCAAATGCACAGTCAGCAGAGCGCGCCAGCGCACTAATTAATCTCGGATTGCAGCCCGGCTACCTCGCAGTATTCGCTTCACTTGCCCAAGATCAATGCAGCCAGAGCCACGCCTAACGAGAGCAAGGAAATCCAAAGAGACCATTTGCTTCTTTTATCTTCAGATCGCTTTTTTGCAAGCACGCCTGCCAAGTAGGGATAGTTAATGCAGTGCCTATCTTTGCCTACACTGAATGCAAAAAGGTGTACGGACGAGTTGTCGTCCCACTTGTATTGATACCTATGATCGAGGTCGTAATAGAGGCGGCCGAATAGCTCGTGAGCATCTGTTTTTAGCTTTATCGCGACAGCATCAATGTTTATTGGAACGTAGATTCTGGCGCTTCTTGTCGGTTGATCTTTAGAAAAATCAGCGAAGTCTGCGGCATACATGTTGTAGATGCAGTCGAGCACCTCCAAGTCTGTAGGAACACTGCGCATAAGCCAGAGCTAGCTGAATAGATCACAAAGGGACGGCTAAGCTAGAGCAGCTTCTCGATGTCCTTGGCAATGTCTTCCGGCTTATCCATCGAGCCATACCGCTTCACCACCTTGCCGTCCTTGCCGATGAGGAACTTGGTGAAGTTCCACTTGATGCCCTCGGTGCCAAGCAGTCCAGTGGCCTCGCTCTTCAGGTGCTTGTAGAGCGGGTGCGCCTCGTCGCCGTTGACCTTGATCTTGGCAAACATCGGGAAGCTCACGTCATAGGTCAGCGAGCAGAAGTTCATGATCTCCGCCTCGTCGCCCGGCTCCTGATGCCCGAACTGATCGCAAGGGAAACCCAGCACCGCAAAGCCCTTGTCCTTGTATTGCTTGTGCACCGCCTCAAGCCCCTTGTACTGCGGCGTGAAGCCGCACTTGGAGGCGACGTTGACGACGAGTGTGACTTTGCCTCTGTAGGCGTCGAGGCCAGCCTCTTTGCCGTCGATGGTCTTGGCGGAAAAATCGTATGCGGTGGTCATGGTGGTTCCCTTCTGGTTATGCAGCGAGTTGGGTGGCGGGTAGGCTCATGAAATCCCCAGACCCGCTCTTCACTGTTTCGCACAGCGGCGTGACCTGGGTGAGCAGCTTGCTGGCAAAGAAGCGCGCGGTGGTGAGCTTGCTGGCCTTGAAGTTGGCATCGTCGGAAAGGCTCGCCGCCTGCGCCATGCGTAGCCAGTTGTAGCCGAGGTACACCAGCGAGAAGGCGCGCAGGTAGTCGCAGCAGCCGAAGCTGGCTTCTTCCGGCTTGCTCTTGAAAGTCTCGTGAATCCAGCGCGTGGCGAACTCCAGATCGGCGAGGGCTTTCTTCAAAGGCTCGGCGATGAAGGCATGCTCGGACGAGGCATCGCCTGCGGCCTTCTGCACCAGTGCAAAGAAGCGCGTCACCGCGCGGCCCTCGCTCAGGAACAGCTTGCGGCGCACCAGGTCCATCGCCTGGATGCCGTTGGTGCCTTCGTAGAGGCAGAGGATTTTGCTGTCGCGCAGAATCTGCTCGACGCCATGCTCGCGGATGAAGCCGTGGCCGCCATAGACCTGGATCGCCATCGAGCCCAGCTCAACCGCCATGTCGGTGCAGTAGCCCTTGACCAGCGGGGTGTTCAGCTCCACCCAGTCGTTGGCCTCTTCACGCACGGCAGTGTCTTCGTGGTGGTGCGCTAAGTCCACATACATGCCGGTTTCGTAGGCGAGCACGCGCGCGCCTTCGGTGACGGCCTTCATGGTCAGCAGCATGCGGCGTACGTCGGGGTGGTCGGCGATGGTCGGCTGGCCGTTGAAGGTCTTGCCCTGCTTGCGATCAAGCGCGTAGCGGATGGCGTTCTGGGTTGCCAGCTCGCACTGGCCGAGGCCCTGCACGCCGACCAGGATGCGCGCGAGGTTCATCATCACGAACATGTTCTGGATGCCTTCGCCGGGCTTGCCAACCATGGTGCCCACCGCACCATCGAAGTTCATCACGCATGTGCAGCTGCCGTGGATGCCCATCTTGTGCTCGATGGCGGCACAGGTGACGGGGTTGCGCGCACCGAGCGAGCCATCGGTATTGATGAGGAACTTGGGCACCACGAAGGTTGAAAGCCCCTTCACGCCGCCCGGTGCGCCTTCCACCCGCGCGAGCACGAAGTGGACGATGTTCGGTGTGCAGTCGTGCTCGCCGCTGGTGATGAAAATCTTGCTGCCTTCGAGCTTGAAGCTACCATCGGCTTGCGGGATCGCCTTGGTCTTCACCGCACCCAGGTCACTACCGGCCTGCGGCTCGGTGAGGCACATGGTACCGGCCCATTCACCCGCACCGAGCTTGGGCAGGTAGGTGTTCTTCTGCTCGTCGTTGCCGTTGGCGAGTATCGCCTCGAAGCAGCCGGTGGTGAGGCCGGGGAAGAGTGCGAAACCAACGTTGGCGGAGCAGGCCATTTCTTCTACCACTTTCGCCATCGTGTAGGGCAGGCCGAGGCCGCCGTACTCGCTGGTGTTGGGCAACCCGACGTAGCCGTTGGCGGCATATTTCTGGAACGCTTCCTTGAAGCCATCCGGCAGGCTGACGCTGCCGTCTGGATGACGCTTGCAACCTTGGGCATCGCCAGAAGCGCTAATGGGGAACAGCTCCTTTTCGCAGAACTTGGCGGCGGTCTCGATCATCTCGGCGAACACTTCCGGTGTGGCATCGGCGAAGGCGGGGATCGTCTCTGCAAGGCGCGAGACCTTGAGCACGTCGTTGAGCACAAAATTGATCTCGCGCAGGGGTGCGTTGTAGCTGGCCATGGGGTTCTCCAGAAGAGCAGGGAAAGTGGGGGCACGAAGTATAAGGGCGCGCCGTAGGGCATCGAGTTGGGCGCTTTTTCCCAGTTCTTGTCATCGCCTAAGGCCTGACAGCGTTGTCGGACTCCGATAGGCTTGTGAAAATATTGATAACCGCTGAGCAGCGGTAACTGAACACCACTGAGGAGTAGCAACCATGCGTGATGCGGTAATCAGCCAGAACGACAGGCAGGCGGCGTCGTTCAACATCCGGGCAGGCAAGGCACTGCGCATTTTGACCCTCGGCCTGCTGCCGCTCCTGGCCGCAAACCCGGCCATCGCCAAGGTCAGCGCCGACGAGGCCGCCAAGCTCAAGACCACCCTGACGCCAGTCGGTGCCGAGCGCGGTGCCAACAAGGACGGCAGCATTCCCAAGTGGGAAGGCGGCCTGACCAAGGCACCAGCCTGCTTCAAGGCGGGAGGCTGGTATTGCGACCCGTTCACGGCCGACAAGCCGAAGTTCACCATCAGCAAGGCCAACCTCGACCAGTACAAGGCCAATCTCACGGATGGCCAGCGCGCGATCTTTGCCAAGTATGGCGACACCTACAAGATGAACGTCTACCAGACCCGCCGCACCGGCGCGTTCCCGGAGTTCGTCTACGAAGCCACCGCCAAGAACGCGGTGACGGCAGAAACCGGCGGCGGCGGCGAGGCCATCAGCGGCGCGGTGCTGGGCATCCCGTTCCCCATCCCCAAGACCGGCAACGAGCCGATCTGGAACCACAAGTTCCGCTATCGCGGCGTCGGTATCGACCGCTGGAATGTGCAGGCGGCGGTCACCACCGGCGGTGAAGCCAACATCACCAAGATCCGCGAGCAGGTGAAGTTTCTCTACGACACCAAGGGCATCACCCCCGAGCAGCTGAACAACGTCGGCATCTACTTCATGCAGACGGTCACCGCGCCGCCGCGCCTCGCGGGCACCATCACGCTCGTCCACGAGACCATGGACCAGGTGAAGGAAGCCCGCCGCGCCTGGCAGTACAACCCCGGCCAGCGCCGCCTGCGCCGCGCCCCGAACGTGGGTTATGACAACCCCGGCACCGGTGCCGATGGCCTGCGCACCAACGATCAGACCGATACCTTCAACGGCGCGACCGACCGCTACACCTGGAAGATCGTGGGCAAGAAGGACATGTACATGCCCTACAACTCCTACGCCCTGCACAGCGACAAGGTGAAATACAAGGACATCATCAAGAAGAACCACATCAACCAGGACCTGCCGCGCTACGAGCTGCACCGCGTCTGGGTGGTCGAGGCGAACGTGAAGGCGGGCACTACGCATATCTACAAGAAGCGCATGTTCTACATCGACGAGGACACCTGGCAGATCCTCGCGGTGGACAACTACGATTCGCGCCTGACCATGTGGCGCGTGCAGGAAAGCCACACAGTGATGCAGTACGACAAGCCCTTCGCCAACCCGGTACTGGAGTCGGTGAACGACCTTCAATCAGGCCGCTACCTGGTGCAGGCCATGAACAACGAGGAAACCGAAAGCGTCGAGAAGGACTACGACGTGGCATTCTTCGATCCCTCGAACGTCTCCAAGCAGGCCTCGAAGTAAGCATTGGAAAGTGCAGGGCAGGAGGGCCCCGCAGCGAGATTTCAGTGCCGGTGCTGGCGCGCAGGACGCGCGCTGCACCGGCCGCGTCAACCATAAATAATCAGTCCGAGGAGTCGGTATGAAACGCACATTGCTCATTGCCCTGGGTTTCGCCCTGGCCAGTTTTTCTGCTGTTGCCAAGGTGTCGCAGGAAGAAGCCGACAAGCTCAAGACCACGCTGACGCCCGTGGGTGCCGAGCGTGGGGCCAACAAGGACGGCAGCATCCCCAAGTGGGAGGGCGGCCTCACCAAGCCGCCCGCCTGCTACGGCGGGCCGGGCAAGCGTCTATGCAATCCCTTCCCGGACGACAAGCCAAAGTTCAGCATCACCAAGGCGAACGTCGAGCAGTACAAAGCCAAGCTCACCGACGGCCAGAAGGCGCTGTTCACCAAGTTCGGCGAAACCTACAAGATGAACGTGTACCAGACGCGCCGCACCGGTGCGTTTCCGCAGTTCGTCTACGACGCCACCTACAAGAACGCGCTCAATGCCGAGATCGGCGGCGGCGGCGAGACCGTGGTGAATGCCATTCTCGGCATTCCTTATCCGATCCCCAAGTCGGGCAACGAGGTGATGTGGAACCACAAGCTGCGCTACCGCGGCGTCGGGGCCGACCGCTGGAACATCCAGGCCGCCGTGACCACCGGGGGTGACTTCAACCTGGTGAAGATCCGCGAACAGGTGAAGTTCCCCTACGACTCCAAAACCGCCAAACCGGCCGACCTCAACAACGTCAGCATCTACTTTTTGCAGTCGGTGACTTCGCCGCCGCGTCTCGCGGGCACCATCACGCTCGTCCACGAGACCATGGACCAGGTGAAAGAGCCACGCCGCGCCTGGCAGTACAACCCCGGCCAGCGCCGCCTGCGCCGCGCGCCGAATGTGGGCTACGACAACCCCGGCACCGGCTCCGACGGCCTGCGCACCAACGACCAGTTCGACATGTACAACGGTGCGACCGACCGCTATACCTGGAAGCTGATCGGCAAGAAGGAGATCTACGTCCCCTACAACTCCTATGCCCTGCACTCGGACAAGCTCAAGTACAAGGATTTCGTCACCAAGAACCACATCAACCCCGAGCACCCGCGCTACGAGCTGCACAGGACCTGGGTAGTCGAGGCCAACATCAAGGCCGGCACCACGCACATCTACCAGCGCCGCAAGTTCTACGTGGACGAGGATACCTGGCAGATTCTCGCCGTAGACAACTACGATTCACGCGGCACGCTCTGGCGCGTGCAGGAAGGCCATCACATCCAGGCCTATGACGGCCCGCGTGAGCAGGTCGCTCCCACCACGGCGCTGGAGACCGTCTATGACCTCATCTCGGGCCGCTACCTGACCTTGGCCATGAACAACGAAGAGCCGGAAACCCTCGAGCGTGACTACGAAGTCGCCTTCTTCGACCCCGCCAACGTCTCCAAACAGGCAACCAAGTAGCGGGTCGGCGAGCAGCCGAACCACCCGTACATGAGGGCCGACGATGGAGTCGGCCCCCTTCAAGACCGTAAAAGCGCAGCAGCGCAGGGAGTAGGTAGCAGCATGAAAAATCACAGCCAGCGGTTCGCACGGGCCGCAGTGATGACAGGGATGATCGTGGCCGGACTGGCCACCGGCACGGTGCAGGCGATCGAGTTCGACCTCGCCGGTACGCCGATCAAGATCGAGAGCCTGGCGACGGTCGGCGCGCTGGTGCGCATGCAGGAGCGCGATGGTTCGCTGGTGGGCAAGAGCAGCCTGGGGCAGGAGCTGTTCGGCACCGGGCCTTGCGTCAACCGCAACGGTGACGATCGCGTGAGCGGCCCCAACCCCAATGGCATGAACACCTTCAGCGGTGACACCTGCTCGGGCACCCGCACCCGGCCGGCCACCAATGCGCCGAATCCGCCGAATGCGGCGGCGGTCAATTCCAACACGGTGTTCCTGCAACAGCCCGGTGCGCTCACGCCCAACGGCGACGACGGCAACCTCAACTTCGACAAGTACGACATCGCCTACGCCACGGCCAAGCTGACTTCGGATGTGTCTTTCAGCATCGCCGACTTCAACTTTTTCACCCGCACGGTCGGCTATTTCGACGGCATCTACTCCTCGTTTGAAGAGCGCCACCCCGACACCACGCTGCGCCCCCTGCGCACGCAGTACCTGCCAGATGCCAAGGATCGCAGCGGCGCGCGCTTCCAGGCACTCGATTATTTCGTGAGCAAGAAGTTCGAGCTGGGTGAGCGGCAGTTCAACATCAAAGTCGGCAACCAGGTGCTCAACTGGGGCGAAAGCGCCTTTCTGCTCGCCAACTCGCTCAACAGCATCAACCCGCCGGACCAGGCCCGCCTGCGCATCCCCGGCTTCGACGTGAAGGAGCTTTCACGCCCGGTCGGCATGGTGCTGCTCGAAGGCGATGTGGTGGAGGGCATCAGCGCCCAGGCCTTCTACCAGTACGACTGGAAGCACGTCATCGTTGACCCGGTCGGCAGCTATTTCTCGGTGTCCGACACCTTGGGCGAGGGTGGCGAGATCGCCATGCTCTCGTTCGCCAAGGCACCGGAAGACCCCTTGCAGCTCTATGAGCCGCGACTGAATTCGCAAGACCCGATCTTCGTGCTCAACTCCCGCTCCAGCCGCACGCTGCTGCGCGACTACGAGCTTGAAAAGCAGTACAAGCCGAGCGAAGGTGGCCAGTACGGTGCCTCCGCCAAGTTCTTCCTGGAGAACTTCAACAACGGCACCGAGGTCGCGGTCTACTTTGCCAACTACCACGCGCGCATCCCCTCGGTGAGCGCGATCGCCACGCAGGCCACCTGCATCCCCGCAGGCACCAACAACCTCGCCAATCCGGCCCAGCTGGTGGCGTTTGCGGCGGCTTGCGAGGCCGGCGACCCGGCAGCACTGGTCGCACTGGCGACCTCGCCCGGCGCGCAGCTACCGCTGGGTGCCGAAGCCCTGCCGCTCGATACAGGCAAGGTGTTCGTCGAGTACCCCGAGAACATCAAGATGTACGGGTTCTCGTTCAACACCACCATCGGCGATTTCGCGTTTTCCGGTGAATACGCGTACCGCCCGAACCTGCCGATCCAGATTCACACCACCGACCTGGTGTTCAACCTGCTGCAACCGGGCTTCCCGGACCAGGACATCGCCATCGCACCCGGCCTGACGCTGCCGGGCCGCCGCACGGCGGTGCCCGACTTCGTCGGCCAGTTCCGCAACCCCGGCTGCAACCCCAACTGCGTGCAGCCGGGCCAGTACATCCAAGGCTACGAAAAACTGGAGATCGGGCAGGGCGAGTTCATCCTGCTGAAGACCATCGGCGGCGACAACCCGCTGGGTGCTTCGCAGATCACCTTGCTGCTGGAGGCGGGTATCACCCATCTGCCCAACCTGCCCAAGCTCTCAGAGTTGCAGAGCAACGGTTCCGGTACCGATACCCACATCTCGGCCGGCATCAGCGGCACGCGCGGCATCAATCCGGTGGATATCCGCGCCAACCCTGCCGACCCCAGCTCGCACAAGTGCGATGCCATCGCACCTGGCACCAACCAGACGCAGGCGCAAGCCACGGCGGCCTGTTACACCCTGCTGCAAAACCCCATCCCGCAGGCAATCACCGACATCAAGGGCTATGGCACGCCGGAGTCCTACGGCTACCGCTTCGTCACCCTCACGCGCTATGACAGCGCGCTGTTCGGTGCCAACGTGGAGTTGCTCAACGCCTTCTTCCACGATGTGCACGGCGTCGGCCCTGGCCTTGGCCAGAACTTTGTCGAAGGTCGCAAGCAGATCCTTTCCGGCATCCGCGTGGACTACCTCTCTCGCTTCATCGGCGAGCTGCGCTACACCTGGTTCACCGGCGGCAAGAACCGCGATCAGCTGCGCGACCGCGACAATCTCTTCCTGTTTCTCGGCTACCAGTTCTAAAGTTTCGGCGCGCCGGATTGGCTTCCGTATAATCCGGCGCTCTTTAATTGAAGGATTGACGCCGTGCTGCTCGACTTCCTGATCTCACCTGCCTACGCCCAAGCGGCGACCACCACCGCCAAGACTCCCGGCATGCTCGAGGCCTTCTGGCCTTTGATCGTGATGGTGCCCTTGTTCTACTTCCTGCTGATCCGCCCTCAGATGAAGCGGCAGAAGGAAGCACGTCAGATGAGCGATAGCCTGGCGAAAGGTGACGAGGTGGTGCTTGCAGGCGGGCTTGCAGGCCGCATTGTCACCTTGGGCGAGGTCTACCTCACGGTCGATCTCGCCGACAACGTGCTGGTGAAGGTGGAGAAATCCGCCATCACCAAGGTGCTGCCGAAGGGAACCCTGAAGCAGCTCTGACTGCTTTTTAAGTTGGCGGCTTTCAGCCGCCGCCTATACCCGAAAAATCCATGCAACCTTATCCACTCTGGAAGACGCTCATCCTCGTCTTCGCCACCCTGCTGGGCCTGCTCTACGCGCTGCCCAACCTCTACGGCCAGGCGCCGGCCGTGCAGGTCAACACGCTCTCGGGCGATCCACTGCCGGCTGATTTCGCCGCGACGGCCGAAGCGGCGCTGGCTGCGGCCCAGCTCAAGTCAGAGACCTCGCACGCCGAGAAGAAGCACTGGGTGCTGCGCTTCGAGAAGCCGGAAGACCAGCTGAAGGCCGCCGACACGCTCAAGCGCGCGCTCGGCAACAGCTACATCGTGGCCCTTGCCACCGATGCCAAGACGCCGGCCTGGTTGATCGCACTGGGTGCCAAGCCGATGTCGCTGGGCCTCGACCTGCGCGGTGGTGTGCACTTTCTGCTCGAAGTCGATATCGACGACGCCAAGAAGGCCGCCGCCCAACGCTATGTCTCAGATCTGCCGACCTTCCTGCGCAAGGAGAACATCCGCTACACCGGCCGCCGCCAGGATGGGCAATCCACCGTGCTGGAGTTTGCCGACGGCACGCTGCGCGACGCGGCCCGCAAGGCCATCGCCAAGGAGTTCCCCGAGCTGCTGCTTGAAGCTCCGGATGCCAGCACGGCACTCACCGCCAAGCTCTCGGAGTCAGAGACCAAGCGCATCGTCGATTTCGCCGTAGAGCAGAACCTCACCACGCTGCGCAACCGCGTCAACCAGCTCGGGGTCGCCGAGCCGCTGGTGCAGCGCCAGGGCGTCAACCGCATCGTTGTGCAGCTGCCTGCCGTGCAGGACACCACACGTGTGAAGGACCTGCTGGGTGCGACCGCGACACTCGAATACCGCGCCGTCGAAGACTCCGGTGCAGCCGCTGAAAGTGCGGCTGCGAGCGGCATCGTTCCGCCAGGAACCACCCTGTTTTTCACGCGCAACGGCAACCGTCCTGCACTCCTGAAAAACGAGGTCATCGCGGCTGGTGTGAACTTGGTCGATGCCACAGCTACTGTTGATGAAAACGGCAGCCCCGCCGTCTCCATCAAGCTGGATAGCGCCGGTGGCAAGCGCATGTTCGCATTTACGGAAAAGAATGTGGGCAAGCCGATGGCAGTGCTGTTCAAGGAGACTGTCGTCACCACCAACTACAACGCCGAAGGCGTGCCGATGCGCGAGAAGCGCAATGTGGAAGAAATCATCTCCATCGCCACAATCCAGGGCGTGTTCGGCAACCAGTTCCGAACCACGGGCCTGGAGAGCAAGGAGGCACAGAACCTCGCTGTGCTGCTCAAGGCCGGTGCGCTGGCAGCCCCGGTCGAGATCGTCGAAGAGCGCACCGTCGGCCCCAGCCTGGGCGCTGACAACATCGAAAAGGGCTTCACCGCCGCACTGCTGGGCCTTGGCCTCGTCAGCCTGTTCATGGCGGTCTACTACAAGGTGTTTGGCCTCTTCGCCATCGCCGCCCTCGTGCTCAACCTCGTGCTGGTGGTCGCAGTGCTCTCGCTGCTCGGTGCCGCACTCACGGTGCCGGGCATTGCGGGCATCGTGCTGCATATGGGTATTGCGGTGGATGCCAACGTGCTGATCTACGAGCGCATCCGCGAAGAGCTGCGCAACGGGGCCAAGCCGCACGAGGCGATCCAGCACGGCTACGACCGCGCCTTCCTCACCATCGCCGACGCCAACGTCACGGTGCTGATCGGCACGGTGATGCTGTTCGCGCTCGGTGCCGGGCCGGTGAAGGGCTTCGCCATCACGCTCGCCATCGGCATTCTCACCTCGCAGTTCACCGCGATCGTGGGTTCACGCGCCCTGGCGCAACTGGTCTTCGGGCGCAAGGCGCGCCTGAAAGACCTCCCTATCTGGTAAGCCGCCATGCGCATGTTCTCCGGTGTACCCAAGATCGACTTCATGGGCCAGCGCAAGACGGGCCTCTGGGTTTCGACCATTCTCACCATCGCCTCGATTTTGCTGGTGGCTTTCCGTGGCCTCAACTTCGGCATCGACTTCACCGGCGGCGTGCTGGTGGAGGTGCATTACCCCGGGGCCGTGCAACTCGACGAGGTGCGCGCCAAGCTCACGACAGCGGGTTACGAAAGCCCGGTGGTGCAGTTCTTCGGCACTAGCGAGGATGTGCTGATCCGCCTGCCGCCGACTGCCGAAACCAACTCCGCCAAGGTCAGTGATTCGATCTTGCAGGCCTTGGGCGTGGCAAAGGAAAACCAGCGCCGCATCGAGTTCGTCGGCCCGCAGGTGGGCGATGAGCTGACGCGCGATGGTGCGCTGGCTCTGCTGCTGGCCTTCCTGGGCATCATGGTCTACATCGCACTGCGCTTCGAGTGGAAGTTCTCGGTCGGTGCGGTCGCCGCACTCATCCACGATGCCGTGATGGTGCTGGGCTTTCTCTCGCTGACCTGGATCGAGTTCGACCTCACCACGGTGGCGGCCATCCTGGCGCTGATCGGCTACTCCAACAACGAGACCATCGTCATCTTTGACCGCGTGCGAGAGAACCTGCTGGCCGTGCGCCGCATGGAGATTCTCGATGTGGTGAACCTGTCGGTGAACCAGACCCTGCTGCGCTCGGTGATCACCCACTTGACGACCCTGCTGGTGCTGACTGCACTGCTGACGGTGGGCGGCAAGAGCGTGCACAGCTTTGCCTCGGCGCTGTTCGTGGGCGTGATCGTGGCGACCTACTCCTCGATCTACGTCTCCACCGGCCTCGCCGTGGTGCTCGGCATCTCGCGCGAAGATTTGCTGCCGCCCGAGAAGACCGAAATCGACGAGCTGCCCTGAGCTTTGCTCAATAAAAAGGCCCGCGATGCGGGCCTTTTTATTGGTGCCTGCCTTACGTCGCGCTGGTTGGCGTGGGTGCAAAGGTGCCGATCAGATCGGTCAGCGGGCCAATCAGCTTGTTGTTGCTGGCCAGTACGTGGCCGTGGTCAAGCACATTGCCCGCGATCAGCCCGTTCACCACGCCACCAGCTTCCTGCACCAGCACGATGCCTGCGGCGATGTCCCAGGGCTTCAGGTTCATCTCGAAGAAGCCGTCGAGTCTTCCCGATGCGACATAGGCCAAGTCGAGCGCGGCCGCACCGGCGCGCCGCAGGCCAGCGGTGTTCTCGGCAACACGCCGCATCATCGGCAGATACACGTCCAACATTTCCGGCTTGCGGATCGGCACGCCGGTGCCGATCAGCGAATCCTCAAGGTCTTTCACCTTGCTGACGCGCACGCGCTTGTTGTTGAGTGTGGTGCCGCTGCCACGGCTGGCGACGTAGAGGTCCTGTGTCGCAGGTGCATAGACCACACCATGTTCTAGGCGGCCGCGCACTTCAACGCCGATCGACACGGCGAAGTGGGGCAGGGCATGCAGGAAGTTGGTGGTGCCATCGAGCGGGTCGATGATCCAGCGCACCTCGTCGTCTGTCCCCGACGCACCGCCTTCCTCACCGAGGATGCCGTGGTGCGGGTAGTGCTTGCGGATGATCTTGACGATCTCGGCCTCGGCACCGCGATCCACCTGCGTGACGAAATCGCTCTTGCCCTTGCGTTCGATCTTGAGTGCATCCACGCGATCGAAGTTGCGCATGATGTAGTTGCCGGCGGCACGCGCAGCGAGCACGCCAATGTTGGCAAGAGGTTCCACGGGCAAGGCCTTGAAAGAGCAAGGCTTTAGAATATCACGCTATGTCCCGAAACCCTGTCACCAACCCCAACGTGCGATTCGACGATCTGTTCGATCCGCGCCTCGCCAACTACCGCGTGGTCTTAAGCCGCACGCAGAACCCCGGCAACATCGGTGCCGCCGCGCGGGCGATGATGACCATGGGCCTGCGCGATCTGGCACTCGTCAATCCAGAGCGTTACCCGCATCCGCAGGCGCGCGCTCAGGCCAGCGGCGCGCTCAATGTGCTGGAGGAAGCGCCCGTCGTCGCCACACTCGAAGAGGCGGTGAGCGACTGCGCCTGGGTGGTTGGCACCTCGGCCCGCGCGCGGCATCTGGGCGATGAGCCGCTCACACCCGAAGCCTTCGCCGAGAAGGCGAAAGAGATCAGCAAAACCGGCAAGGTCGCACTGGTGTTCGGCTACGAGCAGAGCGGGCTGACCAACGAGGAACTGGATCGCTGCAATGCGGTGGTGGCCATCCCCACCAACCCCGGCTACAGCTCGCTCAACCTGGCCCAAGCGGTGCAGGTGCTTTGCTACACCCTGCGTCGTGCGGCGATCACCGAAGTGCCGCGCGTATCGATGAAAAGCGACAACCCGATCTACCAGCCGCCGACGGCCGAGCAGACCGAGCAGTTCTACGAGCACCTCGAACGCACGCTGCTGGGCACGGGTTTTCTCGACCCCAAGAACCCGCTGGTAGCGATGCGGCGTCTGCGCACACTGTTCAACCGTGCCCAGCCCGACTTGAACGAACTCAACATGCTGCGTGGCCTGCTGACCACCATTGAAAAGCCCAAGCAGCGTCGCATCATCGGGCCAGCAGCTCACGAGGAATAAGCATGTTCAGCCGTCTCGCCGATGACATCCGCAACATCCAGGCCCGCGACCCCGCCGCGCGCTCGGTGCTGGAGGTGCTCACCTGCTATCCCGGCCTGCACGCGGTCTGGGGCCATCGAGTCTCGCGCTGGCTGTGGACGCATGGGTTCAAGTGGCTGGCGCGGCTCAACTCGCACTTGGCGCGCTTCTTCACCGGCATCGAAATCCACCCGGGTGCCGTGATTGGCGAGCGCCTGTTCATCGACCACGGCATGGGCGTGGTGATTGGCGAAACCGCCGAGATCGGCGACGACTGCACCATCTACCAGGGCGTGACGCTGGGCGGCACCAGTCTCGACAAAGGGGTCAAGCGCCATCCCACGCTGGGCAATGGCGTGGTGGTGGGCGGCGGGGCCAAGGTGCTCGGCAGTTTCACCGTGGGCGAGGGCGCGCGCATCGGCAGCAATGCGGTGGTGGTGAAAGCCGTACCTGCGGGGGCGACGGCGGTGGGCATCCCCGCACGCATCATCACCGACGTCGGCGAGGCCGCTGTGCACGGCTTCGATGCCTACGGCATTACCAAGGACATGCCTGATCCGGTTGCCAATGCCATCCGCGCCCTGCTGGGCCATGTGCAGGCCCTGCAGGCCGAAGTGCAGGCGCTCAAGGCCGGGCCGGACACTTTCATCGAGCCGATCGGGTCGAGCAAAAAAATCGAGCTGGGGGATGACTGCGGCGACTTCGGCTCGAAGTCCGGCTGAATCGACCCGCTGCCTACTTGTTGGCTGCCGACTGGCCTGACGAACACGGGGGCCTGCCGTTGCTCGCACTCGCCTGCGCCCGTGCTCCAGGCGCGCTGGCGCTGCTGCACGCCCCATTGCGATTGACGTTGCTCTCCGCCTTCGCTGAACCTGCTGCCGCTGTGGAGCTGACGCCATTGCGGCCGACGCTGGTCTCGGCGCGCATGCCCGGCATGCTGGCGTGGCTGTTCACGCCATCCGGGCCGACGCTGACCCCTGCCGCGCAGCCCTGCAGCAGGGCTGCGGCCACGATGATCGAGAGCCAGCTTGTTTGTTTTTGCATCGGAGATTCCCCTTGTGTTTTCGATGAGTCTTCACGGCCCAGCGTCGGCCTTAAATAGACAACGGCACCATCGGCAGATTATTCCCGAGCACGCGCCCCGCATAATAGGAGCCTATGCCGGCTTACCTCGATCACAACGCCACCACGCCCGTCGATCCGCGCGTGGTCGAGGCGATGCTGCCCTACCTCACGGGGCCTTATGGCAATCCCAGCAGCCTGCACCGCTTTGGCCGTGCGGCGCGGGACGGTGTCGAGCGCGCAAGAGCTCAGGTTGCTGCCCTGCTCGGTGCGCAGCCGCAGGAGGTGGTGTGGACCAGCGGCGGTACCGAAGCCAACAACCTGGCGCTGAAAGGGCTCTGCATTGGCAAGCCCCAGGGTCGCGTGCTGTATGGCGCAACGGAGCATCCGGCCGTGATGGAGGCGGCCGAAAGCCTCAAGCGCGACGGCTGGGGCGTGGAGAAAATTGTGCTGACCTGCGATGGCCTGATCGACTGGACAGTCTTCACCGATCAATGCCAGGCCGGGCCGGTGCGAGTGGCGAGCCTGATGGCCGCCAACAACGAAACCGGCGTGATTCAGGACACCGCTCGTGCAGCGTCGCTCGTACACGCCGGCGGCGGCTGGCTGCATGTCGATGCCACCCAGGCCGCAGGCAAGCTGCCGCTCTCGTTTACCGGTTCGGGTGCCGATCTGCTGACGCTCAGCAGCCACAAGCTCTATGGGCCAAAGGGTATCGGTGCGCTGGTGGTGAAAGCTGAAGTGGACCTTGGCCCGCTGCTGCATGGCGGCGCGCAAGAGCGTGGCCTGCGCGGTGGCACCGAGAATCTGCCGGCCATCGTCGGCTTTGGTGCAGCTGCCGAACTTGCCATGCTGGAACTCGAAGGGCGCACCGCGCATGTGCTGGCTTTGCAACAGCAACTCGAAGTCGGCTTGCACGCGATGCCCGCCGTCACCCTGTTCGGCACCCAAGCCAAGCGCCTTGCCAACACCACCCAATTCGCACTTGCCGGCTGGGATGGCGAGGCGCTGCTGATGCACCTCGACCGCAAGGGCTACGCCGTCAGCAGCGGTTCGGCCTGCGCCAGCGGCAGCGGCGAACCCAGTCATGTGCTGCTGGCCATGGGCGTTGACGCGACGACTGCCAAGGGTGCGGTACGGGTGAGTTTCGGCAAGGGCAACACGGCGGATGAAGTGACTGGATTTCTCTCCGCGCTCGTGGACTTCGCAGGGCAGGGCCGATGATCTATCTCGACTACGCCGCCACCACGCCGCTCGCGCCTGAGGCCCTGGCGGCGATGCAGCCTTATCTCGCCGATGTCTTCGCCAATCCCGCCAGCGATCACGGGCCTGGGCGCAAGGCAAAAAAGGCGGTGGAGGGTGCAAGAGCGCAGGTGGCAAGCCTCATTGGTGCAAGCGCGGAGGAGATCATCTGGACCAGTGGTGCGACCGAGGCCAACAACCTCGCCATAAAGGGTGTGCTGGAGTTTCGCGGCCTCGATAACGCCCACATTGTCACCAGCAAGACCGAGCACAAATGCGTGCTCGACACCTGCCGCCATCTCGAATCGCAGCATGGCGCGCGCGGCCTGCGCGTCACTTATCTCAAGCCGGGTGCCGATGGCTGTGTGACTGCACAACAGGTCATCGACGCGCTCACGCCGCAGACCGTGCTGGTGTCGCTGATGTGGGTCAGCAACGAGCTGGGCACCATCAA
This sequence comes from Pseudomonadota bacterium, assembly GCA_040385605.1. Taxonomy (GTDB): domain Bacteria; phylum Pseudomonadota; class Gammaproteobacteria; order Nevskiales; family Nevskiaceae; genus Stagnimonas. Next base: position 81,797 of record JAZKHC010000006.1, read on the forward strand.
CGAGGTGGAAAAGCTCGCGCCCTTGCTGCGCGAGCGCGGCGTGCTGTTTCATGTGGATGCGGTGCAGGCGGCGGGCAAGCTGGTGATTGATCTCGCCACCACGCCCATCGACCTGCTCTCGCTCAGCGCCCACAAGATCTACGGCCCCAAGGGCATCGGCGCGCTGTTCGTGCGCAAGCGGCCGCGCGCACGTGTCGCCCCGCAGCTGCATGGCGGCGGGCACGAGCAGGGCATGCGCAGTGGCACGCTCGCCCCCCATCAATGCGTGGGCATGGGCGCGGCGTTTGCGCTCGCAGCCACGCGGCTTGTGGACGATGCTGCGTACATCGCTGCACTACGCGACCGCCTGTGGATGCGCCTGCAAGCCCTGCCGCGCGTGCATCGCAATGGCACCGGCGCGGTGGCCCCGCATGTGCTCAACGTGAGCTTCGAGGGGGTGGAAGGCGAGGCGCTGCGGGCGATGCTGCCGACCCTGGCTGTGTCCTCCGGTTCGGCCTGTTCGAGTGCAACCGCCGAGCCCAGTTATGTGCTGCGCGCCCTGGGCCGCAGCGATGCGCTGGCCAATGCGTCCTTGCGCTTCTCGCTGGGGCGCGCCACCACCGAGGCGCAGATCGACACGGCGGCACAAGCCGTGATCGACGCGGTGCTGTGGCTGCGCGACATCAGCGGCGAGACCAGCACGGCGGCGGCGGCACCCGTCAGCGACAATGCCTTCGACTATCCCGCCCCGGTCTGGGCGCAGTTCGTCGAGGCCAGCAGCAACAGTGGTGAATTCGCGCCCGGCACGCCCGGTGTGCAGACGGTCAGGGTCGAGAACCGCGCCAGTGCCAGCTGGCTCGCGCTGCATCTGCGCATGCGCGCAGGGCAGGTGATGGAGGCGCGCTTCACGGCCTTTGGCTGCCCGGTCGGCATTGCGGTGGGCCATTGGCTGGCGGTGCAGGCGGTGGGCAAATCAGCGGCCGAGCTGCGCACCCTCAGCACCGCTGAACTGCGCCGCACGCTTGAAATCCCCGACGACAAGCTCCACTGTGCTCTCATGGGCGAAGACGCGCTCAAGTCGATTGTCATTCAATGATCCAACTCACTGCCCCCGCCGCCACGCGCATCAATGCCCAGCTTGCCAAGCGGGGCAGCGGCGTGGGCCTGCGGCTGGGCGTGAAGAAATCCGGCTGCTCCGGCTGGGCTTACGTGCTCGACTATGCCGACAGCATCGAGCCAGGCGACCAAGTGTTCGAAACCGAGGGTGCGAAGGTGGTGGTCAAGACCGAGCAGCTCGACAAGCTCGACGGCATCACGCTCGACTTCCAGCGCGATGGCCTCAACGAGGCCTTCAAGTTCATCAACCCGAACGTGAAGGGCGAGTGCGGCTGCGGCGAGAGCTTTGCGGTCTGACGACCGCGCCTCGCCGGGCTGCGGCGAGAGCTTTGCCGTCTAGCTAACGGATCGGCAACGGCCAGACGCCGCTGCCATCCGTCACGAAAACCCGGCTACCCACTGCGGCTGCGATGCGATATCCACCCGTGAAGGCCCCGAACGAGGGCAGCAGCGTGCAGCGCGCGGTGCTGTAGAAACAGGGCAGGCGCAGGCTCTGGCGACCACGGCCTTGCAGCGTGACCACCGGGTGGACATGCCCGGCAATCACATGGCCGTCGCTGTCTTCGCCTGGCGTGTGGCGCAGTCTGAAAGGGCCCATCGCCAGCGGCTCGTTGACGATCTCGATGTCCAGACTCGCAGGCGGGTCGCCAGCGCGGTGGTCGTGATTGCCGCGAATCAGCGTGATCCGCAGCGTTGCGTGCTGTTGCCGCCACTGATGCAGGGCCGCAAGCGTGGCAGGCGCATGGGCCTTGGGCGCGTGCAGGAAATCACCCAGAAATACCAGGTGCTGCACGGGATGCAGCGCCAGCAGCGCATCGAGTCGCCGCAGATTGTGCTCGGTGGTGCCCGCTGGCACCGGCTGGCCCAGCGCGCGGTAAGTCGCCGCCTTGCCGAAATGGACATCGGCGATACACAGCAGTTTCTCCTGCGGCCAATACAGAGCCTTGTCGGCCAGAAGCCACAACTCACAGCCGACGATCTCGACCGCGCAGTGGGGGTTCATGCACGTGCCTTGCGACGGCTGCGGCGTACGCGCGGCTTAGGCGTCGTGGGCCGGTCCATGCCTTCAAAGCGACCGCGATCAGCCGCCGCATCGCTCGGCACATAGGCCTCACCACCGGCCGCCTTTTCGAGATCGGCCACCAGGCGCGCGATGCGATCTGCCAGCTTTTCGGTGCTCGCACTTTCGCGCAGGCGCTCCACCAGCAGCGGGAAAGCAAACGGCGTGGGGCGGATGAGTGGCTGCCATTGCAGGGTCTGCGCGTGCAGGCGCGTCAGGGTCCTGCGCAGGCGCTCCACCTCCAGCTCCTGGCCCAGCACCTCCTGCTGCGACTGGCTCAGCAGCTGGTTGGTCGGGTCGTACTGGCGGAACACGTCGAAGAACAGTTTCGACGAGGCCTGCACCTGCCGCGTGCTCTTGGGCGCACCCGGCATGCCGTTGAACACCAGGCCCGCGATGCGCGCAATCTCGCGGAAGCGCCGCTGCGCCAGCTCGCCGGCATTGAGACTGGCGAGCACATCGGCCAGCAGGTTCTCGCTGCTGAAGAGTGCGGGCGTGACGGCCAGCGGCCAGTCGATTTCGACCGGCGAGAGCAGCTCGAAACCATAGTCGTTGACGGCCATCGAGAAGCTCAGGGGCCGCTGCTGACCCAGCCGCCAGGCAAACAGGCTGGCTAGGCCCTGATGCACATTGCGCCCGGCAAAGGGATAGATGAACAGGTGCCAGCCTTCGCGGCTGCGCAATGTCTCGACCAGCAGCGTGTCGGTGGTGGGCAGGGCCGACCAGCGCTGCTGCACGTCGAGCAGCGGCTTCACGGCCTGCATTTCCGGCCCCTCGAACACCCCGCGTGCGGCAGCATCGATGCGCGCCACCACGGCGCGAGCGAGTTCGCTCGAAAGCGGCATGCGCCCACCGGCCCAGCGCGGCAAGGCGGGCTGCTTGCCCTTGGCCGGACGCACGTAGGCGACCATCTCGTGGACCCGCACCAGCTCCAGCGTGCGGCCGGCGAAAAGCAGGTGATCACCGGGTTTCAGTCGCGCGATGAAGCTCTCTTCCACCACGCCCAGCGCCTTGCCGCCACGGCTGACAAACTTCAGCACCATGCTGGCGTCACTGACGATGGTGCCGATGCTCAGGCGATGGCGACGTGCGAGTTGCGCATCCGGCACCTGCCAGCGGCCGGTCTCGTCCGGCACGGCGCGGTGGTAGTCGGGATAGGCGGTGAGCGAAGCGCCACCGTGCTGCACGAAGTCCAGCGCCCATTGCCAGTCGGCATCGCTCAACTGGCGGTAGGCATGGCTGCTGCGCACTTCGGCGAGCAGAGCCTCGGCGAAGAAGCCGCCACCCAAGGCAACGGTGACGAGATGCTGCACCAGCACGTCGAGCGGCATTTGTGGGGACTCGCGTGGCTCAATCTGGCGCGCGGCAATGGCGTCCTGTGCGGCGACGGCTTCGATGAGTTCCAGGCTGTTGGTGGGCACCAGCGTGAGGCGCGATTCGCGGCCCGGTGCGTGGCCGCTGCGCCCCGCACGCTGCATGAGCCGCGCCACGCCCTTGGGCGAGCCGATCTGCAACACCCGCTCGACCGGCAAAAAATCGACGCCGAGATCGAGGCTGGAAGTGCACACCACCGCCTTCAGGCTGCCGTCTTTCAGCGCCCGCTCCACCCAGTCGCGCACGCTGCGGTCCAGCGAGCCGTGGTGCAGCGCGATGAGGCCGGCCCAGTCGGGACGGGCTTCGATCAGCGCGCGGTACCACAGCTCCGACTGCGAGCGGGTGTTGGTGAAGACGAGCGTGGTGCTGCTCTGCTCCAGCTCGGCCACCACCTGCGGCAGCAGGCGCAGGCCGAGATGGCCAGCCCAGGGGAAACGTTCGCTGCCGGGCGGCAGCAGGGTGTCGATGCGCAGGGTCTTGGCGAGCGCGCCCTGCACCAGCTGGCCACCGCCCTGCGGCACCAGCACGTCGAGCGCCTGCGACAGGTTGCCGAGCGTGGCCGACAGGCCCCAGGTGATGAGTGCAGGCTGCCACTGGCGCAGGCGGGCGAGGGCGAGTTGCAACTGCACGCCGCGCTTGTTGCCGATCAGCTCGTGCCACTCGTCCACCACCACCATGCTTAAGCGTGCGAATAGGCTGGCGGCATCGGCGCGGCTCAGCAGCAGGCTCAGGCTCTCTGGCGTGGTGATGAGTACGGTCGGCAACTGGCGAGATTGCTTTGCGCGCTGGCTGCTGCTGGTGTCGCCGCTGCGCACGCCGACGGTCCACGGCAGGTTCAGGCCCGTGAGTGGTTCGGCGAGGGCGCGTTCGGTGTCGGCGGCGAGGGCGCGCATGGGGGTGATCCACAGCACCGTCAGTGGCGGGGCGACTGGCTTGCGCTGACGGGCGGTTGCGGCGGCGGGCTTTGCGGCAGACGCGAAACGGTTGAGCGCGGCCAGCCACACGGCATAGGTCTTGCCGGAGCCGGTGGTGGCGTGCAGCAGGCCGGACTGCCCTTCGGCGACGGCTTGCCAGACCTCTTTCTGGAAAGGAAAGGGCTGCCAGCCCTGCGCCTTGAACCACTGCTGTGCGGGCTTCATGGAGAGGGCATCAGCGCACGTAAGGTCTCAAGCGTGTCCGCCTCGGCCACCGGCTTGTCCAGCCGCCAGCGCAGCATGCGGGGGAAGCGCACAGCGATGCCGCTCTTGTGGCGTGGACTCAAGCCAATGCCCTCGAAGCCCAACTCGAACACCAGCGTTGGCGTGACGCTGCGCACCGGGCCGAACTTGTCGAGGGTGGTCTTGCGAATCACCGCATCCACCTGTCGCATCTCCTCGTCGCTCAGGCCCGAATAGGCCTTGGCGAAGGGCACCAGCTTGCGCTCCGCCGAGCCCTCGGGCGCATCCCAGACCGCGAAGGTGAAATCGCTGTAGAGGCTGGCGCGGCGGCCGTGGCCGCGCTGGGCGTAGATGAGCACGGCATCGACGCGGTAGGGCTCGATCTTCCACTTGAGCCACACACCGACATCCTTGGTGCGGCCGACGCCGTAGTGGGCATCGCGGGCTTTCAGCATCAGACCCTCCACGCCGCGCCCGCGTGACTCGTCGCGCTGCATCGCGTAGTCGGCCCAGCTCGCCGCTTGCAGCAGGGACGAGAGCTTCAGCATGGCTTGTGCGGCCTCGGCCACTACTTTCTCAAGTTGCACACGGCGGGTGTGTTGGGGCTGCTGGCGGTAGTCCATGCCCTGCCATTCCAAGAGGTCGTAAGCGAGCACCGCCACCGGCGCTTTCTTGAGGATGGCTGCGCTCAGCACCTTGCGGCCGATGCGCTGTTGCAGCAGGCCGAAGGGCTGCACGGCGCCATCCAGATAAGCCACCAGCTCGCCGTCGATCACGGTGCCGTCGGGCAGCGCCAGCGCCAGCGCACCGAGTTCGGGGAAGCGATCAGTCACCAGCTCCTCGCCGCGCGACCAGACCCAGAGCTGGCCGCCGCGCTTCACCAGCTGGGCGCGGATACCGTCCCATTTCCACTCCACCTGCCAGTCGCTGGCGGGGCCGATCTGCGCCTCGAAGGCGGCGACATCGAGAGCGAGCGGATGAGCGAGGAAGAAGGGGTAGGGCTGGCCCAGGTCGCGCTCGTCGGCCTGGCCTTCGCCGGCTTCGGCAATCAGCCGCAGATACTGGGCCGCAGTGGGCCGCGCGCTGACGTCGGTATAGCCCACCAGCCGCTGCGCGATGCGCTTGGCATCGACCCCGCTTAAGCCCGAAAGCGCGCGCGTGACCAGCAGTTTCGAGACGCCGACGCGGAAGCTGCCGGTGATGAGCTTGATGCAGACCAGCTGGCTGGCGCGATCCAGCCCTTGCAGCAGCGGCAGCAGGCGCGGCACCACTTGGTCCGGCGGCGTGCCGCGCAGCGGCAGCAGCTTATCCTGCACCCAGACCGCAAGACCATCGTTGTCGCGGGCTTCGGTGTCGGGCAGCAGCAGGCTGATGGTTTCGGCCAGATCGCCGACCGCCTGGTAGCTCTCCTCGAACAGCCATTCGGCGAGGCCGGAGGCTTGCAGGGCAAGGGCGCGCAGGGCCTTGGTCGGCACCAGCTGGCGCGGCCGGCCACCGGCCAGAAAGTAGACCGCCCAGGCGGCGTCCCCCGGACTGGCAGCGGCGAAATAATCCTTCAAGGCCACCAGTTTGCTGTTGCTGCTGGTGGTGGCATCGAGTCGCGCGTAGAGGTTTGCAAAAGCCTTCATTCGCCTTCTGCCTTGGTGACTTCGGCACCCGCAACGGCGAGGTGTTCGGCCTCCTCGTCGCCGTATTCGGTGGTGAAGCCTTGCGCCTGCAAGCCCTGCTCCTGTAGCCAGCGCACCATCACGTTGACCTGGCCGTGGGTGACGAACACGCGTTCGGCTCCGGTGGCCTTGATCGCCCGCTGCAAGCCGGGCCAGTCGGCGTGGTCGGACATCACGAAGCCGCGATCCACCCCGCGCCGGCGGCGGGTGCCGCGCAGCTGCATCCAGCCGCTGGCAAAGCCATCGGCATAGTCGCCGAAGCGTTTCATCCAGGGGCTGCCAGCCGCCGAGGGCGGGGCGAGCACCATGGCGCGGCTCAAGGTTTTCGCATCGCTGATGTCGCTGAGATAGCGCGTCGGCGGCAGGGCCACGCCGGCCTCCCGGTAGAGCTGGTTGAGCGGCTCCACCGCGCCATGCGAAACGATGGGGCCGATGCTCGCATCCAACCCAGACAGCAGCCGCTGCGCCTTGCCGAAGGCATAGCAGAACAGCACGCTGCTGCGACCGGCTTCCGCATTGCCGCGCCACCAGTCGTTGATGTCGGCGAACAGCGCGGTCTGCGGCACCCACTTGTAGATCGGCAGGCCGAAGGTCGATTCGGTGATGAAGGTGTGGCAGCGCACCGGCTCGAACGGCGCGCAGGTGCCGTCGTCCTCGGTCTTGTAGTCGCCGGAGGCCACCCACACCTCGCCGCCGTGTTCCAGCCGCACCTGGGCCGAGCCCAGCACATGGCCCGCGGGATGCAGGCTCAGGCGGACGCCGTGGTGGTCGATCTGCTCGCCATAGGCCAAGGTCTGAAGGCTGATGTCATCCCCTAGCCGTTTGCGCAGGATGCCGGCACCGGGGGCAGCCGCTAGATAGTGGCCATTACCGCGCCGCGCATGGTCGCTGTGGCCGTGGGTGATGACGGCGCGATCCACCGGACGCCAGGGGTCGATGTAGAAGTCGCCCGGCGGGCAGTAAAGGCCCTCGGGACGGGCGATGATGAGTGGCATGGCGGGTGACGAAAAAGTTTGTGCGCCACCTTTACCGCGCCGCGCATGGTCGCTGTGGCCGTGGGTGATGACGGCGCGATCCACCGGACGCCAGGGGTCGATGTAGAAGTCGCCCGGCGGGCAGTAAAGGCCCTCGGGACGGGCGATGATGAGTGGCATGGCGGGTGACGAAAAAGTTTGTGCGCCACCTTATCGCGGCTGCCCGCCTGGTGGCTGACTTGTCTTGGAGGATGTTGCGCTGCGTCATTTGACGCTTGGCTCGGCTACAATGCTGATCCCGCGACGTTTTTAGGCCCGAATGGTTGGGCCGCCCAAGACTGTTTATTGGGCAACGCGCATCAACCCTACAGTCGGACGATCAGCACATGGCCATCGAACAAACCTTTTCCATCCTCAAGCCCGACGCGGTCGGCAAGAACAAGATCGGCGCGATCATCCAGCGCCTCGAAGACGCCGGCCTCAAGATCGTCGCCGCGCGCATGATCCACCTCTCGAAGTCGGAAGCCGAAGGCTTCTACGCCGTCCATAAAGAGCGCGGCTTCTTCGGTGACCTGATCAAGTTCATGATCTCTGGGCCCGTGATGGCGATGGTGCTCGAAGGCGAGAACGCTGTTGCCCAGTACCGCGACGTGATGGGTGCTACCAACCCCAAGAACGCTGCCCCCGGCACCATCCGCGCCGACTTTGCCGACTCCATCGACGAGAACGCCGCCCACGGTTCGGACTCGCTCGAAAACGCGAAGATCGAAATCGCCTACTTCTTCCGCTCGACGGAAGTGTGCCCGCGCACTCGTTGAGATGACCGACAGCGCGCTCGCCACCACAACGACCCTGCCGACAGTCAACCTGTTCGGTCTGGATCGCACCGGCCTGCGCGCGCTGTTTGCGGAGCGGGGGGAGAAACCCTTCCGCGCCGACCAGGTGATGCAATGGATCTACCGTCGGGGTCTCGATGACTTCGACGGCATGACCAATGTCGCGAAAGACCTGCGCGAGAAGATGAAGCACTGGTTCTCGATCCAGACGCCCGAACTGATCGCCGAACAGACTTCCACCGACGGCACCCGCAAATGGGTGTTGCGGCTGGACGGCGGCAATGCCGTCGAGACGGTCTACATCCCCGAAGACAATCGCGGCACGCTCTGCATCAGTTCGCAGGTCGGCTGCGCCATGGATTGCTCGTTCTGTTCGACGGGCAAGCAGGGCTTCAACCGCAACATGACAGCGGCCGAGATCATCGCCCAGGTCTGGTTCGTGGCCCGCGCACTCGGCAGCGATTTCCAGAACGAGCGCGTCATCAGCAACGTCGTGTTCATGGGGATGGGCGAGCCGATGGCCAACTACCAGCCGGTGGTCACCGCCATTCGCATCCTGCTGGATGACTTCGGTTTTGGTCTCTCGAAGCGCCGCGTCACCGTCAGCACCAGCGGCCTGGTGCCGTTCATGGATCGCCTGCGCGAGGATGTCGATGTCGCCCTTGCGGTCTCGCTGCACGCGCCCAACGACGACCTGCGCGATGAGCTGGTGCCGATCAACCGCAAGTACCCGCTCGGCGAGCTGATGGATGCCTGCCACCGCTACACCCAGGGCAAGGGCCCCAAGGCCCACATCGTCTACGAGTACGTGATGCTCGATGGCGTCAACGATTCGCTGGGCCATGCGAAAGAGCTGGCCAGGTTGCTCGGCAATCTGCCCGCCAAGATCAACCTCATCCCCTTCAACCCCTTCCCCAAGGCGGGCTACAAGCGTTCGCCGTCGGAGCGCATCCGCGCCTTCGCAGATTACCTGCGCAGCCGCGACATCGTCTGCACCACTCGCAAGACGCGTGGGGACGACATCGACGCTGCCTGCGGCCAGCTTGTGGGCGAGGTGATGTCGAAGCAGAAGAACCGGCTGGCCAACATTGCCGTACAGGTCTCGCAGTGAAGACTCTGTTCCTCCTCCTGCCCCTGCTGCTCGCAGGCTGCGTCACCTCCTCCAGCGGCGGCCAGAACAGCGAGAAAAATCTGGATGAGGCCGCGCGCACCAACACCACACTCGCCGTCGAATATGCCCGCAAGGGCAACTACGACATGGCGCTTGAAAAAGCCCGGCGCGCCCTCTCGCAGGACGACAGCTACGCCCCGGCGCATTCGACCATCGCGCTGATCTATGGCCAGCGCGGCGACGATGTGGAGGCCGCCAAGCACTATCGCCGCGCGATCTCGCTCGATTCAAACGATCTGTTCACGCGCAACAACTTCGCCATCTTCGAGTGCGAGCGTGGCCGCACCGACGCGGCACTGGAACTCTTCGAGAGCGTGGCCCGCAACAAGAACTACAACGCGCCGGATGCCGCCTTGATCAATGCCGGGGTTTGCGCCAACCGCGCCAACCGCACTGAAAAGGCCGAGAACTATTTCCGCGAGGCCCTGCTGATCCGCCCCGAGAATGCCGAGGCCCTGCTGCAACTCGCCACCATCGCCGCCAAGCGCCAGGACTGGCTCAAGGTGCGCGCCTTCATCCAGCGCCGCGACCGCGCGGTGAAGCCGAGCGCCGAATCGCTGAACCTGGCCATGCAGGCCGAGCAGGCCCTGGGTGACTTTGCTGCGGTGGAACGCCTGCGCCAGCAGTTGCAGCGTGTGGACAATTGATGCTCCGGACCGCTGATTAACACTGTTATCCGACTACAATCGACGCTTCTCAACGCCGCAGCCCCATCCTGTCGCCCATGACCGGCACCAACGACTTGCACAACGAATCTCCAACGTCCAGTTCAGCGGGCCAGGGCCCCGGCCGCCTGGTGCGGCAGGCACGTGAAAAACTGAATCTCTCCATCGAAGACCTCGGCGCGCAGATCAAGCTCGCCCGCTTCACGCTGGATGCCATCGAGCGCGACGACTTTGCCCAGCTCAACGAGCCGGTCTATGTGCGCGGCTATTACCGCAAGCTCGCCAAGGTGCTGCCGGTGCAAGAGGCTGAACTAATCGCCGCCTACGAGCGGGTGGCCGGCACCCGCGCGCCGCCGCATCCCTCCAAGCTCATCCTCGCGGGCGGGGCGGAACTCGGCAGCGGCCGCCGCGTCAGCCTCAAGCTTGCGGTAACGATCATCCTGATCGGCGTCGTCGTCGGCGCACTGCTGTTCTGGGGCAAGAACCGGGTTTCTGCGCCCAGTGTCACGCCTGCCCCGGTGGCGCAACCAGCCGCCATCGAGCCCCAGCCCCAGCCCGAGACAGCGCCCGCCCGCCAGCCCGGCGAAACGCCTGCACCACCGCCGGTACAGAGCGAAGTCGTGCCACAGCCACAGCAGGTCGAAACCCCGCCTGCCGCAGCGGCACCCAGCACGCCGCTGCCGGTTGCCAGCAGCGCCACCGGCCAGACCGGCCCGCTGCAGATGCAGTTCGATGGCACCTCCTGGACCGAAGTGAAAGATGCCGCCGGCAAGGTACTGATCTCCGGGCTGGTCGAGGCCGGCAGCAACCAGGTGCTTGATGGCAGGCCGCCCTTCGTGGTTTTTCTCGGCAACGCGCCGGCCGTGCGCATCCGTTTCAATGGCCAGCAGATTGATACCGCGCAGTTCCGCCGCGGCGACAACACGGCGCGTATCGTCCTGCCGTAAAGGGTCTCGTATGTCGATGAAAGCGCAGCATGTGATCGCGCGGCGCGCATCCAGGCAGATCAAGGTTGGCAAGGTGCTGGTGGGGGGCGATGCGCCCATCGCCGTGCAGACCATGACCAATACCAAGACCGAAGATGTCGCGGCCACGGTCGCGCAGATCATGGCCGCGAAGAAGGCGGGTGTGGATATCGTCCGCGTCTCGGTGCCCACCATTGCTGCTTGTGAAGCCTTCGGCGAGATCAAGAAACTGGTGGGCGACCTGCCGCTGATCGCCGATGTGCACTTCAACTACAAGTGCGCCTTGAAGGCCGCCGAGATGGGTGCCGACTGTCTGCGCATCAACCCCGGCAATATTGGTAGCGATGCGAAAGTGGCCGAGGTCATCGCCTGCGCCCGCCACCATGGCGTGCCGATACGCATCGGCGTCAATGCCGGCTCGCTGGAAGGCGATCTGCAAGAGAAGTATGGCGAGCCGAATGCCGATGCGCTGGTGGAATCGGCACTGCGCCACATCAACATCCTGCGCAAGCACAATTTTGAAGACTTCAAGGTTTCGCTCAAGGCGAGCGAGGTCTTCATGACCGTTCACGCCTATCAGAAGCTCGCCAAGCTCATCGACCAGCCGCTGCACCTGGGCATCACCGAGGCAGGCAGCCTGCGCAGCGGGGCGGTCAAGTCCTCCATCGGCCTCGGCATGCTGCTGGCTCAAGGCATCGGCGACACCATCCGCATCTCGCTCGCCGCCGATCCGGTGGAAGAGGTGAAGGTGGGCTGGGACATCTTGAAGTCGCTGCACCTGCGCAATCGCGGCATCAACCTGGTGGCCTGTCCTTCGTGCAGCCGCCAGATGTTTGATGTGATCAAGACGGTGAACGAACTCGAAGCGCGGCTTGAGGACGTCACCGAGCCGATCGACCTCGCCATCATTGGCTGCGTCGTCAACGGCCCTGGTGAGGCGCGTGAAGCCACGCTCGGCGTGGCCGGTGGTCGCCCCAACTCGATCTACATCGGCGGTGCGATCCAGCACAAGATTCACAACGAGAACCTTGTGGATGAACTTGAAAAACTGGTGCGCCAGCAGCTGACCGAGCGCAAGGCATTGACGACTGCATGAGCAAGCTGCAATCGCTTCGAGGCTTCAACGATGTGCTGCCGCCCCAGGCCGCCCTGTTCCGCCGCGTGTTCGCCACCGCCGCCGATGTCGCCAGCCGCTACGGCTACGGCGAGCTGCGGCTACCGCTGCTCGAAGCCACCACCCTGTTCAAGCGCGCGGTGGGCGAGGTGACGGACGTGATCGAGAAGGAGATGTATTCCTTCGACGACCGCGACGGCGTGAGTGTGAGCCTGCGGCCCGAACTCACCGCCGGCACCGTGCGCGCCGGCATCGAGCACGGCCTTTTGCACAACCAGCAGCAGCGGTTCTGGTATGCGGGCCCGGCCTTTCGCCATGAGCGGCCGCAGGCGGGGCGCTATCGGCAGTTCCACCAGGTCGGTGTCGAGGCCTATGGCATGGCCGGGCCGGACATCGACGCCGAGGTCATTGCCTTTTCGCATCGCTTCCTGACTGCGCTCGGCATTGGCGGACTGAAGCTCGAAATCAATTCTTTAGGTGGCAGCGAGGCGCGGGTCAACTATCGCGCCGCGCTCATCGAGTATCTCTCGCGCTTCGAGGTCGAGCTGGACGAAGACTCCAAGCGCCGTCTGCACACCAACCCCCTGCGGGTGCTGGACTCGAAAGTGCCGCGCACGAAAGAAATCGTCGCCGACGCACCGCAGCTGACGGCCTATCTCGAAGACGAATCCCGCGCCCATTTCGATGGTTGGCAACAAGCACTGAGTGACTTGGGCATCGCTTTTGAGATCAGCCCGCAGCTGGTGCGGGGCCTCGATTACTACACACGCGGCGTGTTCGAGTGGACGACCACTGAACTCGGCAGCCAGGGCACCGTGCTGGCCGGTGGCCGCTACGACAATCTGGTGGCACAACTGGGTGGCTCGCCGTCGCCTGCCGTGGGCTGGGCGAGCGGGGTCGAACGCCTGGTGCTGCTGCTGGAAAAGCAGCAGGCCGCTGCCAGGCCAGCTGATGCGCCACAGGTCTACTTCTGCACCCTGGGTGAGGCGGCCGAGCGGCGTGCCCGCGTGCTGGCCGAAGAACTGCGCAACCAGCTGCCCACCTTGCGTCTCGTACTCAACGCCGGCGGCGGCAAGCTCAAGAGCCAGCTGGGTCGCGCTGAGAAGTCGGGCGCGACCCTGACACTGGTGCTGGGTGAGTCGGAACTGGCCGAAGGCCGAGTTCAAGTAAAATCCGCGATCCCCGCCGGGGGCGATGCAGCCGTGGCCTTTGCGGAACTGGCCAGCCACCTCGCCAACCGGCTGTCCTGATCTGCAACCACTGGCCGCGAGAGCGGTCATTACCACACTCATATCGGAACCCGACATGTCGCACTACGACGACGAAGATCAAGCCCAGCGCCTCAAGCAATGGTGGAAGGACAACTGGAAGGCGCTGGCCGCCGGCCTCGTGCTGGGGCTTTCCGGCATCGTCGGCTGGGAGCAGTACAAATCGCATAATGCGGAGCGTGGTGCCGAGGCTGCACGCATGTTCGATGACCTCAAAACGGCACTCGTCACCGACAAGGTCGAAGAGGCCAATGCCATCGCCGACAAGCTCAAGACCGATTTTGCCAAGACGCCCTATGCCGCACAGGGCCTGTTGCGCATTGCCCAGCACGCGGTGGAGAAAAGCCGCTTCGACGAAGCCCTGCCGCCGCTCGCCTGGGTGGCTGCCAATGCCGAGGACGAAGCGCTGCGCCCGCTCGCGCAGCTGCGCCAGGCGCGCGTACTGGCCCAGCAGGGCAAGTTCGACGAGGCGCTGAAGCTGCTCGACGCCGGCATGGACGAGAGCTATGCCGCGTTAGCACAGGAGCTGCGTGGTGACATCCTGCTCGCGCAAGGCAAGCGCAAGGACGCACGCGAATCCTTCGAGAAGGCACTGACCGCCAGCGACGCAGCCGCCGCCAACCGCGAAACCCTGCAACGCAAGATCGACGATCTTGCCGACGCGGCATAAGCGTCGTTTGAAAGCACACCGAAGTCTTAAGGAGAATTGCTTGAGCGTCCGCCTGATTGCCCGTGCTGCAACCATTGCCCTGCTGGCCGCGGCTGCTGCCGCCTGCACCGACAAGGTCAAGGTGCGCGAGCCTGCCAAGCTGGTGGACATCGACAAGGCCACCGTCAAGGTCAGCGAGGCCTGGTCGCGCGGAGTGGGTGATGGTGCTGCTGGCCGCCCTACGGGCTTGAGGCCGGCGCTCGAAGCCGATGGCCTGTTTGTTGCCGAGAGCGGCGGCCAGGTGTTGGCGCTCGACCCGGCGACCGGCCGTGAACTGTGGAAGGCCGATCTCAAGGCCAGACTTTCTGCTGGGCCCTCGCTGCTGGGCGATCTGGTGCTGGTCGGTTCGCTCGATGGCGATGTGATAGCGCTCAAGCGCGCCGACGGCACCGCCGCCTGGCGCGCGCAGGTTTCGAGCGAGGTGCTTGCGCCGCCCGTCGGTGCCGGTGATGTGGTGGTGGCCCGCACGATTGATGGCCGCATGTTCGGCCTCTCATCCGCTGATGGCAAGCGCCTGTGGAGCTTCGACCGCACGGTGCCGACGCTGACGCTGCGCGGCCTCTCGCCGCCGCTGATTGAAGGCAACCGCGTGCTGCTGGGCATGGACTCCGGCCGTGTCGCCGCCATCCAGCTGCGGGACGGCGCACCGCTGTGGGAGCAGGCCATCTCGGTGCCGAGCGGCCGCACTGAACTCGAACGCCTCGCCGACATCGACGCCCAGCTGCTCGAAGCCGATGGTGGAGTGCTGGTGGCCAGCTACGGCGGCGACGTGACCCTGATCGACCCGGTGGATGGCCAGAGCCGCTGGCGCCGCGCCATCAAGTCCGGTGCCGGTGTGGCGGTGGGCGGCAGCAATGTCTATGTCAGCGATACCGATGGCGTGGTCTGGGCGCTCGACGCCGCCAGCGGTGCCGCGGTGTGGAAGAGCGAGGCGCTGCAATATCGCCGCCTGTCGCCCCCCGCCTTCTTCAAGGGCCACGTCGTCGTCGCCGACTACAAGGGCTATCTGCACTTCTTCGACCCCGCCGACGGCAAGCTGGTCGGCCGCACCCGCGTCGGCCGCGACCCGATTCTCGCCCCGATGGTGGCGACCGACAGCACGCTGTATGTCTACAACGTCGAGGGCCGTCTTGAGGCCCTGACGATCCGCTGAGAGCCTTGTGTCGAACCCCTCTGAAACTGACGAATCTTCTGTAGAAAGTACCCCCGCCATGCCCGTGGTGGTGCTGGTCGGCCGCCCCAACGTCGGCAAGTCGACGCTGTTCAACGCCTTCACCAACAGCCGCGATGCCCTGGTGATGGACCTGCCGGGCCTGACCCGCGACCGCCAGTACGGCCAGGGCAAGTTCGAGGGCAAGGGCTTCATGGTGGTGGACACCGGTGGCCTTTCGCCGGACGAGGACGATGCCCTCGCCATGCTCGCCGAAGAGCAGGCGCAGATTGCGCTGACCGAGGCCACCCATATCCTGTTTCTGGTCGATGCCCACGACGGCTGCATGCCGGACGACTTGGCGATTGCCCAGCGCCTGCGCAAGCTCAACAAGCCGATCACCCTCCTGGTTAACAAGGCCGAAGGCCGCACCAAAACCGCAGTGGGTGCCGACTTCCACCAGCTGGGTCTCGGCGAGCCGATCCCCATCTCCGCCGAGCACGGCGATGGCCTGGGCAACCTCCAGCGCAGCATCCTGGTCGATGCGCCACCGGCGGAGTTTGAAGACGAAGACGGCATCATCCGCGTCGCCATCGTCGGCCGCCCCAATGCCGGCAAGTCCACGCTGGTCAACCGCCTGCTGGGCGAATCTCGCCTGCTCACCAGCGAGGTGGCCGGTACCACGCGCGACGCGATCAGCGTGCGCGTCGAGCGCGATGGAAAACAATATGAGCTGATCGACACCGCCGGCATCCGCCGCCGCAATCGCGTCAGCGAGGTGATCGAGAAGTTCTCCATCGTCAAAGCGCTGCAGGCGGTCGAGAAGGCACACGTCGTCATCGTGATGACAGACGCCGCCGACGAAGTGGGCGTTCACGATGCCAAGCTCATGGGCCTTATCGCCCAGCGCGGCCGCGCCATGGTACTGGCGGTGAACAAGTGGGATCACCTCACCACCGACAAGCGCAACACCATCCGCACCGATGTCGATTTCAAGCTGCCCTTCCTCGACTTCGTGCCGCCGCACTACATCTCGGCGTTGCATGGCTCGGGCTTGAAGGCGCTGATGGACGACGTGGTGCTGGCGTATGAAGCGACGACGCGCGACATCCCCACGCCGGAGCTGACCCGCGCGCTCGAACGCGCCGTGGACAAGCATGGTCCGCCGGCGGTGCTGACGCGGCCGATCAAGCTGCGCTACGCGCACCAGATCGGCACCAACCCGATCCAGATCCTCATCCACGGCAACCAGACCGAGAAGCTGCCGACGAGTTACCACCGCTATCTCATCAACGAGTTCCGCGCGGCCTTTGCACTCGTCGGCGTGCCGATCATGCTCAGCTTCAAGACTGGCGTGAATCCGTACAAGGACAAGAAGAATGTTCTCACCGACCGGCAGGTGAAGAAGAAACTGCGCACCAAAGAACGCTTCCGCAAGTAGCGGAGTTAGCATGAGGGCATGAGCACATCCAAGCCCGTCACCTATTCCAGCTACCTCAAGATCGACGAGCTGCTGCAATTGCAGCAGCCGCTCTCCGAAGGCCCGGAGCACGACGAGACCCTGTTCATCATCATCCACCAGGTCTACGAGCTGTGGTTCAAGCAGCTCTTGCACGAGCTGGATGCGCTGGAACGCGGCTTTGCCGCCGTCGACACCGCGCGTGCGCTCGCCGCGCTCAAGCGCATGCTCACCATATTGAAGACCCTGGTGCAGCAGGTGGATGTGCTGGAGACGATGACGCCGCTCTCCTTCAATGCCTTCCGTACGCGGCTGGAGGCCGCCAGCGGCTTCCAGTCTGCCCAGTTCCGCACGCTGGAGTTCCGCCTCGGCCACAAGCGGCCCGCACTGTTGCAGCAGTACCCCGAAGGCAGTGCCGAGCACGCGCGCCTCGCAGCCGCATTGGCCGCGCCCACGGCCTGGGATGGCTTTTTGCATTATCTCGCCGCCCTCGGTTGCGCGCTGCCTGCGGCCGCACTGGCCCGCGACGTGACCCAGCCGATCACCGCCGATGCCGAAGTGCAGCAGGTGCTGATTGCGCTGTACCGCCAGAACGAGTTCCCGGCGCAGGTCTGCGAGCGATTGGTGGACTTGGACGAAGGCCTGCAGGAGTGGCGCTACCGCCACGTCAAGATGGTGGAACGCACTCTGGGTGCCAAGATCGGCACCGGTGGTTCGGCCGGTGCGGAGTACCTCAAGCGCACCCTATTCACGCCACTGTTTCCTGATCTCTGGGAAATCCGCTCGCAGCTTTGAGCGGATGAGCCGACGGTATTCAGTATTCAGTATCATTCGGTTGAAGGCTGCACACCAAAATGTTGCAGCCCACACCTGCCGGGATCCGCCGTGACAGCAAAAAAGCAAAAGGCCAAATCGCAGGCTGCCTCGGCAGCTGTGCTCGAAAAATGCCCCACGGGTATTCGCGGCCTCGATGAGATCACCGCCGGTGGCCTGCCCAGGGGGCGACCGAGCCTGGTTTGCGGCAATGCCGGCTGCGGCAAGACCATCCTGGGCATGGAGTTTCTGCTGCGCGGTGCCATCGACTACGGCGAGCCCGGCGTGTTCGTTTCGTTCGAGGAACGCAGCGATGATCTGGCGAAAAACTTCGCCTCGCTGGGCTTCGATCTGGGCAGCATGGTGAAGCGTGGCCTGCTCGCGGTCGATTACATCTACATCGAGCGCAGCGAGATCGAGGAAACCGGCGAGTACGACCTGGACGGCCTTTTCATCCGCCTCGCCCATGCCATCGACAGCATCGGTGCCAAGCGAGTGGTGCTCGATACCCTGGAGGCGCTGTTCGCCGGCTTCAGCAACACCGCCATCCTGCGTGCCGAGTTGCGCCGCCTGTTCCTCTGGCTGAAAGAGAGAGGCGTCACCGCCATCATCACCGGAGAGCGCGGCGACCAGAGCCTGACCCGACACGGCCTTGAGGAATACGTGGCCGATTGCGTGATCCTGCTCGACCTGCGCGTGCGCGAGCAGATCGCCACCCGCCGCCTGCGCGTGGTCAAGTATCGCGGCACCACGCACGGCACCGACGAATATCCCTTCCTGATCGACGAGCAAGGCATTTCGATCCTGCCCATCACCTCGCTGGGTCTCGATCACGAGGTATCCAACGCCAGGGTGTCAACCGGCATCGCCCGGCTGGACACCATGCTGAACGGTGAGGGCTATTACCGGGGCAGCGTCATCCTGGTGTCGGGCACGGCGGGTTCCGGCAAGTCGAGCATTGCCGCCTCTTTCGCCGAGGCTGCCTGCGCGCGGGGTGAACGCTGCCTGTATTTCGCGTTCGAGGAATCGCCGCAGCAGATCATCCGCAACATGGCTTCAATCGGCTGCAATCTGGCCCGCTGGCAGCAGAAAGGCCTGCTCAGGTTCCATTCCTCGCGGCCCTCGCTGCATGGCCTTGAGATGCATCTGGTCACCATGCACAAACTGGTGATGCAGTTCCAGCCGGACATCGTTGTCATCGACCCGATCTCCAACCTCAACGCAACGTCCAGCGAGCATGAGGCCAAGTCGATGCTGATTCGCCTGATCGACTTCCTGAAGATCCGGCAGGTCACCACCTTGATGACTGACCTCACCCGCGGGAACGATGTGATGGCGTCGAGCAGCGAAGAGATCTCCTCGCTGGTGGATACCTGGCTCCGCTTGCGCGACATGGAGCACCAGGGTGAACGCAACCGCGGCCTGCAAATCTTGAAGTCGCGGGGCATGCCGCATTCCAACCAGATCCGCGAGTTTGTGCTGAGCAGCCAGGGTATCGACCTGATCGATATCTACCTGGGTTCTGCCGGCATGGTCACCGGTACCGCCCGCGTGACACAGGAGGCGCATGAGAAAGCCAGCCTCAAGGCCAGCGAGCAGAAGTTTGCGCAGGGCCTGAAGCTCTACGAGCGCAAGAAAGCCCAGCTGGAGGCAACGATCGCCGCCATGCGGATGGAGTTCGAGGCCACCACCGCGGAGATCAACGACGCGATTTCGGATGAGAAGACGCGGGTGGTGGCCGAGCTGAGCGATCGTGATCGGGTTGCTGCCTCGCGCCAGGCCGATGCCACAGCCAGGCCCGGTGCGACGGGCGGGCGTGGTGCGCGCGCGAAAAGCCGGCCATGAAAACCAAGGCCAAAGCGAAAGCCGCTGCCTCATCACCCATGGAGCCCGATGTCGGGCGCTGGCTGCTGAAGCTGTACGTGGCCGGCACCGGCAGCAAGTCGGTGGCAGCCTTCGCCAATCTCAAGAAGATCTGCGAGCAGCATGTACCGGAGCGGTACGAGATCGAGGTGATCGACCTCCTGCTGCACCCCCAGTTGGCGAAAGGCGATCAGATTCTGGCGGTGCCGACCCTGGTGCGGCGGCTGCCATCCCCGATCCGCAAGATCATCGGCGACCTGTCCAACACCGAAAAGGTGCTGGTCGGTCTCGATATCAAGCCCATCACAGCCTGAAGCCAGTCATCGACATGCCTGTCCAGAAAGATCAAGGCGATACCGCTGCCCTGGAGGCCGCGCTGCTGCATGAGTCTGAGCAGCGTTACATCTTCGTCTTGTTCGTGGCGGGCACCACGCCCAATTCGATGCGGGCCATCGCCAACACGCGCGAGATGTGCGAGCGGCTTCTGCCTGACCGGCACAGCCTGACCATCATCGACATGTACCAGCAGCCGGAGCTGGCCCGGGCCGAGCAGATCATCGCCGCACCCACGCTGTTGCGGAAACATCCGCAGCCGATCAAGAGGCTGGTGGGCACACTGGCAGATGTGGTGCGCATCGTACTGCCGATCCATCGCTCGCCATCAGCTGATACGCAGACCCGTGACGCCAGCTAACAGCCCGGATGTAACGGAGGACTCCACGGAGATCGACTCGCTGCGCCTGCGCTTGCAGGAGGCCGAGGAGCTGCTCGAAGCCATCCGCTCCGGCAGCGTCGATGCCGTGGTGGTCAGCGCCGGCGAAAGTGAGCAGGTCTACACCCTGCGCGGGGCGGAGCACCCTTACCGGATCATGATCGAGGCGATGCAGGAAGGCGCGATCATCACCGACCCGCAAGGGGTGATCCAGTATTGCAACCGCAGCTTCTCCGAAATGATCGAGGTGCCGCTCGAATCCATCATCGGCCAGCAGATCCGCAGCTTCGTCGATCCGCTATCCGCGTCGATCGTGGATCGCCAGCTCTCCGGCGAGGATGGGCGGCGGCGCGAGGTGCTGCTATCCACCACAGGCCAGCAAGCCTTGCTGGTCTATCTTTCCGCAACCCGGCTCAGGGTCGGGGGCGAGCCAGAGGCGATCTATCTGATCGCCATGGATATCCGCGAGCAGCGCGAGGCCGAGAGCCAGCGGCGCAACGCCGAGATGAAGTACCAAAGCATTTTCGAGCACTCGGCGGTAGGCATCTTCCAGGTCACGCTCCAGGGCCGCTACATCAGCGTCAATCCCGCGATGGCGCGCATGTTCGGCTACACAAATCCCTCGGCCCTGTTGCTTGCCATCAACCGCCAGGGCAACGCCTTCTACCGCCAGCCCAAGCGCCTCAAGCAGCTGTTCGCCCAGCTCGGCGAGCGCAACGTGGTGGCCGCATTCGAGTCGCAGGTGGTATGTGCAGATGGCCGCCTGATCTGGATCTCGGAGAGTGTTTACCCTGTCCACGACGCCTCCGGCATGCTCCAGTTCTACGAGGGCAATGCCGTGGATATCACGGTGCGCAAGGACTACGCCGAGCAGCTCGAACGGCACGCCAACTACGACCCGCTGACGGGCCTCGCCAACCGGCACCTGCTGCGGAGCCGGCTGCTGAAATGCATCGAGACCGCCGCGCGCGAGCGCCACGAAGTGGCGGTGATGTACATCGATCTGGACCACTTCAAGGCGGTGAATGACAGTCTCGGCCACACCGTCGGCGATCAGCTGCTCAACATCGTCAGTAAGCGATTGCGCGGCTGCCTGAGGGATGAAGACACCGTGGCGCGGCAGGGTGGCGACGAGTTCGTGCTGGTGCTGGACCACTCGGAGAAGAGCTCGGTGCCGGTGCTGGCGCTGCGCATTCTGAAGGCGATCTCGGAGCCGATGACCATCGGCGGTAACGAGATGAACGTGAGTTGCAGCATCGGCTTCAGCATTTTTCCGCAGGACGGTGCCGATGGCGAGCTGCTGTTGAAGCATGCCGACGCAGCGATGTATCGTGCCAAGGCGCTCGGCCGCAACAACATCCAGGCCTTCACCGAGGCGCTCAGCCAGGAGATCAGCCGCAAGGCGTCGACCGAAGCGGCGCTGCGGCGCGCCCTGAAGCAGGACGAGTTGAGTCTGCACTACCAACCGCAGATGGCGATCAGCGACGACCGCCTCGTGGGTGCCGAAGCCCTGCTGCGCTGGTCTTCAGCAGACGACGGCGCCCGGATGCCTGACGAGTTCATCGCGGTGGCGGAAGAAACTGGTCTGATCGTGCCGATTGGCGAATGGGCGCTGAATACGGCGTGTCGGCAATGCAGGGCCTGGCAGCAGCAGGCCTCGATGTCGATGCGCGTGTCCGTCAACCTTTCGCCGAGACAGTTCCGCGAACGGGGAATCGTCGAGATGATCGCGCGCGCTCTGTCGTCGTCCGGTCTTGAAGCCCGCTTCCTGGATATGGAGATCACCGAAAGCATGGTGATGGACGATGTCGAGGCCGCAATCAGGATCATGGCGGAAATACGGGAGATGGGTGTGCGCATCTCGCTCGATGACTTCGGCATCGGCCACTCCAGCCTGAGCCATCTGCGTCGTTTCCCGATCAACACCCTGAAGATCGACCGTTCTTTCGTGAGTGACATCACGCCTGCGATGCAGGGTTCGGAGACGATCGCGCAAACCATCATCCACCTCGCACACAGCCGCGGCCTGACGGTCGTCGCCGAGGGCGTCGAGACCCTGGCGCAACTGGAGTTTCTTCGCCTCAACCACTGCGATGAGTATCAGGGCTTTCTGGTCAGTTCCGCGCTGCCCGAATCCGTTTTTGCGGAGCGATTCTTGAAAAACGCTTGACCGCCCCTAGGTTTCTCCCGTGCGCATCGAGGCTGTTTCGCGCACTTTCATCTACTGAACAACCGGAGAATCCTCATGACTTTGACTCGTTACGAGCCGTGGTCCCTGCACCGCGCGCTCTTGAATGAAATTGGCCGTTCCTTCGACACCAACGCGCAGGACGCGAGCGTGGGTGCCACCGCCGACTACGCCCCCGCCGTCGATATCGCCGAATACACCGACAAGTTCGTGCTCTCGGCCGACCTGCCGGGTGTGGACCCGGCGAGCGTCGAGATCACGCTCGAAGCCGGTGTGCTCACCCTGAGTGGCAGCCGTGAAAAAACCGTGGAAGCCAAGGGGGTCGAGGCTCGCCGCAGCGAGCGCCTGCTCGGCAAGTTCTACCGCCGCTTTGCACTGCCCGATACGGTCGATGGCGATGCGGTCAGCGCCAGCGGCAAGAACGGCGTGCTGGAGATCACCATCCCCAAGCGCGCTGCCGTGCAGCCGCGCCGCATCACGGTCAAGCACTGATCGCGCGGTAAACAAAGCCGCGCGCCCTGCAAGGGGCGCGCGGCTTTTTCATTGATAATCACGTCATGGAATACAAAGACTTTTACAAGGCGCTGGGTGTGTCGCGCACCGCGACGCCAGCCGAGATCAAGAAGGCCTACCGCAAACTCGCCGCCGAGTTTCATCCCGACAAAAACAAGGCCAAGGGTGCAGAAGACCGCTTCAAGGAAGTCAACGAAGCCAACGAGGTCTTGAGCGACCCCGAGAAGCGCCGTGCCTACGACGAGCTGGGCAGCGACTGGCGCGCGGGCCAGCAGTTCCGCCCGCCGCCGGGTTGGGGCGGTGCGGGCCGTGGGCGGCGTGCCGGTGGCGGAAACCCCGGTGGCTTCAGCGGCGATTTCTCCGACCTGTTCTCGTCGATGTTCGGCGGTGGCGGTGGTGCAGGCATGGGTGGCGGCTTTGCGCCCGAGGCCGAGGATTCGCGCGATGTGCTGACCATCTCGCTGGAGGAATCCTTCAACGGTGGCAGTCGCCGCGTGCAGCTTTCCACTGGCAAGACGCTGGACGTGAAAATCCCCAAGGGCATTACCGAGGGGCAGACCATCCGCCTCAGCGGCCAGGGCCGCTTCGGTGGCGACCTGCTGCTGGAGATGCGCTTTGCGGCGCACCCGAAGTTCGAGCTGAAAGGCCGTGACCTTAGCTGCACCGTCAACGTCGCACCCTGGGAGGCCGCCCTTGGCGCGACCGTCAGCGTGCCGACGCTGGGCGGCGAGGTGGAGCTGAAACTGCCGGCCGGCATGGGCGGCAAGAAGATGCGGCTCAAGGGCCGTGGCCTGCCGGGCACGACGCCGGGCGATCAGATCATCGATATCCGCGTGGTCACGCCACCGGCGGCCAGTGATGAGGATCGCGCCTTTTACGAGGGCATGGCCGCCCGCTTCAGCTTCGATCCGCGCGCCTGATCAGCGTTTGATCGTACGCGGCTTGAAGCCGCGTACCAGTGTCGCCAGTTGTGGTTCCGCAGCAGCCTCTCCGGCATAGCGCGCGGCCAGGTAGCGGTCGAGCAGGGGGCGCAGTGTGGCTGCCAGCTCGGGTCTTTGTTCGATCACCCTGGCCACGAAGGCCTGCGGCCCTTCGTGCGGGCGCTGGATCAGACCATCCCTTGCGAGCCTCACCGTGGCCTGCTGCCATAGGCGGAGTGCCAAGTCATTGCTGCGCGCGGGCAGGGCACGGCGCAGGGCGATGAGGCCAAACAGGCCCACGCCCACAGAGAGCGCGACGATCATCGCCAGCATCAGGTCGCGCCAGCCTTCGAGCCCGAAGCGGCCGAGAAACTGCTTTTGCAGATCGGGGCCGTAGGCCAGCACCCACTGGTTCCACTGCGCGTTCACCCAATCCCAGCGGGCCTCCAGCTGCGTGAACAGCTGGCTGCTGCTGCGCCTGAGTGCAAAGGGCAGCGACTCCTCCGCGCCGAGTGCCGATTGCAGGTTCATCTCGACCCGGTTGGGCGCGACCGCCGCCGTGGGGTCGATGCGCAGCCAGCCCTGGCCTTCGAGCCAGACCTCGCTCCAGGCGTGGGCATCGGACTGTCGCACCGTGTAGTAGCCGCCGATCTCGTTGCGCGCCCCGCCCTGGTAGCCGGTGACCACACGCGCCGGAATACCCGCCGCGCGCATCAACGTGGTGAAGGCGCTGGCGTAGTGTTCGCAGAAGCCCTTTTTGGTGGTGAACAGGAACTCGTCCACCGGATCGCCGCCACCCAATATCGGCGGGTTGAGCGTGTAGAAAAACTCTTGGTTGCGAAACATCGTCAATGCGGTATCGACGATGGCGGCATCGCTTTTGCCCTCGCCGCGCCAGTCCTGCGCGAGGGCCAGGGCCTGCGGATTGCGGTTGCGCGGCAGGCGCAGCGACATGCGGCGGTGCTGCTCGGGCAGCTCGGCTTGCGCGATGTAGCGCGGGTGCGAGCTGACCCGGTAGGCGATGCGCTCGCGCAGCGTCTTCTTGATGAGCAGGCGTCCATCCACCGTCACCAGCGAGTCGGGTGGCAGCTGCGAGGAATCGATGGCGTCGAGCGCGAACAGCCAGTTGGTGCGGTTGGGTTCGAGCGTGACCTCGTAGCCGACGGCCGTGCCCTGCAACTGCACCGGGTAGGGCGCGTTGTAGACCGGCCCGCCCTCGCTCCACTCGCGGCCGTCGAAATCCCAGAACACCGGGCCGCGCCAGTAGAGCTGGTTCTGCGCAGGTGCCGCGTCGTCGAAACTCACCCTGAAGGCGAGCTCGTCGCTGAGGATGAGTGCCGCGATATCGCCGGGGGCCATGCGGTCTGAGAGGCCCGAGCGCGCCGCACCGGCATCGGAAGGCAGGCCCCAGAGCGGGCCGGGGATGCGCGGGAACAGCACGAACATCAAGAGCATCAGCGGCAGCGATTGCGCCACCAGCGCGCCGCCTCGCCGTATCGTCACCTTCAGCGGCAGCGGCACGCCGGCGTGGTTGCTCTCGATCAGTATCGTCGTCACCGCCACGGTCGAGAGCAGCAGATACACCAGCGTCCACAACTCCTGCGAAAACAGGAAGTGCGTGCTGCACACGAAGTACATCAGGAACACCATCACCATCACATCGCGGCGCTGGTCCATCTCGGTGAGCTTGAGCGCGGCCATCACCACCAGCAGGGCCACGCCCGCATGCTGGCCGTTGATGCGGCCATAGCTCGCATATACCGCCGCGAACGCCGCCAGCGCCAGCGCGCCGCGAATCCACTTGCTGGGCATGGTGAAGTGCCGGCGCGCCGCCCAGGCACGCCAGCCGATCACCGCCAGCACGGCGGCGGTTTCCCACTTCGGCAGGCGCGCCATGTGCGGTGCCAGCACCATCAGCAGCACCACCAGCAGGCGCAGCAGGGTGGCGACGTGCAGGTAGCTGCTGACCGATGCCTTGCTTGCGATCGCACTCATGGAGGCAGTCCAAACAGCCCCAGCGCGCGCAGGCATTGGTGCTGGTGGGTCTCACCGATGGCTGGCCCCAGAGTCAGCTCCGGCAGCACCAGCACATAGGGCGTGCGGGCGGCTTCGGCATCGAGCACCCAGCGGCTGAGTTGCGACAGACGCGCTTCAGTGCCCAGGCCTCCCAGCGCATCCCAGTCGAAAATCTGCTCGCTGGAAACCGCCTCGCCGAAGTGCTTCACCTGTGGCGTGCCCAGCTTGGCGAAGCTTTTCCAGTGGATGCTGCGCGGGGTGTCGCCATCGGCATAACGACGCAGGCCGACGAACTCATCGACGCCGGGCCGCGCGGTGATGGCATGGCCCGAATCGCCCGCCGCGAAGGGCGGCGTGCGGCCGGGTGCTGCGGGCGTGGGATAGACCACGGTGTTCATGTCCAGCTCGATCCAGGTCCAGGCGTGCAAGAGGCCGAGCGGAAACTCGGTGGCGACTGCAAAGCGGGGTGCGCGCAGCCAGCCACGGTGTGTGGATATCAGCGGCAGATGGCCTGTTGCACTGCCCTCGGCGGGTACATCGAGCCAGACGGCGGGCGGATCGTCCGGCCAGCCGAGGGCGATGGTGTAGCGAGTGGTGGGCGAGGGGTTCTCCACCCACACCTCAAAGCGCGCCTCTTCGCCTACGAACACGGGGGCCACCTTGCCGCTGCGCAGCCGCAGGTTCAGCAGGTTGGCATGGGTGTGGTGCATGCCGAGCAGGCCCAAGCCCATCAGCAGAAAGGTGAGCGCGAAGGCCATGCTGTTGGAGTAGTTCATCGCGCCCAGCAGCAACACCAGCAGCAGCACGCCATAGCCGTAGCCGAAGCGCGTCGGCACGATGTAGATACGGTGGCGCGGGATGGCGACCGGGCCGGTCTGGCGCGTGACGCGGGCGGCGACCCAGCTGTTGATGCGGCGGCGCAGGCTCTTCAGCGGGTGGAAGAAGATCATCGCCAGGCGTGCGAAGAAGGGATCACGGCCGTCCACGTTCAGCGCCGATGGCGCGGTGTCGAGTGTGGGGCGGATGCGCATTGCCCACTCGGCTTATGGAATCGCAACCGCTTCGAGGATCGCCTCGGCGGTCGGCGCCGCCCGCTCGCGCTCGGCGGCGATCAGGCGGTGCTGGGCGACGGCGGGGAACACGGCCTGCACGTCTTCGGGGATCACGCCGTTGCGGCCTTCGAGCAGCGCCCAGGCCTGGGCGGCTCGGCGCAGGGCCAGACCCGCGCGAGGCGAGAGGCCCTGCTTCAAGCCCGGGTGGCGGCGCGTGTGCTCGATGAGCGCCAGCAGGTAATCGACCAGCGCCGGTGTGGTGACGACCTTGCCGACCAGGCCCTGCGCCTCGCGCAGCTGCGCGGGCGTGAGGGTGGGCTGCAATTCGGCCAGCAGGGTGCGGCGGTCCTGCTCCAGCAGCAGCGCGCGCTCGGCAGCGCGGGGCGGGAAGCCCATCGACAGCCGCATGAGAAAGCGGTCCATCTGCGATTCCGGCAGCGGGAACACACCGATCTGGTCCGCCGGGTTTTGCGTGGCGAGCACGAAGAAGGGGTCGGGCAGGGGGCGCGTCGCGCCCTCGACACTCACCTGCCGCTCTTCCATCGCTTCGAGCAGGGCCGATTGCGTCTTGGGGCTGGCGCGATTGACTTCGTCGGCCAGCACCACCTGCGAGAAGATCGGGCCGGGATGAAAGCGGAAGCTGCTGTTGCCGCTCGCCGCATCGCGCTCGAACACCGAGACGCCGAGGATGTCGGCGGGCAGCAGATCGCTGGTGAACTGCACGCGCTGAAAGGAGAGGCCCAGCACCTTGGCGAGCGAGAGGGCAAGGGTGGTCTTGCCCACGCCCGGCACGTCCTCGATCAAGAGATGGCCGCGCGCGAGCAGGCAGGTGAGGGCGAGCTTGAGCTGGCGCTCCTTGCCGAGGACGATGGTGCCGAGCGATGCGAGGGTGCGGTGCAGTTCGGGATTCATGGATTTTTATTGAAAGGTGGCGATGCGTTCGCCCATACGCACAGGCACAAGGGAGGCCAGGTTCGAGACCCAGCCGAGCTTTTTCGGCGTCAGCAGAATCACCGTCGAACCCATGTTGAAGCGGCCCATCTCCATGCCTTTTTCGAGCGTGATGGTCTGGGTCTGCGCGTAGATTTTCGGCTCGGGGTCGCGGCTGTGCGGTGGGCTGATCTCGCCTGCCCAGACCGTCTCCATGCTGCCGACGAAGAGCGCACCGACCAGCACCATCGCCATCGGGCCCAGCTCGGTGTCGAAGATCGCCACGACTCTCTCGTTGCGCGCGAACACGCCGGGCAGGGCGCGGGCGGTGGCATGGTTCACCGAGAACAAGCGCCCCGGCACATAGGCCCACTCGCGCAGCGTGCCTTTGAGCGGCATGTGGATGCGGTGGTAGTTGTAGGGTGCCAAGTAGATGGTGATGAACTGCCCACCCGCAAACTCGGCCGCCCAGTCGGCACGGCCCGCGAGCAGGGTTTGCGCGCTGTAGGTGTGGCCCTTGGCCTGGATCAATTCACCACCCGTGATGTCACCGAACTGCGAGACGGTGCCATCCACCGGGCTGACGAAGGCGGCAGCCTCCGCATCCACCACCCGTGCGCTCTTGACCAGTGCGCGGGTGAAGAACTCGTTGAAGCTCTTGAACTGCGTGGCATCGCGCACCACGGCCTCATCCAGCGAGATGCTGGGGAACAGCCGCATGAAGAACTTGATGAAGGCGTTCTTGAACCACACCGCCTCGATGCGGGTGAGCGCATGCATGCCGTTGGAAAGTGCGCGCGTTGGCAGCACTTGCTGGATCGCCGCGAACACGCGGTCGCCAAAGCTGGCGTCGGTCATTTCTTTTTGAGCAGGTTGGTGAGGTCGGCCACCAGCGCCGGGTGGCGGTGCGGTGCGGTGAAGAACCCGGCCAGCTGCCCCTGCGGATTGATGAGCATGAGTGCTGCGGAGTGGTCCATGGTGTAGGTCTCGGGCGTGGCCCCCGGCACCTTGGCGTAGACGAAGCTCATGGCGCGGGCGAGCTTGTCCAGCTCAGCCGTGGGGCCGGTGGCGGCGGTGAAGCGGGGGTCGAAGTACTGCACGTAGTTCTTCAGGCGCTCGGGCGTGTCGCGTTCCGGGTCCACCGAGAGCAGCAAGAGCTGCACCTCGCCCGAGAGGCGGCCCAGATCGCCGATCACGTTCTTCATCAGCGTCAGCGTGCTGGGGCAGATGTCCGGGCAGGTGGTGAAGCCTGCGAAGACGACCGTCCAGTGCCCTTGCAGATTGGCGTTGGTGAAGGGCTTGCCGTCGTAATCAGTGAGTGCAAAGGCGGGCAGGGCGCGCGGCGGCTGCAAGAGCGTGCCGCTTTCGATGCTCACGGCCTTGGGTTTCATGAGCACCACACCCGCGGCAAGACCGAGGGCGGCGGCGAGGGCGGCGATGAGGCCGAAGCGGAGCGGTGCAGGGATTTTGTTGAGCATGAGCAAGGTCGAAAGTGAGCCGGCTGCATCGAGGCGGCTCGCCGCCTCAATAAATGATCATTGATTATCGACCCAGCCGAGGCAGGCGGTCGATAATACGGGAATGTCCACGCCCTCCGATGCCCTAGCCGCCCACTCCCTCTCGCTGCCGCCGGAGCTGGCCACCGTGCGCGACTTCGTCCGCTGGGGCGCTTCGGCCTTCGGGCGGCGTGGCCTGGTGTTTGCGCATGGCACCGACAACGCCCTGGACGAGTCGTTCCACCTCACGCTCTGGGCGCTCAAGCTGCCGCCCGATGTGCCGGCGATTTACCTGGAAGCCACGCTCACCCAGCCCGAGCGTGCCCTGGTGTGGAAGCTGCTCAACGAGCGCCTCAACAGCCGAAAGCCGGCCGCCTATCTCATGGGCGAAATCCAGTTTTGCGGCCTGCCATTCACCATCGACGAGCGCGTGCTGATCCCGCGCTCGCCCATCGGCGAGCTGATCGGCAAGCACTTCCAGCCCTGGCTCACCACGCAGCCGCAGCGCATCCTCGATCTCTGCACCGGCTCGGGCTGCATCGGCATCGCCTGCGCCTATGCCTTCCCCCAAGCCGAAGTGGACCTGGGCGAGCTGGACCCCGGTGCGCTGCAAGTCGCCAAGAGCAATATCCTGCGCCACCGCTGCCACCCGCAGGTGCGCGCCTACGAGTCCGACCTGTTCGCGGGCCTGCCGGTTGATGCGCGCTACGAGCTGATCGTCACCAACCCGCCCTATGTGCCGACGGCTGAAGTCGATGCCCTGGCAGCGGAGTTCCGCCATGAGCCGCGTATGGCTTTGGAGGCTGGCGAGGACGGCATGGACATCGTCGTGCGTATTCTCAGCGAAGCTCCGCAATACCTCACCGACGACGGCCTGCTGGTTTGCGAGATCGGTGGTTCGCAGGATGAGTTTTTGAGTCGCTTCCCCGATCTGCCCGTGGCCTGGCCCGACTTCGAGCGCGGCGGCGATGGGGTGTTCGTGATCACGCGGCGGGAGCTGGTTCGGTGGTTGCAGCGCCAGTAGGGTGGGCTTTAGCCCACCATGCCGCGCGCCAAAGCCGGTGGGCTTAAAGCCCACCCTACACAGTGCTTTTTTTGGGGTGCTTGAGCATGTCTGGCAATTCATTCGGCAAGAGTTTCGTGGTGACCACCTTCGGCGAATCGCACGGGCCTGCCTTGGGCTGCATCGTCGATGGCTGCCCGCCCGGCCTGCCGCTCAGCGAGGCCGATCTGCAGCCTGACCTCGACCGCCGCAAGCCCGGCACCAGCAAGTTCGTCACCCAGCGCAAGGAAGAGGACAAGGTCCGCATCCTCAGCGGCGTGTTCGAGGGCCTGACCACCGGCACGCCGATTGCGCTGGTGATCGAGAACACCGACCAGCGCAGCTACGACTACGCCAAGATCGTCGAAGTGTTCCGCCCCAACCATGCGGACTACGCCTACATCCAGAAATACGGCATCCGCGACCATCGTGGAGGGGGTCGCTCATCCGCACGCGAGACCGCTGCGCGGGTGGCCGCCGGTGGCATCGCCAAGAAGTGGTTGCAGCAGAAGTACGGCATCGTGATTCGCGGCTGCTTGGAGCAGATGGGGCCGATCAAGGTCGAGCGCACGAGCTGGCAGACGGTGAACGACAACCCCTTCTTCGCCGCCGACCCGGCGCGCGTGCCAGAGCTTGAGAACCTCATCGACGAGCTGCGCCGCGCGGGCGATAGCTGCGGCGCGCTGCTCTATGTCGAAGCCACCAATGTGCCGCCGGGCTTCGGCGAGCCGGTGTTCGATCGGCTCGATGCCGACATCGCTCAGGCGCTGATGAGCATCAATGCGGTGAAGGGTGTCGAGATTGGCGACGGCTTTTCGGTGGTGAACATGCGCGGCAGCGAGCACCGTGATGAACTCTCGCCCGAAGGCTTTCTCGCCAATCACTCCGGTGGCATCAGCGGTGGTATCTCGACCGGGCAGACGGTCTACGCGCGTCTCGCCATCAAGCCCACGTCGAGCATCCAGATCAAGGGCAAGACCATCAACGCGGATGGCGAGGCCACCGAGATGCGCACCACCGGCCGCCACGACCCCTGCGTCGGCGTGCGCGCCACGCCCATCGCTGAGGCCATGCTGGCGTTGGTGCTGATGGACCACGCCCTGAGGCATCGGGCGCAGAACGCGGATGTGGTGCCGAAGACGCCGCGCATTGCGGCAGAGTTGTAGCTCGTTGACATCGCGTGGACGCTGAAAAACTTCTGGTCGTCGTCGCCATATTGACGTTCGTGGGTGCAACTTACTTCACGGGCAAGTGCATCTTTCACGCATACCACGTAGTGACAAACGTCACCGGTAGGTATGCGAGCTTTCTCGGTCCATTCGCATTGCTGTTTGCAAGCCAGTTCACTAGCAAAGGCAATCAACATCGAGTCGCGCTCGGCCTTTCTTTTCTAGGTGCGTTGGCATGCTGGGCTGCTCTATTTGCCGCCGGTTTCTTCCCTGCGGCATAGGGACAGGCTCACTATGAATCTCGGCCTCCTCTACGCCATCGCCGCCAACCTCATCTGGGGCCTGGTCTTCCTCGGTCCCATCTGGGTGCCGGGTGCCACGCCTGTGCAGATCACCGGTGGGCGCTACACCTTCTACGGGTTCTTCGCGGTGCTGTGCCTTGTGTGGGTGTGGCAGCGCACGCCGCCGTCGCACCCGATCATCCGCAACTTCAAGGCTTGGCGCGGGGCGGCGGGGCTGGCGCTCTTGGGCAATTTCATCTACTTCCTGTGTGTGTCGGCGGCGGTGCAGAGCATCGGCATGGTGCTGCCGACCATGATTGTCGGGATGATTCCGGTCACGGTGCCGGTCATCGCCTGCCTCGTGGCGCGCCGCTGGCCGAATGGCTGGCTCTGGATGGCGCTGCTGCTGATGACGGGCGGCATCGTGCTCGCTAACTGGCGGCCGCTGGATGGCACGCCGAACGCGCGCGGCCTCGCACTCGCCATCACCGCACTCGTCTGCTGGTCGGCCTACGCCCTGCTCAACCAGCGCGCGATGCGCCGCTATGCGCCGCAGCAATCGCTGCTGTGGGCCAGCCTGCAAGGTGCGGCAGGGCTGCCGTTCGGCTTGATGCTGTTCGCGCTTGCAGGCGGCACTTCGCAGCCGCATCTCGCCGAGCTGATTCCGGTGTGGCTGGTGCTGGGCGTGCTCTGCTCCGGTATTGCCAATGTGCTGTGGAACCTCGGCAGCGCGCGGCTGCCTTCGACCGTGCTGGGGCCGATGATTGCCTTCGAGACGCTCAGTGGCCTCGCCTGCGCCTGGCTCTACGACGGCAAGCCCTGGCCGATGACGGCCTGGTTCGGTGCCATGCTGCTGGTCACCGGTGTGGTGCTGGCCGTCAGAGGCGAGCGCAAACCGCCGCCGCCCGCCGAAGCCGCCATCGCCTAACTCAACGAGAACCACATGGCCCTCAAAGCCACCATCTGCAAAGCCGAACTCAACATCGCCGACATGGATCGCGGCTACTACGCCGACCATGCACTCACGCTCGCACAGCATCCGTCGGAGAACGATGAGCGTCTGATGCTGCGGCTACTGGCCTTCGTGCTCTACGCGCACGAATACCTCGCCTTCACCAAGGGCCTTTCCGACCCCGACGAGCCGGACATCTGGCAGAAGGACCTCACCGGCGCGATTGATGTGTGGATTGACTTAGGCCAGCCCGACGAGAAGCGCGTATTGAAAGCCTGCGGTCGCTCACGGCAGGTGGTGGTCATCACCTACGGGAATGCCGCACCCATCTGGTGGGAGGGCATTGCGCCCAAGCTGGAACGCGCGCGCAACTTGGTTGTAAAGCGGCTGGTGGCGAGCGGTGATACGCCGCTCGCAGCGTTCGTGCAGAAGAACATGACCCTGCAATGCACCGTGCAAGACGGGCAAATCTGGTTGAGCGATGGCACGCGCAGTGCGCAGATTGATGTGTTGACGCTTCGCTAGCTCCAACGAAAACGGGCCTCGCAAGGAGGCCCGTCGGTGCTGCACAGAACCGCTTACTGAATCTTGCCCAAGAAATCCTGCTTGCCGATCTCAACACCGTTGTGACGCAGGATGTTGTACGCCGTCGCCGAGTGGAAGTACATGTTGGGCAGCACGAACTGGAACAGATAG
Organism: Pseudomonadota bacterium; assembly: GCA_040385605.1. GTDB lineage: Bacteria > Pseudomonadota > Gammaproteobacteria > Nevskiales > Nevskiaceae > Stagnimonas. Next base: position 115,104 of record JAZKHC010000006.1, read on the forward strand.
TTCTGACCGCTGAACTTCATCGCACCGCGCGGGTTGGGCAGGGTGATCTCTTTGGCTTCGCTGCCGTCGATCTGCGCGGCGGTGAGCGTGCCGATGAAGTCGAGCGTCTTCTGCACGCGGGCGATCAGCTCTTCAAAAGTCTTCTCTTCGTCCGCGAACTTCGGCGGGTCAATGCCTGCGAGGCGTGCGCCGCCACCCTTCACGATGTCGCACGCAATCCGCACCTGCGACGCCAGGGGCAGCATGTTGGGGAAGAGCCGGTAGTTGACGAAGTTGGCCTCGTCGAGCTTGTTGGCGTCGATGTGCGCCTTGCCCTTGGTGAGCACGGCGGCGAGGTTGTGGAGGGCGTGGGCAGCGACAGGCATCGAGGCCTGATACATCGACAGTGACATGGTCAATCTCCGTAATGGTTAGTGCGTTTGAGCAGGCACAACGCTGAAGCCGCTGCGGGGAAAATGCACTCGCACCTCGCCCGCGCGTTCGTCATGGCGCTGCACCACCAGTTCAAACACTGAGGCGTGTATGAGGGCACCTTCGACCGGATCAACCCCGTAGTCGGTGGCGCGCACCACCACGGGCTGACCGAGCTTGATGCCTTCCGGTTCCAGCAGCGGGCCGTCCAGATCAAGCCATTGGGTGGATTCGCGCGCGACCGTCAGCGCAGCTTCGGCGCTCATCTCGGTCGGCCTGCCGTGGCCCAGGCTCTTCATGCGGTCGTACCAGGCGAGCAGGTGCTTGAAGGGATCGAGCGCCGTGGTAGTGCCAGGGTTGTTACGCACGAACCAGGTGGGGTGAAAGGCGCAGAAGTCGGCCAGCGTCGGCGCATCGCCGAGCAGGTAGGCATTGCCTTCGGCCAGCTGCACATCGAGCGCGTGCATGTGCGGGATGAAGTTGAGCTTGCCGAACTCGGCATTCGGGCGGCGTGCGGCACCGCCGACGAAGAAGGCCTGGCGATCGGCACCGAATACCTGCATCAGCTCTGGGCCCATGCGCTCTGCCATTGCCTTGATGCCGGCGGGGGCGAAGTTGGTGGCCACGGCTGCAAAGAACAGCGTCTGTTCGAGCGCGGCCCAGGCGGCACAGCTGGCGCGGTGCTGCGGCGGCACAACGGGTGTTGCAGGGTGCAGACGGTCGAGCACGCGCACGATCAGTGCGGTATCGCAGATCACGTCCCGCCCCACTTGCAACACGGGTGTTTTGCGATAGCCGCCGGTGAGCGGCATCAGGTCCGGCTTGGGCATCACCGGCGGGATATGCACCGAGTGCCAGGCCAGCTGCTTGTAGCCCAGCACGGCGCGGGTCTTTTCGGCGTAGGGCGAGAAGGGGTAGTGGTGCAGGATGAGGTCGGACATTTGCGGGCTCTCGTCGTTTGGTGGGGCGGAGCTTATTAGAAGCGGGGACGGGGGGCAGGGGATGGGGTGTGGGGATGAGCAGCGGGCATCGTGCGGGGCGCTTTTGTCCCCCATCCCCCGACCCCCATCCCCGCTTCATGCCTTTAAGATTCGCCGCCCATGTCCCCCCAATCCCTCCACGCCCGCCTTGGCGGCTACTACTTTTTCTATTACGCGACGGTGGGCGCGTTCATGCCGTATTGGTCGCCGTATCTGGAGGCGCGCGGCTTCACGGCGACCCAGATCGGCATCGCCTATGCCTTTGCAGGCATCTCGCGCGCGACCATGCCGTTTTTGTGGGGCTGGCTGGGCGATCACAGTGGGCGGCGCATCCACCTCGTGCGCATCACCAGTGTGGCTTCGCTCGCGCTGTTTCTGCTGATCCCCTTCGTCGATGGCGTCTGGGCGATCACCGCCGCGATGCTGGCCTACAACCTGTTCTGGCAGGCGCTGCTCTCGCAATTCGAGACGGTCTCGATGGTGCATCTCGCCCGCACCGGGGGCGACTACTCCCGGGTGCGGCTTTGGGGTTCGGTGGGCTTCGTGGTGGCGGTGCTCAGCCTCGGGCCCCTGCTGGATCTGTGGGGGATATTGCCGCTGCCCTGGCTGGTGGGCGTGTTGTTTGCGGGCATGGCGGCGTCGAGCTATCTGGTGCCGGAAACCGCCGCCGTGCCGCACGACCCGGCGGTGCCGATGGCGGGCCTGGGCTCGGTGGTCAAGCGCCCGGAGGTCATCGCCCTGCTCATCGCCTGCCTCTGCTCGCAGATGTCGTTCGCGCCGTATTACAACTTCTTCACGCTCTTCCTCGAACGCCACGGCCATGCGCGCAGCCTGGCAGGCGTACTTTGGGCCATCGCGGTGATCGCGGAGATCGTGCTCTTCATCTACATGAGCCGCCTCATCACGCGCTTCGGCGCGCGGCATCTGCTCATTGCGGCACTGGCTGCCACGGTGCTGCGCTGGCTGCTCACGGTGGCGCTTGCGGATTCCTTCACTGCGCTGGTCATTATTCAGATCAGCCATGCGCTCACCTTTGGTGCCTATCACGCCTGCGCGATGCACTATGTGTTCCGGTTGTTTCCGGCGCGGCTGCAGGGGCGTGGGCAGGCGATCTACAACGCCAGTGCCTACGGCATCGGCGGCTCGCTGGGCAGCCTCGGTGCGGGCGCAATCTGGGATCATGTGCGGCCCGAAGCCACCTTCCTGATCGCCGCGCTGATCGCGCTGATCGGCACCTGGATCGTCTGGAAGAAAGTACCCAACATTTGAGGAGTTGCTTCATGGAACAGCGCGTCACCGTCGCCATCGAAAACCAGATCGCCATCGTCCGCCTCAACCGGCCCGACAAGCACAACGGCATGGACATCGCCATGATCGAGGCGCTGATCGCCACCGCGAAGCAGCTCAAGAAAAACCGCGATATCCGCGCGGTGATCCTCACCGGAGAGGGGCCTTCGTTCTGCGCTGGCATTGACGTGAAGAGTATGTTCGCGGGCGGTGCCATGAGTACCTTCCTCGCCTTCTTGCCCCTGCTCAAGCCTGTCGCCAACAAGTATCAGAACGTGTGCCTGATCTGGCGCACGCTGTCGGTGCCGGTGATTGCGGCCATCCACGGCAACTGCTTTGGCGCAGGCATTCAGCTCGCACTCGGTGCCGATGTGCGCCTCGCCAGTCCTGAAGCCAAGCTGGCGGTGATGGAGGCCAAGTGGGGCCTGATCCCCGACATGGGCGGCATGCTGACGCTGCGTGACCACCTGCCGCGCGACGTGGCTTTTGAGCTGACGGCCACGGGCCGCGTCCTCACCGCCGATGAGGCGAAAGCTCTCGGCCTCGTCACCCGCATCGAAACCGATCCACTCGCCGCCGCCAGGTCACTGGCCGCACAGATCGTCACCCGCTCGCCGGATGCCTCGGCCGCCGCCAAGCACATGTTCCGCGAGAGCTGGGGTGCAGGCGAATACCGCGTGCTCGCCGCCGAGCGCCGCTGGCAGCTGCGCATGCTGCTCGGCAAAAACCAGCGCATTGCCAGTGCCCGCAACATGGGCAAGCCAGATGCCGCCTACCTGCCGCGCCAGTGGTAAACCTCTTTCTACTCACCGTGACCCGCCAGCCATGAGCCAGCCCAACGCCCATTATCGCCACCTGCTGCAACCTCTCGACCTCGGCTTCACCACGCTCAAAAACCGCGTGCTGATGGGCTCGATGCACACCGGCCTCGAAGACAAGGCCAAGGACTTCGACAAGCTCGCGGCCTACTTTGCCGAGCGCGCGAAGGGTGGCGTGGGCCTGATGGTGACGGGTGGCTTCTCACCCAATATGCAGGGCTGGTTTTATCCCTTCGCCTCCAAGCTCTCCTCGCGCAGCGAGCTACCGCGCCACCGCACCGTGACCGACGCGGTGCATGAAAACGGCGGCAAGATTGCACTCCAGATTCTCCACGCCGGCCGCTACAGCTATCACCCCTTGTCGGTGTCGGCCTCGGCTCACAAATCGCCGATCAATCCCTTCAAGCCCTTCGCCATGTCGGGCTGGGGCATCCGCCGCACCATCGCCGCCTATGCGCGCTGCGCGGTGCTGGCGAAGGAGGCGGGCTACGACGGTGTCGAGATCATGGGCAGCGAGGGCTACCTCATCAACCAGTTCACGACGAAGCAGGTGAATCGGCGCGACGACGAGTGGGGCGGTAACATCGAAAATCGCTGCCGCTTTCCGGTCGAGATCATCAAGGCTGTGCGCCGTGCCGTCGGCAAGGATTTCATCATCGTCTACCGGCTCTCGATGCTGGACTTGGTCGAGGGCGGCAACAGCTGGGACGAAGTTGTCTACCAAGCCAAGGCGGTCGAGGATGCCGGCGTGACGCTGCTCAACGCGGGCATCGGCTGGCACGAGGCGCGCATCCCCACCATCGTCACCAGCGTGCCGCGCGCGGCGTTTGCATTTGCGCCGCAGCGCATCCGCAGCGAGGTGAAGATTCCCGTCATCGCCACCAACCGCATCAATACGCCGGAAATTGCCGAAGGCCTGTTGAGCAGTGGCGCCTGCGACATGGTGAGCATGGCGCGTCCGCTCTTGGCCGATCCCGACTTCGTCAACAAGGCCGCAGCGGGAAAGGCCGAGACCATCAACACCTGCATTGCCTGCAATCAGGCCTGCCTCGACCACACCTTTCAGGCCAAGCGCGCCTCCTGCCTCGTCAATCCACGTGCGGGCTATGAGACCGAGATCGTGTTCAAGCCCGTCACGGCGGCCAAGAAACTGGCGGTGGTGGGTGCCGGACCTGCCGGACTTGCCTTTGCCTGCTACGCCGCCGAACGCGGCCATGCGGTGACCTTGATCGACAAGGCCACTGAGATTGGCGGGCAGTTCAATTACGCGAAGAAAGTGCCGGGCAAGGAGGAGTTCTACGAGACGCTGCGCTACTTCGGCGAGCGCCTGAAGGCGACCGGCGTGATGTTGCGACTGGGCAGCGAGGCGAGTGCCGAATCACTCAAGGCCGAGGGCTTCGACGAGGTGGTGCTGGCGACCGGCGTGCTGCCGCGCACGCCGGGCATACCCGGCATCGACCACCCCAAGGCCGTGAGCTACATCGACGTGCTCAACGGCAGCGTGCAGATCGGCAAGAAAGTGGCGGTGGTTGGCGCGGGCGGCATTGGCTTCGACGTCAGCGAGTTTCTCGTGGCCGAGGGCGAGAGTGCGACGCTCAATGCCGCGCACTGGCACCGCGAATGGGGTGTGGATACCACCCTTGCCGCACGCGGCGGCATGGTGCCCAAGCAGCTCACGCCGCCCGCGCGCGAAGTGTTCCTGCTGCAACGCAAGGATGAGTCGCTCGGCAAGAACCTGGGCAAGACCTCGGGCTGGGTGCATCGCGCCGCACTCAAGGACAAGCGGGTGCAGATGATGGGCGGCGTCTCATACGACCGCATCGACGACGCCGGTCTGCACATCACGCTGAAAGGCGAGCCGCGCACGCTGGCCGTGGATCACGTCGTGATCTGCGCCGGGCAGGAGCCCTTCCGTGCCTTGCAGGCGCCGCTCGAAGCGGCGGGCGTGAAGGTGCATCTCATCGGCGGCGCGCACACGGCGGGCGAGCTGGATGCGAAGCGGGCAATCCGCCAGGCGGCTGAACTGGCGATGAGCATCTAGGCCATGCAGCAACCGCTCGTCCGTCTGAAAGTGACGCTCATCAGATGAACTGACCGTCCATAGCCGACGAGCGGGATTGTCACGACAGCCTGCAAAAACATGCAGGTTAAGAAAGCGGTTAACCATCAGGGCATGGATGCCCTTACAAGCGGAGTCGCAAGGATGCGAATCACAAATTACTGGCTGATCCTCGTGATCGGCTTCTTGAGCGGTTGCGGCAAGGTCACCAGCCCGGATTTCTTCCCCCAGCTTAAGGGCGTGGTCATTGAAGACCTGACGCCGACACGCTTTGAGCAACTGGGTCTCACCCGCCAATACAAGCTGCTGGGCCTCTATTCCACGCCGCCCGGCTCCAGCACCCAGTTCACCACCCGCGCCGTGACGGCGGAATCCTGGGAGAGCACGCAAGGCAGCATCGCCAGCATCAGCAACGCCGGTTTGGCCACCGCCCTGCGCAATGGCAGCACCGCCATCCGCGGCCGTTTTGGCGGCTTCACCAGCCCTGACAAGAGTCTGACGGTGGTCGCACCCCTGCTGCGCTCGATCACGCTCGACCCGGCCACGGCCAGCCTGCCGCTGGGGCTGACGCAGTCGATCAGCGCCACCGGCAGCTATCTCAATGCCGATGGCAGCACCAGCACGCGCAGCGTGGCCGAGGCGCTCAACTGGACTTCCAGCGCGCCCACGCGCGCCACTGTGCCGCCACTGGGCAACCCCGTCACCGTCAGCACCCTGCAGCAGGGCGATGTGCCGGTGCGGATCAGGGCCAGCGCGGTGGCGGCGGATGGCAGCGTGGTCGAGAGCACGGCCGCCATCCTCATCGGCGCGCCCGATCTGGTGCAGGTGATCGTACGCCGCGCGGGCACCGGCATGAGCCCGCCGTTCGCGCTGCCCAAGGGCAGCACCATCAACCTGCAGGCACTCGGCATCTACACCAACAGCGCCACGCCGCGCGACATTCCCGGTGCGGTCAGCTGGGCCTCGGCGGATGCCGGCGGCACGGTGCTGACCATCCTCAACCAGGCCAACGGCACGCTCAACGTCACCGGTGCCGGCATCGGTGCCTCGGCAGTCACGGCGCGCGCGATGAAGAACGATGGCAGCGCCGCCGTGACGAGTGCGCCGGCGACCATCAATGTTGTCGCCGCCATCCTGCAATCGCTCGACGGTGCGCGCATCACACCCAACCCCGCCTTCGTCGCCGCCGGTGCCAGCCTGCAACTGGCCGTGCTCGGGCGCTTCACCGACGGCACCGAGGCGATGGTGCCTGCCAGCGACCTCAACTGGGTGACGGCGGAAAACGCCATCGCCACGGTGAGCCAGACCGGTGTTGCCAGCGGCCTCACCCAGGGCAGCACGGTGGTCACCGCCACCCTCAAACAGCTGCCGGTGACGGGTGCGGCAAGCGTTTCGACTGCGCTCATCGTCACCGATGGCGTCTGCACCGGGCCGCTGCTCGCCTCGCTGGGGGCGACCGTGCAGACCGTGACCACGCCGCTGCTCTGCCTGGCCTGCACCGTCACCGATGCGCCGCTCGCCATCGACAACAGCGTCGCCAGCTTCGCGGCGCTCAACGTCAATCTCGGCCTGCTGCTGGGCAGTGCCTCGCTCACCGCCACCTCGCTGGCCGACGTGCCGCTCGCCGCCGCCGGGCAGCGCGCGGGCTTCATCATCAGCCGCCCGCCGGGTGAGCTCTTGTCACTGGCACTGCTGGGCGGCGTCACGCTCAGCACGCTCGACGCCGACGGTGACGAGGTCGAGTCCGCCACCAGCAACGATGGCCTGCGCCTGACCCTGCTCGGCAGCTACGTGATCGGCCAGGACGCCTTCATCCTCTCGATGCCGGTGACGCAGCCTTTCCGCAGGCTCAAGGTGGAAATGGGTGCCGGGCTGGTCACGGCAGCGCAATCGCTGCAGGTCAACTCGGCCTGTGCGGTGGCCGGGCAGTAGCCCGCTTCGCGGTACAAGATAAAGGCAGCGTGAGCTGCCTTTTTTGTGGACGGGGCCTAACGTTCGCCGGGCCTGAAGGTCGGGTCGAGGCGTCGCGCATTTTCAAAAGCCGCGCGCTCGTCGCGCATAGCCAGCGACCAGCGCGACCACTGCCCGGCATCGAGCGTCGCCGCCACCGCCTGGTTGAATTGCGCCAGCGCCTTCAGGCGATCGGCAGCGAGGCTGGCGGCCTGCTGGGCCACCACATCCACCTGCGCCTGATAGTCGGCCGCATGCGGGTCGAGCGTTTCCCAGCGGCGCTGCATGCGCAGCTCGTCGGCATCGTTCTGCTTCAGCCGCGGGGCCATCACGTCGTAGGCGGCCAGCACCGCCTGCCGCTGCTCGGGGCGCACCTTGGTCTCGCCCAATGCGCCGATCACCTGCCGCTCATAGGTCGAGCCGGTGGCGGGTGAGTAGGGGCCGTTGCCGCCTCCGGGTGAGGCGCAGCTGCCGAGCGTGACGGCGAGCAGGGTGATCAGGGCAGCGTTTTTCATGGGCGTGGATGTGACTTGCGAATTCAATTTAAGGAGAGAGTGGCAGATGTGACGTGGTTTCGACCGCAGCGCCTCGGGGAGTTCATTTGCTGCGGCGCAGCAAAACGACTACTCTGCGCGCCGTTGTCTGACTTGTTCGTGAGAGCAAGCAGCTTTTTCAGGGCCAGTGACATGACATGTCGAGTGCCCTCTCTAGATTTGATCGAGGCGCACCACATGACCGCTGACACCCCTTCGTCCGTCGAGGGCGACACCCTTCGTTTTTCTGATTTGGGCCTGCCGCAGGCCATTCTCGATGTACTGACCTCGGTCGGCTACGAGACCCCCTCACCGATCCAGGCCGAGACCATCCCGCACCTGCTCGCAGGCCGCGACGTGCTGGGTCAGGCGCAGACCGGCACGGGTAAAACCGCTGCCTTCGCACTGCCGCTGCTCGCCAAGATCAATGTGCATGAGAAGAAGCCTCAGGCCTTAATCCTCGCACCCACCCGCGAGCTGGCGATTCAGGTCGCCGAAGCCTTGCAGAAGTACGCGAGCAAGCTGCCCGGCTTCCATGTGCTGCCGATCTACGGTGGCCAGGCCTACGGCCCGCAGCTCGCCGCACTGCGCCGTGGCGTTCACGTCGTCGTCGGCACGCCGGGCCGCGTCATCGACCATCTCGAAAAGGGCAGCCTCAAGCTCGACGAGATCAAGCATCTGGTGCTGGATGAAGCCGACGAAATGCTGCGCATGGGCTTCATCGATGATGTGGAAAACATCCTCAAGACCACGCCGGCGACGAAGCAAGTGGCGCTGTTCAGCGCCACCATGCCGCCGCAGATCAAGCGCATCGCCAATACCTATCTGAAAGACCCGGTCGAAGTAGCGATTGCCAGCAAGACCCGCACCGCCACCACCGTGCGCCAGCGTTGCATCGTGCTGATGCCGGGGGCCAAGCTCGACGCGCTGACCCGCTTGCTTGAGGTCGAGACCTTCGAGGGCATGCTGATCTTCACGCGCACGAAAGTGGCGACCGAAGAGCTGGCTGAGAAGCTGTCAGCGCGCGGCTACTCTGTTGCTGCGCTCAACGGTGACATCGCCCAGCAGCAGCGCGAGCGCACCGTCGCCAAGCTCAAGGATGGTCAGCTCGACATCGTGGTGGCAACCGATGTCGCCGCCCGTGGCCTGGACGTGGAGCGCATCAGCCACGTCATCAACTACGACGTGCCGAACGATGCCGAGAGCTATGTCCACCGCATCGGCCGCACCGGCCGCGCGGGGCGCGAGGGCGATGCGATCCTGTTCATCGCACCGCGCGAGCGTGGCCTGCTGAAGATGATCGAAAAGACCACGCGCAAGCACATCGAGATCATGTCGGTGCCTTCGGACGCCGCCATCAAGGCGACCCGCGTCGCCAAGTTTCAGCAGAAGGTGGTCGAGACCCTCGCCACCGACAAGAAGCTCGACCCCATGCGTGCCCTGGTCGCACAACTTGAGGCCGAACTGGGCCGCGACAAGGAAGTCTCGCTGCTCGACATTGCCGCTGCCCTTGCGCAGATGGCGCAGGGCGGCAAGGTGCTGGCAGGCAGCAGCGGCAGCGATGCCGCACAGACGGTGCGCGAGCACTCGTCTGATCGCCCTGCGCGCGCCGCGCCCACCTACGAGCGCCATTCGCGTTCGAGCGAGCGTCCGGCGGAGCGCGGCAACAGCTTCAGCGATCGCTCGTCCAGCTACAGCAGCGACAAGCCGGCGCGCTTTGCCAAGCCCAGCTTCCGCGACAGCGCCCCGGCCTACACGTCGACTGCGGCGCCGGTGGAAAGCGACAAACCGCGCTTCCGTGCGCCGTCAGAGGACTCAAGCCCGCGCACGCCCTTCGAGCGCCCCGAGCGCCCCAGCTTCAACAAGCCCGACCGCGCCGAGCGTCCCACCTTCACCAAGCCGGAGCGTGCCGAGCGCCCCAGCTTCGAGAGCCGTGAAGAGAAGCCCAAGCGCGCGAAGTCGGACGAGGGCATGGAAACCTTCCGTATCGAAGTCGGCCACCAGCACGGCGTGCTGCCCAAGAACATCGTCGGCGCGATTGCCAACGAGGCTGATCTCGACAGCCAGTACATCGGCCGCATCGACATCCGCGACGACCACAGCCTGATCGACCTGCCTGAGGGCATGCCGAAGGAAGTGTTCTCGCAGCTGCAAAAGGTGTGGGTGGCGGGGCAGCGTTTGCAGATCAGCAAGCATGGTGCGGGCGACAGCACGCCGAAGTCCACCTACGTGAAGAAACCGTTCAAGGCCAAGCCGCGCGCCGAGGCGGACGAATAGCCTCAACGGTTCGATAGAGCGGCTCAATCAAGCCGAACGGCCGCAAGGCAGTTCGGCTTTTTGCTGCAATGCGGTAATCTCGCGCTCCCAATTTTCCCTTTCCATTTCCATTCATCTTTCAGGAGCATCCCCATGGGTCAATACCTTGCCCCCCTGCGTGACATGCAGTTCGTCCTTCACGAGCTGCTGAATGTCGAAGCCGAGCTGAAGGCCATGCCTAAGCACGAAGGCCTCGATGCCGACACCATCAACTCGGTGGCCGAAGAAGCCGCCAAGTTCACCCAGACCGTCACCTATCCGCTCAACCAGAGCGGCGATGCCGAAGGCTGCCATCACGACAAGGTGAGCGGTGCCGTCACTGCGCCCAAGGGCTTCAAGGAGGCCTACGCGCAGTTCGTCGAAGCCGGCTGGCCGTCGCTCTCCTGCGACCCCGCATACGGCGGCCAAGGCCTGCCGGAAGTGCTGAACAATGTGCTGTACGAAATGATCAACTCGGCCAACCAGTCCTGGGGCATGTATCCCGGCCTGACACACGGTGCCTACGCCGCCCTCGTGGCACACGGCACCGAAGAGCAGAAGAAAACCTATCTGCCCAAGATCGTTTCGGGCCACTGGACCGGCACCATGTGCCTGACCGAATCACATTGCGGCACCGACCTCGGCATGTTGCGCACCAAGGCCGATGATCTCGGCAACGGCAGTTACGCGCTGAGCGGCCAGAAGATCTTCATCTCGGCCGGTGAGCACGACCTCGCCGAAAACATCATCCATCTCGTGCTCGCGCGCCTGCCCGATGCACCTGCCGGCACCAAGGGCATCAGCCTGTTCATCGTGCCCAAGTACATCCCCAACGCGGATGGCACGATTGGCGCGCGCAATGGCATCAAGTGCGGCTCCATCGAACACAAGATGGGCATCCACGGCAACGCCACCTGCGTCATGAACCTCGACAGCGCCACCGGCTGGCTGGTGGGCGAGCCCAACAAGGGCTTGAACGCCATGTTCGTGATGATGAACGGCGCGCGTCTGGGTGTGGGCATGCAGTCGCTGGGCTTGGCCGAAGTGGCGTACCAGAACTCGCTCATCTACGCGAAAGATCGCCTGCAAATGCGCAGCCTCACGGGCAAGAAGTTCCCCGACAAGGCCGCCGACCCGATCATCGTCCACCCCGATGTGCGCCGCATGTTGCTGACCCAGAAAGCCCACGTGGAAGGCGCGCGCGCCTTTGCGTATTGGAGCGGCCTGATGCTCGACAAGGAGCACAACCACCCGGACGAAAAAGTGCGCAAGGAGGCCGCTGATCTCATGGCCCTGCTCACGCCCATCGTCAAGGGCTTCATCACCGAAAACGGCTACATGAGCACCACCATCGGCATGCAGGTGTTCGGCGGCCACGGCTACATCAAAGAGTGGGGCATGGAGCAGTACGTGCGCGACGCGCGTATCAACATGATCTACGAAGGCACCAACGGCATCCAGGCGCTGGACCTGCTCGGCCGCAAGGTGCTGAGCGACATGGGTGCCAAGCTGATGAAGTTCGGCAAGATGGTGACGGACTTCGCCAAGGCTGAAGCCGGTAACGAGTCTATGAAGGAGTTCCTCGTCCCCTTGGCTGAACTCGGCACCGAAGTGCAGAAGGTGACGATGGAAATCGGCCAGAAGGCGATGAAGAACGCCGATGAAGTGGGCGCTGCCTCGGTGCCGTACATGCACCTGGTTGGCCACTTCGTCTATGCCTACTTCTGGGCGCGCATGGCGAAGATTGCCATCGACAAGCAGGCCGAAGGTGACTTCTACAAGGCCAAGCTGCTCACCGCACGCTTCTACTACGCCAAGCTGCTGCCGGAGACCGCGACTTTCCTCAAGCAGATTCGTGCCGGCAGCGACACTCTGATGGCGATGGATGTCGAGCTGTTTTAAGGCGCATTGCTGAAACAAAAAAGCCCGGCAATCGCCGGGCTTTTTTTGTTCGCATGTCGTTTGGCAGCCCGTTTCTCCCAACACCGAACACTTCAATCAGGAGGGGCTTTCGCGCTGGCAGCCATTGTCTCGGCAGCGATCTGGCCGCTATGCTGGGGGATCATCCGAGAGGGTATCCGCCATGCTCATCCCCCCCAGTCCGTCACAGGGTTCTGGCCTGCTCCGCCCTCTTTTGGGTGCCGGTGTGGCTGCGGCGGAAACGCGGCTGGTCAGTGAGCCACGCAGCTTGTTCCTGGCCCTGGATGGCGTTTTGGCCGACATTGCCCGGGCTGCCGCGGCGGCCGAAGTGTCGCTGCGCGAATATCGGCAGTTGCCGGGCTTGTATGCCGTTCTGCCGAGCTTTCCCGATGCCCGCGATGCGCTCAGGCGCGCCATGGACATGGGGTATGACCTGGTCGCGGTAGTCATGGCTGAAAGTGAAAACCAGATTGACGACCATGATCGCCTTCGCTGGCTGCAACGCCACCATCCTGAGCTGGCCGTGCAGCGCGCACCGGCGGTGCCAGCGCCCTGGGGCAAGCCAGCCGATGTGCTGGTGGATGCGCGCGGCGCAGCAGCCCTGGCAGTCGGCTTCCAAGGGCGGGTCGTGGCCTATGACGGCCGCTGGAACGCCGTGCTTGAGGCCCTGCGCGCGGCAGCGGTGGCGACGGCTGAGGTGGCGGCAGATCAGCGCAAGCGGGCCTGACTCGAAAGTCCTCCACCTTTCGCGGCAAGCCCAGCTGCGGGCCTCAGAACGAGTAACTGATGCTCTGTGTGAACAGCCGCGGCTCGTTGATGCCGGATGAGGCAAAGTTGCCCGGTGCCAGCGGCTGGCCGAGTTTCTGGTCGTAGTAGCGGGTGTCGGTGATGTTGCGTATGCCTAAGTTCACCGCCCACTTCCGGCTCTGATCATTGATGATGAAGAAGGCGTTGTAGAGATTGGTGGCGTCCTGCTTCTTGCGCTCGTCGATGTCGATGTCGAGATAGCGGGCGCTGCGGAATACCCAGTCCAGCCCCAGGGTGCCGATCAGGCCATTGCCGAGCGGGAAGAACAGGTTCGGGGCCACGGCGGCCGTCCAGCGCGGGGCATAGGGCAGGCGCTTGCCGGAGAGATCCTGCTGCTGACAGTCGCTCGGGGCATCGGCGTAGCAGGGGCCGTTGGGGTAGTTCTTGTAACGGGCATCGGCGTAGCCGACGCTGCTGCGGAACATCAGGAAGGGCAGTGCCTCGGGCAGCCACTGAAAGTCGATTTCGCCGCCGCGTGACACCGCCTCGCCGGCATTGAGCACGAGGAAGCGGTTGCCCAGAAAAGTCGAGACTTGCAGATTGTTGAAGTTGCTGAAGAACGCCGAGCCGCTGATGCGCATGCGGCCCTTGTAGAGGCGGGTCTTGGTGCCGAACTCGTAGCTGGTCGCGCGCTCGGGGCCGTATTCGTTTTCGGTCGAGCGCAGCGGCAGGCCGTTGAAGCCGCCGTTCTTGTAGCCGCGCGCAAAGGTGAAGTAGTGCGACACGCTCCTGCTGGGCGAAAACCGCAGGCCGCCCTTGGGCGAGTAGTCGCCTTCCTCGCGGCTGATGCGCGTGCTGTGGTTCTCGGAGTTGGCGATGAACTCGATGATGGGGCTGGTGGCCTGGGCAGAGAGCAGGCCCTGCTTGTTGAAAGCGCCATAACGCACGCCGCCGATCAGGGCCCACTTGGGCAGGAAGCTGTACTCGAACTGTCCGAAGCCGGCAAAGGTCTGCTCGTTCTGACTCAGCCGGGTCTGCACGTTCTGGTTGCTCAAGCCTGTGGCTGCGAGCAGCGGCAGCACCTCGGCCAGCGGCATGGCCACCGTGGTGCCGATGCCGCCGAGGCCGGGCGGGATGTTGCGGTTGCAGTTGGGTGGCCCCTCTGGCCGCGAGGCGGTGCAGTAGGCCGCAGCACCCGAAAGGCTTTCCAGAGAGAACAGGTCAGAGGCGCCATAACTCGCGCGGGCGAGGTAGATGCCGGCGATGAAGTTGACGCCGTGCCCGTAGCCGAACAGGTCCTTGCCCGAGCCGGTGAAGCGGATTTCCTCCGACACCTGCCGGTAGACCGAGGGCTCGATGAGCTGGTCGCTGATGAAGGGGATGGGCGTGAAATCAGCGTCGATATTGCGCGCATCTGCCACCGACTCGGCATAGGCGGTGATGGCAGTGACGCGGAAGTTGTTGAGCATGCCAAAGCTCGGCAGCGGCGATTCGAGCGTCATCGCATAGCTGGTGACGGTGGCTTTTTCTGCACTGGGAAAGTCCGTCGAGACCCGGCGGCGGTCGAAGTTGTCGTCGTAGTCGGGGTCGTAGAGGCGGATCGCATTTTCCAGCTCCTGGCTGATCTCGGTGAGCTGGAAGTTGGAGTTGTTCTGCGTGTAGCGCGATCGCAGCGCAGTGAAATCGAGCACCACGCCCTGCTGCGTGGCGTAGCGGCTGCGCAGGCGCAGGCTGTTGATCTCCTCGTTTTCTTCCGGGCGCATCAGCTCGGTGTTGTAGAGCGTGTTGCGGTCGCCGTTCTTGAAGCTGCCGGAGAGCCGCAAGCCGAAGTCCTCGTTGACCGGCAGGTTCAGCACGGGCTTGACGGTGAAATCGCCATAGCCCCGGTTGAGCACCTCGCCTTCGAAGCCGAAGGTCTTGCCCGGCTTGTTGGTATTGACGTTGAACACGCCCGCCGTCGAGTTCTTTCCGAACAAGGTGCCCTGCGGCCCGCGCAGAATCTCGAAGCGATCGACATCGTTGAAAAAGGCGGCGAGAAAGTTGGCGCGGCCGTAGTAGACGCCGTCGATGACGGTGCCGACGGAAGGATCGAAGCCTAGGTTGGTGTCGGGTGTGCCGAGGCCGCGGATCACGAACTGACCGGCGCTGCCGGAGACATTCATGGTGACGTTGGCGGCGTAGTCGCTGGCCTCCTGAAAGCCGTTGACCGCGCGCTCGCGCATGAACTCCTCGCTCAGAGAGGTGAGCGAGGCCGGCACTTTTTCCAGCGTGGTCGCCACCTTGGTGGCGGTGACGGTGACTTGCTCCAACTCCTGCGGCCGGCCGCCGGGCAGGGTGCTGCCCTCGCTGCTGCTGAGTGGATCGTTGGCGAGTGTGCTGGTGGTCTGCGCGGCGGCATCACCGAACAGGGCGGCGAGCCAGAGCGCGCCGATCAGGGGACGCAGGCTCACTGGCAACGGGCCTTGAGCTTGGCGGTCTGCTGATCGAGCCTGGCCATGAGTGCGGCAAAGCCCTCGCTTTTCATCAGGCCATCGTACTGGGTGGCACGCAGGGCGAGGTCGCTCACGCCTTCGGCCAGCACGTTGACGATCCGCCAATGGCCTTCGCGTTCGCGCATCACGTAGTCGAGTGCGATGGCACCGCCCTGCCCGGGCGCCAGGTTGGCATGCACCAGGGCATCGCCATTGGCTTGTGCATCGGTGCCGACGGTGGTGAAGCGGACGGCATCGGGTTTGGCGAACTCGGTCGCATAGGTGGTGACGACCGAGCTGCGCAGCGCCAAGGTGAATTGCTCGCGCTGGCTGGCCTGCAGGGTCTTCCAGTGCCGCCGCAGCGCGCGCTCGGCAATGAAGGGTAGATCGAAGGTCTCATCCACCGCCGGTTGCAGGAGCTTGATGCGGCCCTCGCAGCCCAGCCCGGCGCTGCGCGCCATGGCATCGCTGAGTGTCTGGTGAAAGCGGTGGATGATTTCCGGCGGCTGGGCCGTGGGGTTTGCGGGCGATGCCACCAGGGGCAGCAGTGCGCCAAGGGCGAGGCCGGTCAGGGCGAGGCGGGTACGGAACATGCGGTGTGTATTGGTTGCTGGATGTGCCTGCTAAGTCACGCAACCTTAACAGACGGTTATCAGGTGTTCTCGCAAAAGGCCTATTCGCCACCGGGATGAATGGTCATCGCGCCGCTGTGCGCAGCACCTTAAGCTGCGGCTTTCCAGAGCCTCAAATCCCGATATGAGCGACCGCCTGCAAGGCCTGATGCAACTGTGGGTGCTGTTCATCCAACGCTGGGCCAGGGCCGTGGCCTGGGTCTGCGCAGCGCTGGCGGCCGCGGCACTCGCAACCGCGGCCTTGCGGCTGTCGGTGGATACCAACCCCGCCAACATGCTCGACAGCCGTCTGCCCTGGCGGCAGGCCGAGGCCGCGCTCGAACGCGCCTTCCCAAACAGCGAGGCGGGTCTTGTGCTGGTGATCGAGGCTGCCGAACCCAGCCGTGCCGCTGCCGCGCAGGCGGCCCTGGCAGCCGAGTTCAAATCCCAGCTCGCCGTGTTCAGCTCGGTGCGCGCGACCGAGCTGGAGCCGTATTTCCAGCAGAACGGCCTCCTGTATCTCGACATCGAGCCCTTGCAGGATTTCGCCGACGGCGTGCTTCGCGCCCAGCCTTTTCTGGGGGCCTTGACCCGTGAACCCAGTCTGGCTGGTGTTGCGGGCCTGATGGAAAAAGCCCTGCTTGCGTCGGAAACCAACTTCGACCTGCTGCCCGCGCTCAATGCCATTGCGATGGCGACGGAGGCCGCCGCCGCAGGGCAGGCGAAGTCGATGGATTGGGCCAGCCTGATGTCCGCGCCAGCAGGTCTCGCACCCTCGCCGCGCAAGTTCATCGAGCTGGTGCCGGTGCTCGACTACGGCCGCCTGCAACCGGCGGCGGTGCCGGTCGAGGCCATCCGCACCGCCATCGCCAAGGTGCAGGCCGAGGCGGCCGCACAGGGGCAGGGCGAGCTCAGCATCCGCCTCACCGGCCGCATTGCGCTGGAGCATGAGGAGATCGGCATGGCCTTCTCGGGTGCGGTGCTTGCGTTCAGCGTGGCGCTGCTGCTCTCGGCGGTGCTGCTGTTCATCGCCCTGCGCTCCAGCCGCCTGGTGCTGGCAACCGTGCTGACCCTGCTGTTCGGCCTGGCGCTCACGGCTGGCTTTGCGGCACTGGCCGTGGGCAAGCTCAATCTCATCTCGATGGCCTTCGCGGTGCTGTACGTGGGCTTGGGTCTGGACTACACGCTCTACCTCGCCATGCGCTACCGCGAGCTGCGCCAGCAGGGCACCTCGCACCGCGATGCCGTGCCGCAGGCGGCGGCGGATATTGGTGGCTTCCTCTTCGTGTGTGCCGCCACCACTTCGCTGGGCTTTCTCGCCTTCGTACCCACTGCCTTCACCGGCATTGCGGGCCTGGGTTTGATCTCGGGTGCGGGCATGTTCATCAGCCTCATCGCCAGCCTCACCCTGCTGCCTGCGCTGCTCACGCTGTGGACACCTTCGGTACCGGCGCCCGCGAAAACCCGGCCCCGGCTCGATGCGCTGCTCGAATGGCCCTACCGCCACAGCCGCCGCATCTGGCGCGGCATGGCCGTGCTGGTGCTGATTGCAGCCATCATCGCGCCGTCTGCGCGCTTCGACTTCGACCCCCTGCACCTGCGCGACCCCGACAGCGAATCCGTCAGCACCTTCCGCGATCTTCTGGCCGATCCCGCACTGCCCACGCTCACGCTCTCGGCGATCGTCGCCAACCAGACCGAGGCCGCTGCCGTTGCCGCCAGGCTGCGCCCCATCCCGGAGGTGCGGCAGGTGCTGACCCTGGCCGACCTGGTGCCGAAGGGGCAGGCGGAAAAGCTCGAAATCATCGACGAGCTGGCCTTCAGCCTGGGGCCTGCGCTCGCCACCGATGGCGAGCTGCTGGTGCTTGCCAGGCCCGAGGATGCCGCCGCACTCGACCGTCTCGAAGTCGTGATGCAGCAGGCCGCAGTACAGTGGAGCGGCCCGCGCGCCGCCGCCGCCGCGCGCCTCGCGGGGGCGCTGGAGAAACTGCAATCCGGCCCGCGGCCGGTGGAGAGCATCGCGCTGCTGCGCGGCAACCTGCTCACTGGCCTCAGCACCCAGGTCACGGCGCTGCGACAGCTGCTGCTCGCCAAGGTGGTGACTGCCGAGGATCTGCCGCCCTGGCTGCGCGCCCGCTGGCTCGCTGAAGATGGCCGCCAGCGGGTGGAGATCTCCCCGCGCGCGGTGCTCGACGACAACGAGGCGACGCGCGCCTTCGTGCGCGCCGTGCGCACCGTCGAGCCGCGCGTGAGCGGCCCGCCGGTCGGCATGATCGAGGCGGGCCTTGCGGTGGTGCAGTCCTTCCAGCAGGCTTTTCTGTACTCGGCCGGTGCGATCAGCCTGCTGCTGCTGATCCTGCTGCGCAGTTTCCGCGACACCCTCTTGGTGATGCTGCCGCTGGCTGCTGCCGGCCTCTTGACCATGGCCGCCTCGGTGCTGACCAGCACGCCCTTCAACTTCGCCAACGTCATCGCCCTGCCGCTGCTGCTGGGGGTGGGCGTGGACTACGGGGTGTACCTGGTGCAGCAGTCCCGCCGACTGCCGGCGGACGTGAACCTGCTCAAGACCGGTGCCACCCGCGCGGTGCTGTTCGGGGCGCTGGTGACGATGGCGAACTTCGGTGATCTCATGCTCGCGGGCCATCCCGGCATGGTCAGCATGGGGCTGCTGTTGACCGTGGGCCTGGGCGTGATCCTGATCTGCACGCTGGTGCTGCTGCCGAGTCTCATCGCCCACTTCAAGCGCCCATGAGCCGTTGGCGTCCGCAGCCATGAGTCGTTGGCGTCCGCCCAACCCCGACGGCCCGGCCTCGCTCTACATCACGCGGGCGGGCTTCGAGCGCCTGAAGGCCGAATACGAGCACCTCTGGCGCGAACGCCGGCCCGAGGTGGTGCGCGCCATCACCGCCGCCGCCGCCGAGGGCGACCGCAGCGAGAACGCCGAATACATCTACCGCAAGAAGGAGCTGCGCGAGATCGACGCGCGCGTGCATTACCTGCAAAGGCGGCTGCCGGATTTCAAGGTGGTGGAATCGAAGCCTACTGATTCTGGCCGGGTGTTTTTCGGTGCGAGCGTAACGGTTGAGGATGTCGCCACTGGCGAGGAGAAGACCTATCGCATCGTCGGTGGCGACGAGGTGGACTCCGCCACCGGCAGCATCAGCATCGACTCGCCCCTGGCGCGGGCGCTGATGAAAAAGGCCGTCGGCGATGCACTGCGGGTGATGCTGCCGGGTGGCGAGGTGGAGTTCGAGATTGTCGAGATCGCCTACGCCTGAGTAGGGCGGGTCGAGACCCGCCAGCTTTTCGTGATGCTGGGGCGCAATGGCGGGTTACGCTGCGCTAACCCGCCCTACGGCTGGCTACTTTGTCGTCGGCAGCAGGTCCTTCAGCGCGCGCCAGCCGCCATCCACCGACACCACCTCCGTGTAGCCCATCTTTTGCAGCGCATCGGCCGCGAGCGCCGAGCGAAAGCCGCCGCCGCAGTAGAGATAGAGCGGGGTGGCCTTGTCCGGCACGGCGGTTTCGATGTCGCGCTCGATCACGCCCTTGCCCATCCAGGTGGCACCCTGCACATGGCCGGCGGCGAACTCGCTTTCCTCGCGGGTGTCGATCAGCTTGATGGCTGGCCTGGCTTTCAGCAGGGCGGGCAGCTCGGCGGCCTGTACTTCCTTGATGCGGGATTTGGCGTCGTTGACGAGGGCGTTGAAGCCGGGGTTGTGGGCAGCCATGCGAATTACTCCGTGCCTTTGGGCGTGAATGCTTGTTAAAGTCTTTTCGAGGAGCCACACACTAGAACAAGCGCATGAGCAAAGCACGCAAAAGCATCTTCATCACTGGTGCCGCCGCCGGCATCGGCCGCGCGACGGCGCTGCGCTTTGCCGCCGCAGGCTGGCGCGTCGGCCTCTACGACGTGAACGTGGTGGGCCTGAAGGCCTTGGCCAGCGAGATCGGCCCACAGGCGGTGATCGGCAAGCTCGATGTCACCAACGACGTGGCCTTCGCCTTGGCACTCGCCGATTTCGCCGAGCCGACCGATGGCCGCATCGACGTGCTGTTCAACAACGCCGGCATTCTCTCTACGGGCGACTTCGAGTCGCTGCCGCTGGCGCGCTGCCATGCGCTGATCGACATCAACGCCAAGGGCGTGGTCAACGGCTGCCACGCCGCCTTGCCCTATCTCAGGGCAGCAAAGGGCCGCGTCATCAACATGGCTTCAGCCTCGGCAATTTACGGCGCACCGGCCTTCGCGGTGTATTCGTCCACCAAGTTCTTCGTCCGTGGCTTAACCGAGGCGCTCAACATCGAGTGGGCCCGGCTCGGCATTTATGTGTGCGATGTGATGCCGCTGTTCGTCGATACGCCGATGGTGCAGGGCGTGACCGACAAGCCCAAGAGCATCAAGAATCTGGGCGTGCGGCTCACCGCCGATGACATTGCGGCCGTGGTCTACCAGGCCGCCACACAGCCCACCTGGCGCAGCCCCGTGCATTGGGTGCCGGGCAGGCAGACGAAGGCGATGGCGATGGCCCAAAAGCTGATGCCGCAGACGCTGTATCGCGCCTCCACCAAATATCTGTCCGGATACTGAAAGCCATATGGGCCAGCCTCTCGTCCTCATTCACGGCATGTGGTGCAACACGCGGCATCTGGCGCGGCTCGACGAGCTGTTCAGCGCCCGCACCTACGACTGCCACCGGCCCTCGCT
The DNA here is from genome assembly GCA_040385605.1 of Pseudomonadota bacterium. Classification (GTDB taxonomy): domain Bacteria; phylum Pseudomonadota; class Gammaproteobacteria; order Nevskiales; family Nevskiaceae; genus Stagnimonas. The sequence continues at coordinate 135,894 of JAZKHC010000006.1, forward strand.
GCCGCACCACGAGCCGGTCGCCGGACAGGCAGATGCAGTGGCGGCACTCTCGCTCGATGAATACGTGCAGCACCTCAAGAGCACCATCGCGACGCAGAACTTCACGCAGCCGCCAGTGCTGGTCGGTCACTCGATGGGCGGGCTGATCGCGCAGCGCCTCGCCGCCGAAATCCCCACCGCCGCGCTGGTGCTGCTCACGCCGGCCTCACCCGCAGGCATCAATGCCGTGGTGCCCAGGGTGATCCGCTGGAGCCTGCCCCTTCTGCTGCGCCCAGGCTTCTGGAAGCGTGCGCATCGGCTCAGCCCAGAACGCGCGCGGCGCTATGCGGTCAATGGCCTGCACAGCACACACCAGGAGAAACTCATCGCCAGCCTCGTCTACGAATCCGGCCGCGTGCTCAGCGAGATCGCCTTCTGGTGGGCCGATGGCGCGCACGCCACGCGGGTCAGTGCCGCTGCCGTGAAATGCCCGGTGTATGTGGTGAGTGCGGGGCAGGACTGGCTCACGCCCACCAGCGTGGTGAAGAAAGTTGCCGGCCATTACGCCAACAGCACCTACCGCCACTGGCCGGAGCGCAGCCATTGGGTGATCGACGACCTCGACACCGAAGATATGGTGCATGAGATCGACGGCTGGCTGCGCCCTATCCTGCAACGCCTCAACCGCGCCCCGACAACACTGCCGAAGGTAACTCGTGCGAATTAAGTTCCTGCTTCTTGCTGCTCTCACGCTGCCGCTGCTTGCCGTCGCCCAGGCGCCGGACAAGCTCGACCAGGCCCTCAAGACCACCATCGACAGCAACCGCGCCTCGGCCGCGAGCCAGCAGCGCATCGACGGCATCGACGACTCGGCGCGTTCGCTGCTCGAACGCTACCGCGCCGCCACCTGGCAGGCGCAGCAGCTCAGCGTCTACGCCAAGCAGCTCGAGCAGCTGTTGGGCGCACAGGAGGCCGAGAAAGTCTCGCTGCGGCAGCAGCTGGTCGAGATCGACCGCACCGAGCGTGAGCTGACCCCGCTGATGCTGCGCATGCTCGATTCGCTCGACAAGTTCGTCACGCTCGATCTGCCCTTCCTCAAGCAGGAGCGGCGCGAGCGGGTGGAGAACCTGAAGCGCCTGATGGCCGACCCGGAGGCGACCAGTGCCGAGCGGTATCGCAGGCTCCTGGAGGCTTACCAGGTCGAGATCGACTACGGCCGCTCGCTCGGCACCGAGCGTGCGCAGATCGGCGATGACGGCACGGCGCGCGAGGTGGATGTGCTGCGTATCGGCCGTGCCTCACTGTTCTACCTCACGCTGGACGGCGAAGAGGCTGGACGCTGGGACGGCCCCGGCAAGAAGTGGGAGCCGGTAGAGAACGAGTGGCGCGCGAGCATCAAGAAGGGCCTGCGCATCGCCCGCGAGATCAGCGCACCGGACGTGCTGCACCTGCCGATGCCGGTAGTGGCTGGGGGTGGCAAATGAAGGCGCTCAAGTCGTCTCTGCTGGGCCTGCTGCTGCTTGCACCGGCCGCCTTCGCACAGACCACACCCAGCGGTCTCGACGCCCTGCTCAACCAGGTGCGCGAGTCTGCCCAGCAGACCAGCAAGATCAACCAGGAGCGCGAGGCACGCTTCGTCAAGAACAAGGCCGAGCAGGCTGCATTGTTGAGCAAGGCCGAAGCAGAGCGGGCAGGGGTGGAGGCGCGCGTGGCGGGTGTGAAGGGCCGCTTCGACGCCAATCAGCGCGACATCGCGGCCTTGAAGCAGCAGCTCGCGGGCCGCTCCGGCGATTTCGTGCAGGTCTACGCTGCGGCGCGCACGGCGGCGACGGACCTGCGCAGCGTGCTGGCCGACAGCTACATCAATGCCCAGTATCCGGCGCGGCTGGAGAAGCTCGACGCCATCGCCAAGAACGCAGCACTCCCCAGCATCAACCAGCTCGAAGCTTTCTGGTTCACGCTGCAACAGGAGATGACCGAGCAGGGCAAGTCCGCGCGCTTCAAGGCCGAGGTGGTCGATCCGCTCGGGGCCAAGAGCACGGTGGATGTGGTGCGCGTCGGTGCCTTTGCGGCGTTCTCGGGCCGCGACTACCTGGTGGTGCCGGAGGGCGGCACCCGGCTGGTCGCACTGTCGCGCCAGCCTGCCGGCAGTGATCGCTCGCTGGCCGAGGATTTCAGCGAGGCCACCAGCGGTCTCGCGCCGATCCTCATCGACCCCACGCGTGGCGGCCTGCTGGCGCTGCAAGTGGAGCGGCCGACGTTCGAGGAGCGCATCCACCAGGGCGGCTGGCCGGGCTACGTCATCATCTTCGTCGGCGTGCTGGGCTTCGTGATCGCGGTGTACCAGCTGGTGTACCTGCTGCGCGCCGACGCCGGCGTGAAGCGCCAGCTCAAGAACCCGCGTGACGCCCGCGACGACAACGCCCTGGGCCGCGTGCTGCAAGTGTTCAAGAACGATGTCGAGAAGCACGACCCCGAGGTTCTGGAGCTGCGCCTGTCGGAGGCGGTGTTGAAGGAGACGCCAGCGATCGAACGCTTCCAGCAGTTCATCCGTCTCGTGATTGCAGCGGGGCCTCTGCTGGGCTTGCTGGGTACGGTGGCGGGCATGATCGAGACTTTCCAGGTCATCACCGAGGCGGGTTCATCCGACCCCAAACTGATGGCGGGCGGCATTTCCAAGGCCATGATTGCGACGGTGCTGGGTCTGGGCATCGCCATCCCCCTGCTCTTCATCAACGCCATCCTGGCATCGCGTTCGCGTGCGATCGTGCAGGTGCTCGACGAGCAGTCGGCGGGCCTGCTGGCCGAGCGCATCGAGTCGCAGCAGGGCGTCACACCGGAAGGACTCGCCCGTGTTTGAGGCACTCGCCATCCCCTTCACCGGCATCCGCGAGTTCGTCGATGCCGGCGGCTGGATCGTCTGGTGGATTCTCGCCACCGCCGTCACGCTGTGGACGCTCATCGCCGAGCGCGCCTGGTGGTTCTGGAAAGTGTTTCCGCAGGCGCGCGCCGATGCATCACACCGCTGGCAGTCGCGCCGCGAGCGCAGCTCCTGGACGGCGCGGCGCATCCGCATGGCGATGATCGGCGAGCTGTCGGTGGCGATGAACACGACGCTGCCGATGATGCGGGCGCTGATCCCCATCTGCCCTCTGCTCGGCCTGCTTGGCACCGTCGGCGGCATGCTGGAAGTGTTCGACGTGATGGCCATCAAGGGCCGCAGCGAGCCGCGCGCGATGGCCGATGGCGTGAGCCAGGCGATGATTGCCACGCTCTCGGGTTTGGCGGTCGCGCTCAGCGGCATGTACTCGGCGCACCACTACACGGCGCGTGCGCGGCGCGAGACCGACGAGCTGCAATCGCTGTTGGCACTTGAGGATGCGAAATGAGATTTCGCCGCCATAACCCGCCGGTGGAAGAGACCGGCATCGACTTAGCACCGATGCTCGATTTTTTTCTCAATCTGCTGATCTTCTTCATCATCAGCGCCGCCTTCGTGAGCGAAAGCGGCATCAAGGTCAATCGCCCTTCGGCGAAGACGGCTGTGAAAGAGGAGAAGGCTTCGATCTTCGTCGGCATCAGCGCCAACAACGAGGTGTATGTGGACAAGCAACGCGTGGACATTCGCGCCGTGCGCGGTCTCGTCGCCAAGCTGCATGCTGCGCACCCCGATGCCGCCGTCATCATCCAGGCCGACAAGGATGCGCGGGCAGGGCTGATGGTCGAGGCGATGGATCAGGCGCGACTAGCAGGGGTTGCGAATGTCTCGATCTCCGCCACGCCGGAGCGATAGGTGAAGCGGCGCTGGCTGATCGCACCGTTCGCGGGCGCGCTGGCGGTGCTGCTGCTGTTCGCATTTCTGCACTGGGCCATTACGCCGCGCGAGTTCCTGGCAGTGAACGAAGGCCCTGCGAGCGATGGCGTGCAGATCGTCAAGGTCACGCCGCAGCCGGACACGCCCGAGCCGCCTCAGGAGCTGCCGCAGAACGCGCCACCACCACCGCCGGATGCGCCGCCCTCGCTGGCTCGGCCTGATCTTTCGGCGTCGATGTCTGCGCCCGCGCTGACCAATGTCGCCATCGACGCCGGGCCGGTGACGGTCAATGTCGGCGCGGTGACCGGCGCAGGTGCAGGCCTCGGGGGCCTAGGTAGCCTTGGCAGCGGACTGGGTTCGGGCTTCGGCGGCTTTTCGGGCGGTAGTGGGGGCGGTGGCGGCAAGGGCTTTGCGACCGGCAAGAGCTTCGAGGGCAAGACCCTGGTGCCGCTCTCGACCGCGCGGCCGCAGATGCCAGAGTGGGCCTGCAAGCAGAACATCAAGGGCTGGGTCGAGGTGGTATTCACCGTGATGCCCAATGGCCGTGTGCAGGACGTGAAAATCGTCGATGCCAGTCCGCGCGGCGTGTACGAGGCGGCGGCCATCGAGAGCGTGAGCAACTGGATCTATTCGCCCTACAAGAACGCCCGCGAGGTGAAGCAGCGGGTGCCGATGAATCCTGAAGACTGCGCGTTCAATTACCCCGGATGAAGCCTGTGATGCCGCAGACCGTAGGGTGGGTTAGGTGCGCATTGCGCGCCGTAACCCACCGACTGCGCGCGGCGCGAATGGCGGATTACGCTTCGCTAATCCGCCCTACGGTTAGCGTTTTTTTTGCTGCGGCCTTGCACGGCAACGTGGCGAACGCTCAGCAATACCGCAGCGAAACCCGCGAAATCGAAACGCCCTCGGCGCAGAAGGAACCTACTGACCTCAAGGCGCAACTGCTGGCCACCACCGACCCCTACGCCAAGGCCATGCTGCTGCGCGAGCTGGCGGGTGCAGCGGCCAGTGCGAAGAACTACCCCGAAGCCAAGAAGTATCTGGAACAGGCCCTGGGCCTCAATGCGCTCTCAGGCCCGGCGGCCACCCAGATGCGAGAGGACGTGAAGGCACTGGCCTCCGCCAGCGCGCCGCAGCTCAAGCAGGGTAACTACAAGGCGCAGATTCCCTTGCTGGAAAAGCGTGCCAAGGAGCCCGGCGCGCCGCCCGAAATCTTCATCGCGCTCGGTGCGGGCTATGTCGAAGCCAAGCGTTACGACGACGCCATCATTTGGCTCAAGAAGGGCATCGCGGCGGTGCCCAAGCCCGATCCGACCTGGAAGCGCGCCCTGCTCGCCAGCCTGCTCGCAGCAGGCCGTGAGGCCGAGGCGCTGCCGCTGTTGCAGGAGCGGGTGAAATCGCAGCCGCAGGAGCGCGACAACTGGCTGCAACTCGCAGCACTGGCACTCAAGGCCGGGGACAAGGAACGCGCTGCCGGCGTGCTCGAACTCGCCGGTCGCCAGGGCCATTTGAAGAATGCCAACGAGCGCCTGCAACTGGTGACGCTCACCGCACAGATCGGCGCGCCCTTTGCGGCCGCCTCGCAGGCGCAGACCTGGCTCGAACAAGGTTTGATCCCCAAGAGCGCGGGCAACTGGGCCACGCTCGGCGCGCTGTGGTCGCGCGCGCGCGAGCCGGGCCTTGCAGCCACGGCCCTCGAAGAAGCCAACCATATAGAGCCCAACGCACAAAGGCTGTTACAGATCGGCCAGTTGCAGATGGACCGCGAGGACTACGCCCGCGCGGCGAACAGCCTGCAGAAGGCGATCCAGTCCGGTGCCAAGAGCGGCCCGGCGTGGATGACGCTGGCGATGGCGCAGTATCAGCAGGCGGATGTCGATGCCGCGACGCAGGCCTTCCGCCAGGCGGCGACCTATCCGCAGTCGAAGAAGCTCGCCCTGGATTGGCTACGCTATCTCGAAAACGGCGCGGCACGCGAAGAGGCCCTGGCCGCCCTCAGCAACCGTAGGCCCCGCGATGCGGGCACGGTGACGCTGACCGACAAGTTTGCGGCGGGCACCGTGCAGGTCGAAGGTGCTGCCGAGCAGGCCTACGTACCGAGCGGCTCGCAAACGGTGAGTGCGGCGGGCGGCAGCGGCGGCGCGCTCACACCCATTGGCTCGGAGAAGGGCGGTTCGCCCGATGGCCGCATCCCGGCCTGGGATGGCGGCATCACGTCCGCGAAAATCCCGTCCGGCTATCGTCGGGGCGGGCGGCTGGTCGATCCCTATCCGGGCGACAAGCCGCTGTTCACCATCACGGCGGCAACGGCGGCGAAGTACGCCGACAATCTCGCACCGGGACACAAGGCACTTTTTGCGAAGTATCCCGACTACACACTGCCGGTGTTCGCCACGCGCCGCAGCGTCGCCTATCCGCAGGCGATCTATGACGCGACGCAGGCGAACATCCCGACGGTGAAACTGCTCGGCTCGGATGCGCTCTCGGGCGCGCGGCTCGGCTTCCCCTTCGGCAAGCCGCAGAACGGGGTCGAGGTGATGTGGAACCACCGCACCCGCTATCGCGGCGACGCGACGCAGACGCAATCGACGCAGGCCATCGTGCGCCCGGGCGGCGCGCCGCAGTACTTGAAGCAGACCGAGCGCGTGCTCTACCGCTACGCCAATCTCAAGACGCCAGCGGACATGAAGGCGAGCAACATCCTGCTCTACTACCTCACCTGGTTCGGCAGCACGGCGAATGATGTGGATTTCACCGCGCTCGTTCACGAGACCGCCAACTCGGAAACCGACAGCCGCGATGTGTGGGTGATTCCGCCCAAGATTCCGAAGATGTTCCGTATCCCGCCGGTGGGCTATGACCAGCCCTTTCCGGGCAGCGACGGCATCCAGTTCATCGACATGGTGGACATGTACAACGGTGCCTTCGACCGCTACGTGTGGAAGCTCACGGGCAAGCGCGAGCTGTACATCCCCTACAACGCCTATCGCATCAGCGATGGCAGCTGGAAGTACCCGCAGCTGCTGAAACCCGGCCACTTCAACCAGGCCGCGACACGCTACGAGTTGCACCGCGTCTGGGTGATCGAAGCCACCGAGCGCGGCGGCAAGCGGCATGTCTTCGGCAAGCGCACCTTCTACGTCGACGAGGACAGCTGGAACGTGGTGCTGGTCGAGAACGAGGACCGCGATGGGCGTCTCTGGCGTTTCCAGGAGGGCCACCTCGTCATGCTCTACGAGAACCAGTCCACCAACACGCTGCCAGTCATCACCTACGACTTGAAGGACGGCCGCTACTTCATCAACCGCCTGTTCGGCGAGGATGTGCCGCCGCGCGAGGTGGACGACATGAAGCAGAGCGATTTTCTGCCTGCCACCGTGCGGTCGCGCTATGCGCGCTGAAAGTACCGCACCCGAAACCCTCTTTTGCGGCAGGACTATTTTTACGCAGCGCAGGTTCCAAGCTGGTGGATGGCGTCATCGCCATGAGATCACCGACCGGCAGAGACCAGCCGCAAGCTATCCAGCTGTTTCGGCACTATCCGCGCGATGCGCAAGGCCGAATCCGGTACGATGCCAGCACTGATCGGAGCTTTGGATGTGAACACGCAAACCCTGCGGCAGGCCTGCTGGATGCTGGCTGCAAGCCTGATGCTGGCTGGCTGCAAGCTGGCTGGCAGCCAAGCCGCACCGGCACCTGCCGCGCCCGTTGCCGAAGCCCTGCCGCCGCCGCGCATCGCGCTGGCGCTGGGTGGCGGTGCCGCCCGCGGCTTCGCCCATATCGGCGTCATCAAGGTGCTCGAAAGCCATGGCCTGAAAGTGGATCTGGTCGTGGGCACCAGTGCGGGTTCGGTGGCGGGTGCCTTGTACGCCGCGGGCTACTCCGGCTTCGACCTGCAACAGATGGCCTTCGACCTTGACCGCGCCACCGTCGCGGACTGGACGCTGTTCGGCAAGGGCCTGATCAAGGGCGAGGGCCTGCGGCAGTTCGTCAACACCGCCGTCGGCAACCGCCCGCTGGAGGCCCTGCCGAAAAAGTTTGCCTGTGTTGCCGCCAACCTGAAAACCGGCGAGGCCATCCTATTCGAGCGCGGCGAAACGGGCTCAGCGGTGCAGGCCTCGTCCGCCGTGCCCGGCGTGTTCACGCCAGCCCGCATCAACGGGGATGAATACGTCGATGGTGGCCTGGTCAGCGTGGTGCCGATCCGCTACGCGAAAAAGCTCGGTGCGGATTTCGTTATCGCGGTGGATGTCGCAGCCCCACCCGACCAGCGCGAGGCGCAAGGCAAGCTCGACGTGGTGATGAAGACCTTCGGCATCATGGGCAAGACCATCCGCGAATCGGAATATCCGCTCGCCGATGTGCTGATCGTGCCGGACATGAGCACGGTCAGTTCCACCGATTTCGAGGGCAAGCACCGCGCGATCCTCGCTGGCGAACGTGCCGCGCAGGCGGCGCTGCCGGAGCTGAAGACCAAGTTGCGGCTCAGGGGTGTAGAGCTGGGTCGCTGACTTTATTCAACTTCGACGTCGGGTATCCGTGTAAACGCGATCCGCATCGGCGCATGGTCGCGGCCCTTGTGGGCGGCACCGAAGTAGAGGGTGCTCTTGCCGTAGCGCAGGTTGAGCTTGTCCACCGCCTGCATCAAGGGGCGGTGCGGACGGGCGCTGTCGAAGATCGAACGGGTCTGGTGCCGCGCCTCGATCAGCCCGGTCAGCACCACGCCCACATGCATGGGCGCGCGCGTTGCATCGGCCCCCGGGTATTGCGCCCACAGCGCATCGAGGTGGTGGGTGAGGTCGAGGGTGTCGTCGGTATGGTTGAAGCGCGCATCCACGCTCCAGCCGGCCTTGCCGAGTTTGCTGATGAAGCGCACCGAAACCTGCAAGTGCGAGCAGACGAGATCAAGCCGGCGCAGGCGCATCGCGGCCTTCTGCAACATGCGGTGGATGATGCTGTGCGCATCGACATCGTTGCGCTTGGCGGGTGGCAGCACATGCGAGTGGCCGAGGGTGACGCGGTCGCTCTCGGTGAGCGGCACCGGCGCGCCACGCAGACGCTCGAACATGATCTCGCCCTCGATGCTGCCCCAGGCGCGGCGCAGCTCGGGCTTGCTGGCGGCGCAGAGCTGCTGCACGGTGAAGATGCGGGCACGGTGCAGGCGTGCCTCCATGCTGGGGCCGATGCCGCACAGGTCGCGCAGGGCCAGCCCATGCAGGATGTGCGGCAGGTCGTTCATTTCGATCAGTACCAGGCCATCGGGCTTCTGCATGTCGCTCGCCACCTTGGCGAGCCAGGCGTTGGGGGCGATGCCGATCGAGCAGGTCATGATCTCGCCCACCTCCTTCGCCATCGCCCGCTTGATGGTCCTGGCGAGGGCTACAGCCTTCTCGGGCGTTTTATGCCCGGCCGGCAGGTCGCAGATTACCTCGTCGATGGAGGTGGCGGCCTCGATGGGCGCGATGCGGTCGATGCAGGCCTTGAGGCGGTGGTGGTAGTCAACGTACAGCGGCGGGCGCGCCTCGATGATCTGGATGCCGGGGCACAGGCGGCGTGCCTCGGCCACCTGTGTGCCGGTCTTCACGCCGAACTTCTTGGCCACGTAGCTCGCCGCGATGCAGCAGGTGGTCTCCGCCATCAGCGGTACCACGGCAATGGCGAGGCCACGCAACTCGGGGCGTTCCTGCTGCTCGCAGGAGGCGAAATAGGAGTTCAGATCGAGCGCGAGTTTCATGCCATGCCAAGTGGTCGCAAGCGGCTGCAAACGATCCGCAGATTTTCGTTGCGATTGGCAGACGGTGCTCCTATAATCCGCGTCCCGCAAGGGGCCATAGCTCAGCTGGGAGAGCGCTTGCATGGCATGCAAGAGGTCGTCGGTTCGATCCCGACTGGCTCCACCAAGGTTTCAAAGTTTGACCAAGCTGCCCGTCAGGTTCCCATCGTCTAACGGTTAGGACACCACCCTTTCACGGTGATTATAGGGGTTCGAATCCCCTTGGGAACGCCAGTCTGACTGGCCACTCCGGGCAGCCAAGCAAGTCAAGCCATACAAAAAAAGACCGCCTCGGCGGTCTTTTTCGTTTCTGCAGGCTGGCCTTCAGGCCGGGCGTTGTGCGGTAGCCACTTCGACCCCGGCCGAAGCGGGCACCGCAAACAGCGCCTTGAGCTGCTGCACGAGGTCGATGCAGCCAGCCTCGTCCTGCTCTGTGCGCAGCCAGTCACCGGCGTCGATCTCGCTCAAGCTGGCGCGGTCCATGCCGAACACCAGTTCGATGTGCGGGCCCTGGCTCGCCCAGGCATCGTCCCGGCGCACCAGCACGGGCTGGCGGGCGAGGCGGTTGAGCTCCTCGCTGCACGAGGCCATCAGTACCGGCAGGTCGAGTGCGGAAGGGCGTAAGGCATAAGCCGGGGTGGTGCGGGCGTGGGTCATTGTTCGGCCTCCTCAAGCCGTCTTTATGCGAGTTCAACGTTATGACCCAGAGTCGGTTGACGGCGCGCGTGGCTTGCCGATGAACGGCGCGGTTTGTGCAGGTGGATGCGTGTGGATGTCGGCGTCGTCGGTTTCACACTTCGCTGCTACATTGATGTTCTCAACAGCTATGCAAGGATGCGTATGCGGATGCGAAAGGCCAGAAGGCTCGGGGCGGGATTGCTGTGCGTGCTGGCGGCCAGTCTGGCTACCCAAGCCGCAGCGGCCCCGGTGGACCTGCTTACTGCCGTCAACGACGCGCTCAAATCCAACCCCGGCTACCAGGCCACACTCGATGCCTACGCGGGTGCGAAGCAGCTGATCCCCATTGCCGAGTCGCGCTACTACCCGCAGCTGACGATTACCGGTAGCTACGACTACTACGACGAGTCGGTGAAGGGCGATTACTTCGGCGTGCGCAACATCGACTTGCAGGATGGCTTCCCGCGCACGGCCTACGGGGCCTTCCTGAGGCAGGCAGTGTTCTCGGGCGATCTGCTGTTCGGCGCCAGCCGGGCCGAGCAGCAGGTGGCGCGCGCGCGGTTTTTGTCCGATGTTGCTGAAGATGCCCTGATCGTCGGCGTCTGCGGTACCTACTTCGGCCTGCTGGCCGCCGAGGAGCAGCAGCGCATCGCCCAGGCCAAGCGCGAGGCGCTCAAGACTCAATACGAGCAGATCAAAGGCCGCGCCGATGCCGGCCTGGCACTCGAGGCAGAGCTTAAATCCGCCCAGGCGAGCCTGGAGCTGGCCGTGGTCGGCTATGAGGAAGCGCGACGCGCGGTGGAAGGTGCCTTCGTCGATCTTGAAGCCCTCACCGGCCAACGTTACGAGGGCGTGCTGCCGCTGCAAGCCAGCGTCGAACTGCTGCCGCCGACGCCGGCCGATGAATCGGCATGGACCACCCGGGCGAAAAACAACAACCCCGCCATCCTCGCCCAGCAGATGCAGGTGGCCTCCGCCAAGGCCGATGTCGAGAAGGCGCGTTACCAGCGCTACCCCAAGGTGGATGTGGTGGGCAGCTATACGCGGCTGGACAACGACGGCGGTGTCACCGGCAAGCGCGAGGAAACCGAAGGCCGCATCGGGCTGACGGCGAGCCTACCGCTGTTCACCGGCGGGCTGATCACCGCCGAGATCGCGCGCGTGCAGGCCGAGCAGCAGCGGGCGCAATCGGAACTCGCCGCCATCACCGCCAAGGCGGTGCGCGACACCCGCATCGCCTACGCCAACACCACGCTCGGCAAGCAGAAGATCACCGCCGTGCAGCGCGCGCTGGAGGCTGCGACAGCCGCTGAGGCGGCGAACAAATCCGGTTTCGAGTCGGGCACGCGCACCAATGCCGATGTGCTCGCCGCAGTCGAGCAGCGTTACAACGCCGAGTTTGCGCTCGCCACCGCGCGCTACAAGTTCTTGACCGACACGCTCTATCTCAAGCAGGTTGCGGGGGCGCTGCTGACGGCCGACCTTGGCCGCATCAATCGCCTGCTGCAACAGCCGGGCGGGGCGGTGCGTGCGCCTGCCTCCATCGGCCCTGCCGTGCAGTGAGTGCGGCCCAGCCACCGCGCGATGCGATGACGGCTCCGCCCGTGCTGCTCAAGCCCTTGCCAACGCGCTACCGGCGCTATCGCCCACCGCACGGCGCAGCGGGTGGCTTCGCACTGCTGCCGGACGAGGCGCTGCTCGCACCCCTGTTCGACGGCAGCGTGCCGACGGCGCAACTCGCCGCGCGCGCCAGCGAACGGCTGGGCGGGCAGGCGAGCGCAGCCGAAATGGAGAGCTTCGCAAGCCAGCTCAGCGAGGCCGGTCGGCTCGACCCCGGCACCCACGAGCCGCTGCCGGTGCCCGCGCAAACGGCAGGCGAAGTGCTGCGCCTGCAAGCGCGGGGTTTGAGCGCGCAGCAACGCGAGGCCGCCGAGGCGCGCGCCCTGCCGCCCAGCAGCATGGCCGGATCGCTGGCGCAGCCGGCGGTGCAGGACTCCGCCACCGGGGCCGCAGGGGATCGTCGCGGGGAACCGGTGCGCATTGACCTGCCGCTGTCGGCCGGACCCTTCATCGCCCTCGGCCGCGCGCTGGTGTGGCCGCTGGCTTCGCGCGCGCAGCTGGTTGCCCTGCTGGTGCTCGTCGTCGCCGCACTCAGCCTGCTCTACAGCCGCCGTCTCGAATGGGTCGCTTTCGGCGTGTTGCACCTGCCGGGCCTGCGTGCGCTGGCGGCCATCGTGCTCGCCGGCTGGCTGGTCAATCTGTTCTCGATGTCGGCGCGCGCGGCAGCGGTGGCGCGCTTCACGCAGGAGGCGCCGAAGTTCGGCATTCGCTATGGCTTTGCGCACATTCCGTATTTCGTCGCGGACACCGCCGGTGCGACGACGCGCATCGGTCGCAGCGACCGCCTGCGCCTGGTCGGTTCGGGGCTGACCGGCACGGCGCTCCTGATGGTGTTCGGCATCCTGCTCTGGTTTCTCACCGCCACCACACTGCCTAATCTCGCGGGCTTAGGCTCGGTCGCGGCAACCGCCTCGGCCATCTCCCTCCTGGTCCGACTCAATCCGCTGATCCAGCGCGATGGCTATTACCTGCTCGCCAACGGTGTCGACGTGCTCGACCTGCGCGCGCAGGCGGACTTCGCGCTCTTTGGTGCCGAACGCCCCTGGATGACCCAGGCCAAACGCCTGCCACGTGCCTGGCTGGTGCGGCTCTCGGCGCTCTCCTTGCTGTTCACGCTCGGCTCTTTCGTGGCGATTCTGTGGCTGCTGGGCGGATTTGCCGAGGCGCGGTTTCAGGGCACGGGTGCATTTTTGGTTTTGAGTTCAGGGGGATTTTTCATGTTCAAGCGATACCAGCGCACGGCCGTCGAGACCACCAAGATGGGCCACCTCAAAGACCCACCGTGGCGGCCCAGCCGCAAGCAGTTGATGTGGGCAGGCGCGCTGCTGCTGCTCTGCCTCGTGCCCTATCCGGACTCGCCCGGCGGCGACTTCGAGATCTTGCCGCGCGACCGCGCCGACGTGCGCGCGCTCACACCCGGCGACGTGCGCGAGGTGCTGGTGCGCGAGGGCGATACGGTCAAGGCCGGGCAGCCGCTCGCGCGCCTGGACGACTCGGCGCAGAAGGCAAAAGTGGCCGGGGCCGAGGCCGATCTCGCGCGGCTGCAATCCGACCTGGCTCTGGCGAAGAAGGGTGCGAAGAGCGAGGAGATCGAACTCGCGCGCCAACAAGTGGCGACTGCGCGCGCCAACGCCAATCTCGCCAGTGGCAGCTTTGATCGCATCGCCACCGCCTACAAGGGCAAGTCGGTTACGCCGCAGGACTACGACAAGGCCAAGGGCGCGGCCGAGGTGGCGAAGCAGCAACTGCTCGCGGCGCAACGCTCGCTCGACCTTGTCAGCAGCCCGACGCAGCAGGACAGCATCAAGGCGCTCGAAGCCGAGATTCGCGGCGTGCAGGTCGATCTCGAATACCAGCGCGAGCAGCTCGCCGCGACCACGCTCACCGCGCCCATCGCCGGTGTGGTGGTCGCCCCGCGCCTGCAATTCGCGCGCGGCAGCTATCTGGAGCGCGGCGCGCTGCTCGCCACGATCGAAGACACCGAGCAGCTGATGGCCGAGGTAAAGCTACCGGAGTCCTCCATCGGCGATATCAAGGTGGGCGCGAAGGCGAGTGCGAAACCCTGGGCCTTTCCGGGCAGCAGCTACAAAGGCGAGGTGCGCAGCATCGCGCCCAATGCGGAGGAGGGTAAGTATGGAAAGATCGTGCGCGTGAATGTCGCGCTCAGCGACCCCCAGGGCGAGCTGAAAGCGGGCATGACCGGCAACGGCAAAATCTCCGCCGGTTGGGATTTCGCAGGCCTCGTCTTCACCCGTGCCTTCGTGCGCTTCGTGATGGTCGAACTGTGGTCGTGGATTCCGTAATGTCGGCCGATGGCAGCATAGGCCTGCCGCTGCACGGTGGGGACTTCCGCCTGACGTGCCTCAATGGCTTCGGCGACGGCTGGAACCATTACGCCCACAGCATGGCCTGGTTTCGCGGCAAGATTTACGTCGGAACCAGTCGTGCGCAATTGGCGGCACTCAGGCTCGCCGGCCAGCGCAAGGGTGTGCGGCCCTGGCCCATCGAATCCCCCGACGACATCTACGACATCGACCGTCGCGCGCAGGTCTGGGAGTACACGCCGGACACGGACGAGTGGCGGCTCGCCTACAGCTCGCCTGTCGTGCATGGCAACAATGGCCGCGACGATGTGCCGAGCTACATCGGCTTTCGCGGTATGGCGGTGATTCAGGATGCCTCGGATACCGAACCCTGCCTCTACATCTCGTCGTGGTCGCCGCACACCGCGCACTCGCCCGATGTGCTGCGCACCGCCGACGGCGTGAATTACGCACCCATCGTGCGCCCCCCGTTTGGCGTGGCAGTACGCACCTGCCGCGCGCTCGAATACTTCGACGGCCGAGCGCACCTGAGCCCCACCGCCAGCGGCACCAAGAAGGGCTTCAACCAGGACATCAGCAGCGAGGCCGTGATCTACGGCTGCGCCGACATGGGCCGTGGCGAATGGGTGCCCGTCAATGAAGAAGGCTTCGGCAACAAGGCCAATGGCACAGTGTTCGAGCTGGTGCAGTTCAACGGCCATCTCTACGGCGGCACGGTCAACCCTGTCACCGGCACGGAGATCTGGAAAACCAGGGGCGGCAAGCCGCCTTACACCTGGACGAAAGTGCTCGACTGCGGCGCAGGCCGTGGGCGGCTCAACGAAGGCTCGGGCTCCATGTGCGTGTTCAAGGGCGCGCTCTACGTCGGCTGCGGCATCATCAATGGCGGCTACCACCGCGCTGCCAATATCGGGCCTGCGGCGGCAGAGATGATCCGCATCTGGCCCGATGATTCCTGGGACCTCATCGCCGGCGAAGCACGCCACACGGCCTGGGGCCTCAAGTTCCCACTCAGCGGCATGGGGCCGGGCATGGATAGCCTCTTCAACGGCTATTTCTGGCGCATGTGCGAGCACCAGGGCTGGCTCTACGCCGGTACTTTTTCCTGGGCGATGATGATCCCCTACATGGCGGTGAATCGCTGGCCGGAGGACATGCTCACCCTGCTGCGCCGCTGGGGCGATGAGGAGCTGGTGGCGCGCTTCGGCGGCGCCGAGCTGTGGCGCTCGCCCGATGGCGTGAACTGGCAGCCGGTGACGCGCAATGGCTTCGGTAACAAGTTCAACTGGGGTATCCGCAACATCGTCTCGACACCCCAGGGGCTGTTCGTGGCGACGGCGAATCCCTTCGGGCCGAAGGTGGCCGTGAAGCGCGATGGCGAGTGGCAGTACGTGCCGAATGCGCGGGGTGGGTGTGAGGTGTGGCTGGGTCAAAACCCATGAGCCCGGTCTATCTGCTCGCCGCACCGTGCAGTGGGGCCAGCGTGCTGGCGGGCGTGCTAGGCCAGCACTCCGCGCTCTACGCCGTGCCGGAACTCAATCTCTTTCTCGCTGACACCGTCGGCGAGCTGCTCGACATCTTCGACAAGGGGCAGGGCGGCCACTCGCACGGTCTCTTGCGCGCGCTGGCGCAACTCGACCACAGCGGCCAGACCGACGAGGGCGTAGCAAGCGCGCGCGCCTGGCTCGATGCGCGTCGCAGCGCCGCCGTGGGAGAAGTGCTGCAACATCTCGTCGCGCGCTTAGCACCCAAGCGCCTTGTGGTGCCGGATGCCGAGAGCGCCTTGCGCCCGATGGACCTGCAACGTCTGCGCGATGCAAGGCCGCGCATCGAGTGCATCCACCTGCTGCGCCATCCCTGGTCGCAGGGCGTGCTGCTGCACGCCTCGTCGCAGGGCAAGCTGTTCGTGCCGCCGGACTACAAGGATCACGCCCAGCGCCCACCGCTGCTCGACCCGCAGATCTGCTGGCTGCGCGCCGAGCACAATCTGCAAGCCCTGTTTGCGCAGCGCCCACCCTTGCTGCACCTCTGCGGCGAGACGCTGGACGAGGATTTCGACGCCGCCGCGCGGCAACTCTGCGAGTCGCTCGGCATCAGCGCCGATGCCGGAGCAATCGCCGCGATGCGCGAGGCTGATCGCTGGGTGTTCTCAGGCCACGGCCCGCGCAGCGCGCCCTACGGACTGGAGCCCGAGGCTCTGGAAACCTTCACCGCCGCCACGCTCGATCTCGCCGCTGCAACCTCGCTCACCGCCGCACTGCCCTGGCGGCCAGATGGCAAATCCTTCGCTCCCGAAGTGCGGGTGCGGGCCAGAGCCAGCGGCTACCGCTGAGGCGGCTCAGCCGGGCCGCAGGGCATCGCCCGCCGCCACGGCGCTGCGCAAGTCCACGACCCGCACCGTCGCACCATCGGCCAGCGTCTCGGCACCGCGCACCACGACCTCGTCATCCGGGCCCAGCGCGCCTTCCACGGCCACGAAGCCGCCTTCGGAAACGCCGAGCCGCACCGGCACCCGTTCGGCGATGCGGCTGGCCGTGCCCCTCACCACCGGGCCATCCCTGAGCCGGAACACGGCGCTGCCCTCTGTGCGGATCACCACCGCGTCGCGCGGCACCACCAGTGCGTTGCGGCTGGCTTCCAGCGGCAGCTCGACGCGCAGGGTTTCACCCACGGGCGGCTGCGGCTTGAGGCTCGCCACATCCACCAAGGCCTCGAAAGACTGGCTGCGCGCATCGCCCACCGGCACCACGGCGCGGATGTGGCCGGCGCTGATGCTGCCGCTGGTGCTGAGCACTTTCACGGCGGTGCCGCTGGTGATGGCGCGCACATGGCGCAGCGGCAGGAACAGCCGCAGTTCAAGATTGCTGGTATCGGCAAAGCGGGCAATCACCTCGCCGCGCGCGGCCTCTTCACCGGCGCGCTTGACGCGCTCGGACACCATGCCCGCGACTGGTGCGCGCAGCACCGCGCGGCCCAGGCGTTCCTGGGTCTGGCGCAGGGTGACGCGGGCGATGTCGAGATCGCTGCGGGCGAGGTCGCGGGCATCTTCGGCCTGGTTGAGTTGCAGGCGCGAGACGGCGGTACCTGCCGAACGCAGGCGCTCGGCCTCGCGTTCGGCGGACTTCACCGCCACTTCGCCGCGCGACACCCGCGCCGCCTGTTCGGCGCGTTGAAGTTGCAGCTCCTCGATGTCGAAACGGGCAACCACATCACCGGCCTTCACTTGCGTGCCGGGTTCGGCCACCCACAGCAGACGGCCTGCGACGGGTGCGGCCAGATCAGCCGCCGCGCGCGACTGCACCACGCCGGTGACGGTGACGCTTGGGGCGATGGCGCGCAATTCCGCCTTCGCGGTTTTTACTGCCGAGGGCGGCGGGCCGTCCTGCGCGAAGGCGGTGGGCAGGGCGAGCGCGAACAGCAGGCTGGTGGCGAGGCGAATCATCATGTCGAGTCTCTGGGCGATGGCAAAGGCGGCGACACCGGGTCGGGCGGCAGCAGGGGGATAGAGCGGGAATATGCGCAAGGTTTTGAGGGTCATTTGCCAAACACCTCCAGCGAAGTTTCAGGTGCCGCAGTGGCAGGCACCTTGCGACCCTCACCCAGGCGCAGCAGCGAGGGCAGCAGGAACCAGGTGAATACCGTGCCGACGATCATGCCGCCGGACACCACCGCAGCCAAACCGCGATACACCGCGCTGCCCAGCCCCGGCATGAGGATTAGCGGTGCCATGCCGAGCACGGCGGTGAGGGTGGAGAGCACGATGGGCCGTGCGCGGGTTTCCAGCGCCTCGCGCACCGCGTCCACACGCGACATGCCGGCGTGCTCGCGGGCGCGGGTCTGATCCACCAGCAGAATTGCCGCGTTGACGACCAGGCCGAGCAGGATGATGAAGCCGATCATGGTCAAGAGATCAAGCGCCTGAAAGCCGAACAGCCCCAGCACCCGGAGTGCGGCGATACCGCCCGCCATGCTGACCGGGATCACCAGCAGCACCAGGAGGCTGTCCCACACCGATTTGAACAGCGCCGCCATGAGGGCAAATAGGATCAGGATCGCCAGCGCGAAGTTGCTGGACATGGCCTTCAGCGCCTCCTGCAAATCGTTGGCGCTGCCTGCATAGGTAAGCTGGGCATTGGCGGGCAGCACCGCGCGCACCTTGGGCTCGACCTTCTCCCGGACGAGCTTGATCGCCTCGTCGAGGCTCATGTTCTCCGGCGGCTCGAAGCCCACCGTGATGGTGCGCTTGCCGTTGATGCGCGCCAGCTCGGTCGGGCCGACAGTAGTGCGGATGCGGGTGAGCTCGCCGATGGTCTGGATGCCCGCGTTCGGCGTCATCAGCGGCAGCTCGGCGAGCTGCTCGGGCGAGGTCCATTCGCTGCCTTTCAGGATGATGTCGAGCCGCTCGTTGCCATCGAAGTACTCACCCGCCCACAAGCCACCGGTGTAGGCTCGCAGCGAGCGTGCGACGGTGTTGCGGTCTAGCCCCGCACGCGAGATGCGCCATTCGTCCGGCTGCAATTGCAGCTCCGGCTGGCTGAACTCCAGCGGCGGATAGGGCTGTGGAAAAGTCTCCGGGATGGCCTTGGGGATTTCCTGCTCGGCGACCTTGGCGGCGGCCATCAGCCCCTCCAGCTCCGGGCCTTGCAGCCAGAGCCGGATTTCGCGGGCGTTGTTGCCATCAACGTTGAGCAGCGAGCCACGATTTGCGAAGGCGGCGACATCCGGCAGGCCGAACAGGATTTCCTTCTTCAAGAGGTCAACGACCTCCTGGGTTTTCTCCGCGTCTTTGGCGTAGGCGACGATCACGCCGCCACCACCACCGCCCCAGGCCGAGAAATTGTAGTACTTGATCTGCGGCTCCTTGCCGCCCTCGTAATAGGGCTTGAGCCGTTCGATCACCAGCGGCGCGAATTCGGCCTTGAAGGTTTCCAGATTGCCGCCCGGCGGCAGACGGAACTGGCCCCAGACGTTCTCGGTGGGGGCCACCGGCAGGTAGTCGGGCTTGGGTCGCATCAGCACGGTGAAGACGGTGGCGCCGACGATCAGTGTGACGATCCAGAACAGGCGTGCAGCGGGGGCATCGGTGGCGCGCATGGCGAGGCGCGCCATGCCCAGCCACCAGTGGCCGTGGCTATCCGCCGGGATGCCCTTGGCCAGTGCCCAGCGGTTGGCGGCGGGGATCACCGTCATTGCCACCAGCAGCGAGGCGGCGTGGCTGACGCTCATGGTGATGGCGAGGTCTTTGAACAGCTGGCCTTCGAGCCCTTCCATGAACAGCACCGGCAGGAAGATCGCCACGCTGGTGAGCATCGAGGCGAACAGGGCCGGGAGCACCTCGCGTGCGCCATCGAGCGTGGCCTGCATCGCACTCCGGCCCTCTTGCACGTAGCGCAGGATGTTGCCCTGCACGATGAGCGCGGCGTCGATGACGATGCCGGTGGAAAACGCCAGGCCCGCCAGCGAGATGACGTTGAGGCTGCGGTCCAGCGCGTGCAGGGTGATGACGGCGAAGGCGAGCGAGAGCGGGATGGTCGCGCCCAGCACCAGCAGCGCCCGCGGCCCGCGCAGGAAGTACCAGAGTCCGCCGACCGCCAGCAGTACGCCGATGATCAGGCTCTCCTGCACGAAGGCGACGGCGCGGCGCACGTAGACGCTGGCGTCCCAGGAGAGATCCATCACCAGTTGTTCTTTCGCCAGCGGGCCTTCGTTGAGTTCGGCGATGGCGAGTTTCACGCCGTCGAGCAGCTCGACGATGTTCGATTCGGAGGTGCGGTTGATGGTGATGTAGTAGCCCGGTACGCCATTGCGGTAGGTGAAGGCGCGGGCGTCCTGGTAGGCGATCTGGATGTCGGCGACCTCGCGCAGGTACAGCGGCCGCGAGCCGCCGGGGTCGCGCGTGGCAGCGGTGCCGGAATCGCTCCAGCCGACGATCAGCCCACCCAGCTCCGACACCGGCTCCTTGCCGGTGAAGCGCACGGTGAACTGCCTGCGGCCGACATTGACGAAGCCCGCCGAGCTGTCGCGCGCGCCCGTCACCAGCTCGGCGATGCGCGAGGGTGTGAGGCCCAGTGCGGCGAGCCGCTGCGGGTCGAAGGAAATCCGCACCTCGCGTGGCCTGCCGCCTTCGAGATTGACCCGCGACACACCTGGCACGCGGGCGAGGCGGGGCTCGACCACTTCCTCCATGAGCTTCTGGTAGACCGAGGCCGGGTCTTGCACGGTGTTGCCGGGCAGGGGGCGCACCAGCATCGAGGCGGCGTTGTTGCCCTGCCAGTTGTCGCCCGCGAACACCTGCGGCTCGTCGGCATCGGGCGGCAGCGCGGGCAGGGTGTTGAGACGGCTCACCACATCTAGCATCACTCGCGTCATGTCGGTGCCGATGCCGAAAGTGAGGGCGACGCCGCCAAAGCCACGACCGGCGTTGGCGCGCATTTCCTTCATGCCGGGCAGGCCGCGCATGGCCTCCTCGATCGGCTCGATCAAGGCCTCTTCAACCTCGTTGGGTGCCGCCTCGCGCCAGCCGACGTTGATGAAGAGCTGCGGCTGGCGGGTGTCGGGCAGGAGCTGGATCGGCAGGTTCGACATGGCGATCCACCCGAACAGCAGCACCAGCAGCGCACCAGCCGCGACTGCCGCCGGATTCTTCAGCGAAAACTGTTCGAGATTCATGGCCTCTCCTCCCCGTGTTGCCGCTTGAGATGCGGCAGCGGGCGAGAAGGTTTAGGCCTTCGAGCTCAAGGTGCTGGTGGCAGCACCCGCCGTGATTCCAGGCAGGCCGCAAACGCCGCTGCCGCACCCTGGGGTGCCACGGCATCGAACACTGCCCGCGAGCAGTAGGTCGCCTTGGGCTGATGCACGCCGCGCGAGGCTGATCCCGCCTCGCCAAAACTGGTGCGCACGATGGCCTCGGCAAACGTGGGGTGCGCCAGGAGCTCGCGCATGGTCAGCGTGCCGATGCGTTCCGGGCCGAACGGCAGGGTGTTGAAGCCGAGCGCGCGGGTGGCGAGCGGCGGTGCCGCATCGCGGCTCACCAGCACGGTGTAGCGGCCTTCGGCGTCGAGTGCGGCGTCCTGGTCTGACACGCAGCCATACACCTTCTGCGTGTTGAAGCCGTAATGGCAGAGCGACCAGTAGCGCACCTGCGGCGGGTTGCCCGCAGCCGCATCGCCGGTGTGGCTGGGCGGCAGGCCGCGCACCAGCAGCACATCGCCATAGTTGCGCTCGGTCTTGATGTAGGCGAAGGCATTGTGGTTGTTGAGGCCGACACCGCTGCCGGCCAATACCAGCAGCAGCGACTCGAACTTCTTGAACACCGGCTTGGGCAGTGGCGGTGCGGGGTCGAGCGCATTGGTGATGCCGGGGATGGCCGCGCCATCCAGGTAGAAGCGCGAGCCGATCTCGGCACAGCCTGCCCGGTCTTCGGCGTTGTCGAGTGGCAGCGGGCCCGTGGGGGTTTGCAGGGTGATCCTGGGCAGGCCGACGCCGCCGGTGTTTTCGCCCACGGGCAGGTAGGTGCGATAGACCAGCGCGGTGGTGCGCTTGGCGATGCCATCGTTCGGCAGCGGCGCGGGGCGGTAGAGCACGTTCGCCTCGCGTGAGGCAGGCGCGGTTTCACCGAAACGCAGCCTAGCGGTGTAGCGCCCACCGAGTGGCGCATTGGCCTGCCGGGTGGTGATGTCGAGCCAGGGCGTGACAGCACCCGCATCGGGTGCGAGCTGGTACTCGGCCTGCGCATCAAGCACCAGCAGATTGCCGTCATGCACATGCAGCGCCGCATAGCGGGTATTGGCGTAGCGGCCTTCGATTTTCAGCGTCGTGCCTGCGGGCTGATCGGGCGCGACATAGGCCACCCAGTAGCGTGCGCCGTTGTCGGGGAAGGCGGTGTTTCCGAGGCTGGGGATGGCGGGGTCGAAGGCGAGAATCCAGCCGCATCCGCGCTTCAGCGTCACCGCGCCATCGAGTCCGCCCGCAGCGCTGGGCGGCACCGGCACGCGGCCGCTGTCGAAAGGGATCGAGGGCTCCGGCGGAGGTGCGCCCGCCACATCGGCGAGCGGATCACTGCTGCCGCCACTGCAACCGCCCAGCGCGGCCAGCAGGCACAGCGAGACCAGATGCTTGAAACGTCGGGTGCGCATGGCGTCTTCCTTGACAACCTGGGCGCAGTCTACGCAAGGCTTTGTGAACAGATCAGGTCTGTGCTCAGAACTTTACCGCCTCTCATCGGGCTAGCTGCGCGAAGAAGACCCCGATCTTCGCACTGGTGTCGAAGTCCGCCGTATTGGGGCCGAGCAGCAGCGGGAAATAGGTGGCACCACCCGCCCACTGGTGCCCTACCGTCGGCAGCCCGCACCACTGCAACTGCACGCCACCCGCACAGGCGCGCGACCAGCACTGCGCGGTGGGTGTGTCGCTCAGGCTTTTCACTGCGCTGCTGCACTGCCCGCGCTGGGCGATGGACTGCACCACCTCGGCCATCGAGGGGCGCGGGGTGCCATCGAAAGCACCGCCCTCCCAGGGTATGCGCTTGTCGAGCCGGCCCTGAATCAGCAGTGCAGAGACCGGCGTTTTCGAGGGGCAGCTCTCGACCATGATGCCGCCCGAGACGGGTGCAAGGGCGGCGAACACTTCCGGTGCTTCGCAGGCAATGCGGTGCGCCAGCATCGCGCCGTTGGAGAAGCCCATGCCATAGACGCGCTTGGTATCGATGGGCAGCCGCGTCTTCAAATCGGCGACCAGCGCGCGCACGAAGGCGACGTCGTTGCTCTGCGCATTGCCGCAGCATCGGCCGGCGTTGAAGACCTTGCCGAGGCCATCGGGATAGGCGACCACGAAGCCATGCTGCTGTGCCACCGCATCGAAGCCCGTCTGCTTGGCAAAGATGTCACCGCTGCCGAGGCCACCGTGCATCGCAATCACCAGCGGGGCTGCCTTGCCTGGTGATAGGCCCTGCGGCACGAACAGGCGGTAGCTACGCTTGACGCTGCCGGGCTGTATGAGTTCGCTGTGCGTCACGCCTGCGACAGGCGGCGGCCCTGCCAGCGCGCAGCCAGCAAAGGGCAGGGCAAGCAAGGCGAGCAAGGCGTGGCGGAGCGTCATGGTGGGCAATCCTTTGCCGGGCAGAGCACTTCAGACTTCGAGAAAATCCTTTAGTGCAGCCAGCGTGAACGCGGGCTGGCTGATGGGGAAGAAATGCCCGCCATTCGGCACGCTCAGCGTGCTGCTCTGCGGCAGCAGCTCTGCAAGCGCATTTGCAGAGGGCCAGCAGCGCGAGCGTTCGCCGTAGAGCAAGAGCGTCGGCACGGTGATGTGCTTCAGCGCCGTCTCATCCGCGCCGGGCAGCGGAAACTCGTGGCGCGCCTCGGTTTCATCCAGCAAGGCAAGCCAGCTCTTGGCCGCGCGCAGCGCACCACTGCCTTCGCCGAAGGGGATGAACTCATCACTGCCGCCAGGCACCTCGCCCGCCACCTTGAGCCGGGCTGAGGCTTCGAGAAAGCGGAAGCCGATCTGCGTCTCGCCTGCCAATGCAGCAGCGCCACCCGCACGATCCACCAGCGCCTGCTCGAAGCCGGAGCGCCCTTCGAGATCGTCCAGACGCATCTCTGCTTGCAGGCGTTGCACGCGGGTGTCGGCGAGTGCGAGTTTGGCGAAGCGACCTGGCGCGAGAGCTGCGGCTTCGAGTGCAGCACCACCGCCATAGCTGTGGCCGACGACTGAGGCGCGCTCGATGGCAAGTACATCCATCAAGCCCAGGAGGTCGCCGCCCATGTCGGCACTCGCATAGCCGCTGGCAGCCCGTTCGCTGTAGCCGTGGCCGCGCAGGTCGAAAAGCGTCACCTTGAAGTGCGCCGCAAACTGCATGGCGATGGGGAACCAGAACGCACGGTTGGCCGCGACCCCGTGCAGAAAGATCAGGTCCGGCCCTTCTCCCATCTGCTGCCAGGCGAGGCGGGTGCCGCGCACTTCGGCATGAGCCATTAGGGCCTGCCCGTGCATGAAACATCGCTGCGATTTTTCATACGCGGGCAGGCCCTACTATTCCGCGAGAAAGTCGGCGATCTGCCCGATGCTGAGATCATCCACATAGCGCCCGTCCTTCATCAAAAGCTTGTCGAAGGACACACGCTTTTTCACCACCTCTTCCTGGATCGCCACGGCGAGCTGGATGATGTCGATGGACTCGAAGCCGAGGTCTGCGAACAGGCGCGTGCTGCGGCCCATCTCGCCCTCGAAGCTGTGATCCCAGTCCTGCGTGAAGTCTTGCAGCAGGGCGATGAGCGGTTGGACGAGGGCGTCGCTGGCAGTGGACATGGTGGTGTCGGTCAGGAAAAGAAAAGAGGTTTTGGAAGGGCTACGACGCTCAGGCCGCCGGGGCCGGTGCGCGTCACCCGAAACGTATCGGGTTTGAGGTCTTGCAGCTGGCCTTCGGCGAGCAGCTGTTCGAGCTTCTCAAGCGTCGGCTCCAGTTGCGTGAAGTCGAGCGCGCTCTTGAACGGTGCCAGATCGTAACGCCACCATTGCAGCGTCAGCAGACGCTCCACGAGCTTGTCGGCAAAGCGCAGCCGAACGATGCGCGCCGGGCTGCCAAAGGCAATCGCATAGGGCGGGATGTCGCGCGTGACCACGCTGCGCGCGCCGATGAGCGCGCCGTCGCTGATGGTGACACCGCGCTTCACGAAGCTGCCGGCGCCGAGGTAGACCTCGTGGCCGAGCACGGTGTCGTTGCGCACGGTGTCGGTGTACGAGGGGCCAGCGGAGGCGTCCGGTGCCAGTGCGGCGAAGTCCGGCAAGGCATACATGTTCGGCATCAAGGCTGGGCGCGTGAACGCGAACGGGTGATTGGAAAAGCCCGTCTGCGAATGCTCTGGTGGCCCGATGATCGAAGACTCGCCGATCTGCGCATAGCGGCCAAAGCGCACGCGATAGGCACTGGTTTGTCCAGCGGCGTTGAAGAAGCAGAACGCGCCCATCGAGCAGTTCTTCAGCCGATGCCCGAATGGATAGGCCGGTCGCTCGAAGTCCAGCGTGCCGTCGATGCCATGCGCCGTCTCACGCAGCGCGCCGGGCGGCGCGCCGAGCATCAGGCCGTTGGCTTCGAGGTTATGGGGTTCGATTGACACGCTTAGAACCTGTGAAGAAAGCGTAGCGAGCATGGCCGATGGTAAGGAATAGGAGCGCAGCAACCGCAGCGCACTGAAGTGCGTGAGGATTGCGAGCACCGCATGACGCAGCCAGCGGCCAGCGCAGTAGCTTTATTCATAGGTTCTCATTCCATGTAGCCGAGCATCTGCAGCTGCTCGATGATCTGTTGCTTTTCGCCCGCATCCATCTCCTGCCCCAAGGCACGCCGCTCGGTGATCTTGGTGCGCGCGCCTTTCTTCACCGGCTTGTTGACCAGCTGCTCGGTGGTGAAGAACTGCTCCGGCACGCTGCCCTCGAAATCAGACGGCACAGGCAGGCCGGCGCTGTAGAGCAGGGTCGGGGCGACATCGACAATTTGCCGTGGTGCCACCATGCCCGCCGCCGGAATGCCTGGGCCAACGGCCATGAAAATGCCATCCGGGTGATGCGTGCCCACCGCCAGCGGCCGCTGCACGATGCAGGGCGTGTAGTTGCGGATCGACACGAAGCCGTGGTCGCGCAGCACCAGTGTGAGGTCGCAGGCGCGCTTCATGTGCTGGCCCGGAAACCATTCCTCGCGCTTGAGCACATCGGTCACCACCGGCTCGCCGGTGTCGGGGTCGCGGATCGCCATCAGGTCAGCGATCAATTTGTCGCGGAAAGGGATGTAGTCCTTGGGCTCGATGCCCGAATCACTGGGCTTGGACTTGACCCGGATGTGGATGCCGTTCGACGAGGGCGTGCGGCAATAGGCGGTGGTGTGCGCCCAGTCGAGATTGGCGAAGTCGCTGGCCTCACGGCGTTGCGCCTGCTCGCTGCCATCGTTGGTCGCCCACTTGAGATAGCCCTTCTCGCCCAGCCAGGTATTGATGCGCAGCACGAAGGTCGAAGCCGTGAAGCCGTGGTCGCTGGCGAAGAACACCTGCGCATCGGGGCCAGCGAGCGCCATCAGTTTCTCGATGTAGCCATCGACATTGCGGAAGTATTCGAGGCAGACGTCGCGCATCTCCTTGTCGTGGCCCTGCGGGTTCTTGGGAAGCAGCGCCTGATCGAGCCAGGGCCAGGCCTGGTGCTGAATCTTGTCGGTGCCGTCGAACATCACCGCCATCAGATCGGGCTTGTCGTTCTTCAGAATGAACTCGGCGACTTTGAACCACTGGTCTTCGCGCGGCAGGTGGTAGCGCACCCACTTCGCAGTTTCCTCGGCGCTCAGGCTTTCCATCGCCTGCTTTTCCTTGTCGAAATCCCAAGCCAGCTCCTTGGGGTCGAAGCCTGGAATCTCGGTCTTGATGCGCTCGAATAGCTCGCGCGGGTGCGTGTTGCGGCGCAGATGCTTGGCGGGGATGAAGCCGGGGACGATCGAGCCCTTGAGGTCTTCGGGTGCCGGTGCGGTGAGCGGGAAGTTGAGCGCAGCCACGCTCTTGTTCTTGCGCGAGGCAATCGACCAGATGGTTTCGCTGTCGATGTCGCGCGCGTCGTAGAGCGTCCAGAACACTTCGCCGCCGTTGTCCTCGGCGCGGATGAAGTCGAACACGCCATGCTCGCCCGGCCCCTTGCCGGTCATGATCGAAGCCCAAGCGGGCGGGGTGAGCGGGTTGGGTGTGCTGCGTAGCTTGGCACGCACGCCGCGCTCCATCAGCGACTTCATGAAGGGCATGGTCACGCCCTCGCCGGGCAGGTCGCTCACCATCTGGTCGAGCACGGTGAAGGTGCAACCGTCGAGGCCGATGAAGAGAGTGGTGGTCATGGTGGGTCTCTGGTAGGGATCAGTGGGTGAGTGCTGTGGATGATTGAGTTGACGCAGTGACGCAGAGCGCAATGACGGCACCATCTGGCTCGAAGTGCAGGGCGCAGTCGTAGTCGCTGCCGCCACGCCGCACGCGCGCCACGGCCGGTGCGCCGCTCCGCACGTCGAGGTGGGCGGCGACGACTTGCCAGTCGAGTGGGCGGCCTTCGAGTCCAGTGCCAGCGGCTTTCGCAGCGGCTTCTTTGGCGCACCAGAGGGCGATGGCCTGCTGGCTGCGCTCAGGTTCCTGCGAGACGATGAGCAATTGTTCGGCGGCACTGAAACCGCCGCTGATGAGGTGCTCGCCCTTGATGCGATCAGGGCGCTGGTAGTCAATGCCAAGCGACACGCTCGCGTCACTCGCAACGGCAACGGCCCAACGCTGGCTGTGGCTCAGCGAGAGCGCGGGTGGCACCAGATCAGGCAGCGCCGCGATGCGCACCACGGGCTTGCCGTACGCGCCTTCGAGAATCTCGACATCGGCCGCCGCGAGTGCGGGCGCGCCACGGCGATGCAAGTAATCGCGCACCGCATCTTTGGCGGCGAGACGGCCCATCAGCCACTCCTCGCGGCGCTCGCCCTGCGCAGGCAATTTGTAGAAGGCCTCGCGCTCGGCGCGCGAGAGAATCATGTGGGCGAGCACGCGCTTCCAGATGGTGCCGCCCTCGTCGAGCAGGCCTTCGGGCAAGGGTTCGAGCCGGCGCACGCACAGCTCGGCAGGCAGGCGGTCTGCGAGGGCTGGCACCGAGAGCGGTGCGGCATCGGGGTTCATGCGGAAGGCGTGGAAGCGATCCGGCACTGCGAACACGCGGTCTTCCCAACCCTCGGATTGCATCACCAGCTGGCCGTCGGCGCCGAACAAATCCCAGCGCGCTTCGAGCTGGGTCTCGCCCTGCATGGCAATCGCACCGCGACAAGTGAGCTTGGTGCCCGCTGCTGGTGGCGGTGCGAACAGGCGCAAGACCCGCACGCGGAAGGGGAAGCAGTTGCGCACCTCGGCATAGCGTTCGCGCAGCCAGAAACCGGCGATCTGGCCTGCGGCATCGAGAGCGGCGGCATCGAACTGGAAAGGAGATTTCGCGGCAAAAGTGCCGCGCGGCTGCGTGCTCGCAAAATAATCGTGGGTGGAGATGGCCGTGATCTCGGCCTCCATGCCGCCATGCCCCCATCGCGTGACGGCCGTGCAGCCCTGCAAGCGCGGGCCATGAAACATGCCGTGCTGATACACCTGCCCGGCGGTGTGCAGGCGCGGCGGCTCGCCATCGCTTGCAGCCCAGGGCATGGGTGCAGGCGCTGCAGGGTAGAACGCGGCCAGTACCACCAGCCCCTCGAACACCAGCAGGCCGCCGGGCGTGGTGCCTTCGCCGCGCAGGAACACGCGGCAGGCAATACGCGCCTCGCTGCTGTTGGCACTCTGCTGCTCAGCGACGATGCGCAGCGGAATCTGGCCGCTATCGAGTGAGAGCCAGCGGCTGCCCCGCGCGTCCTCGATGGCCGTCACGACCCAGCTCTGGCGGTTCAGCAGTCGCGCACCAGCCTCGGCCACCAGCTCCATGCTGAAGGTGAAGGGAATCACCGGCAGCGGCAGCAGCGAGGGGTCGCGCGGTGTCGGCACGCCGCCGATGGCGTGGTCGCGCAGGAAAAGGTCTTCCTGGATGTCGAAGGTGCGTTCGGTAACCAGCCGCGTCGCGGTTTCTTCGACCACCGTGCCGAGCATCGGGAAGGCGGCGAGCGGCTTGCTGCTGGCAGGCGGCACAGGTGCTGCGACGGCACTCGTGGCGAGACCAAGCACGCGCGCCTGGCTATCGAGAAACTCCTGCATGAGGCTGAAGTGCGCGTTGAGCGCGGCCACGCGAGGGTCGGACGAGACCGCCACCGTCGGCATGGCCGCGGGTACAGTCAGTGCAGGCGACGCAGCAGGCACATGCACCGTCTCCACCAGCTTGGGCAGCGGTTTGCGGAAGGCCTCCGGTAGCGTCAGCGTCGGTGTGATGAGCTTCAGTTGCAGGCGCGGCTTGGCGGCGGCGCGCGGCGGCGTCATCAAGGCCAGCGGTGCAATCGCCCGCTCAGCGAACAGGGCTTGCGGCGTGAAGGGAACACCGGCAACGAAGAGCTGGGCGAGCGTGGCATGCAGCTGCGCCACGTCAGACTTGCGGCGGCTGTTGCTGGCGAGTGCCAACACGTCTGGCTTGCCCTTGAGCGTGTCGCCGACGAAGGACGTGAGGTTGCCGCTCGGCCCGATTTCGAGAAACACCCGCACGCCGTCGGCATACAGCCGCTCGATGGTCTCGGTGAAGCGCACCGGGCTTTGCCACTGCTGGCAGCACAGCTCGCGGATGCCGGCGGCATCAGCGGGGAAGGGACCAACGCTGCAAGCGGAATAAAGTGCAGTCTTCGCAGCGCCCACATCGAGCGCAGCGAAGTAGGCGCGGAAGGCATCCGCCAGCGGCTTGAACAGTGGCGTGTGGTAGGCGCGGCCAAAGGGCAGCAGGGCGCACAGAGCACCCTTTGACGAGAGTTCTTCTTTCAGCAGAGCGGTGGCATCGCTGCTGCCGAACAGCACCACCTGGTTCGGGCAGTTGTCCATCGCCAGCTGCACGGTGCTGCCGGGTGCTTTCAGTTTCTGCAGCAGCGCTGCGCGCAGCTCGGCGTTGAGTCCGCCGACCGTCAGCAGCGTGCCTTCGGCAATCTGCCCGGACGCTTCGAGCTTGCGATAGATCGTGTTGAGGTCGGTGACGATGCGCGCGATTTCGCCGCGCGACTGCACCTTGTTCACTGCGGCGGCCGTCAGTGCGGAATTCTCTCCGGTGGAGTGCCCCAGCAGCGCATCCGGCACGAAACCCAGCTGCATGAACAGCGTGTGCAGGCCCATGTTGGCGGCGAACACGCTCTCGGCGGCGATGTCCATTTCATACAGCCGGTCTTCCAGCTCGCGGCGTTGCGCCGCGTCGAGGCCGTTCGGTGCGGGGAACAAGATCTGTCCGCGTGAAGGCGAGCCGCGCGCAATCGCGTTGTGCTCGATGAAGTCGAACCAGTCGCGCACGGCGGTGAAGTTCACCGCCAGATCGCCCAGCATGTTCGGGTACTGCGAGCCTTCGCCGGGGAACAGCAGACAGAGCTTCCCGGGCGCAGCGCCGAAGCCGTAATGAATGCCGTTGCGGGTCTTGAACGGGGCGAGATCGACATCCACCAGCTTCTCGATGGCGGTTTCGAGCTTCTTGACCAGATCAGTCGCATCGTTGGCGACGATGGCGAGGCGGTGGGTGCCGGTGGCCTCGCTGCTGGCGGCCAGTGCGATCTCGTCGAGCGTGGCGGGTGCGGCGCCTTGCAGATGCGCCAGCGCGTGCTTCGCCTTGCTTGCGAGCGCGATGGCGCTATCCGCAGCGAGCGCGATCAGCTCGGAGTTGGCCGGGCCGTGCAAGGCCCTCATCCGGCGCTCCGCGCCACCTTCCCTCAGGGGGGGAAGGGATAACTTAATTCCCTCTCCCTTTGGGAGACCGGGTTCCCTTGAAAGTGCGTCCGCTTGCACTTTCAAGGGGTTCCGGAGAGGGGTAGGGGTGAGGGAGCTTGTCGAGGGCGCTACGTATTCCTCAAGAATGAAATGGCTGTTGATGCCCCCAAAGCCAAAGGCATTCACCCCCGCACGGCGCGGATGCGCCTTGCCATGCACCCAGGGCCGCGTTTCGGTGTTGAGATAGAACGGCGTCTTGTCGAGGCCCAGCGTCGGGTCTGGCTCGTCGCAGAGCATCGGCGGCAGCACCTTGTGGTGCAGCGCCAGCGCGGTCTTGATGAGGGCCGCCGCGCCGCTCGCGGGCATGCAGTGGCCGATCATGGATTTGACTGCCGTGATGCCAATCTGCGGCCCGGCACCGCGCCCACCGAACACGGTGTTGAGCGACTCGATTTCGGTGCGATCGCCAATGCTGGTGCCGGTGCCGTGCGCCTCGATCAGATCAATCGTGTTGGGGTCGATGCCACTCGATTCGTAGGCGCGGCGCACGGCCAGCACCTCGCCTTCGAGCCGGGGTGCCAGCAGGCCCTTGGCCTTGCCATCGCTGGCGGTGCCGATACCGCGAATCACGGCGTAGATGCGGTCGCCATCGCGCTCGGCGTCTTCGCGGCGCTTGAGCACCATCAGCCCCACGCCCTCGCCCAGCAGCGTGCCCTCGCTACCTTTCTGGAAGGGGCGAATCTTGTCGCGCGAGAGCGCGTTGATGCGGCAGAACTGGATGAAGATCTGCGGCGGTGTATGGGCGTGGATGCCGCCAGTAATCATCAAGTCGCAGCGCCCCGACTCCAGCTCGCGCACGGCCTGCTCGACCGCGATCAAGGTCGAAGCACAGGCCGCATCGACGATGCAGCTCGGCCCCATCAGATTCAGGCGGTTGGCGATGAGGCCTGCTATCACATTCGGCGTGAGCACGCCGATATGCTCGGCCTGAAAGGGCATGAGCTGGGTCTTGAGCGACTCTTGCAGCGCCTTCACCTCGCTCTCGGCAAAGTCGGGGCGCAGCGCGCGCACGAAGTCCATCGCCTGGTCGAGGAAGAGGCTGCGCGCCATCGAGCTGCCGAGTGCTTTATTGCCGTAGGTGCCGCGCCCCAGGATCACGCCCGCCCGCTCACGGTTGAAAGGCTTGTCTAGATAGCCCGAATCGGCCAGCGCATCGCGTGCGAATTGCAGCGCCAGCAGGTGATCGGGGTCGCTGCCCGCCGCCACGTTCGGCATCACGCCGAAGCTCTGCGGATCGACCTGCGCCAGGTCGCGCAGGAAGCCGCCCTTGGTGGTGTAGATGCGGTCGTCGGCGGTCGTGTTCGCCTCGAAGTACGGGCCGACCCACTCCGGGTCGGCATCCGACACCGAGTCCACCTTGCCCAGGATGTTGCGCCAGTACGTCTGCGCATCCTTTGCACCCGGGAAGCAGGCCGACAGGCCGACGATGGCGATGTCGAGTGGTTTGGGCGTGGGCGAGCTCATGCTGAGGATCAGGCGACCTTGGTTTCCCTGCTGCGCAAAGGCTTGGCAACGGCCGCGCTTTCGGAAGTCGGCACCAGCAGGGCCGTGGCGCGGGCAAGTGCCTTCTTGCCGCCGACGGCAAGCAGTTCCACCGTGACCGACTGCACGCCCGGTTCGGAATGGGTTGCGGCCTTCGCCCGCAACTGCACAGAGCCGCTGGCCTCGCTCAGGCCCTCCACGCGCAGGTCGATCAGCTCGCGCAGCGCCCAGGTCGGCCAGCCAAGTGCCACGAACTCGGTCAGCAGTTCCGTGGCGAGTGCGTGTGCGTTGAGACCATCCGCCGCCGGGTCGAACAGCGCATCGGCGAGCACCGCGCCGCCTGCGCCCACACGCAACTCGTGCCTGATGCGAGACGGAGTTGAGGCGGCGGCCGGCACGACCGCCGGGTCGTGATCCGGTAGCGCTACCGCGTCATTGCCCCAGGGCCCGACCCCGGCGACGACTTCGACCTGACTAGGCGCGGCATAGGCGAGTTCGTCGAGATAGAACCGGCAGCCATCGGCGAGCGGGATCGGCTCCATGCCGCGCTCGCGCAGCGCCGCCTTCACGCCCTCGCTCGCCATGCCGGCATCCCAGGGTCCCCAGTTCATGCTACTGACCCGCACGCCGGGCCACTGTCGGTGCAGCTGCCAGGCGAGGCGGTTGAGTATCTCGTTGCCGGCGGCGTAATCGCTCTGGCCGCGGTTGCCGTAGCGACCGGCGACCGAGGTGAAGAAGGTCAGCGCCTTGAGGGTGTCGGGCTTCAGCTTCTGCGACAGCACGAAGGCCGCATCGAGCTTGGTGCCAAGCACGCGCTCGAAAGACTCGGCAGTCTTGTCGGCCAGCAGCTTGTCTTCGATCACACCCGCTGCGTGCAGCACGGCGTCGATGCGGCCGTGGGTGGCATAGAGCGAGTCGATGAGCGCGCCAAAGCTCGTCTCGTCGCGCACATCGCAGGCGCGGTAGTCCACGACTGCCCCCGTCGCCGCGAGGCGCACGAGGTTGTCGCGGATTTCACGATCCACCAGCACCTTGCCCACCTCGCGGTCGATCTCGACCGGCTTCGGTTTTTCGCCACGCGCGATGCGGGCGGCGAGCAGAGCTTTCTTCAGTGCGACGGCATCCTTGAATGGCGCAGTCTCGGCGCTTTCCGGGGCAGGGGCCGCAGTGCGGCCGAGCAGCACCAGACGCATTCCGGGCAGGGCCATCGCTTCGAGAATACCGGCCGTGATGCCGCGCGCCCCGCCCGTCGCCAGCACCACCCAGTCGCCTGCGGGTTTGACCGCGGCCGCTTCTGGGCGCGGCAGCAGCACTTGTGCTGCGGTGACGCTGCCATAGCGGGTGGTGCCGACGTAGCCGGCCTCATACGCCTGATCGTCGGCGAACAGTTCCTGAGTTAGCCGCAGCGCAATCTCGGCATCGGTCTGGCCGTCGAAATCCACCGCGCGCAGGCGCGCGTTCGGGTATTCGTAGCGCAGGCAGTTGAGCATGCCATTGGCCCCGCCGCCGGTTGCCTGACCCGCGCCGCTGCTGTCTCGGCCGAAGCGGCCACCGAGGCGGCTGACGGCGATGACCTGCGCGTTGGCGAGGTCGGTGCCCAGGGCTTGCAGGGCGTGAAAGAGACCAAGCACCTCGCGCTGATAGGCGCTGCGCCATTCCGCAAGCGTGCTGGCGGCACCGCGCTTGAGGCCATGTAGATGGATGAGCGCCACCACCGGGCCGTGCGCGGCGCATGCTCGTGCGAGAGCGGCATCGAGGCCGTCGCGATCCGTCGCCGGGATGGCGACCGGCGTGAGGCCACCAGCCTGCAACTGCTCGGCGAGTCCCTCCAGCAAGGCATCCGGCTCGCCCAGCAACACAGCGAGGCCGCGCAGACTGCGGGTGGCCTGCGCAAGCGGGAGCGCGCGCGGTTGGATGACGTAGCGCGCGAGCGGCTTGGGCGTGCTGACCACGCTCAGTAGCGGTGCACTCGCGGGTGCTGTTGCGGTCATTGCAGGCGCGGGTGCGGTGGTCGTCCGTAAGGTATCAAGCTGCTTCAGAACGGCAGCCAGCGACTTGGCCTTGGTGAAGCGTTCCATGTTGGCCTGCATGGCCTCGGCCAGCGTCGCAGGCAGGGCTTTGCGCAGCGCGCCAATGATCTCGACACGCTTGATGGAATCGATGCCGAGATCGGCTTCGAGATCAGCCTCCAGCCCCAGCATGTCGGTGGGGTAGCCGGTGCGCTCGGCGACGATGTCCAGCAGCAGCGCTTGCAGGTCCATTACGGGCACGGCGGCCGTCGTCACGACGGTCGTCACTGTCGTGGTCTCGACCGTCACCGTGGTGCTGGTCTCGGCAGCAGGAGCGACTTGCAGAGTGTCGAGCGCGGCGAGAATGGCCGCCAGCGACTTGGCCCTGGTGAAGCGTTCCATCTGCGCCTGCATGGCCTCGCTCAGCGTCGCAGGCAGGGCTTTGCGCAGTGCGCCGATGATTTCGACGCGCTTGATCGAGTCGATGCCGAGATCGGCTTCCAGATCAGCCTCCAGCCCCAGCATGTCGGTGGGGTAGCCGGTGCGTTCGGCGACGATGTCGAGCAGCAGAGCCTTGGCATCGACACGCGCTGCTGCTGCCGGCACTGCACGTACCACCTGCGGCGCGCTGACCGGCACTGCACCCGCGAGTGCGGTGATGCGCGCGAGCAGGGCGGCAAGCGACTTGGCCTTGGTGAAGCCCTCCATGCTTGCCTGCATCGCCTCGGCAAGTGAGGTGGGCAGCGCCTTGCGGAAGGCACCGATGATCTCGACGCGCTTGATGGAGTCGATGCCGAGGTCGGCTTCGAGATCGGCCTCCAGTCCCAGCATGTCGGTGGGATAGCCGGTGCGTTCGGCGACGATACCGAGCAGGAGTGCGGCAAAGTCGGGCGCGGCGCTGGCGACTACAGCAGCAACCGCGATGATGGGTGCGGGCGCTGGTGCAGCGAGCACTGTCGCAGGCGCAGCGGCCGTTGGCGGCGCTTCGATGCGCGGCGCTGCGGCCATCACTGGTGCAATGGGCAGTGCCGCAGCGGGCGCAGCCGCGCCGGAGATGAACTGCTGCACCACGCGCTCCTGCAAGCTCAGGAACTGGCGCATGGTCTGCTGATAGGCGATGAGTGCATCGCTGCTCAGCGCAGTGCTCGCCATCATCGGAGCCGCGGCGACCTGAGGCCCAGGCACCGAGACCATCTGCGGCGGTGGTGTGAGGCTGGCGATCTGCGCGGCGGCTGCCGTCTGGCG
The DNA here is from genome assembly GCA_040385605.1 of Pseudomonadota bacterium. GTDB lineage: Bacteria > Pseudomonadota > Gammaproteobacteria > Nevskiales > Nevskiaceae > Stagnimonas. The sequence goes on from JAZKHC010000006.1 coordinate 171,236, forward strand.
TGTGGCGGCGGTGAGCGCGGGGGCGAGGCCGGTGCGCAGCACGAGATCATCAATCGGCCGCGCGCAGCCGCCGCTGACCATCCAGGTGTGCTTGGGCAGCACCGGTGCGCGACCACGTTCTAGCACGGTGGCCAGATCCAGAAGGGCGAGGTCGCGGCGGGCGAACAGCGCCGTCGCGCGCCACGCCACGCCAGCAACGAACAGCTCGGCAAGGCCAGACAGCAGACCGCGCAAGCCGCCGCCATTACCGTCGAGCGAGACGGCGAGTGCGGTCTTGCCCGCCAGTGTCGCGCGGGCCATGTTGCTACAGATGCTCTTGGGGCCGAGTTCCACGAACACGCGGCAGCCCGCGCCGTGCATGGCCTCGATTTCGCGCACGAACTCGACGCGGCTCAAGAGGTGTGCATCCAGCTGCGCCTGCATCGCTGCCGGCTCCGTGGGGTAGGGCAGCGCGCTGCTATTGGAGTAGACGGTGAGCGTGGCGGGCGCGAAGCGCGTGGCGCTGATCGCCGCCGAGAGTGCGGTCTTGGCGGGTGCCACCAGCTCGGTGTGAAACGCGCCGGACACCGGCAGCACGGTGGCCTTCAAGCCGACCTGACCGAGCTTGGCGACGGCCTTCTCGACCGCGGCTTTCGGCCCCGAAATGACGCTCTGCTCCGGCGTGTTGTGGTTGGCGATGATGACGCCAGCGAACTCGGCGATGAGATCGGTGATCTGCTCGCGCCGACCCTGCACCGCCGCCATGCCACCTGGCACGCTGGACTTCGAGGCTGAGGCCATCGCCTCGCCGCGTACGGCGGAGAGTTTCAGGAAATCCTCGGCGCTCAGCACGCCTGCCGACAGCAAGGCGGAATACTCGCCATAGCTGTGCCCTGCGGCTGCCGTGGCCTTCAGGCCCAGTCGTAGTGCTAAGCGCAGATAGCCCAGCGAAAGCGCACCGATGGCGGGCTGCGCCATGCGGGTGTCGGTGAGGGCCGCCGCTTGCGCAGCTTCGGTGGCCTCGTCGAAGGCCGAGGCCGGCATGAGGTAGCTCGAAAGTGCCAGCGGCGCGTGCGAGGCGAGCACGCGGTCGGCCAGTTCCAGCGCCTCGCGCAGTTCGTCGAAATACAGCGCCGTCTCTCGCCCCATGTTGAGGTGCTGCGCGCCCTGGCCGGGGAACAGGAAGGCGATCTCGCCGCTCGCCGAAGGTGTCGCCGTGTTGCAGCGGATGTGCGCGGGCAGCGGCTTGCTGCTGCCCTTGAGCTGGATGAGCAGGGTTTCGATGTCGGCGGCGAGTGCCACCGCACTGCTGGCGACGATGGCGGCCGTGACCGGCTTTGCGCCAGCAGCTTCGGCCTCACGCGCGAGTGCGAAAGCGAGTTCGGCGAGATTGAGGCGTTCGGTCTGGCGCAGGGCGGGCAAGAGGGCGGTGAGCTTCTCCGTGAGTGCGGCCGTGGTCGCCGCCTTGAACAGGCAAAGCTCATGTGGCCAACGATCAGCACCCGCAGGTGCGGCGTGCGCGGGATATTCCTCCAGCACCACATGAAAATTAGTGCCACCAAAACCGAAGGCCGAAGCCCCACCGCGACGCGGATGCGCCGGGTGCGCGAGCCAGGGGCGGGCTTCCTTCAGCAGCATCACTGGCGAGGCCGCATCGGCAATCGGCTCGATGGGATTTTCGACGCCGACATGCGGCGGCAGCACGCGGCGGTGCATGGCGAGCACGACTTTAATCATGCCGCTCACGCCTGCGGCGGCCTTGGTGTGGCCGAGGATGGTTTTCACCGAGCCGAGAGCGACGCTTTTGGGTGCAGCACCGGCTTCGCTCAGTGCGCGGCAGATGGTCTGTGCTTCGGCGCGATCACCCACTGAGGTGCCAGTACCGTGCGCTTCGATCAGGCCCAGTGTGGCGGGCGAGAACCCGGCCTTGGCATAGGCGCGATCGAGCGCGCGCACCTGGCCCTCGCTACGCGGTGCGGTCAGACCCAGCGCCTTGCCATCCGACGAACCAGAGGCGGCCTTGATGAGGCCGTAGATGCGGTCGCCATCGCGTTCGGCGTCCGCAAGGCGCTTGAGCACGACCATCGCCACGCCCTCGGAGATGGCGATGCCATCGGCGGCCGTATCAAAAGTTTTCGGCTGTCCAGTGCCGGAGAGCGCGGAGGTCTTGGCGAAGGCCATGAAGGCATAGGCTGACTGCGTGGTGTCGAAGCCGCCCGCGAGCGCGACATTGCTGCGGCCGGTTTCCAGCTCGTTGACCGCGACGCTGATAGCCGCGAGCGAGGAGGCGCAGGCGGCGTCGATGGTGTAGTTGATGCCGCCGAAATCCATGCGGTTCGCCACACGCCCCGCAGCGACATTGAGCAGCGTACCGGCGAAGGATTCCTCGGTCCATTCCGGCAGGCGATCCCACACCTGCTCACTGAGGTTTTCGACGAAGCGAGGCAGCTCGGCGCGCAGGGCGTACTGGGTGCCCAAGTCGCCCGCGCCGCCACCGGCACCGAGCACGATGGAGGTGTTTTCGCGGTCGTAGCCGCCGTTCGCATAACCCGCATCGGCGAGTGCGCGGCTGGCGGCTTCGAGTGTGAGGATTTGCAGCGGATCGATGGACTTCATCGACTTGGGCGGGATGCCGAAGCGGGTCGGGTCGAAGCTGATCTCGTCGAGGAAACCGCCCCACTTGGAGTAGACCTTGTCCTTCTGCTTGGGGTTTTCGTCGAAGTAGAGTTTCCAGTCCCAGCGGCTCTCCGGCACCTCGCGCAGCACGCTGACCTTGCCCAATACATTGCGCCAGTACTCATCCGCATCGTTGGCCTTGGGCAGCACCACGCCGATGCCGATGATGGCGATGTCGCTGGGCTTCTGTTCCAGCTTGGGTGTGGCGGGCAGACAGGATTCGAGCAGGGATTGCGCGCCGCGCGTCACGTCGAGATGCAGCGCCTCGATGCCCACTGCCGCATCGCGCAGGGTGGCGACCTGGCCGATCATGTACATGCCATCGCTCTTTTGTTGCGCGATGGGCACTTCCACCACCTTGCCATCGTCGCCGCGGTTCACGCCCTTGCTGGCGATGCGGAGACGGCCGAGGTTGAGGTCTTCGAGCGCGTCGCGGATTTCTTCGCTGCTCTTGCCTTCTTTGAGCAGGCGGCGGCGCTCGGCGTAGAAGTCGTGCGCGAACTTCGTATCGACGCAGCGGCTGGCATGGCCGGGGCCGGATTCGAGATTCATCGTCCGCGCGCAGGCGATGGCTTCAGTCTGGAAGGTCTCGACGATGGCGCGGCTGCTCACGATCTCCTTCGTGAAAAGATAGGCGGTGCCCATCAGGCAGCCCACCTTCATGCCGCGTGCCGCGAGCGGTGCGGTCATGGCCGCCACCATCGCGGCCGAACGCGCATCGTGGATGCCGCCCGCGAACAGCACGTGCACGCTCTTGTCCGCGCCCTTCGGCGTGTGTTCGAGCAGCACGGCGATCATCTGCTCCCACAGCGGGAAGCTTGCCAGCGGCCCCACATGCCCGCCGCATTCACGCCCCTCGAACACGAAGCGGCGTGCGCCCTGTTCGAGATAGAGCTTGAGTAGGGCCGGTGCCGGTGCGTGGATGTAGGTCGCAATACCGCGTTGCTCGAACTCGGCGGCCTGGTCGGGCCTGCCACCGGCGATGAGCGCGAACGGCGGCTTGCACTGCCAGATCGCCTCGCATTGCTCCTGCCGCAGAGCGTGCGGTACGAAGCCCAACATGCCAACGCCCCAGGGCGCGTCACCGACGAGCTTTTGCGTGGCTTGCAGCATCTCCAGCACTTGCGGGCCGCGAGTGAGTGCGAGCGCGAGGAAGGGCAGCGCGCCTGCTTTCGCCACTTCCGCTGCGAAGGCAGGTGAGTCGCTGACGCGCGTCATCGGGCCTTGTGCCAAGGGGAAGCGCGTGCCGTGCGAGAGCGCCAGTGCGCTGGCTTCGTTCATCGTCGCCAGCGTTGCCGCCTGTTCGATCTGCTGGATGCTGGCCTTGCGAATGGCCTGAATCAGCTTGCCGACGCTGCCGAAATCACGCCGGTATTGGGCGGCGAAGCCGATGGCCTGGCCGATGGGCAGCAGCTGGCTGCCGTCGCTGGCCCAGCCGGCGTGTGCGGCGAGTTGTGCAGCCCAGTCCTCAAGCGTGAGGTCGCCTGCATCGACGCGGCGGCTTGAGTCGTCCGCCGCCTTCAGCGCAGCCGAACCAGCGCGCGCATAGGCACGCAGCGGCTGGCCTGCAAGCTCGCCGAAGAGCTTGGCCTCGACGCCATTCAAGCGGCCGAGTTCGTTCTGCTGCGCGGGTGTCAGCGGCGATTCGGCAAGCAGCAACAGCGCATCGTCGAGCACCACGCCGGCGGCGCCGACGGCGCGGCAGGCAGCGGCGGTGTAGAGGCCGATGCCGCCCTGCACGAACACGGGGCGCTCGGTGGTCTTGAGCAGCTTTTGCAGCAGGATATAGCTGGTGTCTTCACCCACCCAGCCGCCGGCCTCATGGCCGCGCGCAACGAGGCCATCGAACTGGGCGGGCAGGGCATCGAGCCCCTCGGCGCTGGTGACCTCGGCCAGCCAGCGATGCGCCAGTGGCTTGGCATGCCGGTCTGCAAAGGCCTGCAAAGCGGGGATCGTCCCCGCGACCACGACGGTGAGGGTGCGATCCGATGTCGTGGGCAGCAGGGCATTGGCGAGTTCGGCCTGACTGACGTGCAGGCGCACACCGAGCGTGCCCGCCTTGTCTTTGGGCAGTGAAAGCAACAGCTGCGACCAGAACACGCTGAGCTGGCGCACATCGCCGCCTGCCCATTCAAAATCCATCAGGCCCGTTGCGCCGCACTGCACGGAGGCCCGCACGAGTTCGGCTGAAACCGGATTCGCTGGGCACAGCGCCAGCACCTCGAAGGATTGTCTGTTCATCGTGTCACTCCCTGACGTTTGTCACCCGGCGCGCCCTTCCTGAGCTGCGCCGCACTGCAACCCTATCGCTTGCGGCCTTCGAGAAAAGGTACTTCCATCACTTTTTCGTGGACGATTGGCCCGTGGCCGAAGAAGCCGCCTTCGCCAAAACACTCGCCGTGGTCGGCGGTGATGATGAAGTGGGTATCGACCGGGGCCTTGGCGATCAGGCCGTCGAGAATGCTGTCCACATGCTCGACGGTCTTGATCTGTTGCAGGTGCAAATCCTGCATCTGCTTGGCGTCGAAGAACTGGTCTTCCTTGCCGTGGCCCAGCTCATCGTCCATGTGCTTGAACACGCCATGCACGCCGGAGATGTGCGGCAGCGACTTGCCATCGAGCATGTAGGGATAATGGGTTTCGCCGAGGTTCAGGAAGTAGAACGAGGGCTCGTCGGCATCGAACTCGATGTCTTTCACCATGCCGCCGAAATCGTTGTGATCGGCCATCAACTTGTAGTCGTCGAAGTGGCGGTTGAGGTGAGAGAGCGGGTTGAGCACCGGCAGCGAAACCTTGGCCGCGGTGCGATAGCCGTTCTGCTGCAAGACATATGGCAGCGAGAGCTGCGGCACGAAGTTCTTGAACGAGAGATCGGGGATGTTCAAGCGCCCCACCCACTTCGAGAACTCCTTTTTGTAGACCTCGGAGGCGAACACGCCCTGCGGGTTGTCGTGCGGGGTCATGCCCATCAGGTAGGTGTAGTGCGAGGGCGAGGTCCAGCTCGCATAGGAGTAGCGCTTTTCGCCCATGCCGATGCGATCCATGTTCGGCGTTTTGGCGCGTTGGTAGCTGTCGAAGCGGCAGCTGTCCATGACGATGAAAATCAGATTATTGCTCATGGTCATTCGCGGGTAGGTTATTGCTCACGGTTCGAGATCTCGGTCGATCAGGCCGATTGGGTGAAGGGCAGGACATTGCTCTCGCTGCGAATACGGCCGGTGGCTTGCAGGTAATGCAGCACGGTATGCACGCCCGCTTCGAGCGGCAGCTCGTCGGTGTCGATCACCAGCTCCGGGTTTTCCGGCGCTTCGTAGGGCGAGTCGATGCCGGTGAACTCCTTGATGAGTCCGGCGCGAGCCTTGGCGTAAAGGCCCTTGGGATCGCGCTGCTCGCAAGTGGCGAGCGAGGTTTTCACGTATATCTCGACGAACTCGTCGGCGGCGACCAGCTGGCGCACCATCTGCCGGTCGGCCTTGTAGGGCGAGATGAAGGCGGTGATGGCGATCTGGCCCGCATCGACGAAGAGCTTGGCGACCTCGCCGATGCGACGGATGTTCTCGACGCGATCTTTCGGCGAAAAGCCCAAGTCCTTATTCAGACCGTGACGCACATTGTCACCATCCAACAAATAGCTGTGATGGCCCATGCGCAGCAGGGCGCATTCCAGCTCGTTAGCGAGAGTGGACTTGCCCGCGCCTGAGAGGCCGGTCAGCCAGATGATGCAAGGGCGCTGGCCCTTGAGTTCCGAGCGTTCTGCGCGCGTGACCGTATGGGAATGCCACACCAGATGGGTGGCCTTCGGAAAATTGCTGATTGTTGCCATGCGATTCCCTCCGTGGAATCAATTTGCCAATGCAAGCTCGGGTGCATCCATGCACCGCAAAAAAAGTTGCTCCATCACCGATTGAAGCCGCTTTTACCATTGCAGTCTAAGCATATGCCGTGCCACGCGGGCCGCGCCATTTATATTTTTTGACGCAAGAGCAAGTTGCAGCCGCAAGAGTCTGACCCCGATCGCCGGGTCGGCGCATGGAGGTGCATGGTAAAGTGCACACAGAGGGGATGTACCCCACCCTGCGGCGAGTTGCCGCTCTCATGACAACATTTAAAGCGTCTATACCAATGGCAACCGTCAGCACCAACGAAATGAAGTCCGGCGTCAAAGTCCTCATCGACGGCGAGCCGTTTGCAATCATCGACAACGAATACCGCAAGCCCGGCAAGGGCCAGGCCACCAATAGCATCAAGGTGCGCAACCTCAAGAACGGCCGCGTGATCGAAAAGACCCTGCGTTCGGGTGACAGCTGGGACGTGGCCGACGTTGAGGATGTGGAGCTGCAATACCTCTACAACGACGGCGAGTTCTGGACCTTCATGGACCCGACGAGCTTCGAGCAGACCATGGTTGCCAAGTCGCAGATGGTGGACGCCATTGACTGGCTGAAAGGCCAGGAAACCTGCCGCCTCACCCTGTGGAATGGTGCCCCCTTGCAGGTGATGCCGCCCAATACCGTGGAGCTCGTGATTGCCGAGACCGACCCCGGCGTGCGCGGCGATACTTCCGGCGGTGGCGGCAAGCCGGCCACGCTCGAAACTGGTGCCGTGGTGCGTGTGCCCTTGTTCGTGCAACAGGGCGAGATCATCAAGGTGGATACCCGCACGGGCGACTATCTCGGCCGTATTGGCAAGTAAACTTCGGTCTCCGATGGGGACCACTAGAGCGCGCCCACCGAGGCGCGCTCGTCATTTGGAGAACTGAAAATGGCAGCAGCAGACGACCGTAAAAAGGCATTGGAAGCCGCGCTCTCGCAGATCGAGAAGCAGTTCGGCAAGGGCGCGATCATGCGCATGGGCGTGGACGAGCGTCCCGATATTGAGGTGATCTCCACTGGCAGCATCACGCTCGATGCCGCCCTCGGCATCGGCGGCGTGCCGCGCGGCCGCGTGGTCGAAATCTACGGGCCGGAGTCTTCCGGCAAGACGACTTTTGCTTTGCACGTAACCGCGCAGGCGCAGAAGGGCGGTGGCGTTGCCGCGTTCATCGATGCCGAGCACGCGCTCGACGTCACCTACGCCGAAAAGCTCGGTGTGCAGGTGGGCGATCTGCTCATCTCGCAGCCGGACACTGGCGAACAGGCGCTGGAAATCGTCGACATGCTGGTGCGCAGCAATGCGGTCGATCTCATCGTTATCGACTCGGTTGCGGCCCTGGTGCCGAAGAACGAAATCGAAGGCGAGATGGGCGAGGCCAGCGTCGGCGTGCAGGCGCGTCTGATGAGCCAGGCGCTGCGCAAGCTCACCGGCAGCATCAACCGTAGCAAGACCACCGTCATCTTCATCAATCAGCTGCGCATGAAGATCGGCGCGATGATGCCCGGCCAGTCGCCGGAGACCACCACGGGCGGTAATGCGCTGAAGTTCTACGCCTCCATGCGCCTCGATATCCGCCGTATCGGTGCGATCAAGAAGGGCGACGAAGTGGTGGGCAACGAGACGCGCGTGAAGGTGGTAAAAAACAAGTTGGCACCCCCGTTCAAGCAGGTCGTGTTCGAGATCATGTATGGCGAGGGCATCAGCCGCGAAGGCGAGCTGATCGACCTGGGCGTGGAGCACAAATTCGTCGAGAAGAGCGGCGCCTGGTTTGCCTACAAGGGCGAGAAGATTGGCCAGGGCAAGGACAACTCCAAGCAGTATCTGCGCGAGCACCCTGAAGTGGCGAGCGAGATTGAAGCCTCGCTGCGCGCCAAGCTGCTGCCGCCGAAGGCCGCGAAGGCTGAGTAAGCGGCATCGAGAATGATGCGCCGCAAGGCATCCGACGAGCCGGTATCGCCTGAAGCTGCGAAGCTGAAGGCGATGCGGCTTCTGGGGCGGCGCGAGCATTCGGCGCGTGAGCTTTCGAGCAAGCTGCGGCAGGGCGGGGTGGAGGCCGAACTCACTACCGAAGTCGTCGAATCGATGACTGAAAACGGCTGGCAATCCGACCCCCGCTTTGCCGCCAGCCGCATCCAGAACCGCATTGCGCAGGGCTTCGGCCCCATCCGCATCAGTGCCGAACTGCGGGTGGCGGGCCTGCCGGATGCCCTGATCCGCGAGGCAATGGAGGCCGCCGCGTGCGACTGGACCACACTTTGCGTGGAGACTTATCAGCGCAAATACCGGCAGCCGCCAGCCGATCGCGCCGAGAAGCAGAAGCGCTACAACCACCTCGCATCACGGGGTTTTACCGGCGAACACATTCGCGCCGCGTTTGACGGTGCTGGCGACGACGCCAGCGATTAGCGCAAGCCAGCCCCCGGCAGGGCCGTGAATCGCTAAACTGCGCGACTATTTTTTCGACGTCGACGCCATGACCAGCAACGAACTGCGCGCCAAGTTCCTGCAATTTTTTGCCAGCAAGGACCATACCGTGGTGCCTTCGTCGAGCCTCGTGCCCGCAGGCGACGCCACGCTGCTGTTCACCAACGCCGGCATGGTGCAGTTCAAGGATGTGTTCACGGGGCAGGACTCGCGCCCCTACAAGCGCGCCGCGTCGAGCCAGAAATGCGTGCGCGCCGGTGGCAAGCACAACGACCTCGAAAACGTCGGTTACACCGCGCGGCACCACACCTTCTTCGAGATGCTGGGCAATTTCAGCTTCGGCGATTACTTCAAGCAGGACGCGATCACTTGGGCCTGGGAGTTCATCACCAGCCCCGCCTGGCTGGGCATCGACAAGAGCCGCTTGCTGGTCACGGTCTATCACACGGACGACGAGGCGGCGGCCATCTGGCACCAACAGTGCGGCGTGCCGCTCGACCGCATCGTGCGCATTGCTGACAACAAGGGTGCGCCATACGCCAGCGACAACTTCTGGGCGATGGGCGACACCGGCCCCTGCGGCCCCTGCACCGAAATCTTCTACGACCACGATCCCGATGGCAGCAAGGGCATCTACGGCGGCCCGCCCGGCAGCCCGGAAGAAGACGGCGACCGCTGGATCGAAATCTGGAACGTGGTGTTCATGCAGTTCGAGCGCACCGCCAAGGGCGAGATGCTCAAGCTGCCGGCGCCGAGTGTGGATACCGGCATGGGGCTGGAGCGCATCAGCGCGCTGATGCAGGGCAGCAACGACAACTACCAGACCGATACCTTCAAGGCGCTGATCGGCGCAGTGGCGAAGCTGGCAGGGCAGAAGCCGTACGAGAACCCTTCGCAGAAGGTCGTCGCCGACCACATCCGTGCGGCGAGCTTTTTGATTGCCGACGGCATCACGCCCAGCAACGAGGGCCGCGGCTATGTGCTGCGTCGCATCATGCGGCGCGCCATCCGCCACGGCTACAAGCTGGGCTTGAGCGAAGCCTTCTTCTACAAGCTGGTGGCCCCGCTCGCGGCCGAGATGGGCGAGGCCTTCCCCCAGCTCAAGGGACAGCAGGCGGCCATCGAGAAGACCATCCGGCAGGAGGAAGACAGCTTCGCGACCACGCTCGACAAGGGCATGAAGCTGCTTGAGGACGCCATTGGCAAGCTCAAGGATGACGTCATTCCGGGCGAGGTGGTGTTCAAGCTCTACGACACCTACGGCTTCCCGCTCGACCTCACGGCCGACATCGCGCGCGAGCGCAATCTCAAGCTTGATGATGCGGGCTACGAGCGCGAGATGCAGGCACAGCGCTCGCGCGCTCGTGCGGCGAGCCAGTTCAAGTCCGGTGAGGCGCTGCGCTACGAAGGTGCGGCCACGCAGTTCCTCGGCTACGACGGTTTGAGCATCGAAGGCGCGAAAGTGCTGTCGCTCTACCGCGATGGTGCGGCGGTCGCATCACTTGTCGCTGGCGAGGCTGGTGTAGTGGTGCTCGACAAGACGCCCTTCTATGCCGAAGGTGGTGGCCAGATCGGCGATGCTGGTCATCTCGGTGCCTTCAAGGTGGCCGATACGCAGAAGATCACGGGTGGTGCCTTTGGCCACAGTGGCAGTCTCGAAAGTGGCACGCTGAAAGTCGGCGATACGGTGACCGCGACGGTGGAGAGCAGTGTGCGCCGCGCCACCATGCGCAACCACTCCGCCACCCATCTGCTGCACGCGGCGTTGCGGCAGGTGCTGGGCACGCACGTCAGCCAGAAAGGCTCGCTGGTCAACACCGAGCGCACACGCTTCGACTTCAGCCACGGTCAGGCGGTGTCAGCGGAAGAGATCGCCGAGATCGAGCGTCTCGTCAATGCCGAAGTGCTCGCCAACCATGAGGTGGGCGCGAAGCTGATGAGCTTCGACGACGCCATCACCTCAGGCGCGATGGCCCTGTTCGGCGAGAAATACGGCGCGGAAGTGCGTGTGCTGAAGATGGGCAGCTTCTCAACCGAACTCTGCGGCGGCACCCATGTGACGCGCACCGGCGACGTCGGCCTGTTCAAGATTGTCAGCGAAGGCGGCGTCGCCGCTGGTGTACGTCGTATCGAGGCGGTGACCGGCGAAAACGCATTGGCCTTCGTCAGCGAGCTGCAAGGCAAGCTCAACACGGCAGCCGCCGCGCTCAAGACTTCACCCGCCGATCTCGGCAGCAAGATCGGCGGCCTGCTGGAGGCCAACAAGGCACTCGAAAAAGAGCTGGCCGCACTCAAGAGCAAGCTGGCGGCGGGCTTAGGCGATGAGTTGCTCGCCAAGGCTGTGATGATCAAGGGCGTGAAAGTGCTGGCCGCGCAGGTCGAGACTGACGCCAATGGTCTGCGCACGCTGCACGACCAACTCAAGCAGAAGCTGGGCAGCGGCATCCTGCTGCTGGGCAGCAGCAGCGAGGGCAAGGCCAGCCTCATCGCTGGCGTCACCGCCGACCTCACCGGCAAGGTGAAGGCCGGCGAACTGGTCAACTTCGTGGCCGGGCAGGTGGGTGGCAAGGGCGGTGGTCGCCCGGACATGGCGCAGGCGGGTGGCACGCAGCCTGAAAATATATCCGCGGCTATCGCCAGCGTCGCGGCCTGGGTTGAAGCCAAGCTTTAGCGCAGTATTTTTGGTTTCCAATACAACTGGATTCCCGTCTTCACGGGAATGACAAGAAATAGAAATGGCATTGATCGTTCAAAAATACGGCGGCACCTCGATGGGCTCGGTGGAGCGCATCGAGCACGTGGCCAGCAAGGTCGCCAAGTTCCGTGCCGAGGGCCATCAGGTGGTGGTCGTGGTGTCGGCCATGAGCGGCGAGACCGACCGCCTATTGAAAATGGCGAAGTCGATCAACCCGCGTGGCTCGGCCCGCGAGTTCGACCAGATTGCCTCCACCGGCGAGCAGGTGACGATTGGCTTGCTGGCGCTCGCGCTCGAAAAGGCTGGCGTGAAAGCGCGCAGCTACACCGGGCCGCAGGTGGCGATCCGCACCGACACCTCGCACATGAAGGCGCGCATCCAGTCGATTGATGTCGAGCGACTGCGCGCCGATTGCGACGCCGGCATCACGCCGGTGGTGGCGGGCTTTCAGGGCATCACGCCGGATGGTTCGACGGCCACTCTCGGCCGTGGCGGCAGCGATACCACCGGTGTGGCCTTGGCGGCGGCGCTGAAGGCCGACGAATGCCAGATCTACACCGATGTCGATGGCGTCTACACCACCGACCCGCGCGTGGAGCCGAAAGCCCGCCGCCTGGACAAGATCACGTTTGAAGAAATGCTGGAACTGGCGAGCCTGGGCAGCAAGGTGCTGCAAATCCGCTCGGTCGAGTTCGCTGGCAAGTACAAGGTTCCCCTTCGGGTGCTGTCCACCTTCGTGGACGGCCCCGGCACATTGATCACGTTGGACGAGGAAAGCTCAGTGGAAGACCCGCTCATCTCCGGTATCGCCTTCAACCGCGACGAAGCCCAGCTCACCGTGGCCGGCGTGCCCGACCGCCCCGGCATCGCCGCCGCCATCCTCGGCCCCATTGGCGATGCCAATATCGAGATCGACATGATCGTGCAGAACGTCGGTGCCGATGGCTCGACCGACTTCACCTTCACCGTCAACCGGGTCGATTACGACCGGGCGGTGGAAGTCGCCAAGCACACGGCCAACGAGCTGGGTGCCAAGGGCGTGCGCACGGCGGTCGATATCGTCAAGGTCTCGCTGGTGGGTGTGGGCATGCGCAGCCACGCGGGTATTGCCAGCCAGATGTTCAAGGCACTCGCCGCCGAGGGCATCAACATCCACATGATCTCGACCTCCGAGATCAAGATCAGCGTGGTGATCTCGGAGAAATACCTGGAGCTGGCAGTTCGCACCCTGCACAAGGCCTTTGGTTTGGAGGCTTTGCCATCCTGACTGACCGCTCATCCACTTAAATCTGCCGCCCAGTCAAAAATTAGGTACTCCAAACCACTGCTGCCCCGTTAGGTGGAGGGTCAAGATGACCTTACACACAACACGACGGACTCAGGGAGAGCAGCAATGTTGATATTGACTCGGCGGATCGGTGAAGCCCTCAAGATTGGGGATGATGTCACCGTTACTGTTCTGGGCGTCAAGGGAAACCAGGTGCGGCTCGGCATTCATGCACCCCGTACGGTGGCGGTCCACCGCGAAGAAATCTTTGCCCGGATTGCCGAAGAAATCCATATTCCGCTTGAGGCACCACGTCACTGACGCGCTTGCAGGTGTCCGCCTGCAAATAACTCGAAATAATCTGGGCAAATGCCTTTACCCGGCGCAAGTGTTTCCGTAGACTTCGCGCCTCGCTGAAGGGGCAACCCGATGCGAAAAGGATAGATGGCCGAGTGGACGAAGGCGCTCCCCTGCTAAGGGAGTATAGGGCTTTAAAACCTTATCGAGGGTTCGAATCCCTCTCTGTCCGCCATCAGTTTCTTGAGTTTATGAGCGCCCGTAGCTCAGCTGGATAGAGCACTTGGCTACGAACCAAGGGGTCGGAGGTTCGAATCCTTCCGGGCGCACCATGAACTTGAAAGAGGTCGGCAAAAACAACCCGCTCATGGCGGGTTTTTTGTGCCTGCTGCGTGGGCAGGACTAAAGCCGCAAAGGCTGCGCGCGGCTACAATGCGCGCCCTTCAAGCTGAAACCCCAAGCACATTCATGCTGCGTAGCCATTACTGCGGTCAGGTCACTGAAGCCTTGATCGGCGAAACCATTTCCGTCTGTGGCTGGGTGCACCGCCGCCGCGATCACGGCGGGGTCATCTTCATCGACCTGCGTGACCGCGAAGGTCTGCTGCAATGTGTGTTCGACCCGGATGCGGTCGAGGCTTTTGCCGCCGCTGACAGGCTCAGGGGCGAATACGTGGTGCAGATCACCGGCCGCATCCGTGCGCGCCCGGCCGGCACCACCAACGCCAACCTGCCTTCCGGCCAGGTGGAGTTGCTGGGCAAGATCGTCACACTGCTCAACAAGGCCGAGACCACGCCCTTCCACCCCGATGACGAGACGGTGGGCGAGGAAACGCGCCTCAAGTACCGCTACATCGACCTGCGCCGCCCGGCCATGCAGAAGAACCTGCGCCTGCGCCATGAGGTGGTGAAGCGCATCCGCAACTTCATGGATGCCAAGGGTTTCGTGGATGTGGAAACGCCCATCCTCACCCGCGCCACCCCCGAAGGTGCGCGCGACTATCTGGTGCCTTCACGCACCCATGCCGGGCAGTTCTTCGCCCTGCCGCAGTCCCCACAATTGTTCAAGCAGCTGCTGATGATGAGCGGGCTGGACCGCTACTACCAGATCGCCCGCTGCTTCCGCGACGAAGACCTCAGAGCCGACCGCCAGCCGGAGTTCACCCAGCTCGACGTCGAGACCAGCTTCCTGAACCAGGAAGAGATCATGGCGATCATCGAGGAGCTGGTGAAGCATCTGTTTCAGGATTTGCTGGGTGTTGATCTCGGCACGCTGCCGCACATGACGTTTGAAGAGGCCATGCGCCGCTACGGTTCGGACAAGCCCGACCTGCGCAACCCGCTCGAACTGCATGACGTCAAAGACCTGCTCAACGACGTGGATTTCAAGGTATTCGCTGGCCCTGCCAACGACCCCAAGTGCCGCGTCACCGCCCTCTGCGTCCCGGGCGGTGCGGCCCTGCCGCGCAGCAAGATCGACGGCTACACCGAGTTCGTGAAGACCTACGGTGCGCGTGGCCTAGCATACATAGTGGTCAACGAATGGAGCGGAAAAGGCCGCGAAGGCTTGCAGTCGCCCATCGTCAAGAACATCCACGATCGAGGCCTCACAGGGGTGATTGAGCGCACCGGGGCGAAGGATGGCGATCTCATCTTCTTCGGTGCCGACAAGGCCAGCGTCGTCAGCGATGCGCTGGGTGCCTTGCGCATCAAGGTCGGCAACGACTTTGGCCTGACCGCCAAGGGCTGGAAGGCCTTGTGGGTTGTGGACTGGCCGATGTTCGAGTGGGACGACCGTGACGGTGGCCGCTGGGTTTCGCCGCACCATCCTTTCACCGCGCCCAAGGTGCAGTCGGCGGAGGAGGTGCGGAACGCACCCAGCACCGTGCTGTCCCAAGGCTATGACATCGTTCTCAACGGCGTTGAACTCGGCGGCGGCAGCGTGCGCATCCACTCCACGGAAGTGCAGCAGGCCGTGTTTGATTTGCTCGGCATCACGCCGGAAGAGCAGCAGGAGAAGTTCGGCTTCCTGCTCGAAGCCCTCAGCTATGGCGCGCCGCCGCACGGTGGGCTCGCCATCGGCATCGACCGCATGATCATGCTGATGGCGGGTGCGAACTCGATCCGCGAAGTGATTGCCTTCCCCAAGACCCAGACCGCCCACTGCCCGCTGACCAATGCCCCCGGCCTGGTCGATGCCAGACAGCTGCGCGAGCTGCATGTGAAAAGCACGGTCGCGCCAGCACCCGCGCGCGCCGACGCCTGACCAAACAGATTCCCGAGGAGCCCCTAGATGAAACGTGGAAACCGCATCGCATCGCTATCCGCCGCCCTGATCGCCAGCAGCATGGCGCTGTCGGGCTGTGGCGGCCTCGGCGAGGGCGTGCTGCCGGTGAATGCCGTCATCCAGCCCTTCGGCGGGCTTGAAGGAGCGGCATCGACCAGGGCGTACAACTGCATCAACACAGGGCTGACGTTCATTGTCGATTTCAGCGATGGCTCGCGCGGTGATTTCACCAGCCGCGCCACCTACAGCAGCTCCAACCCGGGCGTCGTGCAGGTCAGCAATTTCGACATCCCGGTGCCAGAGCAGACCAACGCCTTCTACAACCGTGGCACGCTCGTTCCGCTTGCGGAGGGCGCGGCGACCATCACGGTGCGCTATCTCAGCTTCACTCGCAGCATTGATGTCACCGTCGGCACGCCGACCAATTTCCGCATCACCCCGGCCAGTGCCGACCTCGCGGCCAAGTCGCTGCTGGACCTCGCGGCGACGGTCGACCTGGATGGCGTCGAAACCGCGTTGGATGCACTCGTCACCTGGGCCTTCGTAACGCCGAATACTGCGATTGCCAACATCAGCAGCACCAGCGGCACCATCACCGGCGTGGCGGCTGGCAGTGGGCTAACTGCTCGTGCGCGCGTGCCGGGCTGTGCGGCGCTGACGGCCGATGTCCCGGTGGCGGTGGCCAATTTGCAGTCGCTGGCGCTGACCCGCGAGTTTGGCGACAACGCCCGCCTCGTCGTCAACACCACCGAGCGGCTGACGGCCACCGGCACGCTCGACAACGGCAAGACCCAGGACCTTTCCACCCAGGTGAGCTACACCTCTTCGGATGTCACGGCGCTGTCCTTCCTGGGAGGCGGCATTTCCAACGTGGTGCTCGCCATCAAGGCCGTGACCGATCCGGTGCAGCTCGCGGCCAGTTTTGCCAGCACACCTGCCATCGCGGCACCGGCCATCGGCATCACGCCGTTTGTCGATAGCCTCAACACGATTGCCATCAGTCCGACGACCGTGGATGTGATGGCGGGCCGCACAAAGCAGTTCAATGCTGTCGGCAGCTATGCCAGCGGGGCCACGCAGGACATCTCCCGGCACGTGGGCTGGACTAGCGGCGACAACGCGCTGGCCACGGTGCAGAGCAGCTCCTTGCTGGGCATCAATGGTTCTGCCGGTTTGGCCACTACGGTTGCGGGTGCGGCGGGAAAGTCCGTCATGATCACGGCCAGCACCACCAATGCCGCCAGCCAGGCGATCAGCGCCACAGCGACGCTGAATATCAAATAGCCTGAATCGGCGGACACAGACCGCTACCCCTAGGGG
>JAZKHC010000007.1:0-5234 GCA_040385605.1 Pseudomonadota bacterium
GCGCCTCGGCGTGGTTGAACGCGAAGGCCCAGCGCATGCCCTGGTCGAAGTAGGCTTGCGCCTTCGCGCTGCGCGTTCCCACCTTGAAGGACAGCGTGCCGAGATTGCGGTACAGGGGCACGTCGCCGCCCGCGGCCTGCATCGGCTCCGGCTTGAAGGGTTTGGTCTCGCTCTGTGTCCCGGCTTGCGCGAGCAGCAGTTTCTGCAGCAAGGGCGGACGGCCGGCGACAGCCGGTGCGCACACATTGCCCTGAGCGTCGAGCAGCGGATCGAAGCTCGCGCTTGCGGACGACTCGGCGCCGCTGCGCGCCCCTAGCTTGGCCGAGCCGAAAAGGCCGGCGAGCGCCAAGGCCATCGAGACACCGCATAGGGCGGTCCGAGGGAATTGCTTGTTCATGCACGCCTCCGTCGATTGTGACTGGCTGATTCTGCAACGAATAGATGGCCTGCCGCCATCGACGCCTCCATCTCGACAAGTTCCGGAAACACTTCAATCGGCTCCACCGGCACAGCGGCATTGTCAGCGTCCCATCAGGTCCAACATTGCCTGGCTGCTGCGGCGCCTACAGCTCTAGGTAGTGTGAACGGCAAGCCACCAGATGACTCTGGGCGGCAAGCGCGATGTCCGCAGCTGCCCAAGCCGATCAGGCACCGGGGGGCGCAAGCACCTCAAGCCGGATACTGCGCACGATGCCAGGCCGGTCACGCAGCCTGAGGTAAAGCGCGCCGTCTTGCAGCGGGCGCGGCACCGCCAGCTGGATGCCGGTGAATCCCTCGGGCAGTACCACTGCCTGCTCGAAATTGGCAGAGGCAGACACGGCCTCGATCAGAAACAGCTCGCTGCCCGAGAGCAGGCAGGCGCTTGCTTGTGGCGACAATGCCGGCTCGCCCACAGCTGCAGGGCAACGCAAGGTATGCAGCACTGGCAGGCGCAGGAGGTGGATCAGCGGCTGCCAGTCGCCCGCGATGCCGTTGGCAAGGCTACGCACTTGCAGCGCGCCGAAGGCATTGGCTTCGAGCATCTTCGAGGGCTCGAAGCGAGCGACGGCGACCTTGGCGTTCTCAAGTCGGATCGTGCCCCTGGCCTGGCTGAGCAGCGTGGACGTCGTGCCATCGAGGGTAGCGATCTCCAAGGTCTGCTCACGGCCGAACCCAGCAGTGGCTGGGGTGCGCACCGAGAAGGTCAGCGTGTCCGCAGCCATCATCTCGTCCGGCTGCAAGGCGATTGCATTGGCGGCCGTGACCGGGCTCGCCACGTTGCGGCCGATCAGCTCGATGCGCGGCCTCGGCAGCTCCACCGTCAGCGGCACGCTGATGCGACGGCCATCGCGCAGCAGCGCCTTCGCGGTGAGCCGCTGCCCTGACGTGAAAGACGCACTGACCGAATCCTTCAGGAACACGCTGAGGCGGTCGCTGCTCTGCTGGGTAGAGAGCTCACCAGGCAGGAATACGAGATCACCGATCTCGACGCTGACAATCTCATCCAGCCGGCTGCCGATGATGAAGCCCTGCGCGTCCCCCGCATGCAGGGTGAAGCGTTCGAGCCTGGCCACCTCCGCAAAAGTCTGCACGGAGAGCGGCGTGGGCGCTGCCGCGCCGTGCTGGCTGATCAGCAGGGTCAGCGGGCCGGGGGTGGCAGTTTGCAGCGGCAGTTGCAGCTCGACCTCACCGGGCGTGAGCTTCTTCCACTCCGCACGCAGCTCCTTGCCGGCCGGATCCCGCGCCATGATGCGGTCGATGCAGGCGACGCTGTCCGCGCGTAGATGCACCGACTCGCTACGGCCGACCACGAGCGCGTTCTCATCGCCGGGGGCGACCGTCCAGGCGCTCGCATGCGCATTGCGCAGCTGGAAGCTCGGACCCACGTAGGGGGTGAATCCCCAGTAGCCCTTGAGGGTGGCGCGCACGGCGTCACCGAGCTTGGCGCTGGAGAGCGGCGTGGTGTCGATCACATAACCGCCCTGGGTGCCATCGGCCCTGGCGGGCAGGGCCAGCTCGCTGCCATCGGCGGCGGTGAGCCAGAGCTTGAGGCCGTGCGCGTAATCGGTGGCGAACACCAGCGGCGCGCCTTCGACCGGCAGCACGAGATTGGCTTGGCTGGCGCAGTAGATGCCATCGGGCTCCACCGCATGCAGCGGTGGCAGCTGCGGCGCCTCGATGGCGGGCAGTGCGGCGACCAGCACCGATTTCGGGCTGTGGAACGAGGGTGCAGTGTTGAGTGTGAGCGCCAAGCGGCTGCCGCTCGCCGAGGCCAGCGCCGGGATGTACTGGTAGCGCGCGGTGGTGAACGAATCGAGGATGCGCGCGATGTCGATCACCGAGAGGATATAAGGGCTGTAGTAGCCGTAGCCTCCCTCTGGGGTGGCGCTCACCTGCATCAGCAGATCGGTGCCGGGGCTGCTGGTGAGGGTCTCGACAATCGAGCGGCTGTGGCCGTCGGCGAGGATCAGCGACTCCTGTCCGGACATGAGGCAGGGAGCCTGCAAAGGCGCAAGACGATCGAGGCATTTCTCATCGACACGGATGGCGAGACTGCGCGCCAGCAGCGGTGCAATCGTCTTCAGGCCCGCCGGGTTGGTCTGGTCGAGCAGCTGCACGGTATTGAGATAGCGTTGGAGGCGCGCGCGGTCGAGGGTGGCCTGGTTCAAATCCTGCGCCGTTCGCACAAAGGCGCCAGGGCGGCCGCGCACCGCACTCACCAGGGTGTCGAAATCGCCACCCGTGGAAGGGGCAAGAAACAGGATCACCTGCTGCGCGCCCTCTGGCACCATCAGGCTCATGCCCTCGCGGTTGCACTTGTCCTTCTTTTTCCAGGTCTTGCAGGAGAAGAACCATTTCTCCGGCGGCGGATTGGTGGAGCCGCGCAGGAAGGCGACGACCAGCAGATAGTCGGCCGACTGGGTGGCCGGCAGATCGGCCTTCACCCGCAGCTGATCGCCTTCCGCGAGGTTGGGCACCTCGGCAATGGCCAGCGTCTGATCGCCGCGCGTGACCATCACTTCGAGCGCAGGGCCTGCGAGGTCAAAGGGCGCCGGGGCTGCCTCGGCAATTCCTGCAAGGGCAAAAACGAGCAGGCCCAGCGCGAGTTTGATCCGCATCAACATGAGTGCTTGCCAATCTTGAACCAGCCCACAGTCTAGAGCTCCTGGACTGAACGCAGCTTGTTGCTAACTCGCAATCCCGTCGAAAAATTTCTTCGCCTTGTCGAGCCAGCCGGCGGACTCCGGCGTGTTCTTGCCGCCCTCGCCTTCCAGCGATTCGCCAAAGGCTTTCAGCAGGTCTTTCTGCTTGCGCGAGAGATGCACCGGCACCTCGACCACCACGTTGCATAGCAAGTCACCCTGCGGCCCGCCGCGTACGCTCTTCACACCCATACCGCGCATGCGGAAGGTCTTGCCGCTCTGCGTGCCCTCCGGCACCTTGAGCTGCGCCTTGCCCTTGAGCGTGGGTACTTCCATCTCGCCGCCAAGGCTCGCCGTGACGATACTCACCGGCACGGTGCAATGCAGATCGCTGCCATCACGCTCGAAGAATTCGTGCGGCTTGACGTTGACCTGCACATAGAGATCACCGCTCTGCGAGCCGGACTCACCTGGCTCGCCCTCGCCGCTGAGACGGATGCGATCACCGGTGTCGACACCGGCGGGAATCTTCACCTCCAAGGTCTTCTCGCGCTTGACCTTGCCGACGCCACGGCAGGGCTTGCAGGGGTCGCTCACCATGACGCCCTTGCCACGACACACCGGGCAAGTCTGCTGCAACACGAAAAAGCCCTGCCGCACCTGCACCTGGCCTGCGCCGCCGCACTGGCGGCAGCTCGGCGGCTTCTTGCCATCGGCCGTGCCGTGGCCGCCGCAGCTGGTGCAGTCATCCCAGGCCGGCAGCTTGATGGTTTCGGTGACGCCGAACACCGCCTGTTCGAGCGTGAGGTCCATCAGGTAACGCAGGTCCGCACCGCGACGCGGCCCGCCACGCGAGCCGCCGCCGCCGCCGAAGATGTCGCTGAAAACATCGCCAAAGATGTCGCTGAAACCGCCTGCCCCGCCGCCGCCACGGCCCTGCAGGCCCTCGTGGCCATGCTGGTCGTAGATCGCACGCTTGTTGGGGTTGGTCAGCGTCTCGTACGCCTCGTTGCATTCCTTGAAGGCTTCTTCAGCGGCCTTGTCACCGGGGTTGCGGTCCGGGTGATGCTTCATCGCCATCTTGCGATAAGCCTTTTTCAGCTCATCTTCGGTGGCGGATTTCGACACGCCAAGGACTTCGTAGTAATCGCGCTTTGCCACGACCTGCTCCCTTCAAATCGGTACAGCTGAAATGCTCACGCCCGCGGGGAGCGGGCGTGAGTTTTGTTGCTTGCCGCGTGTGTCTTACGGCTTGTCTTTGACTTCGGTGAACTCGGCATCCACCACATCATCTGCCTTGCCGCCACCCGGTGCAGCGCCTGCCCCGCCCATGTCGGCACCTGCACCACCAGCGCCGGCCGAAGCGCGCTGCATCACGGGGCTGGCGAGCGTCATCAGGGCCTGGGTCTTGGCTTCGATGTCGGCCTTGTCGCTGCCCTTCACGGCTTCGCGCAATTCGGCCACGGCCTTTTCGATGGCGGCCTTCTCGTCGGCCGTCACGCCGTCGCCCAAGTCCTTCACCGACTTCTCGATGCCGCCGGCCATCTGGTCGGCGCTGTTGCGGGCGGTGATAAGCTCGGCGAATTTTTTGTCCTCGTCGGCGTTCAGCTCGGCGTCTTTCACCATCTTGGCGATTTCGGCTTCACTCAGACCGCTGTTGGCGGTGATGCGGATGCTCTGCTCCTTGCCCGTCGCCTTGTCCTTGGCGGTGACATGCAGGATGCCGTTGGCGTCGATGTCGAAGATCACCTCCACTTGGGGCTGGCCGCGCGGTGCGGCACCAATGCCGGTGAGATCAAAGCGACCCAGCGACTTGTTGGCGGCGGCGATCTCGCGCTCGCCCTGGTAGACCTGGATCGTCACCGCAGTCTGGTTGTCGTCGGCGGTGGTGAAGGTCTCGCTTTTCTTGGTCGGGATCGTGGTGTTCTTCTCGATCAGCTTGGTCATCTTGCCGCCGAGGGTCTCGATACCGAGGCTCAAGGGGGTCACGTCGAGCAGCAACACGTCCTTGCGATCACCCGAGAGCACTGAGCCCTGGATGGCAGCGCCAGCGGCAACGGCCTCATCGGGGTTGACGTCCTTGCGCGGCTCCTTGCCGAAGAAGTTCTTCAC
>JAZKHC010000008.1:0-35215 GCA_040385605.1 Pseudomonadota bacterium
ACCAAATTTGGCAACTGTTGGGTGCAAATTTGGCAGAGGATGGGTATTCCGACAGGCGGCTGCTAATCCCAGCTCAAAGCCCCACCCGTCTGATACTCCGTCACCCGTGTCTCGAAGAAGTTCTTCTCCTTTTTGAGGTCCATGACCTCGCTCATCCAGGGGAAGGGGTTTTCGGTGGCACCGGGGTAGAGCGCCTTGAGGCCGATCTGCGCGCAGCGGCGGTTGGCGATGAATTTCATGTACTCATTGAACATGCTGGCGTTGAGGCCCAGCACGCCGCGCGGCATGGTGTCGTGGGCGTAGCGGATTTCCAGCTCCGTCGCCTCCTTGATCATGTCCAGCGCTTCCTGCTGGAACTCCGCACTCCACAGGTGCGGGTTTTCGAGCTTGATCTGGTTGATCACGTCGATGCCGAAGTTCATGTGCATGGCTTCGTCGCGCATGATGTATTGGATCTGCTCGCTCACACCGATCATCTTGTTGCGGCGGCCAAAGCTGAGCAGCTGCACGAAGCCGACGTAGAAGAAGATGCCTTCGAACACGACGTAGAAGGCGATCATGTCGCGCAGAAAGCGACGGTCCATCTCCGGCGTGCCGGTGTGAAAGTCGGGGTCGGCGAGCGACTGGGTGAAGGGCAGGCTCCACGCAGCCTTGTCGTGGATCGACGGCACCTCGCGGTACATGTTGAACACTTCGGCCTCGTCCAGGCCCAGGCTCTCGATGCAGTACTGGTAGGCGTGGGTGTGGATGGCCTCTTCGAAGGCCTGGCGCAGCAGGTACTGGCGGCACTCGGGGTTGGTCAGGTGCTTGTAGACGGCGAGGACCAAGTTATTGGCGACCAAGCTGTCAGCGGTGCTGAAGAAGCCGAGGCTGCGCTTGATGATCATGCGCTCGTCGTCGGTCAGGCCCTTCGGGTCCTGCCACAAGGCGATGTCGGCACCCATCTGGATTTCCTGCGGCATCCAGTGGTTGTTGCAGGCGGCGAGGTATTTCTCCCAAGCCCATTTGTACTTGAAGGGCACCAGCTGGTTGAGGTCGGCGCGGCAGTTGATGATCTTCTTGTCGTCGACGCGGATGCGGGTGGCACCCATCTTGATTTCTTCGAGGCCGGTCGCGCCGCCCTCGGCGAACAGCGGGTCTTGCTTGGGGGCGTGACTGCTCATGACGACCGCAGGGTGCGCGGTGTAGCTGGCAGCACCCTGAATACCGGCGTGTGCGGCAGGGGCCTTGGGGGCAGCGGGTTCGTCGTCCCAGTTGAGCATGGTGTAGTCCTTGAAGTTTGAACCTGCGCCTTGGCGTGGGTGTGCAGAGAATGGTGGGGTGCATCTACCGCGGGTGCCGCAAAAAACTTTGACAAGCCCTGAGCTGCAAGAACCCGCGCGCGGCGGGTTCTTGCAGTGCTCATGGCCGTGGGCCTACTGGCAGGCCTCACAGGTCGGGTCGCTGATGAGGCAGAGCTTGGGCCCGGCATCCACGCCACGGCTTTCGGCCGTCTGCGGGGCGGTGCTGATCGGCCCGCTGCTGCTGCCATTGCCCACCTGGTTGAGACGACCATCGGTGATGGTGGTCTTCTCGGTGTGGGTCGCGCCCAAGCTACGGAGGTAGTAGGTGGTTTTGAGGCCGCTGACCCAGGCGTGCTTGTAGAGCTCGTCCAGCTTCCGTCCCGAGGGCTGCGCCATGTAGAGGTTGAGGCTCTGGGCCTGATCCAACCACTTCTGGCGGCGGCTGCCGGCATCGACCAAGCGCTTCGAGTCGATCTCGAAGGCGCACTTGTAGATGGCCTTGAGATCAGCCGGCACGCGGTCGATCTTCTGCACGCTGCCGTCGAAGTACTTGAGATCGTGGGCCATCACTTCGTCCCACAGGCCGAGCTTCTTCAGGTCGTTGACGAGGTATTCGTTCACCACCGTGAAGTCGCCAGAGAGGTTCGATTTCACATACAGGTTCTGGTACGTGGGGTCGATGCTCTGGCTCACACCCACGATGTTGCTGATGGTCGCGGTGGGCGCAATCGCCATGCAGTTGCTGTTGCGCATGCCGGTGACCTTGATCTCGGCTCTGAGACCAGCCCAGTCGAACGCGCCGCTGGTGCTGCGATCCTGCTGCAGGTAACCGCCGCGCTCGCGCGCCAGAATCTCGATGGAGTCGATGGGCAGCACGCCCTGATCCCACAGCGAGCCCTTGAAGCTGGAGTAGGCACCGCGCTCCTTGGCCAGCTTGTTCGAGGCCTTGATGGCGAAGTAGCTGATCGCCTCCATGCTCTCGTCGGCAAATTGAATCGCGGCGTCGGTTTCGTACGGCAGGCGCAGTTTGTAGAGCGCGTCGTGGAAGCCCATCAGGCCCATGCCCACCGGGCGGTGGCGCAGGTTCGAGTTGCGCGCGGTCGGCACCGAGTAATAGTTGTACTCGATGACGTTATCCAGCATGCGCATCGCGGTGGTGATGGTGGCTTCGAGCTTGGCGAAATCGAGCTTGCCGTCGGCACCGATGTGCGCGGGCAGGTTGACGCTGCCCAAGTTGCACACGGCAATCTCGGAGCCCGCCTTGGTGTTGAGCGTGATCTCGGTGCAGAGGTTGGACGAGTGCACGACGCCGACGTGCTGCTGCGGGCTGCGCAGGTTGCACGGGTCTTTGAAGGTCACCCAGGGGTGGCCGGTTTCAAACAGCATCGCCAGCATCTTGCGCCACAGCGTCACGGCCGGGATGCGCTTGTAATTGCTGATGCGACCCTCGTCCGCCATCTTCTCGTAGTGGTTGTAGCGCACCTCGAAGGCCGCACCCATGAGGTCGTGCAGGTCGGGCACTTCGTCGGGCGAGAACAGCGTCCACTGGCCTTCTTCCACCACGCGCTTCATGAAGAGGTCGGGGATCCAGTTGGCGGTATCCATGTCGTGCGCGCGGCGGCGCTCGTCACCGGTGTTCTTGCGCAGGTCGAGGAACTCCTCGATGTCGCGGTGCCAGGTTTCCAGGTACGCGCAGAGCGCGCCCTTGCGCTTGCCACCCTGGTTCACGGCCACGCAGGTGTCGTTCGCCACCTTGAGGAAGGGAACCACACCGTTGGACTTGCCATTGGTGCCCTTGATGTAGCCACCCATGCCGCGCACGGGCGTCCAGTCGTTGCCCAGGCCGCCGGCAAACTTGCTGAGCATGGCGTTGTCGTGGACGGCGCTGAAGATGCCGTGCAGATCGTCCGGCACCTGCGTGAGGTAGCAGGAAGAGAGCTGCGGGCGCGGCGTGGCGCTGTTGAACAGCGTCGGCGTGCTCGACATGAAGTCGAACGACGACAGCAGGTTGTAGAACTCGATGGCGCGCGTTTCACGATCGACTTCGTTGATGGCGAGGCCCATGGCCACGCGCATGAACATCGCCTGCGGCAGCTCGAAGCGCTTCTTGCCCTTGTGGATGAAGTAGCGGTCGTAAAGGGTTTGCAGGCCCAGGTAGTCGAACTTGAAGTCGCGCTCGGGCTTGAGTGCATGCCCCAAGCGTTCGAGGTCGTATTCCATGCAGCGCGCGTCGAGCAGTTCCTCTTTCACGCCACGGGCGATGAAGGCGGCGAAGTACTCGGGATAGAGCGGTGCCATCTCGCTCGCGGTGGGACGGGTTTCGGCCTGGTCCAGGAACTTGAGGGCTTCGTGGTACAGCGCGACGGTCAGGAGGCGCGCGGACACATAGGTGTAGTTCGGCTCCTTCTCGATGCGGGCGCGGGCAGCGAGGGTGAGCGCCTGGCTCAGTTCGGCTTCGCTGATGCCGTCGTACAGATCGCGGATTGCGGAGGCCACGACTTCATCCGGGTTCACGCCTGTGAGCGTGCCGCAGGCTTCGCGCACCAGCTTGTGCAGGCGCTGCTCGTCGAGAGCCACCGTGCGGCCGTCGTCGAGCTTGATGTTGAGTGCGCGGCTGGAAGCCTCCGGCTGCTTGGCAGCGGCCTCGGCCGCACGCGCTTGGGCGCGCTCCTCGCGGTAGATCACGTAGCTGCGCGCGATCTGCTGTTCGCCCGCGCGCATCAAGGCGAGCTCGACCTGATCCTGGATGTCTTCGATGTGGACGGTGCCGCCGCCGGTGATCTTGCGTTGCAGCGCATGCACCACGCTCTGCGTGATGCTTTCCACCTTCTGGCGCACGGCCGCGCTCGCGGCGGCGGCGGAGCCTTCCACCGCCAGAAAGCCCTTGGTGATGGCGATGGCGATCTTGGAGGGATCGAAGGCGGTGACCTTGCCGTTGCGGCGGATCACCTTCAACGCGCCGGGTGCGGTGGCTGCGACTTCGGCGGCGGTGCTGCCGGCAGCCATGGGCTGCGGGGCTTTCGGGGCGGTGATGGCCGACTCGATCTGCATGGAACTCTCCCTTGTGAACTGATGCGTGCAACTTGCGGATGACCCCGGTGCGTCGTGCCCCGGTGGTGTGAAACTTTTGACCGCCAATGACGACAGAAATGCCCTCGGAAGAAGGTTTTTGGCGTGCATCGGGCTGGGTGCGAAACAAGTCGGAAGCGGGCAGGGCAGACCGTGGAAACAGGTTTGACGGGGCTTGCGTCCAACGGCTTTGAAGATAGCGAGAGCGGCCGGGAGCGTCAACGCTCTGTCACACAAAATGTTGTGGTCTTGCAGTGTGACAAACACAACATGCTGTGTTTTAAACACCTAAAAGCGACTCGAAAGCGGTGCGCAATATGTGGATAACTTGTGCGCGAAAGGCAAAAGTTTTCACGCTATCAGCCACTTGGCGTGCTGATTCAGCAAGTGGGTGATTGCTGACCGCTTGTGTCTGGGGCAGCTAGAAAATGCTGCTGAAAAAATCCCTTGCGTTCGCGGAGGACTGGCATGGCAAATGCCATACCTCCGAATAGGCGGCAATCAGCAGGCGGATACCGCCACCCGGGTGGAGGCTGCGTCAAAAATCTTCTCGGCATTGGCGGCCAGAAAGTGCTTGAAGACGAGCGGCGCGCCATCATCACGCCAGAGTTTCGCGCCATCCGGAGCCAAAGCCTGGGCGCGCTCGATGATCTCGACGAACTGCTTTTCGCTCTCGGCCATGCCGAGGCTGCCATCCGCCTCGCGCACGGGCGTGGGCATGGTCGCGGCCAGGGTGGCGGTCTGCCGCAGCTTGGTGCCGGCAGCACCCTGGATGGCGGGCAGCAGCCTGAAGCCTGTGGCCAGCATCTTCGCCGCCATCGCCTCGATGCCCTCGAAACCCGCCGCTCGCACGTCGATGGTCACATGGTTGAAGTCGGGCCCGAGTGCCAGCGCACTGGCCGCCTCGCCGGAAACGGCGGCGACGGCTTGCAGGGTGCTGCGCCGCATCGGGGGGCCACAGCGGTGCATGAGCCGGTGCACGAAGTGCTGCACGAAGGCTGCGGCATCGGCCTCGTTCAAGCCGCCCGCCATCTCGGCTTTGCTGATGAGTGCGATGAAGGGGGTGTGATCGACCGCAGCGGCCTGCTCGGCGCAGTCCTCGCGGATGAGGGCGGCGACCTCGGGCGGAAAGGCATCGAGATCGACCTGTGAGACGAATACCTTGAACGGCCGGTGATCCTGCCCTGTCGCCTGCAAGTCGAAGCTGACCAGCTTCTTGGCAGGGAAGCGGTAGTCGAGATCGCGGTACAGGCCCAGCACCCGGGCGGCACGCACGAAGAGATCGCGCACGGCCACGTCCGCCGTGCGGATCGCGCCGTGGTCATTGCGGAACACCCCGCTCTGGGCCTGCACCAGCTTTTGCAGCGCGACGAAATCCGGCACGTTGGCGGCGAACTTGGCGGTGGCGGTGGCGACAAAGCGGTTGCGCAGGGCGGCAGGCGTGAGCAGGGTGGAGGTCATCAGGACTCTGTATCGGGTGGGTCACCCGGATCCTCGGTGAGGCATTGGTAGCGGATCACATCGCCGGTCTGCTGCACCAGGGCAGCGCCGGGGCTGACCACGCCCTTGGCCACCAGCGGGAAGCGCTCCTCATGCAGGAAGACTTCCTCGCCACCGGTGGTGAGGTAGGTGCCGTTGCGGGAGTCGTCGCGGAAGTAGAACTTGCCGCCGTCGTGCTGTATCGCCCCGTGCAGGCGCGACACGTTCGGGCCGCCGATGTTGAGCGCGCAGGCCGCGTCGCGGCCGATGGAGAAGGGGCAGTCCTCGGCCCGCACGATCACGGTCTTGCCACGGCGCGAGAGGCTGACGGCGCAATACGGGGACTCCTTGCGCGATACCTGCACCTGCCGGGTACTCTCGCGGAAGGTGGTGGCGCGGTCGCGCCAAGCAAGTTCGAGCACGCCCTGCAGCGTCGCTGCCTCATGGGCGCTGACGTAATGCACGAGGTTGATGCGGTGCACGGCCGGCATCTCGCTGACAAAGGCGGCGGTGATCAGCACGCAATGCTCCCGCGCATGGCTGAGGATTTCGCGGGCGTGCTCCAACGGCATGTTCTCCACCGAAGCCGGCCAGAGGTCGAGCACCACCCGGCCGGTGAAGGCGAGCGGGCTGCCGGCGGCGAGTTCATCTGCCGCGGTCTGGAACGAGATGGCGGCTTCGATGGCAATGCTGGCGTTGTTGTAGACGCCCAGGTACTCGCCGCCGCCGGTGACGGCGATGGCCGCTCCCGGCAGTTCGAGTGCTGCCTTGAGCTTGGTGCGGTGCACCTGGGTCAGCGCCGTGGCGGGCGTGTTGTCGCGCAGGGCCCCGACGGTGGCGAGCAATACGGCGCTAGAGGGAGCAGGCATGGCGTGCTGTCAATGCAGGGGGATTTCTTCGACCGCCGCCGCGGCCACCGCTGCTGGCAGCGAGCCCTCGAGCGCGCTCAGGCCCTGCTCGCTGCGGCAGGTGTAGCGCAGCACCTCGCCGGTCTGCTTGACCACCGGCGCTCCAGGGCTGATCACGCCCCGACCCAGCAGCGGCAGGCGTTCGCGGTGCAGAAACACCTCTTCGCCCTGGGGTGTGAGCAGGTAGGTGCCGTTGCGGGAGTCGTCGACGTAGTAGAACTTGTCGTGCACGAACTCGATCTGCCCATGCACGCGCGAGGCGACATCGCCATCCAGCTGCAGGGCGCAGCTCTTGTCGCGGCCGAGGGTGAAGGGGCAATCCTGCGGTGCAAGCTTGAGCTGCACACCGCCGTGGGTGATCTCCAGCCGGTCTTCGCTGTGCACCTGGTCCAGCGGCTCCGGGATGCCCGTCACCTGTGGCAGCTGCTGCGAGGCGGCTTTCCAGTCCAGGTCGAAAACATCGGCCAGTTCCGGCAGCTCGTCAGCCAAAGCCGGTGACACCGACAGCCTTGCGCGTTCCCGCAACGGCTTGTCGAGTTGCTCGTACAGCTCGCGGGTCAGCAGCAGGGTCTGGTCACGGCTCATCGGCAGCAGCTTGTAGGCGCGGCTCAGGGCCGCCGCACGTGCGACATCGCCGCTGCCATCCACCGCCACCAGCACCGCGCGGATCGCAATCGGCGCGGTTTCGTCCACCAGCAGCGAGCTGCCAGTGGCGAGGATGTCGATCACCGCCTGCATGGCCTGCGCAATGCTGCCGTGGAAGGCAGACAGGCCTTGCGAGCCCTCCACCACATGGCCGCCGCGCGCACCGATCTGCGCGGTGAGCGCCACCCGCAGCGAGGGCGGCGGCGGCAGCGGCACCCGCAGCGAGCAGTGTGGATCGGTGAAACCCAGATGCAGCGCAACGGCAGCGGCACGTGCGGCGGCACCAGAGGCGGGGATGGCATCGGCAGTCATGACGACAGAATACCCGAGCCCGCCCCGCCGGAGGTTGAACCCAGGGATGACAATTTGCTGCTCGGGCCAAGTCCAACTAAGCCCTTACACGTTCTAGAATTGGCGAATATGAGCCTTGATGCGGCATCGCACTTCCAGAAACACTGCCCCGGCTGCTTCCAGCTGAAGGGTGGCTTGTCGGTGTGCCCGCACTGCGGCTACGACGAGGCCACGCAGCGTTCGCCGATCTTCCTGCCCCACGGCACCATTCTTTTCGGGCAGTACCGGGTGGGGCGCGTGCTGGGTCGTCCGGGCGGCTTCGGCATCACCTACCTGGGCTGGGACGTCAACCTGCAGCAGCGGGTCGCCATCAAGGAATACCTGCCGCGCGAGATCGCCGCACGCCAGGCCAACTCGCTGAATGTCGATGTGCACACCGCCGACGACAAGCGCGGTTTCGAGTTCGGCAAGGAGCAGTTCCTGCGCGAGGCGCGCATCGTCGCCAAGCTCGACCACCCCAACATCGTCCGCGTCCGCAACTTCTTCAA
Organism: Pseudomonadota bacterium; assembly: GCA_040385605.1. Lineage (GTDB taxonomy): Bacteria > Pseudomonadota > Gammaproteobacteria > Nevskiales > Nevskiaceae > Stagnimonas. The sequence goes on from JAZKHC010000008.1 coordinate 8,224, forward strand.
CGCCAATTCCACCGCCTACCTGGTGATGGACTACTACGAGGGCATGTCGCTCGGCGACTATCTCTCCAGCGTGCGCAACAAGCTCGAACCCGAGCTGGCGATACCGCTGGTCAAGCCCATCCTCGAAGGCTTGCAGTACGTTCACGAGCGCGGGCTGGTCCACCGTGACTTGAAGCCCCACAACATCTATCTCGCCGCCATCGGCCGCCCCATCGTGCTCGATTTCGGCGCGGCACGGCAGGCGGCAGGTGATCGCGTGCAGAGCCTCTCGGTGGTGCTCACCGAGGGCTACGCGCCTTTGGAGCAATACCAGCGCCGCGCCGTGCAAGGGCCGTGGACCGATGTCTATGGTGTCGCCGCCACGCTCTACCGCATGATCACTGGCGCGGCCCCGCCCATCGCGCTGGATCGCATTGGCCGCGATCCGGTCGATGACGGCGGCTGGAACGCGGTGCCAGCCGCACTGGTGCCGACCATGCGCATGGCGCTCGCCGTGCGGCCTTCGGACCGCTACCAGAGCGCGATCGAGTTTCGCGCCGCGCTGGATCGCTTCATGGTCGGCGGGCAGGCTGACCATGCCAACCTGGCGGCCGAGCTGATTCCCGTGCCGGCGCCTTTCATCGCGCCCATCGACGAGCCCTCGTCGATCGCCCCCACGGTGCAGGCGGCCGCCACGGTGATTGCCCCCGCGCGCCCTGCCATCGTGCCGCGCCCGGTAGTGGCCGAGGCGCCGCGCGCCTTCCCGCGTGCCGTGGCTCCGGTCATCGGCCAAGACGACAGCGCACCACCCACCGTGACCGGCCCGGTGCCGCCCTTGCTCAGCAATCCCGAGCCCGCAGCGCCCGTCATCGCGCCAGTGGCAGCGGCGATGCCGGTGGCGGCCGTGGGCGCGCTGGGGGTGCTGGCGATGCCCATACCTGCGCGTGCGGGCAGCCTTCTGCCTGGTGCGCCGCTGCACCGCCGCGCCACGGCGGTCATCCCGCCGCCGCCAGCACCTGCCCGCAGCCGCAGCCAGCGCCTGCTGCCCCTGCTGGTGCTGGGCATCGCGGGTGCCGTCGTGGGATATGTATTGCTCAATCCGCCGGGCAAGGTCAGCCAGACCCGCAGCGCCACGGCAGCCAGCAGCAAGGCACCGGCCCCACTGCCTGCGCCGCCCGAGGCCGCGAGCCCTGATCCGGCCACTGCCGTGGCGGCCGCCCCGGTGCTGCTGCCAGCCTTGATTCCGCTGCCGGGCGGCAGCCTTCGTTTGTCCGAGGCCAGCAGCGATGCCGCTGCCGCCGCCAGTGTGCGCAATGCGCGTGTGCCGCCGTTCAAGATCGGCCGCACCGAAGTCACCGTGGCGCAGTTCCGCGACTTCGTCAGCCGCACCGGCTACGACAACCCGCGCTGGCAGAACTACCCCTGCGAATCCGCCGGTGGCCGTCTGCCGGACTGGCAGGACCCCGGCTATGCGCAGCTCGACGAATCGCCGGTGGTGTGCGTCAGCTGGGCCGACGCCAATGCCTACACGCAGTGGCTGACGCGCGAGACCGGCCAGGCCTACCGCCTGCCCACCGAGGCGGAGTGGGAGTACGCCGCGCGTGCGGGCTCCGACGACCAGTACTGGTGGGGCAGCGGTTTCGACCCCGGCATGGCCGCCTGCCAGAGCTGCCCGCCGAAGGTGCCGACGCAGCCATCGGTCGTCACCAGCTTCCCGCCCAATCCCTTCGGCCTGTACGAGTCGCTCGGCAACGTCCGCGAGTGGACCTGCTCGGTGTTCGAGCCCTACAGCAGCGAGGCTGCCGAGCAATGCGGCATGGCTGCGCCGGGCGGCCGCATCAGCGTGCGCGGCGGCTCCTGGCAGCAGGGTGCCGACGCGCTGGCCTCGGGCTTCCGCGAAGCCTACGAACCGTACCGCCGCAATGTCTGGACCGGCTTTCGCGTGGTGCAGGACGAGCGTCCGGCAGAGGCGAATCTCGGGCGCTGAACGGGCACAGGCAGGCGTTAGCCGAGCCTGCATCGCAGAGACGCGCGTCAGACCGCCCCGTTACAATCCCGGGCATGTCTGAGCGTGCGCCCGCGAACTTCCAAAAACACTGTCCAGGCTGCTTCCGCCGCAAGGACAACCACCCCGTCTGCCCGCACTGCGGCTACGACGAGTCCGCCTCCCGCAGCCCGCTGTTCCTGCCTCAGGGCGCGGTGCTGGCCGGGCAGTACCGGGTCGGCAAGGTGCTGGGCAAGCCGGGTGGATTCGGTATCACCTATCTGGGCTGGGACATCTATCTCCAGCAGAAGGTGGCGATCAAGGAATACCTGCCCCCCGACATCGCCGCGCGCATCCCGGAATCGCAGGACATCACCGTCCACACCCAGGACGACCGCAAGGGCTTCGAGGCCGGCAAGGAGCAGTTCCTGAGGGAGGCGCGCATCGTCGCGCGCCTCGATCACCCCAACGTCGTGCGCGTGCGGGGCTTCTTCAATGCCAACGACACCGCCTACATGGTGATGGACTATTACGACGGCATGAGCCTCGACGCCTACTTCAGCCAGGTGAAGCCGGTGCTCGACCCGGTGATCGCCAGCTCGCTGATGCAGATGGTGCTCGATGGTCTCGACTATGTGCACCGCCACGGCGTGGTGCACCGCGACATGAAGCCGCACAACATCTACATCGCGGCGGTCGGCAAGCCGATCATCCTCGACTTTGGCGCGGCCCGGCAGGCGGTCGGCAGCCAGAAGTCGATCTCGGTGGTGCTCACCGAAGGCTATGCGCCGCTGGAGCAGTACCAGCGCCATGGCACGCAAGGCCCCTGGACGGATGTCTACGGTGTGGCCGCTACGCTCTACCGCATGATCACCGGCAAGTCACCGGCGGTGGTGCTCGACCGCATCCACCGCGATCAGCTGGAGATCGAGGACTATTCCGGCATCCCAGATGCCTTGAAGCCGGTGCTGAGAAAGGCACTCGCCATCAAGACCGAAGAACGCTACCAGACTGCGGCCGCGTTCAAGCTCGCACTCGCCATTGCGCTCGGCCCGGCTTCGTCGAATGCGCCGATGCCCGGCGTATCGACCACCATCAAGGACATGAGCCAGGCTCCGCCCGCGCGCGAGCCCCTGCCCAACGAACTGCTGCGCGATACCACGCGCCGCCACGGCAGCCTGCCGCCCGAGGTCGAAAACCTCATCACCAAGCCGCCCGCGCCCAGCGTGGTCGCCGCCGCACTCGCCGCCGCGCCCGCGCCCGTCACCACCCAGTGGACGCGCTCCCTGCCAGAGGTGCTCACCACCGTGCCGGTGCCGATGGCTGCACCGCGGCCGATGCCCGGCTCGGCCGATGCGGGGTATCGCACAGTGACCGACACCGTGCCCAAGCCCGCGCTGCGCTGGCAGCTGCCGCTCATCGCAGTGGTCGTTCTGGCAGGCCTGGCACTGCTGTGGCTGCGCGAGCCTGCTGCACCGGCCAGCAGCAGCGCCGCTGCCACGCCCAAACCGCAGGCTGCCGCCGCGCCGCCGCCGGTCAGCACTGCCAACAGCAATGCCCCGGAGCAGTTCGCACTGAGCAGCTTGCCGCCGCTGCCCGCTGTGGCGATTCCCGAACTCGCCGAGGTGCCGGCCGGGGTGCGAAACGACATCGACTACCGCGCCATGCGCATCGGCCGCAGCGAGGTCACGGTGGGGCAGTTCCGCCGCTTCGTGGAACGCGCGCGCTACGAGAATCCCGCCTGGCTCGCGCAGGGCTGCGAAGGCGGCGGTGAGCAATGGGACAAGCCCGGTTATCCGCAGACCGAAAGCCACCCGGTGGTCTGCATCGACTGGGACGACGCCCGCCGCTACGCGCTGTGGCTCTCGCAGGAAACCGGCCGCAAGTTCCGCCTGCCGACCGACCGCGAGTGGGAATATGCCGCCGCCGCCGGCAGCGACAGCCGCTACTGGTGGGGCAATGCCCTCAACGAGGACAACGCCGTCTGCGCCGATTGCAGCCGCCAGAACCCCAGCAAGCCCTGGATTGTGGCCAGCCTCGGCCGCAATGCCTGGGGCCTGTTCGGCACCGCCAGCAATGTGCGCGAGTGGAGCTGCTCGGCCCTGCAGGAGGGCAATTGCGCATCGTCATCAGATAACGGCGCACGCATCACCCGAGGCGGTTCCTGGCGCGACCCGGCAGCGGCGCTTCAAACCGATTTCCGCGCCACGCTCGGCAAGAGCCAGCGCAATACCTGGACCGGGTTCCGGGTGGTTGAGGAGCTGCCGTAAAGCCAGAAGCGGGGATGGGGGATAGGGTACGGGGGATGGGAAAAGCAGCTTTGCCGTACCCTATCCCCCATCCCCGCTTCTTACTTCGCCCGCAGTGCCTCGACCACCGGCTGACGCGCTGCCTTGAGGGCCGGGGGCAATCCGCCCAGAAGACCAATCGCCAGCGCCCAGCTCAGACCCTTTTCCATCAGCGCCGGCGTCACCGCAAAATTGAAGGCGACCTGGGTGAAATTGCTGCCCAGCGTCGAGACGCTCATGTTGTTGAACAGCACGTAGGCGATGAAGCCGCCGAGCACGCCACCGCTGAGCGCCAGCAGCATCGCCTCCACCAGCACCGAGAGCGCCACCGGCAAGCCGCCAAAGCCGATCGCCCGCAGGGTGGCAATTTCCACCTGCCGGGTAGAGACCGCCGAGTACATGCTGTTGAGCGCGCCGAACAAGGCGCCCACCGCCATGATCGCGGCGACGATGCCGGTGAGCAGGCCGATCTGCTGGGTGAACTGCTTCGACTGGCTGGCGAAATACTCCAGCTCCGGCGCTGCATCCACGCGCAGGCGAGGGTCGGCCTTCACGGCGGCCTTGATCGGCTCGATGCTCTGCACCGACTGCATCTGTGCGACCAGGGAAGACGCCGAGTTGCCGCGTCCGAAGGCCGAACGGGCGGTGTCGGCGTCGGTCCAGAGTTCGGATTCGTGTGCGTCACCATCGGAGGAAAAGGTGCCGACCACGGTCCATTCCGAGCCACGGAACCGGAGTGTGGCACCCAGCTTCACGCCCTCGAACTGCATGGCAGCACCCTTGCCGACGGTGATCTCGCGCAGGCCCGGCGTGAACCAGCGGCCTTCGATGAGCTTCACCTCGGGGCGCAGCTTCAAGCCCGCGGGCTCCACGCCGCGCAGTGACACGTTCACATCCGCTCGCTGCGCGCCGGTGCCTCGCTTGAGCTCGGTGATCACCACCACCTCGGCGGAGGCCAGCGGCCGTCCTTCGGCATCGCGTGCGATGCCCGGCAGCTCGCGCAGCACGGGAATCACGTCGCCGGCCAAAACCGAAGAGAGCTCGGCCGTCACGCCGGCCGAGAGAAACATCACGCGGTCGCTCTTGCCGGTGGCCTTGAGTGTCGCGCCGAAGCCCTGCGACATGGCGAGCAGGGCGACCAGCACCGCGACCACGCCGGCGATGCCGATGACGATGACCAGAGAGGAGCCGGCACGCTGCGGCACGGCGCGCAGGTTCATCCAGATGATGGCGAGGATTTGTTTCATGGTTAGCGCCCAGGTGTGATCATTTCTCAGCGTCCGCTGAGGCCATCAACGATGGAAAGCCGCATGGCACGCCACGCCGGAAAGGCGCTGACCAGCACGCCGACGATGCCCATGGCGGCGAAGGCGACGATCCACACCCGCGCATCGGCGACGATAGGCGGGAACTGCCCCGGCGCATGGGCAAGCCCCTTCATCACCAGCGTGGCGAGCCCCATTCCGGTGAGCCCGCCGAGCACGGTCAGCAGCAGCGATTCGGCCACCACCAGCACGAGCACCAGGCTGTTGGTGAAGCCGAGCGTTTTCAACACAGCCAGCTCCGGGATGCGCTCGCGCACGGCCTGGCTCATGGTGTTGCCGGTGAGGAACAGGATGGTGAAGAACACCGCACCCAAAATGGCATTGAGGATCAGCGAGAGGTTGCCGATCTGGCGCACGAAGTTGAGCTGGAACTCCTTCTCGGTCTGCGTCTTGGTCTCGTCGGGGGAGTTCTCGAACTTCGCATCGATGATGCGGCTGATGTTCTCGGCCTGGTTCGGGTCCTTGATGCGCACCACGAAAATGCCGGCATTGCCCTGGCCGAACTGGCGCGCCTCGTCGAAGTAGTCGTAGCGGATGTAGAGATTGCCCATGCGCGGGCAGCTGCCTTCGGTGACGTCGTCGAAGACGCCGGCCAGCTCGAAGTTCCAGGCGCGCGAGCCGTCCTTGAGCGTCCAGATCTGCGAGAGCAGCGGGATCGGCTCGCCGATCTTCCAGCCGAAGCGCTGCACCAGCTGACGGCCGGCGATCACCGCCGTGCGCGATTGCTTCCAGGCCGTGGCCTGCTCGGCGGGCAGCTTGCATTCGGTGAAAGTCTTCAGCCAGCGATCGGGATCGACCGCGAAGTTGGGGAAGAAATTGCTCTCCTCCTTGTAGATGCCGCCGAACCACTGCGACCAGGACACCTGCTCGACGCCCGGCACTGCCTCGATCTCGGGCAGCTGCCGCATCGGCAGCGGCGTGGTGAACGACACACGGGCCTGGCTGATCAGCAGGTTCGCCGAGATCCGCTGGGTGCCGCCGGAGAACAGCGAGTTGGCGGCCTGCAACAGCCCCAGCAGCAGGAAGGCAGTGATCAGCGACAGCAGCGTGAGGATGGTGCGCGCCTTCTTGCGCCAGAGCGTGGCCCACAGCAGGGGGAAGTATTTCATCGGATTCAGTGCGCTCTTTTCTTGGCTACATCACCCGCGCCATCCCTGACGAGACAGCACCCGTTCAATAACCCACGGTGCGGCCATCCCTGGCCGCCCGCGCAGTGGCGAGAAGTGCCATTCAAGGCACTTCTCCTATTGCCACTGCGCCTTTATCCATATGCACCTGGTGTGTCGCAAACTCGGCGGCCTTGGGGTCGTGCGTGACCATAATGATGGTCTTGCCGTGTTCGCGGTTAAGCGTTTGCAGCAGGTTGAGAATCTCGTCGGCGGTCTTGCGGTCGAGATCGCCAGTCGGTTCGTCGCAGACCAGCAGGGTGGGGTCGGCCACCAGAGCGCGGGCGATGGCGACACGCTGCGCCTGACCACCCGAGAGTTCGTTTGGCTTGTGCGAAGCACGATCGGCGAGGCCCACCACCGTGAGCGCAATCTTCGCGCGCTGCGCGCGCTCGCTGGCTGAGAGTTTGGTGAGCAGCAGTGGCAGCTCGACGTTCTTCTGCGCGGTGAGCATCGGCATCAGGTTGTAGAACTGGAACACGAAGCCGACATGCCGCGCACGCCAGGCCGCGAGTGCCGAAGAGCCCAGGTTGTCGATGCGCGCGCCGTCCACCAGCACCTCGCCCTTGGTGGGCTGGTCGAGGCCGCCGATGAGGTTGAGCAGCGTGGTCTTGCCGGAACCGGACGGCCCCATGAGTGCGAGGAAATCACCCTTGGCGACTTCGAGATCGAGGGCGGTCAGCACCTCCACCTTCTGCTTGCCGCGCGTGTAGGTCTTGCTGACCTGCCTGATCTGGACGATCGACGTGCTCATTTGCCGCTCCCTTCCACTTTGATTTTGCCGTTGTCGGCGAGTTTGCCGAAGTCGCCGACGGCAAGCGACTCGCCGCCGCTCAGGCCTTCGAGGATGGTGGTCTCCGAACCTTCGACGGTTCCCGTTTTAACCACCTGCCGCTTCACGGTGTCACCGTTGACCACGAACACCGCATCCCCGCTGATCGCCTCGGTCGGTGCCAACACGCGACGCGCGACGGCAGCTGTGGCAGGTGCCGGTGTGTCATCCGCGAGAAAGCTCACGCGCGCGCCCATGTCGGGCAGGATGCGGGGGTCGATGGCCTCGCCCTCGGCCCGGGTGAAGCCCACCCGCACCTTCACCGTCGCCTTGCTGCGGTCGGCGGTGGGGATGATCGCAATCAGCTCGCTGGGGATTTCCCAGTCGGGATAAGCGTTGAGCTTGGTGCGCGCCTTTTGTCCTTTCTTCACCTTGTTGAGGAAGTTTTCGTTGACGTCCACTTCGACTTCCAGCGACTTCATGTCCACCAAGGTGCCCAGGCCCGTGCGGGTGCCCGCGCCACCGGCCGAGAGTGGTGAGATCAGCTCGCCGGGCTGGGCGTTCTTCACCGTGATCACGCCGGCGAAGGGCGCGCGCACCACGGTGTCGTCGAGGCTGCGCTGCGTCACCGTGCCCTGCTGTTGCGCGACCCGCACGCCCTGCTCAGCGCTGGCCAGCCGGGCCTGCAACTGGCCGACGCTGGTCTCGGCGCTGTCTGCTGTGGATTGCGGGATGAGCTTCTTGCCGACCAGATCGCGGGTGCGGGAGGCATCGCGCTCGGCATTGGCGAGCGAGACCCTGATCTCGGCCAGCTGCGCTCGCGCCTGCTCGATCTGCGCGCGGGAGAGGCCCATCTGCGCATCGAGGTTGCTCGGGTCGAGCCTGGCCAGCACCTCGCCTTCGGCAACGCTCTGGCCCTCCTCGAAATTGATGGCGATGACCTTGCCGGTGAGCTTGGCCGAGACGGTGGCCTGGCGGCGTGCGACGACATAGCCCGAGGCATCGAGCACCGAGCCGCTGGTAGGCGCACCGCCCTTGATCGTGGCCTGCACCAAGCGCACCGGCACTGCGCCGTCGGGCTTGAAGAAGTAGGCCGCAAGCCCGCCCGCAAGCACCAGAGCGCCGACCATCCATGGCCATTTGGGACTGCTGCTCTGCGGTGCGATGTTGCCGCTGCGGTCGATGGAAAGCTGGCGCAGCAGCTCGGCTTGGGTGGGCATGGGCGTTCCAGAAGGTTTGTGCGCCAAGAATGCCACGGCCGATGCCCGGCGATAAATCGCTGCTACAGACTGAGTTCGAGCCCCGCCAGCAGGCTCTGTCCGCGAGCCGGTTCGTAGTTGCGGCCGTTGGCTTCGTTGACGATCACCGAGCCGACGTATTGCTCGTCCAGCAGGTTCTCGACACGCAGTGACAGCCGCGCAGAGCGCAGTTGGTACGAGGTCTCGATGTCGAGTACGCCGTACGAGGGTGCCGCCTCGCTGTTCACATCATTGACCGGCACCGCATCGAGGTAGCGGAACTCGGCGGCGAGCTGCCAGGCGGATGTTGGCGCATAGCCCAGGCGGCTGAACCACTGGCCCTGCGCCACACCCGGCAGGCGCTTGCCGCTCTGCACCAGGGTTTGTGCTGACGTGCAGGGCTGGCCGGTGCAGGTGCGATAGCCCTCGCGCACTTTCGCATCCAGCAGGGTGTAGGCCAGTGCGAGATCGAGCTTGTGCGTGAGCCTGGATTGCAGTGACAGCTCCGCACCCTCGCGCCGCGTCTTGGCCGCATTTGCAAAGGTCGCGCGGCCGCCGCGATTGCTGGCCGTTACCAGCTCGCCCTTGGTATCTGCGCGGAACAGCGCGACGGCGAGGCGGGTGTCGCGCGGCAGGCGCAGCTTCACGCCCACCTCGCCATTGCGGGTGCGCGCCGGTTCGAGTGCGAAGTTGAGGCCCGCCGCACCATCGGGCCGGTAGGCGAGTTCGGCGAAGGTCGGTGTCTCGAAGCCGCTGCCATAGGCCGCATACCAATGCAGCGCAGGACTCTGCTTGAACAGCAGGCCAGCGACCGGCGTGGTGGCCTCGTAGCGCACGCGACCACTGTCGTCGCCATTGCCGCTGCGCACATACAGGTCCTGCGACTCGAAGCGCAGCGCGCTGTGGCGCAGGCCGGCGAGCGTGCTGATTCGCGGTGTGATCTCCCACGCCACTTGCAGGTATTGGTCGAACGAGCTGACGGTGTTGATCTCGTCGCGCCGCAGCGCACCCTGAACGCCAGTGGCCGTGCCGACAAAGTTCTCGAAGCCCTGCCGCTGCTGCCGCAGGGTGTCGAGTGCAAAGCCCGCCACCCAGGTGAACCGCTCGCCCTTGTGGGTCCAGCGCACATCGCTGCCCGCGTAGCTGCTGTCGAGGTCGACCACACCACCTGAGCTGCCCGCCGCCGCCTGCGCGCTGATCGGGATCGCCAGAAATTGCGTGATGGCCCGCTGGCCGCCGTAACCGAGCAGCCGCAGCGCGCCAAGCTGTCCGAAGTCCTGTTCGTGGATCACGCCAAGCTGGGTTTGCCGGGTGCTCTTGCGGGTGTCGAACTGGGTGGCGACGGCCGTCGCGTGTCGCGGATCGCTCTCAAACTGGCTGCGCGTCAAACCCAGCGGGTCTTGCGCATCGGGTGCATCGAGATGATTGAGCAGCAGCGTCAGCGTGCCACCCGCGCCCGCAGGCACCGCGAGCCTGCCGTTGAAGGATTGCCGCCGTGCTGCGCTGTGCTCGCGGTAGCCCTCGGTGCGGAAATCGGTGTAGCCCAGGGTGGCGCCATGACCGCCCGCGAGCAGCGAAAAACGGCGGTCGCCGTAGCTGCCCGCAAAGGCATCGAAGCCGAGCTCCGGCGTGGCGGGCGCATCGGCGGTGAAGAGCTGGATCACGCCGCCCGAGGAGTTTCCATACAGCGCCGAGAACGGCCCGCGCAGCACTTCCACGCGCTCGGCGCTGGCGAGATTGAAGTGCGACACCTGGCCTTGTCCGTCGGGTTGTGTCGCCGGGATGCCATCGAGCAGCAGGCGCACGCCGCGAATGCCGAAGGCGGCGCGGCTGCCGAAGCCGCGAATCGAAATCTGCGTGTCCTGCGCGTAGTTCTGCCGCTCGCGGGCCAGCACGCCAGGCACCGCTTGCAGCGACTCTGCGAGGCTGACGCCGAGCGCGGGTTCATCCAGGTTGATGCGGTCGATGGAAGCGGGCACATCGAAGGCGGATTCGGCCGTGCGGGTCGCCGTCACGCTCACCGGTTCGAGCGGCGTCGCTTTGGGTGCCTGCGCGATCGCGCTCCAGCAGGTGCTGCCCAGACAGCAGGCAGCAAGCCCTCGCCAGAAAGGCTTGCTGCGCAAACTCAAGGTGCGACCTTGGGCGCATCGAGTGCTGCGGGTGCAGTCGAAGACACCCGCCAGACGATGTTGCCGACATCGTCTGCCACCAGCAGCGCGCCGCGCGTGTCGATGGCCACACCCACCGGCCTGCCGAGTGCCTCGCCCGCGTCATTGACGAAACCGGTCAGCACGTCGATGGGCGCGCCCGCCGGCATGCCGTTGGCGAAGGGCACGAAGATCACCTTGTAGCCAGAGCGCGGCTTGCGGTTCCAGGAGCCGTGCTGGCCGATGAACATGCCGTTGTTGAACGGTGCGGGCAGGGTGCTGCCCACCGCATTGCTCAAGCCCAGCGAGGCGGTGTGCGAACCTAGGGCGTAGTCGGGCTTGATGGCCTTGGCGACCATGGCCGGGTTGGGCGGCGTCACCCGCACGTCCACGGTCTGGCCGTAATAGCTCCAGGGCCAGCCGTAGAAGCCGCCATCCTGCACGCTGGTCATGTAGTCGGGCACGAGATCGTTGCCCAGCTCGTCGCGCTCGTTGACGCTGGTCCAGAGCTTGCCGGTGCTTGGCTCCCAGGCCATGCCGACCGGGTTGCGCAGGCCGGTGCCGAAGAGGCGGTGCGCGCCGCTGGCGATGTCGATTTCCCAGATTGCCGCACGCCCGGCTTCCATGTCGAGCCCGTTCTCGCCGATGTTGCTGTTGCTGCCAATCGACACATACAACTTGCTGCCATCGGCGCTGGCGATCAGGCCCTTGGTCCAGTGATGGTTGAGCGGGCCACCGGGCAGATCGACCAGCTTGACCGGTGCGGCGCTGATGCGCGTCTCGCCCGCGACGTAGGGAAACTTCACCACCGCATCGGCGTTGGCGACATACAGCGTGTCGCCCACCAGCGCCATGCCGAAGGGTGACATCAGGCCTTCGAGAAACGCGGTCTTGGTCTCGGCCACGCCGTCGCCATCGGCATCACGCAGCAGGCTGATGCGGTTGGCACTCGGCACACCCGCACCGGCTTTCTGCATCACTTTCTTCGCAATCCAGGCTTTCACCCCGCTCTCGCCCGGCTTGGGCGGCGCATTGCTCTCGGCTACCAGCACATCGCCATTGGGCAGTACCGCGAGCCAGCGCGGATGGTCCAGCCCGCCCGCAAACGAAACAACCTGTGTGCCAGGCGCGGTGGTCGGCTTGCCGCCTTGCGGCCAGCCCTTGGCGGGCGCGATGTTCACCACCGGCAGCAGTGATTTGCTCGGTGCCGGCAGCTCAGGGCTGGCACCGATGCCGGGCATGGCCGCAGTCTCGGTCGTTGGACTGTTGCCGCTACATGCGGTGATCGTTGCCAGCACGAAGAGAGAGATGAGGCGCATGAGGATTCCTTGAGCGTGAACCGGGATTGTTGCAGAGCTTTAGCGCAGGGTGTGTGAGGCCGGCCTGAATTGAAAAAGCCCGCGCGGGCGGGCTTCATTCAGTGGGCAGTGTGCAACCCGCATTCCCTGTTCGCTTCGACCTTGGTGGGGTCGAAATGTGGCTTGAATCGCTTGGGCCGCGAAGCAGCCCCGATTCAGGCCACGGATGATTTCGACGGGGTGACGTCAGTGGCAGTGTGCAACCCGCATTCCCTGTTCGCTTCGACCTTGGTGGGGTCGAAATGTGGCTTGAATCGCTTGGGCCGCGAAGCAGCCCCGATTCAGGCCACGGATGATTTCGACGGGCTGATGTCAGTGGGCGGTGTGCAACCCGCATTCCCTGTTCGCTTCGACCTTGGTGGGGTCGAAATAATCGAAGTTGTTCGGCAGCCCATGCTTCTCGCAGTAGGCATGCAGCTCCTTGCTCGTCCAGTGCAACAGCGGTGCCACCTTGATCAGGCCATCGGCGTTCACGCTCACCGGCTGCATAGCGGCACGCACGGCAGTATCTTCGGCGCGGATCGCGGTGAACCAGACCTCAGGGGCCATCTCGCGCAGGGCGCGCTCGAAGGGTTCGAGCTTCACTTCCTTGGTGAAGGCGGCATGGCGCGGGTCGTCGATGGTCGGGGTTTCGCCATCAATCGCCTCGCGGTGGGCGCGGCTGCGCAGCGGGTGATAGACGACCAGGTTGAGCTTGAGCTTTCTGGCGATCTCGTCGGCGCAGACGTACGTCGCGGGTGTGGCGTAGCCGGAGTCCATCCAGACAATGGGCATGTCGGGCTGAGCGCGGGTCGCCATGTGCAGGATCACCGCCTCGAAGGGGCGGAAGTTGGTGGTGCAGATGCCCTTTCGACCGAGCGAAACCGCCCAATCCACCAGCGCCTGCGGATCGTTGCCCAAGGTGGCGTTGATTTTTTCAAGGTCGATGGACATCGCGCGCTCCGGCAAATCTCGAATCTGAGGGGCGCGGATTATAGGGATCAGCCGAAGCGGGCGGCAGCTTGCGTGCAAATGGGTCTATCCATATGCCGATTCGTGTCGCCATGAGCGCGCGCATGTCGCCGGCTACTCGAAAGACCACACAGGAGATATTCAGGGGCAACATGAATCAGACTGCGAGGGTGGCGGTCACTGCCTCTCTTACTCTCGGGATCAACCCATGCGCAAATGGATTCTGCTGGTCTTCGTGGTGCTGGTGCTGGCGGCCCTCTGGGCCTCGGGGCTCGGCCAGTATCTGAGCCTCGATGCACTCAAGGCCCAGAGTGCGGCCCTTGCGGCGCAGCAGGCCGCCCATCCCTTGGCATTCGTCGCCGTCTTCTTCGCGGTGTATGTGATCACGACCGCGCTGAGCTTCCCCGGTGCCACCATTCTCACGCTGGCGGCGGGTGCTTTTTTCGGGACGCTGTGGGGCACGCTGTTCGTCAGCTTTGCCAGCACGATGGGTGCGACCTGCGCTTTTCTGGGCGCGCGCTATCTATTTCGAGACAGCCTGCAAGCGCGCTATGGCGAGCGGCTGCAAGCCATCAACAAGGGCGTGGAGAAAGAGGGCGCGTTCTATCTCTTCACCCTGCGGCTGGTGCCGGTGGTGCCGTTCTTCGCGGTCAATCTGCTGATGGGCCTCACCACCCTGCCGACGCGCACCTACATCTGGGTGAGCCAGCTCGGCATGTTGCTTGGCACGGCGGCGTATGTGAATGCCGGTACCCAGCTGGCTCAGCTCAGTTCGCTGAAAGGTGTGCTCTCGCCGGGCATCCTGGGGGCCTTCGTGTTTCTCGGCGTGCTGCCACTGATCGCCAAGCGCATCGTCGATGGCCTGCGCGCGCGCAAGGTCTACAAACCCTTCACGCGGCCCAAAAGTTTCGACCGCAATCTCATCGTCATCGGTGCAGGTGCGGCCGGGCTGGTGACGAGCTACATCGCCGCCGCCGTCAAGGCCAAGGTGACGCTAATCGAAAAGCATGAGATGGGTGGCGATTGCCTCAACACCGGCTGCGTGCCGAGCAAGGCTTTGATTCGCGCGGCGAAGAGCGTGGTGGAAATCGAGCGGGCGGGTGAGTTCGGCATCCGGGCTATTCCGCCCAAGGTGGATTTCGCAGCGGTGATGCAGCGCGTGCGCGGGGCGGTGAAGGCCATCGAGCCGCACGATTCGGTCGAGCGGTACACCGCGCTGGGCGTGGAATGCCTCAAGGGTCACGCCACACTGATCGACCCCTGGACGGTCGAGATCAATGGCCAGCGGCTCACTGCGCCGCATCTGGTGCTGGCGACCGGTGCAGCCCCGGTGTTGCCGCCCATCCCCGGCCTCACCGACGCACAGCCGCTGACCAGTGACACGCTCTGGGATTTGAACGTGCTGCCCGAGCGCCTGGTGGTGCTGGGCGGCGGGCCGATCGGCAGCGAGCTGGCGCAGGCCTTTGCGCGTCTGGGCAGCACCGTCACACAAGTGGAAATGGCCCCGCGTCTGCTGCTGCGTGAAGACCCTGAGGTGTCTGCACTGGTCGAGTCCCGCTTCATCGCCGATGGTGTGGATGTGCGCACCGGCACCAAGGCCAAGGCGGTGGTGCTCGAAGGCGCTGAGTGGCAGCTGGTCTGCGAGCGCAACGGCGAGGAGACGCGCATCCCCTTCGACCGCATTCTCGTTGCCGTCGGCCGTGCCGCACGGCTCGATGGCTTCGGCCTGAGAGAGCTGGGTATCAAGGCGGGCAAGACCATCGAGGTGGACGAATACGGCCGCACCAGCTTCCCCAACATCATGGCCTGCGGCGATGCGAGCGGGCCTTATCAGTTCACCCACACCGCCTCGCACACGGCCTGGTATGCGGCAGTGAATGCGCTGTTCAGCAAGCTCCTGTGGCTGCGGGGTGGGCCATTTCGCATCGACTACTCGGTGATCCCCTGGTGCACGTTCACTGCGCCTGAAGTCGCGCGTGTGGGTTTGAACGAAACCGAGGCGATGGAGAAGAAAATCGCCTACGAGGTGACGCGCTATGCGCTCGACGACCTCGACCGCGCGATTGCCGATGGCGAAACCGAGGGTTTCGTGAAGGTGCTCACCGTGCCGGGCAAGGACAAGATCCTGGGTGTGACCATTGCGGGCCACGGCGCGGGCGATCTCATCGCCGAGTGGGTGCTGGCGATGCGGCACGGCATCGGCCTCAACAAGATTCTCGGCACGATCCACATCTACCCGACCTTCGCCGAGGCCAACAAATATGCAGCCGGGCTGTGGAAGCAGGCGCACAAGCCGGAGAAGACCTTGCGGCTGCTGGCGCGTTACCATTCCTGGCAGCGGGGTTGATTGGCACCATGCGTGCCTGCCAGTCTTGCGCAGTGACTGGATCAGATGGGCTTTGAGGCCCACGCGCGATCCGGTAAAGGGTGAGGTTGCTGAAAGCGGTTTGTGCGGGCCATGGCGGCCCGTGCGCAATGCCTTGCCGGCATGGCGCACGGGGGGCTAGAGCCTTTGCCTGCCCGGCAGCCTCTTGCGGCAATGTGCCAGACGAATCAGCACGCGGCAGGGAGCAATATATGGCAGGCAGCAGAAACCGGGAACGCGAAACCAATGTCTTGCAGTACGCCGTGTTCGGGGCCCTGGCAGCGGTCTGCCTGCTGGCCTACCTCGTCTTCAAGACCTTGAGCTTCGACCAGTCGCTGCATCAGCAGCGGCTCGGCGCGCTGCGCAACGTCAGCAGCCTCGATCTGGAGATCACCCGCCTCTATTTCGGCGTCCTGGGCCAGGACATCGGGATCAATCCCGAAGAAAAGGAGGAACTGCGCCTGGACCTCGCCCGAGCCGTCAATGCCCTGCAGGAAGGCCCGCAGGCGCTGGTCGGCCTGACGCCGGAGCTGGATGCGGCAATGAAGACCTTCTACGAAACCGCAGGCACCAAGATCAACATCGCAGCCGAGGTGCAGGCGACAGAGACCGAACGCCTGAAAACGCTGATCAGCCTGCCGACCGCAGCAGATCTGGCGGCGATCGAGCAGGCCTACCAGACCTGGTACCAGTCGAAGATCGACGAGACCAATTCCTATCGCGTGGCGCTGGTCGCCTACACCGTGCTGTTGCTGATCGCACTGGGTTATCTCGGCTATCACCTGCGGCTGAGCTACCGCGCGCTCGACAAGGCCAACGGCGGCCTGCGCGAGGCCAACCGCACGCTCGAATCGCAGGTGCAGGCCCGCACCAAGGACCTGAGCAAGACCCTGCACGACCTGCGCGAGTCGCAGGCGCAGCTGATCCAGTCCGAGAAGATGGCTTCGCTCGGCCAGATGGTCGCGGGCGTGGCGCACGAGATCAACACGCCGCTCGGCTATGCGCGCAGCAATGCCGAGATCGTGCGCACCTCCCTGGGCGATATCCGCCTGCTGTGCGAGACGCAGGGCCGCGCGCTGGGCCTGCTCAGCGCCGCCAACAGCAGCGAGCAGGACATCGCGGCCGCACTCGCAGAGGCCGAGCAACTACGCCAGAACCTCAATGCCGAAGAGCTGATGGGCGATCTCGACAATTTGCTGGGCGACACCGACCACGGCCTGGTGCAGATCGCTGATCTCGTCGCCAGCCTCAAGGATTTCTCGCGGGTGGATCGCTCGCGCAACGATCTGTTCGATCTGAACGCAGGTGTCGATTCGGCGCTGAAGATCTGCAACAGCCAGCTCAAGGGCCGCGTCGAGGTGGTGCGCCAGTACGGCAAGCTGCCCGAGATCGAATGCTCGCCCTCGCAGATCAACCAGGTGTTCCTCAACCTCATCAACAACGCCGGACAGGCCATCGCCAACGACGGTGTGATCACCATCGAGACCAGCGCCGAGACGAGCGGTGTGGTGGTGAAGGTGAGCGACACCGGCAGCGGCATGAACGAGGAGGTGAAGAAGCGCATCTTCGAGCCCTTCTTCACCACCAAGCCGGTGGGCAAGGGCACCGGGCTGGGGCTTTTCATCGTCTTCCGCATCATTGAGGAGCACGGAGGGCGCATCACGGTGGATTCAAAACCCGGCGTCGGCACCCGCTTCAGCGTGCACCTGCCGCTCAGGCAGCCGCTGGCGGCGGCGTAGGGGAATCACCATGAATGCCACCGTCCAGAAAGCGCGCGTGCTGTTCGTCGATGACGAGCCGCGCATCCTCACCAGCATGCGCATGTTGTTTCGCGGCAGCTACGACACCTTCTTCGCCGAGAGCGGGCAGCAGGGCATCGAGCTGCTCAAGACCCAGCCGGTGGACGTGATCGTCAGCGACCAGCGCATGCCCGGCATGTCCGGCTTCGAGTTTCTGCGCGCGGCGCGCGACATCAACCCGCATGCGATGCGCATCCTGCTCACCGGCTATTCCGATCTCAACGCCATCGTCGGTTCGGTGAACGAGGGCGAGATCTTCCGCTTCGTCAACAAGCCCTGGGCGAACGATGTGCTGTCGAGCACTGTCGCCAACGCGGTGCAGGCGGCGCGTGCGAGCCTGCAAGTCAGCCTGCAGCCGGAGCCGTTCGCCGACACCCTGCCGATGGCGGGCGTCGCCATCCCGGCGGCACCTGCCGTGCTCGTGCTCGATGACGATCCGCAGGTGGCGCCGCGTGTGCAGGCCAGCCTCGGCACCGCCTTCCGCGTGTTCGGCGCGCGCAGCATGGAAGACGCGGTGGACTGCCTGGAGCGCGAGCACATCGGCGTGGTGATCTCCGACACCCGCGTGCAGAACCAGCCGGTGGTGAGCCTGATCGGCCTCCTGAAGCAGCACCAGCCGCAGCTGGTGACGGTGATCCTCACCGAGCGGGCCGATGCCGGCACCGCCATCGAGCTGATCAACCAGGGCCAAATCTACCGCCTGCTGACCAAGCCGGTGCAGGAGGTGACCTGCCGCATCATGGTCAACTCCGCCCACAAGCACCACCAGCACCTCGCGCGCAATCCCGAGTTGCACCAGCGCTACGAGGTTGAAAAACCGGCCGCCCCTGCACCCGGCGCGCCGCCGCCGCCCACGCTGCGCCTGATGGATCGCGTGCGCGCGCTGCGCAGCTGGGTGACGGGCACCCGCTAGACCTGTTCTCAAAAGTTCTGTCTTCTTCGCCCCAGCCCTCACCCCTGCCCCTCTCCGGAACCCCAGGAAAGTGCAAGCGGACGCACTTTCCTGGGAACCCGGTCTCCCGGAGGGAGAGGGGTTGTTCTTTTCCTTCTCCCTCCTGGAGAAGGTGTCCCGTAGGGACGGATGAGGGTGCGCGCTCCACCAACTCGTCAAAATTTTTGAGAATGGGTCTAGGGTCTGTTCCATCAAAAGGGGATGAGCCGCATCTTGTTCGTGCCGGCATGGCCGTCACCGGCAGGCGGCATACAATCCGCGCCCTTCATCAGAAGCCAAGCCATGTTCAGCCCCCGCCTGCGCACCGAGATGCGCGCCAACCTGAAGCTCGCGCTGCCGCTGATCGCCGCCCAGCTGGCGGGCGTGGGCATGGGAGCTACCGACACCATCATGGCCGGCCGGCTGGGGCCCAACGCGATGGCGGCGGTGGCGGTGAGCGTCAACATCAGCATGGCGTTCTTCGTGTTTTTCCTTGGCGGGTTCATGGCCGCCTCGGCCATCGTCTCGCAGCGGCGCGGGGCGGGTGCGGCACCCGAAACCATCGGCCGCTACGCCCGTAGCCTGCAAGGCATGGCCTTTTGGATGGGCGCGATCTGGTGCCTGTCGCTACAGCTGATCGCGAGTCCCGCCATTCGCGCGCTGGACCTCGATGCCGAGACCACGGCGCTGGCGATCCCCTACCTGCGCGCCTATGCGTTTTCCGCCTTTGGCCTGTGCAGCTGGTTCGCGCTGCGCTTCGTGGCCGAAGGCCTGGAGGCAACGCGGCCAGTGATGCTGGCGGGTCTTATCGGCCTCGTCGTCAATGCCCTGCTCAACTGGCTGCTGATCTTTGGCGCCGGTCCGGTGCCGGCGCTGGGCGTGACCGGCTCGGGCATTGCCACCGCGCTCGCCTGCGTGGTGATGGCGTTGAGCCTGGCGGCTTTCTACGGTCGCCATCCGCAGCTGTCGGCGCTGCTTGTCTTCAAGGGGCGAGGCCGCGAGGCCGGAGCCGTCGGTGAAACTCTGAAGCTCGGTCTGCCCATCGCCCTCATCGTGCTGGCCGAAGCCGGCCTGTTCGTGGTGGTGGCGATGCTCATGGCGCGCCTCGGCGAGCGCACGGTGGCGGCGTACCAGATCGCCATCAACTTCGCCTCGGTGGTGTTCATGATCCCGCTCGGCATCGGCTTTGCCACCACGGTGCGCGTCGGCTTTTTTGCCGGCGCGGGCGATGCCCTGTCGGCCCGTTACGCCGGGTTGGTCGGCATGGGCATGGGCATGTCCAACGCCGCCTTCAACGCCACGGTGATGCTGGTGTTCGGCGGTGTCATTGCTGCTCTCTACACGCAGGATGGCGACATCGCCGCGCAGGCGATGGCATTCCTGGCACTGGCGGCGATCTTCCAGCTGGCCGACGGCCTGCAAGCCACCGTCAACGGTGCGCTGCGGGGCCTCAAGGACACACGCCTGCCGATGGTCATCACGCTCTTCAGCTACTGGTGCATCGGCCTGCCGGTGGCGTGGTGGCTGTGCTTTCACACGCCGCTGGCCGCCAACGGCCTGTGGTGGGGTTTGACGGCCGGGCTCGCCGCCGCCGCCATCGGCCTGACCCTGCGGTTTCAGCGCCTCACGCGGCGTTGATGCCGCTCTGGCCTGCCACTGATCGGCAGGTTTCGGCAGCCACGGCGGGCACTGCCACGATCCGCAAAATCGTCCTGGAAGACGCCCGGTGCGTACCTTGTTTCCCCTGCTGTTCTCGCTGCTGATCTCCGCCCAGGCCGTCGCGGCCAGCACCAGCGTGCTGACGCTCGACGCTACCCAGATGCATGCACCAGAAACCTTCGCCGAGGCGCTGCCGGTGTCTGTCGATGCCCGGCACGATGGCGACTGGTTGCTGCAAGGCGAGACGCTGACCTGGACGCACACCATCGTCGTGCACGGCGCGCAAGCACTGGCGCTGGAACTCGAAGCCCTTCACCTGCCGCCCGGCGCCAGCCTGCAAATCGGCGATGCGCAATGGCAGGGTCCACTCGATGCGACCACGCTGTTCACCCGCCACCAGCCCGGCATGCAATTGCTGCTGAAGGCGCAGATGCCGCGCGCCGTCGCCAACGGCTTCGTGCTGCGGATGGTGCAGGTGCAGGCGGCATTCCGCGATCCGTTCGCATCGCCTGCCGCGGTCACCGCGAAAGCAGGGTCTTGCGCGGTCAATTACAGCTGCACGCCGGACTCTGCCGTGCAGCAGTGGGGCCGTGCGGTGGTCGCCCTCATCGTACACAACACCGCCACCTGCACCGGCACGCTGATGAATAACACCGCCACTGACGCGCGCCCGTATCTGCTCACGGCCAAACACTGCTACAGCAGCGCCGGCAGCACCGACCCGGTGCGCGCCGCCGCCTCGTTGCGCATGGCCTGGAATGCGGTTGCCAGCTGCGGCAGCCCGCTCGCCAGCGCCTGGGGCGGCGGCGCTACGTTTACGGAAGGCGCAGTGCATCGCGCCCAATACGGCGACAGCTGGCTGGTGGAACTCGCAAGCCGTCCGCCGCAGAGTCTCAACTCCTGGTATGCCGGTTTCGATGCCGGCGACCAGCCGCCCGCCGGTGCGTTGACCGGCCTGCATCACGCCGGCGGCATGCAGAAGCAGCTGCTCTCCGCCGGCACGGCGTCGCGCACCACGCGGTTGTCGTCGTTCCTCGTCGGCGTCGACCTGCTCGGCTGGGCACTGGCCCCGCAGCAGGGCGGCGCGGCGGCGGGCGCTTCGGGCTCGGGCCTGTTCGATGCGCAAGGCAAGGTGATCGGCACGCTCAGCACGGGTGTGGCTTGCGATGCCGCCAGCCCACAACTGACCTACACGCGGCTGGCGCAGGCTTGGGCGGGCGATGGCACCGTCAGCGGATCGCTGAAACCCTGGCTCGCCCCCGCCAGCAATGCCACAGTGCTGGCGGGCAAGAGTTTCAGCGGCGTCAGCCTGCCGCCGCTGGTGGTAGCACCCGCCACGGCGGTGCCCGAGGGTGCCGCGAACACCGCCAGCGACCTGGCGGCCGGCGGCTCGCTCAGCGCGGGCTTGCTGGGGCTCTTGCTGCTCGCGTGTGCCGTCAGGATAGCGGCGGTAAAGCGCCTGATCTTCTAACCATAGGCCTTGCCGAGTGCCGGCTTCGGGCGCAGTCTGGCGGCCCCTGAAGACATTGAAAGGACAAGCCATGACCCTGCGACTGGGCGATATCGTCCCCGACTTTGAAGCACCCACCACCGAAGGCACGATCCGGTTCCACGAATGGGCCGGCAAAAGCTGGGTGGTGCTGTTCAGCCACCCCAAGAACTACACGCCGGTTTGCACCACCGAGCTGGGCTACACCGCCAAGCTCAGGCCCGAATTTGCCAAGCGCAACGTCAAGGCCATTGGCCTCTCGGTGGACAAGCTCGAAGACCACCACGGCTGGGCCAAGGACATCGAAGAGACGCAGGGTGCGGCGCTCAACTTCCCGCTCATTGCCGATGCCGACAGGAAGGTGGCGACCCTCTACGACATGATCCACCCCAATGCCTCGGAGACTTTCACCGTGCGCAGCGTGTTCGTGATCGACCCCAACAAGAAGCTCAGGCTCTCGCTCACATACCCTGCCAGCACCGGCCGCAACTTCGATGAAATCCTGCGCGTCATCGACAGCCTGCAACTCACCGATGGCTACAAGGTGGCGACACCCGTGAACTGGAAAAACGGTGAGGATGTGATCATCGTGCCGAGCGTGAAGGATGAGGAGGCCAAGCAGCTATTCCCGAATGGCTTCAAGACCATCAAGCCCTATTTGCGTTTGGTACCTCAACCCAAGGGTTGAGGTCGGTGCACGGTGCCGCAGCCCAAGCCTTGTGCTGACAAACGAAGCCCCGCATCGCGGGGCTTTTATGGTTCAGGACTTCGGTAGCGGGATGAACTCGGTTTCGCCCGGCACGCTGGCAAAGCGCCCTTCGGCCCAGTCGCGTCGGGCCTGCTCGATGCGCTTTGGATCGCTGGCGACGAAGTTCCACCACACTTCACGCGGGCCATCTACCGTGGCACCGCCAAGCAGCATGGCGACGGTGCCGGCTTCGGCGTCGAGCCACTCCGCCGCCTCGCCCAGAACCGCCATCGTGCCCGCTGCGATGTGCTCGCCCGCGATCGTCACCGCGCCACGCACCACGTAGACGGCGCGCTCGGTGTGCTCGTCGGGCAGGGGCAAGCGGCCCGCACTCGTCCATTCGGCATGCACGTAAAAGATCGGGGCGGCGAACTCCACCGGCGATTCGCGGCCATACGCGGTGCCTGCAATCAGGCGCAGGGTTGCGCCATCCTGCTGCCATTGCGGCAGGGTCGCTGCCGGGTGGTGCACGAAGGCGGGGGCGCATTCGGCGTCTGCCTGCGGCAGTGCAACCCAGCTCTGGATGCCGTGCATGGCGAGCGGGCCCAGGCGATCTTCCGGTGTGCTGCGCTCGCTGTGGACGATGCCCTGTCCCGCCGTCATCCAGTTGACCGCGCCGGGCTCGATGTCGAGCACCGTGCCGAGCGAGTCGCGGTGGCGGATGCGGCCCTCGAACAGGTAGGTGACGGTCGCAAGCCCGATGTGCGGGTGCGGGCGCACGTCCATGCCGGTGCCCGCCGCCAGCACCGTGGGGCCGAGGTGATCGAAGAAGATGAAGGGGCCGACCGTCTTGCGATGGCCGATGGGCAGCACCCGCGCGACGCTGAAACCGCCCAGGTCACGGGCGCGGCCGGGGATGAGATCGAGAATGGCTTCAGACATGGCGAGGGTGGCGGCGATGGCGGTGGATGACGAGACCGTAACCGATGACGTTGATGACGATGAGAAAGGCTGCGAGCCAGAGCTGGTGTGCAGGCTGCAAGCCCGGTGGGTAGAGCAGGGGTATCAGGTATTGCTCGATGAAGCCACCGCCATAACCTGACTCACCTGCTGCGCGCAGCAGCTGATTTTCAAGCGTGGTCAGCGGGCAGAAGCCCTGCGTGAGTTCGATCCACACGCCCCAGGCGAGTGCAGGCAGATGCAGCCAGATGAAGTGCCGTCGCCACCACACCAGCGCGCTGCCCAGCACCGCAAACAGCACGAAGGCGAGGTGCAGCAACAGCACCGCTTGCGCGGCGATGAGCACCTTAGTCGCCGAGGTAAACCACCCCGTCTTTCATCACGAAGGCCATCTTTTGCAGCGTCGTGATGTCGGTGAGCGGATTGCCCTGCACGGCGATGAGGTCAGCGGTGTAGCCCGGCTCGACGCGCCCCAGCGTCTGCGATTGGTCAAGCAGCTCGGCGGCGGTGAGCGTGGCGCTGCGGATGGCCTCGAGCGCAGGCATTCCGGCCTCGACCATATAGGCAAACTCCCTGGCGTTGTCGCCGTGCGGGAACACGCCGGCATCGGTGCCGAAGGCGATCTTCACGCCACCTTTGTATGCGCGGCCGAAGGTGGCCTGGATCTGCGGCCCGATGGCGGCCGCCTTGGGGCGCACGAGTGGCGAGTAATAGTCCGCTTCCTTCGCCTTTTCGCCGACGAAACGGCCTGCGGAAATCGTCGGCACGTAATACGCACCCTGCTTCTTGAAGAGCGCGATGGCCTCGTCGTCCATGTAGGTGCCGTGCTCAATGGAATCGACCCCGCCGCGCAGTGCGCGCTTGATGCCTTCCAGCCCATGCGCATGGGCAGCAACACGGAAGCCGTAGTCCTTCGCGGTGGTGGTGATGGCGCGAATCTCGGCCTCGGTGTACTGCGCGTTCTGCCCGCTCGATGCCTGGCTCAGCACGCCGCCCGTCGCGGTGATCTTGATGAGATCGGCACCTTCCTTGTAGCGGGCGCGCACCGCCTCGGCGGCATCGTCCGCGCCATTCACCACACCCTCCATCGGCCCCGGCGTGCCGACGCCCCTGGCGATGCGCTGCGAGAGATTGTTGCTGGGGTCGGCGTGACCGCCGGTGGTGGCAATCGACTTGCCCGCCGTGAACAGGCGCGGGCCGGGCAGGTGGCCTTCGGCGATGGCGCGCTTGAGCGAGACGTTGAGGCCATCGCCCGCGCCTAAGTCGCGCACGGTGGTGAAGCCCGCCTTGAGTGTGCGCTCCGCATAGGCCACCGAGCGATAAGCCGCATCCGCCGGATTGAGCGAGAGCGCATCGCGGAAGGCATCGGCCTGCTTGCTCGTCTCGCTGGTGAGATGCACGTGCATGTCGATCAAGCCTGGCAGGCAGGTGGCTTGCGAGAGGTCAATGCGCTTGGCACCCGCCGGCACCGCAGCACCTGTAGCTACCACCGTGAACTTGCTGCCCTCCACCACCACCTGCACCTTCTGCTTCATCACGCCGGTCTTCACATCGAGCAACTGCCCGCAGTCGATGACGGTGGCGGCTTGCGCGGTACTGGCGGCAAGCAGGGCAAGGACGAGGCAAGTGCGGGTCATGGCGGCTTCAAGTTGAGGGCGGGCCCTCAGCGTAACCGCTCTAAGGCGGGTTGCGAACGCCGATCTCTAACGCCAGTTCATCACTCTGCTGGGGCCGCCGCGACGCGGATCTGCGAAAGCGGAGAGAGCCCTGATGATCCAGTTCTTCATCAATTTTCGACTGGTAACTGACTGCACCTTGAAGGATCGGCTTTCAGGTTTCGAGTTTCCCCGATGCGGGCCCTTTGTGCCCGCTTGCTCAGACAGCTCCTGCCGCCATTGTGGTTTCCGGCTTCGGCCCGACTGCCGTGGCCACCGGCAGGCGCACGTGAAACTCAGCACCCGCGCTGCTGGTTTGCGCGGCGATGGTGCCTCGATGGTATTCGGCGATCTTGCGGCAGATGGAAAGCCCGATGCCGGTGCCGCTGTATTCGTCGTCGCCGTGCAGGCGGCGGAACACTACGAAGATGTTCTCGAGTTGGTCCGCCGGTATTCCGATGCCGTTGTCGGCAATAACGAGATGCCATTGCTCACCCTCGCGCTCGCAGTGGATGCGCACCACGGGGGCCGTGCCCGGGCGCCGGAACTTGATGGCGTTGCCCATCAGGTTCTGGAACAGCTGCACCAGCAAATTGTGCTCGGCGACAATCGTTGGTAGCTCGGCCACCTCAAGTGCGGCGCCAGATTCGTCGATCTCGGTCTTCAGGCTCGCGGTCGCCTGCGCCACCGCCCAGGAGAGCGGCTTGGCGGTGAAGGTCGCGTTCTTTTCGCTGCCGATGCGCGAGAGTTTCAAGAGGTCGTTGATGAGTCGATGCATGCGCTGGCTGCCGGCCTCGATGAACTGCAAGAACTCCTGGCCGTCGGCGTCGAGCTGGCCGCGATAGCGTTGTAGCAAGAGCTGCGAAAAGCTGGAGATGCCGCGCAGTGGCGCTTGCAGATCGTGGGAGGCGATGTAGGCGAACTGCTCCAGCTCGGTGTTGGCGTTTTTCAGTTCGGTCAGCGAGCTACGCAGCTCATCTTGCACGGCTTCGCGCAGCACGATTTCCTGTTGCAGCTTCTGGTTGGCCGCTTCCAGTTCTTCCGGCGAGCGCATGCGTGCAAGCTTGGGCACCAGCGGTACGATGGCGAAGGCGGTGAGAATGGAGACCACACCCGTGGCCGCCTTGACGAGGCCTTCAAGGTAGTAATACGGCTTCCAGATGGTGACGATACCGATGACGTGCGTGACGCCGCAGAGCAGGATGAAGGCGGCAAACAGCACGATCGCCCAGTTGAAGCTGATCTTCAGCGTCTTCTTCTGGAGGAAGTAGAGCAGTGTCAGCGGGATCATGAAGTAGGCGAGCGCGATGATCCCATCGCTGACGACGTGCAGAAAGATCACGTCCTGTCGCCCCTGGAAGCAGAAGCCGTGGGGCATGAAGGGCAGCAGGCTGTTCATGGGCGCACTCCGTACATGGATGCCATCAACCGTACAGCAAGCGCCGCCGTCGCCATAGGGCGGCGGAAACGAAAACGGGGCCTTTCGGCCCCGTTGGAATACCGCTGGCGCTCCTCAATTGAAGGCGAAGTGCTCCACCGGCAGCTTGGTGAGCGACTTGCTGGGCTTGAGCATCGAGCTCGCATGGCCCTTCGCGCGCGGCAGCAGGTGGTCGAAGTAGAAGCGCGCGGTGGCGAGCTTGGCCTTGTAGAACTCCTTGCTCTCGGCCCCGCCGGTCTTGAGCTTGTCGCTCGCCACCGCAGCCTGCATGGCCCAGAAGTAGGCCATCATCACGTAGCCGGAATACATCAGGAAGTGATGGCTGGCTGCACTCACCACGTCACGGTCCTTGCGGGCGGTGAGCATGATGCGCATGGTCAGCACGTTCCACTCCGCAGCGTAGCGTGCAAGCGTGGTGGCGTAGGGGCGCAGGCGCGCATCGCGCAGGTTGTTCATGGCGAAGCTGGCGATGTCGCCGGTGAACTCGCGTACGCACTTGCCGCGCGTGGTGAGCAGCACCTTTCGGCCCAAGAGGTCCAGCGCCTGGATGCCGGTGGTGCCCTCATACAGCGTGGCGATGCGCGCGTCGCGCGCGATCTGCTCCATACCGTGTTCCTTGATGTAGCCGTGACCACCGAACACCTGCATGCCGATGTTCGCGGCCTCGAGACCCATCTCGGTCAGGAAGCCCTTGAGGATGGGCGTGTAGAAGCCGAGCTTGTCGTCCCACTTCTTGTACTTGGCGTCGTCGCCTTCGATGATGCCGTTGACCATGTGGTCGGCGTACTGGGCGGCGAAGT
>JAZKHC010000009.1:0-3330 GCA_040385605.1 Pseudomonadota bacterium
GTGATGTAGTCCTGATAAGCCGGGATGGCGATGGCGGCGAGGATGCCGATGATCGCAACGACGATCATCAGTTCGATAAGGGTGAAGCCTTTCTGAAGCTTGTTCATGGGAAATCTCCTGAGGGTTGTTTGACGCAGCGTATTACCAACAGCAGAAGCCGTGCCGCTGAGGAAAATTCAGATTTCTTCAATGGATTCAGAAGGCACGATATCGCGCCTGACTAATTCATCAGGGCAGAAGCGTCTGATTCTGACAATTAGTGTCAGGGCGTGCGCAGCAGCTGACTCACGCGCGCCAGACTTTGGCATGTTCACCGCGCCATAGTCCGCGTGTGTCGATGATGAGTGGTGCCGCTTTTGCGATGAGCGTCGGGTCGAACAGGCTGTGCGCCGTGGCAACGATGGCGACATCGCAGGCGGCCAGCGTCTCTGCCGTAAACGGCTGCGCGGTCTGCGCGTAACTGCCACGGCGTAGGGCCGGGATCAGCGGAATGTGGGGATCGCAGTAGCTCACCGTCGCGCCGCGCGCCTCGAAGCCCTCCAGCAGTTCCAGCGCGGGCGATTCGCGCAGGTCATCAACATCCTTCTTGTAGGCAATGCCCAAGAGCAGGATGCGCGCGCCTTTCAGCGCCTTTCCCTGGGCGTTGAGTGCCTCGATGGTGCGGGTGATGACGTACTCCGGCATCGAGTGGTTGATCTCGCCCGCGAGTTCGATGAAGCGGGTGTGCAGGCCGTATTCGCGTGCCTTCCAGGTGAGGTAGAACGGATCGATGGGGATGCAGTGCCCACCCAGCCCGGGCCCGGGGTAATAGGCGGTGAAGCCGAAGGGCTTGGTGGCGGCAGCGTCAATCACCTCGAAGATGTCGATGCCCATGCGCTCGGCGACGAGCTTCATCTCGTTGACCAGCCCGATGTTCACGGCGCGGTGGATGTTCTCCAGCAGCTTCGCCATTTCGGCGACGCGGGTGGATGAGACCGGCACCACCTTGTCGATCACCTTTGAGTAGAGCGCCACCCCGGCTGAGAGGCAGGCTGGCGTGAGGCCGCCAACGAGTTTGGGGATGTTGTGGGTGCCGAACTTGGTATTGCCCGGGTCCTGCCGTTCGGGCGAGAACACAAGACCGAAATCGACGCCTGCCTTCAAGCCCGTGGCTTCGAGAATGGGCTGCACCACCTCGTCCGTGGTGCCGGGATAGGTGGTGCTCTCGAGCGACACCAGCTGGCCCTTGCGCAGGCAGCGGGCAATGGCCTCGGTGCTGCGCTCCACATAGCTCAGGTCCGGCTCGCGGTGTTTGCCCAGCGGCGTGGGCACGCAAATGATGAGGGCATCGCATTCGCCCAGGCGGCTGAAATCGGTGGTGGCGTCAAAACCGGCGGCCAGGGCGGCGCTGATCGCCTCGCCCGAGATGTAGTTGATGTAGCTCTCGGCACGCTTGAGTTTCTGGGGCTTGGCGGGGTCGACATCGAAGCCAGTGACACGCTGGCCCTGCTCGGCAAAGCGCAGCGCCAGCGGCAGGCCGACGTAGCCCAAGCCAATGACGCCGACGTGGATGCGGGGGGCGGTAAGCGCAGTCTCGAAGGGTGTCATGGCGGCAGCGGCGGGTGGTGGCTGCGACGGAATATGCCAGAGCAGGTGTCAGCTAAACTTGCCGCCCCTCAAAGCACAGTGCGTACAGCGATGCTGCCCGACTACAACCCCACCGAGATCGAACGCTCGGCCCAGACCTACTGGCAGCAGCACGCAAGCTTCACGGCGAAGGAAGACGCACGCGACAAGTTCTATTGCCTGTCGATGTTCCCGTACCCGTCCGGCCGCCTGCACATGGGGCATGTGCGCAACTACACCATCAGCGATGTCATCGCGCGCCACCAGCGCATGCTCGGCAAGAATGTGCTGCATCCGATGGGCTTCGATGCCTTCGGCCTGCCCGCCGAAAATGCAGCGATCAAGAGCGGTGTTGCGCCAGCGGAGTGGACGTACTCGAACATGGAGTACATGAAGCGCCAGCTCAATGCGCTGGGCTTTGCCTTCGACTGGTCGCGCGAGCTCGCCACCTGCCGGCCTGAGTACTACCGCTGGGAGCAGTGGCTGTTCGTACAGCTGCTCAAGAAGGGTCTGGTCTACCGCAAGAACTCCATTGTCAACTGGGACCCGGTCGACCACACCGTGCTCGCCAACGAGCAGGTCATTGATGGCCGCGGTTGGCGCTCGGGTGCTCTGGTCGAGCAGCGCGAAATCCCGCAGTGGTTTTTGAAGATCACCGACTACGCCGACGCGCTGCACGACGACCTCGCCAAGCTGGAGCAGTGGCCCGATGCAGTGAAGACCATGCAGGCCAACTGGATTGGCCGCAGCGAGGGTGTGGAGATTGATTTCGCCCTTGCCGATGGCTCGGGCGAGAAGCTCACGCCTGCCGCCTCATCAGGCGGCAAATTGACGGTTTACACCACGCGACCCGACACGGTATTCGGCGTCAGCTTCATCAGCGTCGCGGCACAACATCCGCTGGCACTCGCAGCCGCCGCGCGTGACGCCAAGGTCGCGGCCTTCGTCGAAGAGGCGAAGCAGTCCGGTGTCGCCGAGGCCATGCTGGCAACGCAGGAGAAGAAGGGTGTTGCGCTTGGCATTGATGCGATCCACCCGCTCACGGGCGAGCGAGTACCGGTCTGGGCTGCCAACTTCGTGTTGATGGGCTACGGCACGGGGGCGGTGATGGCCGTGCCGGCACACGACGAGCGCGACTGGGAGTTTGCGGCGGCTTATGGGCTGCCGAAAAAAATCGTCGTCGCCGTGAAAGCAGGCGAAGCACCAGACATCTCTGCGGGCGCTTACACCGAGCATGGCGTGCTGATGCAGTCGGGCGCTTTCGACGGCCTTGATTTCGCGCAAGCCTTCGATGCGATTGCGGCAAAGCTCGAAACGCAGGGTGCAGGCCGCCGCCGCAAGAACTTCCGCCTGCGCGACTGGGGCGTCTCGCGCCAGCGCTACTGGGGCTGCCCGATCCCCATCATCTACTGCACAGACTGCGGCGCCGTACCGGTGCCGGAAGACCAGCTGCCGGTGGTGCTGCCCGAACACCTGAAGCCCGATGGCGCGGCCAGTCCGCTCACCAAGGAGCCTGCCTTCTACGAGTGCGCCTGCCCGAGCTGCGGCAGGCCCGCGCGGCGCGAGACGGACACCTTCGACACCTTCTTCGAGTCGAGCTGGTACTACGCGCGCTTTGCCTGTGCCGACCAGAACGGCGCCATGCTCGACGAGCGCGCCCGCTACTGGTCGCCGGTCGACCAGTACGTGGGCGGCATCGAGCACGCGGTGCTGCACCTGCTCTAT
>JAZKHC010000010.1:0-12959 GCA_040385605.1 Pseudomonadota bacterium
AAGGCCGCTCGCATCAAAGAGAAGCTGGCACCGCGCGCTGCACCCAAGGCCTAAGCGCCTTGTGCGGGTTGGGCCTCAAGGCCTGACCCTGCGGCAGCAAGAAGCGAGCGTCGGATTGAATCCGGCGCTCGCTTTTGTCGTTCTGGTGTTCGCCGCCAGCACTTGAACCTGCAGCCCGCACCCCCAAAAAGCGTGCAGGCATAAACCCTCCGAAAAGAACCACCATGACCGCCACCGTCGAAACCAAAGAGTTCCAAGCCGAGACCAAGCAAGTCCTCAAGCTGGTCATCCACTCGCTGTACTCGAACAAGGAAATCTTCCTGCGTGAGCTGATCTCCAATTCCAGCGACGCCTGCGAGAAGCTGCGCTTCGAGGCTTTGAAGGATGCGACGCTGTTGGGTGGCGATACGGCCGGCATCACGCTGATCCCGGATGCGGCGGCGGGCACCTTGACCATCAAGGACAACGGCATCGGCATGAGCCGCGACGAGGTGGTGGAGAACCTCGGCACCATCGCCCGCTCCGGCACCAAGAAGTTTCTCGAAGCCCTCGCCATCAACAGCAGCGGTGAGGCCAAGGACTCGCAGCTCATCGGCCAGTTCGGCGTTGGCTTCTACTCGGCTTTCATCGTTGCCGAAAAAGTCACGGTGCTGACCAAGCGCCACGACAGCGAGGGCGTTCGCTGGGATTCGGACGGCGAAGGCAGCTACGAGATCGGCCCTCATCACAAGGCGGATCGCGGTACCGAGGTCATCCTGCATCTGAGAGCCGATGACAAAGAGTTTCTCGACGGCGACACGCTGACCGGCCTCGTCCACAAGTACTCGGATCATTTGGCGCTGCCGATCAGCTTGACGAAGGACGACAAGACCGAAGTCATCAACCAGGCCAAGGCGTTCTGGACGCGGCCGAAGTCGGAGTTGAAGGACGAGGAATACCAGGCCTTCTACAAGCACATCAGCCACGACTGGGACGACGCGCTGGCCTGGGCGCACCACAAGGTCGAGGGCACGATGGAATATACCTCGCTGGTGTACATCCCCAAGCGCGCGCCGTTCGACATGTTTAATCGCGACGAGCAGAACGGCGTGCAGCTGTATGTGAAGCGCGTCTTCATCATGGACAAGGCGGCCGAGTTGCTGCCCCCGTACCTGCGCTTCGTTCGCGGCTTAGTCGATAGCGCCGATCTGCCCTTGAACGTGAGCCGCGAGCTGCTGCAGGGCAGCCGCACCACCGACAAGATCAAGACCGCACTGACCAAGCGCGTGCTTGACCTGCTCGACGATCTGGCTGCCAACAAGGCCGAGCAATACGCCGAGTTCTGGAAGACTTTTGGTGGCGTGCTGAAAGAAGGCGTGATCGACGACGCGACGAACAAGGATCGCGTCGCCAAGCTGCTGCGCTTTGCCTCCACCCACGCGCCAGAAGGTGCGACGGTCACGCTCGCGGACTACGTGAGCCGCATGAAGCCGGAGCAGAAGGGCATCTACTTCGTCACTGCCGATACGCTCGCCGCAGCCAAGAACAGCCCGCATCTCGAAGGCTTCGTGGCGCAGGGTTTTGAAGTGCTGCTGCTCACCGAGCGCATCGACGAGTGGCTGACCCAGCATTTGCGCGAGTTCGAGGGCAAGAAGCTCGACAGCGTCGCGCGGGCGGCGAAGGACATCGAGTCCGCCATCGAAACACCTGAGAAGGCTGCCAACGAAGGGGTTTACAAAGAGACGCTGGAGCGCCTGAAAACGGCGCTTACCGGCAAGATCAGCGAAGCCAAGCTCTCGGTACGTCTCACTGAATCGCCAGCCTGTCTCGTCGCCAGCGAATACGGCATGAGCCTTCGCATGGAGCGGATGATGAAGGCCGCAGGGCAAGCCTCACCGTTTGGCAGCCAGCCGGTATTCGAGATCAACGCTAGCCACCCGCTGGTGCAGCGCCTCAAGGACACCAGCGACGAGTCGGCCTTCGCCGATCTCGCAAGCCTATTGCATGACCAGGCCGTACTGGCCGAAGGCGGCACGCTGGATGACCCGGCGAGCTTCGTGAAGCGGCTCAACAAGCTGATCCTCGATGGCCTGAGCGAGCAGCCGAAGATTCTGCTCAGTTAGTCGACGTGTGCGGCACCGGGTTGCGGTTGTCACGAACCGCAGACCGGATCTGCGCGATGTTCTCGCGCAGCACGTCGGCCACGAACTCATCGGTGCGCGGGTCGTTGAGCAGGTCGCTCATGACGCGCAGTACCGACTCGACGGTGGCCGCGATGATGTCGTCGAAGAAGGGAACGCGCTTGAAGCGGCGCATCTCTGGATCAGCCGCGATCTTCTCCAGCGCCATCGCGCGCAGCTCGTCGCGGTTCTCGTCCAGCGCGCGAGCGATGTTCTTGGTGTAATGGCCCTGCTTCAGCACCTCCACGACCTCGTCGAGCACTGCCAGCGTCACCGGCCGGCTGATGGCTGCGGCGACCTGCTCGCCGACGCGATTGACCAGCGCGTAGGTGAAGCCACGCCCCATCGCGCGGTCGGTCGCCATGCCGAAGCGGGCCAGCAGAATCACGATGCGAATGACGCGGAACAGCCGGAAGCCTCGAATGGCCGGGTGCGCGACCGGGATCATGCCCAGCACCTCGTACCAGTTGCGCCAGACGAAAGTGCGCGTGAAGCCCCCCGCACGCCAGCGCCAGATAAACTCGATGGCGAACAGCGCGCAGATCACATAGTCCGCGCGAAACACCCACTCGCGCTGTGCCTCGGTGACGTCGCCCCAGGTTTCCCAGCACAAGAGGCCGATCGAGACGAGGGCGAGCACCAGCATCAGCCAGTCCAGCGGGCGGATGGGCGAGCGCGCGGCGACAGTGGTAGTGGGTTTTTCCATGCTGCAAGAATGCCAGCAAAGCGCGCGCTTGCGGCACACTGGGCGCATGTCGAAACTGCTTGCCCTGACCACTCCCGTGCAGCACGCCCTGCGTGATTGGATCGTCGGCGTTCTCCAACGCGACAACGGTACGCCGATCAACTATGACGCGCCGCTCGGTGATGCGGGCTTGTTTGGGCCAGCCTCCGTCACCTGGCGCATCCACGCCGACTTTCCCGGCATGATGGCGGGCGGTGTGGCTGCGCTCATGCTGCAAACGCTACATCCGCGTGCGCTGGCCGGGGTTTGGGATCATTCGACGTTTCGCACCGACATCCTCGGCCGACTGCGCCGCACCACCGCCTTCGTCGCCGGCACCACCTATGCGCCAACGTCCGAGGCGCAACGGTTGATTGCAATGGTGCGTGGCATTCACCGTAAGGTGCGTGGCGCTACGCCCGATGGTCAGCGGTATTCGGCGATGAATCCCGATCTGCTGACCTGGGTGCATTGCACAGAGGTGGCGAGCTTCATCGCGGGCTACCAGTTCTACCGCGGCGTCTCACTGCCCGCTGTGGTGCAGGACCGGTACTACACCGAGACGGCAGTGATCGCGCGCGCCCTGGGGGCCAGAAAAGTGCCGGTATCGCAGCGCGGGATGCAGCAGTATTTCGAGGCAGTGCAAGCTGATCTTGAGTTCAGCGAACGCTCCGCCGCAGTGCTGGAGGTGCTGGCGGCAATCCGCCTTCCGATCCCGCTCGCGGGCCCGGCGCGGGAGCTGTTTCTGGGTGCTGGCGCGACGCTACTGCCGCCCTGGGCCAGTACGCGGCTGGGCTGGGGAAGGGTTCAGCGGGCGCGCCACCAGGCCGCCGCGCTTACGCTGAAACAGCTCGGCCCGCTGCTGCGTCTAGCCTTGCGCGATGGCGTGGGTGCCAGAGCATGCAGACGGGTTGGAATGACCTATTCAGAGCTTGCCCAAATCCCCACAAGCTGATTGGCCGTCAAGTTCAGCCCGAGTTCAGAGCTTCTGTTCAGGATGACTTTTATTCGCAGGCAGCTGAACATACAGACACCTCCGGATGCCAGCAGTAGCAGCAGTGCTTTGCCCAAACTCACATACAGGAAGACACAAAATGAAAACCAAGCTCATGGTAGCTGCCGTCTTGGCGGGAGCCGCGCAAGCCGCGATCGCTGCCAACGGTCAGCCCTATTACGGCCTGCAAGGGACCTTCGTTGATGCAGACAATCTGCGCAACAACAAGGAAGGCTACGGTGCCACCCTGCTGCTCGGCCTGCCAGCGGGCGAGTACCTCGCAACCGAACTCAATCTGTTCGGCCTGCGCATGGACAACGACACCAACAGTTTCGACAAGCAGTGGGGTGCGGGCCTCGACCTCGCCATTTATCCCTTCAAGCGTGAAAAAGGCTTCGCACCCTTTTTGCTGATCGGCAGCGGTGCGCAGTATGAGGACCGCAACGGCCCCGAGCGCGGCTACACCTTCATCAACGCAGGCGGTGGTTTTCTCGCGGACCTGACCGACGACGGTCTGGTCTCGCTGCGCGTCGATGCCAAGCGTTATCGCGTCCATGACAACGAGCTGATCGCTGGCCGCAGCCGGCTGTGGGATACGCGCATTAGCGCCGGCCTGCAGGTGGCCTTTGGTCCCGATCCGGTGATTGCGCAGCCCGCTCCGCCGGTGCCCCCGCCGCCGCCGCCGCCCAGCGACACCGATGGCGATGGCGTGCCCGACAGCATCGACCAGTGCCCTGGCACCGTGCCTGGCACCATCGTCAACAGCGTTGGCTGCCCCCCGCCGCCCCCGCCGCCGCCGGTTGATACCGACCGCGACGGTGTGCTCGACCAGTTTGATGCCTGCCCGGGAACCCCGTTCGGCTTGAAGGTGGATGAGCGTGGCTGCGCGATCAAGGAAGCCAAGATCGTGCTGCGCGACATCAACTTCGAGTTCAACAAAGCCACCCTGACACCGGCCGCCAAGGCCTCGCTCGACAAGGTGACGGAAGGCCTGCGCGGTCAGCCGACGATGAGCCTGCTGATCGAAGGTCATACCGATGCCGTGGGTAGCGATGCCTACAATCTCAAGCTCTCCAAGCAGCGTGCAGCCGCAGCCCGGGCCTACCTGCTGGAAGGTGGTGTTGAAGGTAGCCGCATCGAGTCGATTGGCATGGGCGAAGCCCAGCCGATTGCCAGCAACAAGACCGTCGATGGCCGTGCCGAGAACCGCCGCGTCGAGTTCAAGGTCACCAAGCAGTAATTGGTTGAACTGTAATTAGAACCGCCCCGCTATTGCGGGGCGGTTTTTTTGTGCTTGGGTCTTTAACCCAGGACGATCAAGTCACTACATCAGGCCCCTTGCGGCCGGTGAGTTCGGCCAGCCGCAGCAGCTTCTCCGCCACCAGCACCAGCGGGTTCAGCGCCTCGCGGGTGCTCATCGCCAGCTTGTCGGCATCGCGTTCGTACCGCTCGAAGTACACCCTGAGTGTCGCACCCTTGGTGCCGGTGCCCGAGAGCCGCACGATCAGGCGCGCCGCATCACCGAACACCACACGCAGACCCTGCGCGCTGGCGCGACTGCCGTCGATGGGATCGTCGTAGGCAAACTCATCGGCTTCTGTCACCGTC
This sequence comes from Pseudomonadota bacterium, assembly GCA_040385605.1. Lineage (GTDB taxonomy): Bacteria > Pseudomonadota > Gammaproteobacteria > Nevskiales > Nevskiaceae > Stagnimonas. The sequence goes on from JAZKHC010000010.1 coordinate 5,486, forward strand.
CACTCGCCAAGCTTTTGGGCGGGCAGGGTGGCGAACTGGCCTTTGAGGCCCTCCATCACGGCCAAGGCCTTCTCGCTCGGCAGCTCGTCGTAGTCGTGCCGCTGGTAGTAGTGGCGCCCATGCTGCGTCCAGTGCGCGGTGGCGAGCTCCAGCATGGTCTTGCCCGTTACGGCCAGTACGTTGAGCCATGCAAGCACAGCCCAGAGACCATCCTTCTCGCGCACATGGGTGCTGCCGGTGCCAAAGCTCTCCTCGCCGCAGATCGTGATGCGGTCGGCGTCGAGCAGGTTGCAGAAAAACTTCCAGCCGGTCGGAGTCTCGAAGCAGGGCACCTTGAGGTGTGCGGCCACCACATCCGCCGCGCGGCAGGTGGGCATGGAGCGGGCAATGCCCGCGATCCCGCCCTTGTAGCCTGGCAGCTTGTGCAGATGCGCGGCGAGCATCGCCAGCGAATCGCCCGGCGAGATGAACACGCCAGCGCCGAGAATCATGTTGCGGTCGCCGTCGCCATCGCTGGCGGCAAGCAGCTCCGGAGAGGCTGCGCTGTTCGACAAGTCCAGCAGATGCTTGGCGTAGACGAGGTTCGGGTCGGGGTGGCCGCCGCCAAAGTCCTCCAGCGGCGTTGCATTGAGCACGCTGGTCGCGGGTGCGCCCAGCTGCTCGACCAGGATGCGCTGCGCATACGGTCCCGTAACCGCGTGCATGGCGTCGAAGCACACCCGCCCGCCGCGCTTGAGCCACTCGCGCATGCGCTCGAAGTCAAAGAGCTTTTGCATCAAGGCGGCGTAGTCGACCACGCCGTCAATCACCTCCACCTCGCAGTCATCCACCCGCGAGATGCCACGGCGGTCGAGGTCAATCTTCGCGCCGTCACTGATGCGGTACGCCGCGATCTCGCGCGTGCGGGCAAAGATGCGATCCGTCGTCGTCTCACCCGCCTGGCCGCCGTTGGCGAAATTGAACTTCACGCCGAAGTCGCCATCCGGCCCCGCCGGGTTGTGGCTGGCGCTGAACACGAAGCCGCCCGCTGCACCTTTCAAGCGGATTAGATGCGAGACCGCAGGTGTGGAGACGATGCCGCCCTGGCCGACGATGACCTTTGCCACGCCATTGGCGGCGGCCATCGCAATCGCGGTCTGGATCGCGGCGCGGTTGTGGAAGCGGCCATCGCCGCCGATCACCAAGGTCTTGCCGCGCAGCTCCGGCACGCAATCAAAAACAGCTTGCAAGAGATTTTCGAGGTAATGCGGCTGCTGGAACACCGCCACTTTTTTGCGCAGGCCAGCGGTGCCGAACTTCTGGTCGGGGTAAGGCTTGGTGCTGATTTCGCGTGTCGGCATGGTCCGGGGCTTGCAGTGCAGGGGTAGTCGTCGCATATCTTAGGCACACATGAATATCCCCACCTTGCCAAAGCTCGCACCAGCCTCCACCACTCCACGTCGGCTGGCGCACCTCATCGACCTCTACGAGCGCAACTTCGCCCTGCTGGAGCAGCTCAACCCGGAGCTGGAGCTGCCGTTCGACCATGCGGTCTCGAAGTCCATCACCGACCTGCCGCTGCACCTGCTGGTGGTCGAGCGTTCGCCCTACACCACCGAGTTCCGCTTGACCTACGAGTTCCGCGAACCGGAGGGCATCCGCCTGTCACCGGATTTCTGGATCAAGGTCTACCGCGATGCCCGCGTGGCCGAGACGCTGCGCTACACCGGCCGCCCACCCTGGCTCTCGCAAGATGGCAACAAGGCCGAGGCCCATGCCTATCTGCACGATCAGTGGAGTCGCAACATCATGCTCAGCAAGTGGCTGCAATACCTGCTGCATCATGGGCATGGGTTTGCGCATGTGGCGCGGCCGCGATTGGTTAAACTGAGTTAGCACTCATGTCAGACGATCTCTGGGGGCCTATCAGTCTTGCGGCTTGGCAGGCGGTTCCATGCATTTCAGGTCGCCTTGCTACAGAAGCATATGTAAAAGCTGGGCGCGCTGTTTTCTATTTGCGGCACCACGAGGATCACGGTGGCGCTCCATATTACTTGCCGCTGCCGCATTGCGCCGTCTGGTTAAACGCAGAGAGTGGTCAATCAGTTTCCGGAGTCATCGTGCAGGCTGAGCACGGAGACGGTCAGGTGCTTGTTGGATTCAGGCCACTCAGCGGCGGCAATGTTGTTGCGCTTCTGCCTGAGTTTTGTCTTCTCAACAATCCAACGGAGTTCACGCAATGAGCGGGGTAGGGTGGGCAGGTTTCATCTGCCCACGCGGTTGTAGCGTTTCGCGCTGAGGCGCTCTGTTGGCTGTGCGTTTGCTTTGAGTGCGGTTTCGCCTCTCGGCGAGTTACTTTCTTTTGCTTGTGCAAAAGAAAGTAACCAAAGAAAAGCACACCCTGATCCGGCGGTGCCTTCGGCACTACCCTGCGATGCTCCTGCCGAGGGGCGCTGCGGAACTCGCTCGCATGAAGACGCTCACTCAGACAATCCTCGCTCAAAAGACCCCCTCGCCCCTGCGCTTCTCGGCGCCTCCTAATGGGCCCGACATCAACGGCATTCGCGCCTTGCGCTCACCAAGATGTCGTCGTTCCCGCGAATGCGGGAATCCAGAGTGAGCGCAGCGAATGCCGTGTAGCGGCTGGTGATTCGGCTTGTGATTCTTCTGTTGCTGGCGATGTGCTGTTGGGCCCCGTGGGAGGTGCCGAGAAGCGCAGGCTCGAAGGGGGCTGTGCGCGAGGACTGTCTGAGCGAAGCGAGTTCCGCAGCGCCCCTTTGAGCCGAGCATCGCAGGGTAGTGCGAAGCACCACCGTATCGGGTCGCCTTTCTTTTGCTTACTTTTCTTTGGCGAAGCAAAGAAAAGTGAGTCGCCCACAGGGCGAAACCGCACTCAAAGCCAGTGCACGGCCAGCAGAGCGCGTCAGTGCGACCGAGCGCAACAGACACCTGGATTCCCGCCTGCGCGGGAATGACAAGCAGCTAGCCTTCCCCTGATTGAGGTGAAGGCGCAAAAGCTGCACTCGAAGTCTTCTTGCCCTCAAACCGCCCCAGCAGTTTCTCCATCGCAATGTAAAACGCGGGCGTGAAGTAAAGCGTCAAGAGCTGCGAGGTGAGCAGCCCACCTACCACCGCAATGCCCAGTGGCTGACGCGATTCCGCACCTGCGCCCAGCGCCAAGGCAATTGGCAGGGTGCCGAAAATGGCGGCGAGGGTGGTCATGGTGATGGGGCGGAAACGCACCAGGCAGGCTTCCATCATCGCGTCTTCGGCGCTCGCACCCTCGCGGCGCTTTTGCAGGGCGAAGTCGACCATGATGATGCCGTTCTTTTTCACCAAGCCCACGAGCAAAATCAGACCCACGAAGCTGAAGATGTTGAGTTCGAGGCCGAACACCCAGAGTGCCAGGAGCGCACCGATTGCGGCCAGCGGCAGCGAGGTGAGGATGGTGAGCGGATGCACGAAGTGCTCGTACAGGATCGCCAGCACCATGTAGATGACGAGGATGGAAAACACGAGCAGGATTGGCAGATCGACGGTCGCTTCCTTGAAGGTCTCGGCCGTGCCCGCGAAGGTGCCGCTGACTTCGCCCTGCAAGGCTTCAGCCGCAGCGTCTTCGATCTTGCTGGTGACATCGCCCAGTGCCACGCCCGGCAAGAGGTCAAACGAGAGAGTGACCGAAGGCAGCTGCTGGTAGTGGGTGATCGACAGCGGCCCGACGCTGGGCTTGATGGCGGCCACCGACTCGATCGGCACCAGGCGGCCCGATGACGAGGGCACGTAGAGCAGCTTGAGCGCGTTGATGTTGAGCTGATACTCGGGCGCCATTTGCAGCAGCACGTCGTACTGCGCGGTGTTGCTGTAAATGGTACTGATGCGCGCCGCGCCATAGGCGGCGTAGAGCGTGTTCTGGATGTCGGCCACGGTCACGCCCAAGGCTGCGGCCTTGTCGCGGTCGATGTCGAGGTCTATCTGCGGATTGGCGAGTTGCAGGTCGCTGTTGGCATCGCGCAGGCCTGGGATTTCGCGCATGGCTGTGAGCATGCGTTCGCTGGCGGCGGCGAGTACGTCGAGATCATCGCCTTGCAGCACGTATTGGTAGTTGGAGTTGGTCGGCCCGCCGCCGATGCGGATGGCAGGCGGGTTGCTGAAGAAGGTCTGCAACTGCGGTACCACGGCGGTGGCCTTGCGCAGCTGTGCGATCACGGCATCGGCGTTGTCACTGCGCTCGCTGCTGGGCTTCAGGCGGATGGTCATGCGCCCGCCGGTGGGGTTGGAGGAACCCCCACCGCCACTGCCCGCCGCCGAGAACACACCTGCCACATTGGGATTGCTGCGCACGGCCTGAGCCGCCTTGTCTTGCAAGACTTGCAGCTCTTCGAAGGTGACACCGTCGGGCGCGCGCGTGTTGGCGAAGATCACGCCGGTGTCTTGTGCGGGGATGAAGCCGGTCGGTACCACGCGGAACATGAAGACGGTGCCGATGAGAATGGCAACCGAGGCGAGCAGCATCAGCGTGTTGTGGCCGAGCGCCCAGCGCAGCGAGCGTTCGTAGCCATGCAGCAGCGCATCGAAGCGACGCTCCAGCCAGAGATAGACGCGACCGTGTTCCTCGACGCCATCCTTGAGCCAGCGCGCGCAGAGCATGGGCGTCAGCGTGAGCGAGACGATGGCGCTGAGCAGAATCGCCACCGACACCGTCACCGCGAACTCGAAGAACAGCCGCCCGATCAGGCCACCCATGAACAGGATGGGGATGAACACGGCAACCAGCGAGATCGTCATCGACACCACGGTGAAGCCGATCTCGCGGCTGCCCTTGCTGGCGGCTTCGCGCGCGGTGAGGCCTTGCTCCTTGTAGCGGGCGATGTTTTCGAGCACGACGATGGCGTCGTCCACCACGAAGCCCACCGAGAGCGTGAGCGCCATCAGCGAGAGGTTGTCGAGCGAGAAGCCGAGCAGCTGCATCGCGCCGAAAGTGCCGAGCAGGGTCGCGGGCAGGGCGAGCGCGGAGATGATGGTGGCGCGCGGGTCGCGTAGGAATAGAAAGATCACCGCGACGACGAGAAAGATCGAGAGGATGAGCGTGAACTGCACCTCGTGGATCGACTCGGCGATGAACTCGCTGCGGTCGTAGGTGATGTCGATCCGTGTATCGCCGGGGCCAGCCTCGGCCAATTCGGCCAGCACCGCGCGCACGCCCTTGGCGATCTCCACCGTGTTGCTGCCGGGCTGGCGCGTCACCGCGATGATGATGGCGGGGCGGCCGTTGTAGCTCGCACTCTGCTTGTCGTTCTGGATGCTGTCGATGGCGGTGCCGACATCGCGGAAGCGCACCGGCACGCCCTCGGTTTCGGCAATCACCAGATCGTTGTAGCCCGCCGCATTGCGCAGCTGGCCGTCGGCCTCCAGCGTGTAGCTGCGCTGCGCGCCGTAGAGCGTGCCGCCGGGCTGGTAGCTGTTGCCAGTCGAGATCGCGTTGCGCAACTGGATGAAGGAGAGACCCCGCGCGCTGAGCGCCTGCGGGTTCACGTAGAGGCGCGCGGCGTAGCGCTTGCTGCCGAACACGCTCACCTGTGCCACGCCCTCGATGCGCGAGAGGCTGTCGGCGATACGCGTCTCGGCGAAGTCGTTGAGCGTGGTCATCGGCACCGAAGTGGCCGAGAGCGCCATGAACATGATGGGTGCATCCGCCGGGTTCACCTTGCGCAGCGTCGGCGGGTTGGGCAGGGCGGAAGGCAGCTGCCGCACCGTTTGCGCGATGGCGTTCTGCACGTCGAGCGTGGCGCTATCCACATCGCGGTCGAGCGCGAAGGTGAGGCTGATCTGGGTCGAGCCGGTGCCGCTCGACGAGGTCATCACATCGAGGCCGGGGATCTGCGTGAAGGCGCGTTCCAAGGGTGTTGCGACCGTCGCCGCCATCGTCTCCGGGTCGGCCCCCGGCAGGCTGGCGTTGACACTGATGCTGGGGAAATCGACGTTGGGCAGCTCCGCCACCGGCAGCTTGAAGTAGGCCGCCGCACCAAACAGCACCAGCGCCAGCATGAGGATGGTGGTGGCGACGGGGCGCTGGATGAACAGCTCCGAGAAGCTGATCGATTCGCCCGGCTTTAGGCCCTTCATGGCGCGGCGGCCTTTTTCGCAGCACCTTCACCTTGAGCAGGCTTTGCACCTGCGACCTGCACGGCGGCACCGGGTTTGAGGTCGCGCGGCGCACGGCCGATGATCTTCTCGCCACCCTTCAGGCCCTCGGCAATCACCACTTCAGCACCCAGCTGGCGCGCCACCTTCACCGGGTTGAGCTGTGCCTTGCCCTCGGCATCGACGACATACACGAAGCTGCCCTCGGCGCCCGGCTGCACGGCGAGTTCCGGCACCAGCACGCGGTTGCTCTCGGTGGCGAGGGTGGCAGTGAAGCTCACGAACGTCCCCGGCCAGAGCTTCTCGTCGGCGTTGTCGAACTCGGCCTTCACCTTGGCGGTGCCGGTGGTGGCGTCGATGACGTTATCGATGAACAGCACGCGCCCCTCGGCGAGCGCCGCGCCGCCGGTCTGGGCGCTGACGCTGATCTTGACGGGGCCGTTCGACATCGCCTGCTGCAAGGCAGCGAGCTGGCTCTGCGGCACCGTGAACTCGGCCTGCACGGGTTGCAGCTGATTGATGGTGACCAGCGGGGTGACCTCGTTGGCAGTGACGAGGTTGCCGCTCTTCACGGCCAGCGCGCCGGTGCGGCCAGAGATAGGAGCACGGATGATGGCGCGGCCGACGTTGACCTGTGCAGCACTGATCGTTGCCTGCGCCACCTGTACCGCAGCGCGCGCCTGCTCGGCGGCGGCCTTGGCATCGAGTACTTCCTGCGGCGTGACATAGCCCTTGTCGGCGAGCGGCAGCAGGCGCTTTTCCTGCGTTTCGGCAGCGATCACCGCCGCCCGCCCACTCGCCACCTGCGCCTGCGCCTGCGCGAGTTCGGCGCGATAGGGGGCGGAGTCGATCTCGAACAATTTGTCGCCGGCCTTCACCGCATCGCCTTCCTTGAAGAACACCTTCAGCAAGGTGCCGCTCACCTGCGGGCGGATGGCGACGCTGTGGCTGCTGACGATCTGGCCGATGGCCGAGAGCTGCACGGGCGCGTCGCCGAGGCGGGCTTCTGCCATCTCCACCGTCACCGCACGGCTGCGCGGCGGCTGCGCTTTGTTGGCTGCGCGCTGCTGCTGCCAGTAGTAGTAGCCACCGCCGAGCGCGGCGATGAGCACGATGGAGACAAGCGGTTTGGCGCGCACGGCAATCCTTGCGAAAAATGGCGGGCTGAATGGAAAGACTGTTGCGGCAGTTGACCATGAACGGCGGGCATGGTTCTACCGGCGTTAAGGTAAAGCGGGCTTTACAAACCTTGGCTGAATTGGGGTGCGCCCGCTGCGAAAGCCGTGAGACAATATCGGTGATTCGCGTCGGCCCTTCGCGTTTGCAAGCCGTGAACCCCGCCAGGCCCGGAAGG